>CAZVIY010000012.1:0-87403 GCA_964627425.1 uncultured Gemmatimonadota bacterium
GGGCGATGGTCAGGGGCGCGCTCCCGGCGTCGACCCGGAACAGGGTGATCCGGTGATCCGGCGTCCGTCGGAGGAGCTCCTGGCGGTAGCTCCGCCGGTCGCCGGGCTCCCGCTCGAGGTCCACGACGATGCCGCCACCGGAGCGACGCTCGATCAGCCCGGCGGTGCCGTGAATCCGTCGCCGTCCCCGGCCCGCTCCACGAGCAGGTCGGCGGGAGCGAAACGGGGGCCCAGCTCGTCGCGAGCCCGGGAGAGGTGGTCCACGATCCCGGGGAGTCCCTCCCGGTCGGCCCACCGAAGGAGCCCGCCCCGGAACGGGGGGAAGCCGGTGCCCATGACCATGGCGGCGTCCACGTCGTCGGCCTCGCGCACGATCCCTTCGTCCAGGGTCATCGCCGCCTCGTTCACCATGAGGTAGAGGCAGCGCCGGCGGACCTCCTCCGGGTCCGGCTCCCGGTCGGGACCCCGGAGCGCCTCCAGCCGCTTCCGGAGACCCGGGTTCACTTCGGCGGCCTCATCCACTTCGTAACGGTAGAATCCCAGGCCGGTCTTCCGTCCGAGATCGCCGTCCTCCACCAGCTCGTCGACGATCCGGGGCGCGGACATCCGGTCGCCGAAGGCCTCCTCCATGGTCTCCCGGGCGTGGCCCGCCACGTCCAGGCCGATCTCGTCCAGGAGGCGGCACGGACCCATGGGCATGCCGAAGTCCTCCAGGGCCTCGTCCACCGCCGCCACGTCGTGGCCCTCGGCCACCAGCCGGACCGCCTCGTTCAGGTACGGCGACAGGAGCCGGTTCACCAGGAAGCCGGGGGCGTCCTCCACCACCACCGGGCTCTTGCCGATGTCCAGGGTGAACTGGAAGGCGGTGGCCAGGGCCTCCTCGGAGGTCGCCTCGCCCCGGACCACCTCCACCAGGGGCATCTTGTGAGCCGGGTTGAAGAAGTGGAGTCCTCCCACACGCTCCGGGCGCTCGGCCGCGGAGGCGAGCTCGTCCACCGAGAGGGAGGAGGTGTTGGTGAGGAAGAGGCAGCGCTCGGGGGCCGCGTCCTCCACCTCCTGGAGGACCGACTGCTTCACGTCCATCCGCTCCACCACGGCTTCCACCACCAGGTCCACGTCGTCGAAACCGTCGTAGTCCAGGGCCGGGGTGATGAGGGCGAACTTCCGCCCGGCGGCGGCCTCGTCGAACACGTCCTTGCGGACCGCCTTGTCGAAGAGGGAGCGGGCGTGGTGGAGGGCCTCGTCCAGCGGCTCCCGCTCGATGTCCTTGAGCACCACCGGGACGTCGTTGGAGGCCACCACCTCGGCGATCTCGCCCCCCATGGTGCCGGCGCCCAGGACGGCGACCTTCTCCACCGGCCGCGCCTTCTCCCGGATCTCCTCGGGGAGCGCCTTCTCGACCCCCCGGCTGAGGAGGAAGACACGGATCAGGTTCTTCGACTCGGGCGTCATGGCCAGCTCGGCCAGGGCCTCGGCCTCGAGCTCCAGGGACTCCTCCACGGAGCGGGGATAGCCCTCCTCGATCACCCGGAGGGCACGGAGGGGCGCCGGGTAATGGTCGCCGGCCCGGCTCCGGGTCCGCTTCCGGGCCTGGCGGAAGAGGAGGGCTCGGCCCACCGGGTTGTCCTCCAGGAGCTTTTCCGTCAGGGACTTGTCGTAACGCGCGGGGGGCACGTCGCCGGCCCGGACGTCCTGGAGGAACGCCTCCACCTCGGCCTCGAACCGGCCGCCGGGCACCACCCGGTCGGCCAGGCCGATGCGGCCGGCCTTCCGGGCGCCCGCCGGGTTGCCGGTGAGGATCATCCGGAGGGCGTTCTGGATCCCGCAGAGCCGGGGGAGCCGGGTGGAGCCCCCGAAGGCCGGGAGGATCCCGAGCTTGACCTCCGGCAGTCCGATCCTGGTGTCGGGGGCGTCGGCGAGGATCCGGTGGTCGCAGGCCAGGGCCAGCTCGGTTCCCCCGCCCAGGCAGGTGCCCCGGACCGCGGCCACCGTGGGCACCGGGAGGTCGGCGATCCTCTGGTAGATGCGCTGGCCCAGCCGGGTCTTCTCCCGGGCCTCCTCCGGCGTCTCCAGGCCCGCGATCTCCTGGACGTCCACCCCGGCGATGAAGTTCCCCTCCTTGCCGCTACGGAACAGCACCAGGGCGAGGCCCCCGTCGGCGGCTCGGCGCTCCATGAGGGAGACCGCCTCCTCCAGCGCCTCCAGGATCGGGACCCTGAGGACGTTCACGTCGCTCCCGGGGTCGTCGAACGTCAGGCGACCCACGCCCTCGTCGTCCACCCGGAAGGTCAGCGCTTCGTGGAGCTCGTGGCTCATGGTGTCGGTGCCTCCGTCGGGGTCCTCGGCCTCGGCCCGTCGGCCGCCCGGGGCGGGACGAAAAGAGGGGCCGCCGGCGCCGTGTCGGCGCCGGGGCCCCTGGCGGCTGCGGGCTCGGCGGCCCCGCCCGCCTCCGCCGCGGGCCGGAGCGGGTCTACGGCCGGAGCTGGCCTACAGCCGCAGCCGGACCTCTGCGTTGTCGGGCGTCAGCCGGAGCGTGTCGGTGCCGGCGGAGATCGGAAGGTTCCAGTACAGCTCCTCGTAGGGCCCGGACACCCGGGTGTGGACCCACCAGTCGCCGCTGGGGAAGTTGAACTGCACCCAGCCCCCGGTGTCGGTGGTGTCGTAGCGGGCCTCCACGTCCCTCGAGTCCATGATGCTGTCGGTGATCGCCGTATAGGAGCGGTAGGCTTCCTCGGCCCACGCGTCCCGGAGGATCCGGATGGAGTCGGCGAAGGAGAGGGTTCGCTGCTGGAGGGCGTCGAAGCGCTCGAAGGCCTGCTCCTTGGCCGTCTCCAGGGCGTTCACCCTGCTCTCCACGTCGCTGAAGCGGTCGAAGAGCGCCCGGTACTCGTCGGAGGCCTCGTTCATGCCGTTCATCCGCTGGCGGATGTTCCGGAGGCTGTCCCGGAGCGTCTGCCACTCGGCGTCGGCGTCCCGCCACTCCTGCTGACGGTCGCTGACCTCCTGGATCATGGCGCGGAGCGTGTCGGGGATCTCCGGCTCCGGCTCGTCGGCCATCTCGGTGAGGGCGTCGAAGATGGAATCCCTGTCGTAGGGCAGGAGCTGCACCTCGACGTCCTCCACGGGCCGCAGGCTGTCGGCTCCCGGGGGCGAATCGGTGACCTGGACGGCCACCTGGTCCCCGCCGCAGGCTCCCACGGCCAGGGCCAGGACGAGGGCCACTCCCGGCAGGATCGAGTCTCTACTCATGAACGTCTCCCGGCTCCTGTTCACGTTCCCTCCGGACGGTAGTCTGGGCTGTCTGACGGCTCACTGGTCGGACGCAAGCTAGAGGCCGGAAACCGGTGAATCAACGCGACCAGCCGTGGCGCCTGGACGATCGGGCGTCCGGTCTCAGCCCTCCGGCTCGTAGCGGGGGAAGAGCACCTCGCCCTCCCGGATCTCCTCCAGCCGGTAGTCGCCGGCGGCCAGGGCGTCGAAGTCGGGGAGCTCCCCCGCGCCGCCGAGCTGACGCCAGAGCTCCCGGGAGCGCTCGGGCATGAACGGTTCCAGGAGCACGGCCCCGTGGGCCAGCGTCCGGGCCAGGGAGCCCAGCACGGCGTCCAGACGGCGGCCGGCCTCCCCCGCCCCCTCGCCGCCCTCGCGCTCCGTCCTGGCCAGGGCCCAGGGCTCCGACTCGTCCACGAAGGCGTTGGCCCGCCCCACCAGCTCGAACGCCGCCTCGAGGGCCCGGTGGAGCAGGTGCTCCTCCATCCGCCGGTGGTACTCGCGGCGCCGGGCCTCGGCCTCGCCGTCGAGCTCGGTCCGGTCGCCGCCGGCCGGGACCCGCCCGTCCCGGTACTTTCCGATCATGGAGAGCGTCCGGTTCAGCAGGTTCCCCAGGTCGTTGGCCAGGTCCGAGTTGTAGCGGCCGTCCAGCCGCTCCATGAATCCGCCCTGCCGGAAGTCGCGGTCGCCGTCCCAGGGGACCTCCCGCATCAGGAAGTACCGGAACGCATCGGGTCCGTGTCGATCCACCAGCCCGGGGAGCTCGAAGGGGACGCCCGCCGACTTGGACACCTTGCCGCCGGCCACGCTCACGAAGCCGTGGCCCCAGACGGTCTCCGGCAGCTCGAGCCCCGCCGACATGAGGATGGCCGGCCAGATCACGCAATGGAAGCGGGTGATGTCCTTCCCGATGACGTGGAGCTGAGCGGGCCACCAGCGGTGATAGCGGTCCTCGGGAAAGCCGACGGCCGAGAGGTAGTTGGGCAGGGCGTCGAACCAGACGTAGACCGTGTGGCCCCCGGTCCCCGGGAAGGGGATCCCCCAGTCCAGCCGGGAGCGGGAGGCCGAGATGTCGTCCAGTCCGCCCTCCAGGAGCCGGAGGATCTCGTTCCGGCGGCTCTCGGGCCGGATGAACTCCGGATGATCCCGGATGTGGGCCAGGAGATCGTCCCGGTAGTCGGAGAGCCGGAAGAACCAGTTCTCCTCCTCGGTCCACTCCACCTCCCGGCCGGGATGGGTGGGGCAGCGCCCCTCCTCGTCCAGGTCTTCCTCCTTCTTGAAGGCCTCGCAGCCCACGCAGTAGTAGCCGGCGTACCGGTCCAGGTAGAGGTCGCCGGCTTCCCGCACCCGCTCCACCACGGCCTGGACCGCCCGCCGATGCCGGTCCTCGGTGGTCCGGATGAAGTCGTCGTGGGAGAGGTCCAGCCGCTCCCAGGTCTCCCGGAAGCGTCCGGCCATCCGGTCCACCAGCTCCTGGGGCGTGAGCCCCCGCTCCTCGGCGCTCCGGGCGATCTTCTGGCCGTGCTCGTCCATCCCGATGACGAACCGGACCTCCTGGCCCCGACGCCGGCGATAGCGGGCGATGACGTCGGCGCCGATCTTCTCCAGGGCGTGGCCGAGGTGGGGCTCGCCGTTGGAGTAGTCGATGGCGGTGGTCAGGTAGTACCGCTCCGGGTCGGCCGATCCCGCGCTCACGTCAGCTCCCGCCCCTGGCGTCGGGGGCTCCCCCGGAGGCCTCCGTCCCCCCGTCGTCCAGGGGGCCCTTCCCGTGCCGGGCCGTCTCCTGCTTCAGCTCCTCCAGGGCCACGATCCTGGTGTCCCCGGCGTCGTCCCGGAGGGAGACGGTGTCCTTGAAGAGGTTCCACGCCACCACCTCCTCCTGGCCCCGGGAGGTGCGCAGCGTCTGGCCCTTCCGGGGGAAGCGCTTCCGGGCCTGCTCGTACTGCTCGTGCTCGTAGCGGAGGCAGTTCATGAGCCGGCCGCAGGCCCCGGAGATCTGGGCCGGGTTCAGCGACAGGCCCTGGTCCTTGGCCACCTGGAGGCTCACCGGCTCCAGGTCCTGGAGCCAGGTCCGGCAGCACAGCTCCCGGCGGCAGCGGCCGATGCCGCCCACCCGGCGGGCCTCGTCGCGGACCCCGATCTGGCGCAGCTCGATCCGCGCCTGGAACTCCCGGGCCATGTCCCGGACCAGCTCCCGGAAGTCCACCCGCCGGTCGGCGGTGAAGTAGACGGTGAGCCTCTTCCTGTCCCACTGCCACTCGGCGTCGCTGACCTTCATCTTCAGGCCGTGCTCCCGGACCATCTCGCGGGTCTTCCGGCAGACCTCGGGCTCCTCCTCCCGGAGGTCGAAGATCCGCTCCACGTCCACCGGGGCGGCTCGTCGGAGGATCCGGCTCTGGGGCGGCACCACCGGCCGCTCCCCGGCGTGCTCGCAGCCCCCGTCGCAGTAGTGCTCGTCGCCGTCCACCACGCGGCGCACCCAGCCCAGGTCCCGGCCCCGGTCCGCCTGGACCACCACGTATTCCCTCTGCCGCAGGGGCCGGTCGCCCCGGAAGGTGAAGTACTCCGAGCGGACGCCCTTGAAGCGGACCTCGGTGATCTGCATCAGCCCGACTCCGCCTCACGCTCCGTCCCGCGCTCCCCCTCGGATTCCCCTTCGGATTCCACTTCGGGCTCCACCTCGCGCCACTGGCCCATTTCGTAGTACTTGCGGCGCCGGGCGTCCACCAGCTCCTCGGGGTCGACGTCCGCGAGCTCCTCCAGGTGCCGGCGGATGGCGTCGCCCAGGGCACGGGCGGCCTCGTCGGGAGCGGAGTGGGCGCCGCCCGGGGGCTCGGGGACGATCTCGTCGATCACCCCCAGCTCCTCCAGGTCCGGCGCCGTGATCCTGAGCGCCTCGGCGGCCTTCTCCGCCTCGTCGCGGGAGCGCCAGAGGATGGCGGCGCACCCCTCGGGGGAGATGACGCTGTAGATGGCGTTCTCCATCATGAGGACCCGGTCGGCCACGGCGATGCCCAGGGCCCCGCCGCTGCCCCCCTCGCCGATGATGCAGGTGAGGATGGGCACCCGGAGGCCGGACATGACGAACAGGTTCCGCGCGATGGCCTCGGCCTGTCCCCGCTCCTCGGCGCCGATCCCCGGGTAGGCGCCCTGGGTGTCCACGAAGGTGACCACGGGCTTGCCGAACTTCTCGGCCATCTCCATGAGCCGCTCGGCCTTCCGATATCCCTCCGGGTGCGGGGAGCCGAAGTTCCGCTCCAGGTTCTGCTTCATGTCCCGGCCCCGCTGCTGGCCGATCACCATGACCGATCGGCCGTCGATCCGGGCCCAGCCGCCCACGATGGAGCGGTCCTCCGAGTACCTGCGGTCGCCGTGGAGCTCCACCCAGTCCTCGAACAGGGCCTCCACGTAGTCCAGGGTGAAGGGCCGCTCCTGGTGGCGGGCCAGCTTGGCCCGCTCGTACCGGGAGAGGTCGTCGAACATGTCGGCCCTCTTCTCCTCGAGACGTTCCTCGAGTTCGTTGATCTCGTCGGCCATCTCGACCCCCTTCTCCCGGGCCATCCGGCGGAGCTCCCGGATGCGCTCCCGGAGCTCCTCGAATCCTTCTTCCCTGTCCAGAACCATGAAACCTATCCCTCGTCGTCCACCAGCCGCACCCGCTCGGGTCCGAACACCGAGCGCAGCTCCTCCAGGAGGTCCGGGGTGGGCTTCACGCCCAGGCTCACCGAGGTGAACCGCGACGGCCCCTCGCCGCTCCCCCCGTTATGCCATTCCACCACCAGAGGTCCCCGTCCCTCGGCCGAGCGCGCGGCCTCCCGGGCCCGGTCGAAGGCGTCCTCGGGAAGATCCAGGCGGGGCTCCAGTTCGATGCACACCCCCACCCGGCCGCTCCGGCGCACCTCGGCCAGGGGCACGGCGGCGTCGACGAAGATGGGCGGGTCGTCCTCGTCGCGGGAGTTCCCCGAGACGGTACCCGCCAGCAGCACCGGCGCCTCCTGGGAGAGCACCTCCCGGTGCTCGGCCCATCCCTCGCCGAAGGCCAGGGCCGTGGCCGTCCCGTGGTAGTCCTCGATGGTGAGCCGTCCGTACTCCCGGCCGTCGCTGCGCGCCTTGCGGACGTCGGCCTCCGTCACCACACACGCCACCCGGACGTCCCGGTCGCGGTGCTCCACCAGGTTCGAGGTGTTGGCCTCCGTGGCGAAGTGCTCCACCAGCTCCCGGAACCGGTCCAGGGGATGCCCGGACGTGTAGAAGCCGATGACCTCCTTCTCCACCTGGAGGCGCTCCCGCTCGCTCCACTCCTCCACGTCGGGGAGCTCGGGCTCGGGCCGGTCGGTCCCGTTGCCGCTGGCCTCGCCGAACAGGGAGGCCTGGCCCATCTCCTCCTCGCGCTGGCGGAGCTGCGCCTCGGAGTGGATCGGGTCCACGCCCTCGGTGAGCGCCGCCCGGGTCCCGTACTCGTCCAGGGCGCCGGCGGCGATGAGGGCCTCCAGCACCCGCTTGTTGCACAGCCGGAGGTCGATGCGCCGGCAGAAGTCGAAGAACGACTCGAAGGGCTCCTCCTCCCGGGCGGCCAGGATGGACTCCACCGCCGATCGCCCCACTCCCTTGATGGCGCCGAGGCCGAACCGTATCCGGTCGTCGTCCACCACGGTGAACTTGTAGCCCGACTCGTCGACGCTGGGGGGGAGCACCTCGAGCCCCATCCGACGGGCCTCGGCGATGTAGGCCACCACCTTGTCGGTGTCGCCGATCTCCGAGGTCAGCAGCGCGGCCATGAACTCGGCCGGGTAGTGGGCCTTGAGCCAGGCCGTCCGGTAGGACAGGACGGCGTAGGCGGTGGAGTGGGCCTTGTTGAAGCCGTACCGGCCGAAGGTCTCGATGAGGTCGGCGATCTCCCGGGCCCGGGCCTCGTCCACCCCGTTCTCCATGCAGCGCCGCCGGAACCGCTCCAGCTCTTCCTGGATCAGCTCGGCGTCTTTCTTCCCCACCGCCTTCCGCAGGACGTCGGCCTCGCCCAGGGAGTAGCCCGCCAGCTCCTGGGCCGTCCGCATGACCTGCTCCTGGTAGACGATGATCCCGAACGTGTCGTCCAGGATCTCGTCCAGGTCCGGGTGGGGGTAGCTGACCCGCTCCTCGCCGAGCTTCCGCTCGATGTAGTGGTCGGTCATCCCCGAATCGAGGGGCCCCGGCCGGATCAGCGCGTTCACGGCGATGAGGTCCTCGAACCGGTCCGCCCGCATGGCCCTCAGCTTCTCGGTGGCCAGGGCGGACTCGAACTGGAAGACCCCGCTGGTCCCGCCCCGGGAGAGCATCCGGTAGACCGCCGGGTCCTGGAGCCCGATCTCGTCCCAGTCCACCGTCCGGCCCTGGCGGCGCTCCACGGCCGCGCACGCGTCGGAGATGACGGTGAGGGTACGGAGGCCCAGGAAGTCCATCTTCAGCATGCCCGCCTTCTCCAGGGCGTTCATGTCGAACTGGGTGACGATGGCCTCGTCGTCGCTCTTCCGGTCCACGCACACCGGCACGTAGTCGTCCAGGGGGCCGGGGGCGATGACCACGCCGGCGGCATGGACGGAGGCGTGGCGCTTCAGCCCCTCGATCTCCATGGCGTAGTCCAGGAGCTGGCGGTACCTGTCCTCGTCACCCTCGTAGAGCTCCCGGAGCTCGTGGACTTCCCGGACGGCCTCCTCCAGGGTCAGGGAGTATCCCGGGCCGCTGGGGATCAGCTTGGCCAGGCGGTCGGTCTCCGACGGCTCGAAGCCCAGGACCCGACCCACGTCCCGGACCACGGCCCGGGCCTTCATGGTGCCGAAGGTGATGATCTGCCCCACCGACTCCTGGCCGTACTTCTCCCGGGTGTACTCGATGACCTCGCCGCGCCGCTCGTAGCAGAAGTCGATGTCGATGTCCGGCATGGACACCCGGTCCGGGTTCAGGAACCGCTCGAACAGGAGGTCGAAGCGGAGGGGATCCACGTCGGTGATGCGCAGGCAGTAGGCCACGATGGAGCCCGCCGCCGATCCCCGACCCGGTCCCACCGGGATGCCCCGCTCCCGGGCCGCCCGGATGAAGTCCCAGGTGATGAGGAAATAGCCGGCGTAGCCGGTCTCCTCGATGACCGAGAGCTCGTACTCCACCCGCTCCCTGACCTCCGCGGGGAGCGGCTCGCCGTAGCGCTCCCGGGCGCCCTCGGTGACCAGGTGGCGGAGGTAGGAGGCGTCGCCGTCGAACTCCTCCGGCAGCGGGAAGTTCGGCAGGTGGTAGCTCTCGTCGAAGCGCACGTCGCAGCGCTCGGCGATCTCCACCGTGTGCTCCATGAGCTCCGGACGGTCCGGGAAGAGCCCGGCCATCTCCTCCGTGGACTTCAGGTAGCTCTCCTGGCCGTGGAACTGGAGCCGGTCGTCGTCCTCCTTCAGCGCCCCCGTGCCGATGCACAGGAGGGTGTCGTGGACGTCGGCGTCCTCCCGTTTCAGGTAGTGGGCGTCGTTGGTGACGATGACGCCCAGGCCCATCTCGTCGGCGAGCTCGAAGACCCCGCGGTTCACCTTGTCCTGGCCGGGGATCCCGTGGTCCTGGACCTCGAGCCAGTAGTTCTCCTCGCCCAGGAGCCCCGCGTACCATCCGGCGGTCTCCCGGGCGTCCTCCCACCGGTCCCTCTTCAGGTAGTGGGCGATCTCGCCGGAGAGGCAGGCCGAGGTCACGATGAGGCCGTCGGCGTGGGCCGCCAGCGCCTCCCGGTCGATGCGGGGCTTCCGGTAGAAGCCCTCCTTGTACCCGACGGAGGAGAGCTTCACCAGGTTGTCCCAGCCCTCCCGGTTCCGGGCCAGGACCAGCAGGTGGGCGTACTCGGCCGGCGCTTCCGGCGGTTTCTCCTTCGACCGCCGGTCGCCGTAGGCCATGTAGAGCTCGCATCCCAGGATGGGACGGAGACCCTTCTTCCGGGCCGTCTCCTGGAACTGCCAGGCTCCGTGGAGGTTCCCGTGGTCGGTGAGGGCCACCGCCGGCTGGTCGAAGGCCAGGGCCCGGTCCACCAGCTCCTCGATCCGGTTGGCCCCGTCCAGGAGGGAGTACTCGCTGTGGTTGTGGAGATGGACGAACGACATGTGGCCGTCAGCCCTCCGCGACGGTCTCGCAGCGGAAGGACTCCCGGATCCACTCCAGCTGGAGGAGATACTGGTATTTGCCGCGCTCGGGGTTCGGTGCGTACAGCCAGGTGTCCAGCAGGTAGGTCCGCTCCCCGCAGTCCACGAGCCAGAGGACCACGGGCCCTCCGGCGGGATAGGACCCCTCGTCCGCCCAGTTCCCCCTGACCTCCAGCGCCTCGTGGCCCCGATGGGTGAAGGCGCGGACGCTCGCCGTGTCGAGGGTGAACGACTGGGGGGTCCCGTAGTGGACGCTGTCCAGCGCGGCCCGCCACCCGGCCGCCGTCTCCGGCTCCAGCTCGGCCGTCCCGTCGCTCCGCCAGGCCACGGTGACCGAGCGGATCAGGTCGGCGGGGCTGGGGTTGTCGTTGCGGAAGATCACCAGGTCCTCTCCCCGGATCACCTGGTAGACCTGGGGCACCTCGAGGCTGAAGCCGTAGGCCGCCGTCAGGCTGTCGGCCAGCGCGCTGTCCCGCCCGCTGAGCCACATGCGCTCCCGGGCGAACCGCCGGTACGTCTCCTCGGTGGCCTCGAAGAGGCGGTCCAGCCCCTCCACCCAGGCCTCGGCCATCTCCCCCGGGGGAGCTACCACGGCCCGGACCACCTGGCCCCGGGACCAGATGGATCCGGCGGAGATCATCTGCGGCGGGGAGAGCTCGTCCACGTCGGCGGCGTCGGCCACCCGGCGGACCAGCTCGTCGTCGGGTGAGCCCGCCACCACCACCTGGTGCCAGAGCCTGAGCTGGTCGACCTCCGCCGCCCCCGGATCCACCTGGGTGACGTGGTACTTGCTCTCCTGGCGCATGGTGGCTACCGGCCGCTCCAGGGCGGCGTAGGTGGTGTCCTCCACCTGGGCCCAGACGGAGTCGGGCATGATCACGATGATGCTGTCCTGCTGCCCGTAGGGCTGGCTCTTCCCGCAGGCGACGGCCAGGAGAGCGAAGGCGCAGATCGCCGCGAGGAGAAGCGCGCGAGAGTCGCGCCCGAGGATGGTGTGACGAGGGTTCATGGCAGCGTGAAAGTAGGCGGGGGATCACCTGCGAGCAATCAGTGGAGGGAGTGTGAAACGCGGGCCGGGCCCGGCCCGGGAACGTGGGAGAGGAGGGCGTCAGCCGCCGGGGCTCCAGACCTCGTCTATGCGGACGGAGTCGGCGGGCTCGTCGCGGATGAACTTCCGGAAGCTGGCGACGTCGGTTTCATCAGCCTGGAGGGGCCCGCCTGACTCCTGCTGGTGGAAGATGCCGTTCGGGGAATGGGCGGCGAAATTCACTTCGTACTCGGCGACGGAATCCGAGCTCGGGTTCTCAACCCGGTACTCCACGTTCACGAACACCGAGTCCGCCGAGACACGGTCGTTCCACCAGTTGGTGATGGTGGCGTCGACGGTCGCCCCCTCCTCCTCGGGGGGCAGGAGCAGATTGACCTCGGTGGTCTCGTCCTCCTGGACCGACACCGAGACCGATTGGCTCTCGAAGCCGGACTTCTTGGCCGTGACGCTGTAGTCGCCGGTGGCGACGTTCTCGATCCGGAAGCGCCCGTCGTCGCTGGTGACCGGCGCGCTGGTGGGCGGGCTGGTGGTGACCTGGGCGTTGGCGATCGACTGACTGGTGTCGTCGTTCAGGACCTGGCCCTCGATGGTGCCGGTGGACTCCGGCGACGTCGTGGCGTCCTTGCAGCCGGACAGGGCCAGAACCAGGACGACGACGACGGCCGAGACGAGGCGGCGCAGGAGCACCGGCCGTCCGGGCCGGACCACTCGTGCGAAGGTGTTCGGATTTCCGACTCTCATGGGCATATGTCTGCTCGCTTTCCGGAGAATTCGTACGAATGCGCAAATCGATTGGTACCGGCGGACGGAGCCGGCAGACAGGGAGCGGTTCGCTATCTCGGCCACGGACTCAGCGGGTTGTGCTCGATCCGGACCGTCATGCCCGTGCCCTGCTGCTCGACGCTGAACGGGAGGCTTCCGGTGCCGAGCTGGACGAGTCGAAGGCCGCTGCCCACCTGAGTCACGGAATGGTCAAGATCGTCTCCCGCAAAGCTCAACAGATACGCGTTGTCGTTTCCGTTCTGGCGCACGTTCAGGGAGTTGTCGTGGCCGACCAACCGGATCCCAATCAGGTTGTCGTTGCCGAGCTGGGTGGCAGAGAGCTCGTTGCCGCTCCCGTGCTGGGTGGAGACGGCGACGTTGCTGATTCCTCGCTGAATAATCGTGGCTCTGTGCCCGCTCCCGTGCTGAACGATCGTGGCCAAGTTGGTGCCGGGGGAGACCGGAGGAACGGAGGTGGACAGGGCGCATTCACTCGCGGTCTGGCCGAGGCTCTCACAAGAGACCTGGGGCCAGAGGGAAGCTATCTTCCGGTCCTCACTGGTCTTTGAATCCGGTAGATCGCTAGCCGTGTAGCCGGAGGTAGCCACCTGTTGGACGTGGATTTCAGAACGTGTGCGTTCCTGCGCCCGTAATGGCTCGGCGGTAGTTCCAATCCCCACCGCCAATACGGCGATAGCGAGAACCACTCTACTCAACATTGTCGCCATATCTATTTCTCTTCATTCTGAGACCTTCTACTCCCAAACTGCTATTTCGAAAATGGAGCGGCTGGGGGCCCAGAGGAACCCCCAACCTGCCCCAATTCCTAGATCAAAGGTGGGTGGAGTTTCAGTTGCTCTGATCGACGTGTGCGACGTTGTCGTTTCCGACCTGACTGATGTCGCTGAAGGCGTCCATGGAACAGCACCCCTGTGACTGGGTCGCGACGTTTCCGTCACCGTCCTGGAAAATGTGGGCGGTGTGGAAATTCGCTCCCCCAGCGCTACCCTGAGTCTGCGTGGCGAAGTTGTCATCACCCCACTGCTCGATGGTAGCCGTCAGAGCGATGCTGCCACCGGTTTGGTGCTGGTCCTGGTGCGCCACGTTGGAGTCGCCCGTCTGGTCGATGGTGGCGAACAGCGACGTTGCATCCGCGTTATCAAACTGGTCGGTGGTCGCGACGTTCTCATTACCCGTCTGAGTGATATGAGCCACGAACGAGGTTCCCAGGAAGTTCGTAGAGGCCTGATCGACGGTGGCGAAATTGTCGTCACCCCCCTGCGTGATGGTCGCCACACCATCATCGAAGCCCATCTGGGTGATGTGTCCGACATCATCGGAACCAGACTGAGTGACCGTTCCGAAATGATCGTCACCCGTCTGATCGACGGTCGCGACGTTCTGGGCGAGGGCCGGGCCGGCGTTGATGAACAGCGCGGCGACGGCCATCGCGACAAGCGCTTTCAGAATCCTCATGGTAGTCGTCTCCATGGTGGAGTGAACGCTTTCGCTTTGCTAACGTCGCCGACCTTTTGGCTGTCACGGGATTCCCGGCTCCACCCGTGCCGGCCGTCTCGCGGCCGGAGAAGAGCCTCAGCTGATGGCGGTGATCACCTCCCCGTGGCGGCTCGGGTTCACGTTCATCTCCTCGCTCAGAAGCGCGACAGGTAGAGGTTCAGCCCGGCGGTGAGCCGCCAGACCGAGTCCTGCCCGTCGCCCTCGGTGATGCCGTCGATCCCATCGGACAGCGCGTACTGGTTCTCCAGGGTTCCCTGAAGCCCCACGGCCCTTCCGATCAGGTATTCGAGTCCCCCGCCGAAGGCGGCGTAGGGGAAGAGCTGCTCGCCGACTTCGGTGCCGAAGTCGTCGGTGTCGGGGACCATCAGCCCGAGCCCGCCCTGCAGGAAGGGGGAGAGCGGGCTGCGGGGCATGAAGTGGTACCGTCCGCTCACCTCGGCCGAGACTGAGGTTTGATCGAAGCCGCCCTCGGCGGCCAGCCCGCCGGTGGAGACCGCCAGGCCCAGGCCGAACCGGGAGGAGCTCATGTGGTGGACCGACACCCCGCCGCCGGTCCGCGCCAGCGGGTCCCGGAAGTTGCCCTGGTAGCGCTGGCCGCCGAGGTGCAGGCCGAGCACCTTGCCGGACCGCTCCTGTCCCACCGGCAGGTCGAAGGCGTTGGTGTCGGCTGCCTGCGCTTTTTCCCGACGGTACTCCGCGAAGGACGGGTGGTCGATCTCGGTCGAGTCGGCCAGCGACCAGAGGCCGCCCTCCACGCCCTCCACCACCATCGCCCGGACCGACTCTTCGATGGCCTCCCGGACCGCGATGGTGGTGGGCTCGTTGTAGCTGTAGCCCGTCTCGGCCTGCAGCAGGCGGTCGGGCTCGACGAACCGGAAGATCCCGGCGTCCACCTTCTGGGAGAGCACGGTCTTGGTGGCGTGGACCGTCTTGAGGACCCGGCCCGTCTGGGTGGAGACCGCCCGCAGGTAGACGGTCACCTGGTCCTGGCGGTACTCCCCGGAGCCGCCCGCCCCGAAGTAGCGGGCCGCCACGCCTGAGGTCACGGTGTTCGTGTTGTAGCCGATGATGCCGCCCTCCAGCAGCACCCCGGCGTACAGGAGCGGCCGCAGCTGGCCCAGGTCCCGGCCCTGCTGCTGGCCCTCCTCCTTCGGGGCGTACTGCTGCCGGATCTGCTGGATGATCTGGCGCTCGTTCATCAGGTTCGACAGCCCCGCCCGCTCGATCGGCACGAACCAGCCCGAGTCCTCCAGGGCCCCGATCAGGATCGAGGTGGCCCCCTGGGTGACCGCGGTGGAGAAGGACGTCCCGCCCCCCTGGCTGGGCTTGTGCTGGCCCGTCTGGTCCCGGAACCGGTAGACGGCCGCCACCACCTGCTGCTGGGGCTCGGGCAGGTTCTTCAGGTCCTCGGTCACCTGGGTCGGTTGGTTCGGACGCGGCGGCTCGGTCTCGAACGGCTGCCCGTAGCTCGCGCACCCGCCCGCCAGTGCCGCCAGCAGGAGGCCCAGAACGGTCCGGTTCACCGCCGTCGCTCCCGTCATCGGCGTGCGCTCCCGCTCGCCGGCTGCTCGCGCCCGCCCATCAGAAGTTGGGGACCGTGACGACCGTCGAATTGCCCGTCACCAGGTTGGCCACCCGGATGTCCACCCCTTCGGGCCCGGGAAGGATGTCCACCGTGAAGTTGCCCAGGTCGAAGTGGCCCTCCTCCTGGAGGTTGATCCCGGTCCCCTGACCGCCGAACCGGTCGCCCACGATCTCCCGGGCGAGCTGGCTCAGGATCGAGCGCTGGACCTGGGCCTCGAAGTCCTGGAGCGGATCCCGACGGAAGCTCGAGCTGGACTGCGGCTTCTGGGCCTGGGCCAGCTGCAGGTTCACCTGCATGACCGCCGCGCTCCCCCCGAAGCCGGGCACCTGCGGCTGGTAGACCAGGTCCTGGGCCGCTGCCTCTCCGGCGCCGCCCAGCAGGAGGATTCCCGCCAGCAGCGTTCCCGTCACCAGAGATCCGAGTTCTTTCTTCATGACTCCTCCTGTGTCTGCCGTGGCTCGTGCAACGCGAGTCCCGAACATGTCCGCCTCCTGGACGTCGACCGTCTCATCTTCCGCCGCCCCTCACGGCGTCCCCGGACGCCGCCCCCGAGCGGGCCTGGAGGAGCTGGTCTCGCACGTAGCTGGCTGCCTGACGAGCCACGCTCCGGATGTACTCGTGGCGGGGCTGGAGTGGGAGCTGGAACAGCTGCTCCCCGTCCAGCGTCAGGACCACCCTCGTGTAGAGTCCTTGAACCGGCTCTTCCTGGATCCGGAGGGTGTAGGTGGGTACCTCGTCGGGGGCTTCCCACGCAGCGTAGAACTCGTCGAAGAAGTCCTGACCCGTCGGGGTCCGGGTCTCGTTGATCACCAGGTCCAGCTCGAGGCCCGGACCGTCTCCGTCGTCCTCGGGGAGCTCCACCAGGTGGAGCGACTGGAGGTAGGCGTCGACGGTGGAATAGCCGGGGATGTCCTCCGGGATCGTGTCCGGGTCAGGACGGAGGACGGTGTCTTCCTGAGAGGCGAGAGAATCCTCCTGAGGAGCGGGGAACGCACCTGCCGGATGGCCTGACCCCAGGTGGAACGTGGTGCAGAGAATGAGGGTCAGTCCACCGATCCACGGAACTGGAAATCCGGGTGCGGGGAGCACGGTTTGATTCGTTCTCCTTGAATCGAATTCAGCACTTCCTCCCGATGTCCGTGGGCAGGACGGACCTGGGGGCTCTTCTCGGTCCTGTTGACGCTCTCCCGGTCCCGCTGGCCGAGCGGCCACCTGTCGGAGACGGCTACTCGTCGATCGGTACCCGAGATAACAGAGAGCCGTATAAGAGCCGTATAAACAGACTCCCGATCGTGTCAGCACGGCCAAATTCGGCCTCACGCTCCGATCTACCGTCGAGCGATTCCCCACGTCGATCATCGGGACGGACGGTTGAAGCGTCCCATCAGGCCTGATGCGTTCCGTATGAGGGCGATAGGTACGGATCGTCAGCTCGCGTGGCTCCGGGCCTTCTCGATTTCGTGGCGAAGCTCCTCCTCCGGCGTTTCCCCGAGCTCGTTCCTCAGTAGCGCACGGTACCGTTCGTAGGCTCCGGAAGCGGCCGTCCAGTCGCCGGCCTGCAGCAGAGCCCGGATCAGGGCAGACTCGGAGTCGGCGTCCAGGGGGTTCAGCTCGACCCACTCGTGGCCGTACCGGATCGCGTCGTCGACGGCCCCTTCCTCGAGGAGGGAGCGGATGAGCTCCTGGTAGGCTCGCTTGAGCGACCAGCGAACGCGGGCGTTCTCCGCCTGTCTCCAGCTCCGGAATTCCTGGCTCACGGGCCGATGGAACGTGTCGAGGAATGGGCCGTCGTAGAGGCGTACCGCTTCCTGGTAGCGTTCGGCGTCCACGGCGCGGTCGAACTCCCAAAGGTCCACGGTCAGACGGGCGTCCGAGAGAACGAGAGGGTCCTCGCTCGGCTCCACGAACCGGGCACCGGCTTCGCTGTGGAGGTAGTAGAGAGCCTGACGGAGGCGGCACCGGCCATGGCTCTCGGAGCGGTCGGGCCACAGGAGCCTGGCGAGGCGGCTGCGGCGGGAGGGCCGGTTCCGGGACATGGCCAGGTAGGCCAGTACCGCCACACCTGTACAGCCCCCGACGACTACAGGACCTCCGTAGCCTTCGCGTCGAAGCGACGGTGAGCCGAGGAGTTTCAGGTGAAACATGTCCAGCCTCCGTTCAGAAAACGGTCGGCCATCCATCGGGTGCAAGAAGACAACCTAACGAGAGGAACCGACGATAACCCCGGTACGTCGGGGAATGTCGGTGTGTGGACGTACTACGATGACGGTGAATTGCTGTGCGGAAGCGACAACCCACCCGCCGCTCCTGTCGCGTCGATACCACGACGAGGCACTGAGGCCGTCCTGCAGGAGCTTTCAGAGGTGGTAAACCAGCGCCTGGAAGGTTGCGGTGGCGGTCAGGGTGTCCACCCCGTGTATGCGCTGGACGATCTGGTCCGTCTACTTCGTGAGGCCGCCCCCGGCGGTCAGCTCGGAGGCGGAGAGCTCGGGCCTCAGGCGTCGTGGGTCGCGTGAGGCGACCGGCGTCACACGGTCAGGGCTGGCTATCGCCTCCGTCGTCCAGGCGGTCGAGCCCCAGACCGAACCGGAGGTCCACCGGAACCCGCCGTACCGACGGCTCGCCGTAGGTGAGCTCCACGGGCTCTGTGCCCGGGAGCTCCTCGGGCACGGTGACCCTGGTGTCGGCCCCGCCGCCGAGGTCCCAGAGCAGCTCGCCCCCGCGCCGCACGGCAGTGACGATCACGTCCCCCTCCACGTCGTAGATGACGGAGGTCTCGTCCCCCCTGGACATGGAGGCGTACCGGGAGAGCCTCACGCGGTGGTCCCCCAGGAGGAGCTCCCCGCCGTCAGCGATCTCCCCCGGCGGGACGGTGGCCGTCTCGGTGGTGGTGGGCTGGCGGAGGATCGGGACCTCGCCGCGTATGTGCAGCGTACGGGCGCCGGCCGAGGGGATGGCCCAGAGCTCGATCTCCAGGGTCGGCACCTGGGGGTCGCCCCGGGTAGATCCCAGGCTCCAGGAGAGGGCCGTCCGGGAGGTCATGGTGTTGGGGTTGGCCTCCTCCCAGCTCCTGTAGGCCTGCCGGCTGGCGGCCAGGAGGTCCCGACCCTCGTCGTCGGTGATGGTGAGCCCGTCGGGCTCGGCCGTGGCCAGCCCCAGGTGGTCCGCGCCGGCCAGGGCCGGCAGGGTGAGCACGAAGGTGGTGCCCGACTCCAGCGAGGAGAGGGCGCCGGATCGCCCCACCTCCAGGCGGACGACCTCTCCCGGGCCCGAGGCACTCTCGGGGGCGGCCGCGACTTCGGCTTCGGCTCTGGTCTCAGCCCCGGCGTCGGCCTCGGCGGCGGCTTCGGCTCCGGCCCCGGCTCCAGCTCGGGCCTCCGCTTCGCCTCCCGCCTCGTCGGCCCGCTCGATCCCCGGCGCCGCCTCCGTCACCGACGGCTCGGCTCCTCCTCCCTCGTCCTCCTCGCCGGTGATCCCGAGGCGCTCCTTCAGCTCCGGATAGGTCTCGGCGGCGGCCTCGGCCTCGGCGCCGTAGTCGAACCGGGGCTCGCCGGAGGCCGGGATCACCACGCGGGCGGGGATCCCCTCCATCCCGTCCAGCATGAGCTGCCCCATGGCCTCCTCCCGGCTCTCGCCGCGGGAGGCGGCCTCCTGCAGGTAGGTGGCGAGGTCCTCGGTCTCCATGGCGACGACTTCTCCGATGGCCGCCAGGAGCTTCTCGCCCTCGAAGCGGGCGGTGTAGGCCCCGTCGTCGCCCACGGCGAATCCCTCCACCTCGGTGGGCTCGGACGGGAGCTCCAGGGTGACGGACTCCCGCATGTCGATGAACATCCCGGCGGCCATGGTCCGCATCTGGCGGCTCTCCTTCTTGATCTCGGTCGCCATCTCCAGGGCCGCTTCCCGGGTGAGGGAGGGGAGGGGATCCTCGTCCTCCGTGTCGTCGCCGAGAGTCATCTCGATGACGCTGCCGGCGTCGGTCCGCCGGAAGTCGAGGGTACTGAGGGCCGAGCCGTCGTCGCCGGAGGGATCGCTCAGGGCGAAGGCGTCCAGGTCCGGCACGTAGGCCGTGCCCGTGACCCGGATGACCCCGTCCTCGACGGACCAGTCCATGTCGGACCACGCCTCCACCCCCTGGGCGTTCCGGACCATCTTCGCCGCCTGCTGCCGGGCGGCGTCGTCCAGGTCGGCGTCCTCTCCCATCCCCATCTGCTGCACCACGTCCAGGGAGATCTCCCGGGACACCTCGACCCGGGCGCTTCCGTCCGGGTTCACCGAGACCCGCTGGTGCACCTCCCAGCATCCGGCGAGGGCGAGGGGGAGGAACAGGAGCAGGACGGAGCGGAGGGGAGTAAGGGGGCGGGACAGGATCATGGCGGCGGACCTCCGTTCGACTCTATGGCGGATGGCGGTTGCTGGGTAATGCGACCCGCGTGTGCGCGGAGCCGGTGCCCGGAAAGGCAGCTTCAGGGGAAGGATCGGTCCTCGGCCCCGCCACCGCAACGGATCGCCGGATGGTTCGGCCGGCGGACCCGTGGCGCCGAGAACCCGACGGGACGGGACGGGGTACGTCTCGCCGCCGGTCCAGCCGGGCCGGCACGCCCGACCGAGCCCGCTCTTCACCTGACACGACGAACCCTGCCGAGAGCCGTCCCGCCGTGGACCATATTCGAAACATCGCCATCATCGCCCACGTGGACCATGGGAAGACCACGCTGGTGGATCGCATCCTGTCCGCCACCGGCGTCTTCCGTCACGGCCAGGACGTGCCGGAGCGGGTCATGGACTCCAACCCCCAGGAGCGGGAGCGGGGGATCACCATCTTCTCCAAGAACGCCAGCGTCCGCTGGCGCGACCCCCGGGCCGAGGCGGAGGACGCCGTCAAGATCAACCTGGTGGACACGCCCGGCCACGCCGACTTCGGGGGCGAGGTGGAGCGGATCCTCCGGATGGTGGACGGCGTGCTCCTGCTGGTGGACGCCTTCGAGGGGCCCATGCCCCAGACCCGGTTCGTGACCCGGAAGGCGCTGGCCCTGGGCCTCCAGCCCGTGGTGGTCATCAACAAGGTGGACCGGGACGACGCCGACCCCGAGCGGGTCCACGACGAGGTCCTGGAGCTCCTCATGGAGCTGAACGCCGACGAGCACCAGCTGGACGCCCCGTTCCTGTACGCCTCGGCCACCGAGGGGTGGGCCAGCGGCGATCCGGATCTCCGGGAGGGCGACCTGGCCCCGCTGTTCCGGACCATCGTGGACCGGGTCCCGGGCCCGGGGGGCGACCCGGAGGGCTCCTTCCGCTTCCTCATCTCCACCCTGGACTACTCGCCCTACCTCGGGCGGCTGGCCATCGGCCGGATCGAGGAGGGACGCGTGGCCGAGGGAGACCGGGTGGCGGTCTGGCGGCTCGACGAGGAGGAGCCCGGCGAGGTGGTGAAGGTGCCGAAGATGTACGCCTACGCCGGCGCCGACCGGGCCGAGATCCCGGAGGCGCGGGCCGGGGACATCGTGGCCCTGGCCGGGGTGGAGGGCGCCGAGATCGGGGCCACGCTCTGCGACCCCGACGACCCGGAGCAGCTGGAGGGGATCGCCGTGGAGCCCCCCACCATCGCCGTGGAGATGCGTCCCAACGACTCGCCCTTCTCCGGGCGCTCCGGCAAGTACCTCACCTCGCGCCAGATCGAGGAGCGCCTCCACCGGGAGACGCTGGCCAACGTGGCCCTGAAGGTGGAGCCCACCGACGCGCCGGACCGGTTCCGGGTGGCGGGCCGGGGGGAGCTCCACCTGGCGGTGGTCATGGAGTCCATGCGCCGGGAGGGCTACGAGTTCTGCGTCTCCCGACCCGAGGTCCTGACCCGGGAGGATGAGGACGGCACGGTCTGCGAGCCCTTCGAGGAGGTGGTGGTGGACGTGCCCGACGACTTCATGGGCGTGGTGATCCAGGGCCTGGGCGAGCGCCGGGGCGAGATGCTGGAGATGGAGCAGGGCGACGGCGACCTGGTCCGGCTCCGGTTCGCCGCCCCCACCCGGGGCCTCACCGGCTACCGCTCGGAGTTCCTCCGGGAGACCCGGGGCGAGGGGACCCTGCACCGGCAGTTCCTCGAGTACCGGCCGTGGGCCGGCGAGATCGAGACCCGGCGCACCGGCGCCCTGGTCTCCATGACCCGGGGCACGGCCACCGGCTACAGTCTCTTCAACCTGCAGGACCGGGGCGAGATGTTCGTGGGGCCGGGCGACGAGGTCTACGACGGCATGATCGTGGGGGAGCACGCCCGGGAGAACGACCTGGAGATCAACGTCACCAAGGGGAAGAAGCTCACCAACGTCCGGGCCGCCGGCGCCGACGAGAAGATCGACCTGGAGCCGCCCCGGGAAGTGGACCTGGAGTTCGGCCTGGAGTTCATCGAGGACGACGAGCTCCTGGAGGTCACCCCGGCCGACGTCCGCCTCCGGAAGCGCTCCCTCACCTCCCACGGCCGGAAGCGGGACCGGAAGGAGCTGGAGACGGCGGGGTCGGCCGGTGGCTGACGAGCGCGGGGAGGGGATGTTCCGGACCCGGATCGGCGACCGGGAGCTCCGGCCGGAGAGCCTGATGATGGGCTACGGCTACCGGCCGGACTGGTCGGAGGGGGCGCTCAAATCGCCCATCTTCCAGACCTCCACTTTCGTGTTCGAGTCGGCGGAGGAGGGGAAGGCGTTCTTCGAGGTGGCCTACGGCCTCCGGGAGCCGGCGCCGGCGGAGAACCTGGGTCTGATCTACAGCCGCCTCAACAACCCGGACCTGGAGATCCTGGAGGACCGGCTGATCCTGTGGGACGACGCCGAGGAGGGCGCCGTCTTCCAGAGCGGAATGGCGGCCATCGCCACCACGCTCCTCACCTTCCTCCGGCCCGGCGACGTCCTGGTCCACAGCGAGCCCCTCTACGGGGGCACGGACTACCTCCTCAAGAACGTCCTCTCGGAGTTCGGGGTGGAGACCGAGCCCTTCGGGGCCGGCCGGGAGCAGCCCGACGTGGCCGAGGCGGCCCGGCGGGCCGAGGAGAAGGGACGCCTGGCCATGATCTTCGTGGAGACGCCGGCCAACCCCACCCTGCGGCTGGCCGACATGGAGGAGTGCGCCCGGGTGGCGGACCGCCACTCCGCGGGACGCGAGCCGGAGGAGCGGGTGAAGGTGGCCGTGGACAACACGTTCCTCGGGCCCCTGTGGCAGCATCCCCTGGACCACGGCGCCGATCTGGTGATCTACTCCCTCACCAAGTACGTGGGAGGCCACAGCGACGTCATCGCCGGGGCGTGCCTGGGGAGCGAGGAGCTCCTGGAGCGGGTCAAGGGGACCCGGACCTTCCTGGGCACCATGGCCGGGCCCTGGTCGGGGTGGCTCCTCATGCGGAGCCTGGAGACCCTGAAGCTCCGGATGACCCGCCAGGCGGATAACGCCCGCCGGGTGGCCGACTTCCTGGCCGACCACCCGATGGTGGCCCGGGTCTACTTCCTGGGCCACCTGGAGGGGGACGATCCGCAGCGGGAGATCTACGAGCGGCAGTGCGACGGGCCCGGAGCCATGATCTCCTTCGAGGTGGAGGGCGGCGAGGCCGAGGCGTTCCGCTTCCTGAACGCCCTGGAGCTCATGAAGCTGGCGGTGAGCCTGGGCGGCACGGAGTCGCTGGCCGAGCACCCCGGCACCATGACCCACGCCGACATCGAGCCCGCCGACCAGCGCCGCATGGGCATCACCCCGGCCATGGTGCGCCTCTCCATCGGCGTGGAGGACCCGGGTGACCTGACGGCCGACCTGGAGCAGGCCCTGCAGGCGGTGTGACCGGCGGAGGAACCGCCCGCCTCCTGCCCGGTACCAGCAGGGCCCGCCCGGCCGGACCCCGCGGCCACGACGGCCCCGGCACCGGCGGCGCTTGATCCGACCGGCGCAGGGCGCTTACATAGCAGGGCTCGCGGTGCCGGCCCCATCCGTGCGCGGGAGCGGCGTGGCGAGCACAGCGCGAAGACTACCTCGAGGGCCCGTAGCTCAGCCTGGTTAGAGCGCACGCCTGATAAGCGTGAGGCCGCTGGTTCAACTCCAGCCGGGCCCATTCTCAGAACCCTTGTCCCGTCCGGCCAGACGGCCTTTTTGCTCACCCCGCCAAAATGCGGGTGTCGGTTGAAGGTGTCGGTTAAGCGCCGGGTGCGGGCTCCTCTCGGAGGGTTTGGCGGCGCTCCTGCGCCCGTCGCATACTCTCCAAGTCGGTACCTTGGTAGCACCTGAGAATGGTCTGCTCTGTCTGCCAGCCGCCCAGGTCGGCAATGTCCGTCAGAGGGGCCTCCCTAAGCTCGTCGGCAAACTTGCGACGCAGCCCATGCCATCCGAGGCCGTCGATGTGATCGAGGTCGGCTGACTTCTCTGCCCGGTACCACCAGTCACGTAGGAGGTGACGAGAGACGGGCTTCTGGTCGTCCGTCGGAGAAAAGGCAGCACCCGGGCCTCCCTGATGGCGACGCGCTCTTCCTGAGCACCGCGCAAGACACTCATGGCCGCCTCAGTGAGCGGAGTCACGTGTTCGTGACCGGCCTTGTCCTCCTCGCGGCGCCAGCGGACGGTCTGTGAGGAGAGGTCAATGTCCGACCATCGGAGCCGCCGAATCGACTTGCGCCCCGAACTCTCCAAACTCCACACTCTTTTCACGATTCAGCACCTTCTTCCGGATCGATTCCGGAATCGGCTCCTCATTCCGTTTCCACCAGATGAACCGTCGCACTTTTTGATCTTTCTCGAACAGAACATCAGGATCAGGAATGCGTTGCTTGCTGTGGTAGCAATTGTGTATACGGCTACCAGAGATGGCGTCCTTCAGCTCCTGGAGGTCAAATTCCTCCAAAGGTGTTCACAGCAACGCCGTGCGATCTTGCGGACCGTCACGTAGATTGGCGCGCCAGCATGAACATGCCTAACTGGATAGATGTTCAGGCGTCGAGAGGTCCCCAGGATGACATGAAGAGATGTTGTCGCTAATCCCTCAGGAAGTAACCTCCCCGGAGTTCAGCGTCACGGTTGTAGGAGTCGTCGTCGGTGGACTGCTTGGACTTGGGCTCAACAATAGCAAAGGAAACCTTCGAGCGATTCTGACCATCCTAGGAGTAGCGTTGGGTGGGGCCCCTGTGGCCTATTTGAAGGACACCTACCCTGGCGAAGCCCAATGGATGTATCCGATCGGGCTTCTCACAGGGTTGCTCTTTGCCGTTGGCGTCAGGGCAAGAAGAACCCTCGTAAAGGAAGAGCGCAACAAGAGAACTCAGCTTTTCGCTTGGCTCGACCTTCTAGTCGTCACTGTCGTGACAGTTTCTGCCCTTGTATATGCTTTTATCTGACGGCACGCCAACAGCATCCTGTGGATGGCCTAAGTATCTGTTGACTTGACATGTCCGACACTTTCAGAGATGAGCCCGCGATCCCAGTGACGGGCTGATCCTCGGCGCTGGGAGCTGGCGCCGCCTTGCACAACCCGCCGCTCGTTTCCGCCGTTTTCTGGCCTTCTAACCCGACCGGTAGCGCCTTCCCTCCGGGAAAGTCCAGGCGGCTCGTCCTCCAGAGACGCGAGTCTCGCGCGCGTTCAGAACGCCGCCCGCCCAGCACGCCCTCCGGTAGGATCCGCCCCGACTGGCCAACCGGAGCTTGACACCCCCCGAAAGGATGTATACAGTTTGGCATACTGCATACGATACTGTCCACGAGACGGGAGTATCGCCATATGCGTTACCCGGCTGACTCGCCGTTTGCCCCGGCCTTCCGTTCCTCCGAAGGCGGCGCTGGACGCCTGCGCGACGGGGCCTCCGACCGGTCCCAGCATCCCGGCGTCAGGACGGGCGTCCCGGCCGCGGCCGCCCTGGTCGCCCTGTCGCTCGGCCTCCTGCTCACGCCGGCCGCCCTCCCGGGCCAGGGGCAGGACGGGCGGGTCGTGGGGACGGTCCAGAGCGAGGCGGGAGGACCGATCAATGGAGCGACCGTCATCCTTCAGGGGACGGAGTTCGGCGCCTTCACCGACGGGAACGGTCAGTACACCCTCACCGCTCCTCCCGGCGACTACACGATTGCCGTCCACGCCGTCGGCTACAGCGACGCGGAGAAGCCGGTCACCGTGACCGCCGGCCAGACGGTGACCGTGGACTTCGCGCTTGAGGCGGCGGCCGTGGACATGGAGGAGGTCGTGGTCTCCCTCTCGGCGTCCGAGACCCGCCGCATGGAGTTCGGCACCGACATCGAGCGCCTGAACGCCGCCGAGCAGATCGACGACGCGGCCATCACGAGCTTCTCGGACCTCCTCAGCTCCCGGGCGACCGGGGTGAGCATCGAGGCGACCTCCGGGGGAGTGGGGACCGCCTCGAAGATCCGGGTCCGCGGCGCGACCAGCCTGACCCAGGACAACAATCCCCTCGTCTACGTCGACGGGGTCCGGGTGAGCAACGAGACCGGCGCCGGGCCACGGGCCATCGACCAGGGCGACGGGCAGACCATCTCCCGGCTCGATGACCTCAACCCGGAGGACATCGAGAGCGTGCAGGTCCTCAAGGGGCCGACCGCCGCCGCGGCGTACGGGTCGGAGGCGGCGTCCGGCGTGGTGCTGATCCGCACCAAGCACGGGTCGGAAGGGGACACACGCTTCCGGACCTCGGCCGAGGTCAGCTCCACCCACAACACGTCGGACTTCAGTCCCAACTACTTCAACCTCACCCGGTTCACCGGGATCACCGATCCCGGGGATCCCGACATCCAGCAGTTCGATCCGATCCAGAACCCGGCCACCGGCGACGTGTTCGCGCGCCACCATCCCATCGAGCAGAACGATCTGTTCCGGACCGGCCTGAACTTCGAGGGGAACGTCAGCCTCCGCGGGGGCACCGACCTGCTCAACTACTACGGCTCTGGAAACTACAGCGAGGCCGAGGGCCCCATCCCGAGCAACAACAGCCAGAACATCTCCGTCCGGGGGAACTTCTCGGCCCATCCGAGCCCGGACGTCGACCTCTCGATCAACTCGAACTACGTGGAGAAGAACGTGAGGACCTCGGGCTCCGGCCGGAGCGCGACGAACCCGGTCGCCAATGCGATCCTCGGCCTCCCCCAGTTCGGGTACGGGACCCGCGAGGACGGCAGCCGCGGGGACTGTCTGGCCACCTTCGTCTTCGGCAGTCCGGAGTCGTCGTGCGCCGGCCGCCAGGGCAATCTCCTGGCCACCTTCCCCAAGATCCTCGACGTAGTCAACAAGTCCGAGGCCCGTCGCTTCATGGGGAGCATCGAGCTCAACGTCCGGCCCACCGGCTGGTGGTCCAACCGCTTCAGCATGGGGATCGATCTCATCGACTCCCACGACTACAACCTCGTGCCGCTGGATCCCGACCGCCCCTTCGACGACCGCTCCCGGGGTGAGATCGACGACTTCCGGAACTCCGAGCGGATCGTCACCGTCGACTACGCCGGCACCGCGAACGCCGGGCTGACCGACGACCTCTCCTCCTCCACGACGGTCGGCGCGCAGTACTTCGGCCGCCACCGCGAGATGCTGGCCTGCCAGGGACGGGGCGGCTTCGCCGGACCGACGGCGACCGCCTGCAGCGCGTCGCTCACCTTCAACACCTCCACCGAGGTGGCCGAGATCAACGAGGTCGGCGCCTACCTTCAGCAGCAGCTCCGCTACAGGGACTACCTGTTCGGCACGGCGGCCGTCCGGGTGGACGACAACAGCGGGTTCGGCGAGAACCAGGGGGCCATCGTCTCGCCGAGCGTCAACGCCTCGGCGGTGCTCAGCGAGATGCCCTTCTGGGACGTCGACTTCGTCAGCAACTTCCGGCTGCGGTTCTCCTGGGGGAAGGCCGCCCAGGCGCCGGGACCCTTCGACGCGCTCCGGACCTTCGTGCCCGTCCGCATCGAGAAGGGCGGGGAGCAGGTCTCGGGCCTCAAGCCGGAGGATCCCGGCAATCCGAACCTGAAGCCCGAGCGGAACGAGGAGTTCGAGGCGGGATTCGACGCCTCCCTCTGGGAGGACCGGGTGTCGGTCCGCTTTTCCTACTTCAACCAGACCGTCACGGACGCGATCCTGGACCGGCGGGTCTCGCCCGGCACCGGCTTCTCCGGGCCCCAGTTCGTGAACATCGCGGCCACGGAGAACGAAGGGGTGGAGGGGGTCGTCAGCGGCCGCGTGATCGACGGCGACGACGTCGACTGGGACGTGAGCTTCCAGTTCCAGACGGAGGATCCCGTCATCACGGACATGGGCGATCTCGCCCCCATCCGGGGCTTCTTCCAGATGGCCGGCATGTTCCACGAGGGCTACGCTCCGGGCTCCTACTACGGTCCGATCTACGTGGACGCCCAGCGGGACGAGAACCACGACATCGTCCCGGGCAGCGTCGAGCTGGCGCCGGGGAACCTGGATTTCCGGTCGAATTCGAACTTCCGGTACCAGGGCCGCCCCAACCCCACGAACCGCCAGACCGTGAGCACGACCCTGCGCCTGTTCGACCGGCTGAACGTGAGCGCGCTCTTCAACCGCCGGGCCGGACACCGGCGGATGAACGACACCGGCGGCAGCCGGAACTGCTTCATCCCCGACGTCTCGGGCGGGAAGCTGTGCGCGTTCCGCGAGGCGATGCTGACGCCGGCGGAGCAGGCGGCGCTGGAGGAGGACGTGGCCGACGCCCCGCAGATCTTCGTCACCGACGGCGACTTCATCAAGTGGAGGGAGCTCACGATCCGGTACCGGCTGCCGGAGTCGGTCCTGTCGTCGGTGGTGGGCGGACTGCAGTCGGCCACCGTCACCGTGGGGGGGCGGAATCTGGCGACCTGGACGGACTACTTCGGCGTCGATCCCGAGGCCAACATCTCCGGAGGGACCGACGCCTTCAGCAACACGGGCATGTACGGGACGATCGGGCCGGCCCGGACGTTCTTCGGAAAGATCTCGGTGGTCTTCTGATTCTGAGCGGCCTCGCGCACTGACAATCTGGGAGCGGCGCACCATGGCAGGTTCTCACAGAGCTCTCCGCATGACGGCGGTCGGTCTACTCGGCGCATCGCTCGGCGTGCTCCCTCTCACCGGCTGCGACACGCTGCTCGAGGTGGAGACCGATCCCGAGGTGGTCTCGGGCTCGGGGCCCCTCACGCTCCAGGAGACGATGGTCGGCGCCGAGGCCGCGCTCCGCCATGCCTTCGACGAGAAGATCTCCTACGCCGGCCTCTTCGGTGACGAGTTCGTGAGCGCCGCGCCGGGGCCCCAGCACCGGGCGGTGGACGCCCGGCAGGTCACGCCCAGTGACCAGTCGGGGGCCACGGGGGACAGCAGGGGCCGGCACCTCGGCGGCGGGTTCTACATCCCGCTGCAGCGGCTGGTGGCGGTCTCGGACCTGGGGAGGGAGCGGATCGTGAACGGCGAGTTCGAGGAGCTCCCGGACGGGAGCCCCGACACCCGCGAGTACGCGATCCTCTCCATGTACGAGGGCTTCGGGAAGCTCTGGCTGGCCGACATCTACTGCACCCTGGCGTTCCTCGGCGACGGGCCGGAGCTGACCACCGAGGAGGCCTACCAGGAGGCCGCCGATCACCTGACCGAGGCCATCGAGGCCGCGAAGGTCCCGGCGGACGTCCGGAAGGCCGCCCTGGTGGGCCGCGCCCGCGTCCGGCTGATCCTCGGGGATGAGGAGGGCGCCGCGGCGGACGCCCGCCAGGTCGATCCGGGCTTCGAGTACATGGTCCCGTACTCGACGGCCACCTTCCCCCAGCGGAACCGGGTCTACGTGCACACCTACACGGTCTCGGACTGGAGCGTGGCGCCGCGCTTTCGGGGGCTCACCATCGACGACACCGACGTCCCCGATCCCCGGACGGCGGTGGACGGCCCCTTCGAGGGCTTCGACGCGAGCCAGGAGCTGTGGGTGCCCCTCAAGGTCCCGACCCCGGCGTCGCCGCTGCGGATGGCGAGCGGGGACGAGGCGCAGTACATCATCGCCGAGGTCGAGGGGGGAGGGACCGCCGTGGACATCATCAACCAGGTCCGGGCGCGCCACGGCATCAGTCAGACGTGGACCCCGCCCGGCGAGGAGGCGAACGAGATCCGGGACAAGCTGATCGAGGAGCGGTTCCGGACCCTCTTCCTCGAGGGCGTGCACCTGGGGGACCTCCGCCGCTACATTGACAAGTACGGACTGAACCTCTTCCCGACCAGCTCTCCCCAGGGGCTGTCCATGGGGACCCAGACGTGCATGCCGATGCCGGCGATCGAGCGGGACAACAACCCGGACCTCTGAGCCTCCGGGGGAGCGCGACGGGAGGCGGCGGGGCGGACGTGGACGACGTGGACCGGCGGATTCGCAACGGACGAGCATCCTGACGAGGGGTACGGCGATGGAGAACGCGCGGAAGATCGGAATCGTCTGCACGCTCATGCTCTGCCAGCTCCTGCTGGCTCCGGAGCTCATGGCCCAGCAGGAGGGGCCGGAGGCCCGGCAGGGGACCATCGCCCTGGTCGGCGGGATGCTCCTGGATGGCTATGAGGCGCCCCCGATCCACCACGCCGCGGTGGTGATCGAGGACGGCGAGATCGTGGCCGTCGGCCCGGAGAGCGAGGTGGACATCCCGGCGGACGCGGAGGTGATCAACACGGCCGGCAAGACGATGCTGCCCGGCCTCATCGACGTCCATGCTCACCTCATGATGCTCGGCCACGGCTACTACGGCGACTGGTTCCCGTGGTTCGACGAGCACGAGGAACTCGTCTACCGGACCTCGGCGAAGCAGCTCCTGGCGGCGGGCGTCACCACGGCGGTGGACCTGGCCGCACCCCCGTCCATCCTGGACTTCCGCGACCGGGCCAATGCCAACGAGGTCCCGGCCCCGCGCATGCTGGTGAGCGGTCCGTGGATCGCCCGCAACACCTGGGGCGTGCTGCTGCCGTCGTTCCAGAACCTGGTGGAGAGCCCGGAGGAGGCCCGCGAGGCCGCCCAGCGGCTGGTGGACATGGGCGTGGACGTGATCAAGACCTGGTCGGGGACCACCGAGGAGGACTTCCGCGCCATCGCCTCGGTGGCCGACCCGGCCGGCGTGGACATCCACTGCCACGTCTATCCCACCGAGGAGGTGTGGGGGGCGATCCGCGGGGGCTGCGACGTGCTCCAGCACGCCGGCTCCGGTGGAAGCGTCCCGGCCTATCCGCAGGAGCTGGTCGACGAGATCGCCATGCGGGGGATCCCCGTGGTGCAGACCATCTCCCACCGGATCTGGGTCTACCCGGCGACCCTCGAGTTTCCCGAGCGGCTCTACGATCCGGAGCTGAAGGAGAGCTTCCCGCCGGAGATCTACGAGGAGGTCATGAGCTCGTACGACAAGAACGACTTCCACCGCCTCAGCTACTTCTCCTCCACGCCCCGCCAGATCCGGCTGAGCAAGGAGGCGGCGCGGCAGTTCGTCGACGCGGGCGCGGTGATGGCCATGGGCACCGACACCGGCTCGCCCCTCAACTTCCACACCGAGTCGGCGTGGCGCGAGATCTCGGCGCTGGTGGACGTGGGCATGACGCCGAAGCAGGCCATCTCGGCGTCCACGAAGGTGGCCGCCGAGGTGGCGGGCGTCTCCGACAGCGTGGGCACCATCGAGCCGGGCAAGCGCGCGGACATCATCGTCGTGGACGGGAACCCGCTCTTCGACATCAACGTGCTGGGCTACGTCACCGACGTGGTCAAGGACGGGATCGTCTACAAGCGGGACGGCGAGCCCGTCTGGCGGTAGCGAGGAAGACGGCACCGGGGGGGGACGACGGGCCCGTGAGCCCCAGCCGGCGCGAGTTCATCGGACGGAGCGCGGCGCTGGGCCTGGCGCCGCTGGTGGGCGACGCCGGGAGCCTGCGGCGCGAGGGGCCGCGGCCCGGGCGCCGCCGCGCGGGGCCCTCGGGCGAGGTCTCCCTGGCCTTCGTGGGTGACCTCTTCCTGCTGGGCGGGCCGGCGGAGGCCGGCCGGTACGGGGGCGAGTATCCCTCGGAGCTCCTCGGCCGGGCCGACCTGGCCTTCGCGAACCTGGAGAACGGGCTCTCCACCGTCGGTTCGCCCGAGCTCGGCGGCTTCGACTACAGCTCGGCGATCCGCGGCGAGCCCGCCCGGGCCCGGGAGCTGCCCCTCATGGGAATCGACGCCGTGTCGCTGGCCAACAACCACACCGGGAACTTCGGCCGCGAGGCGCTGCTCCAGACGATGGACGTCCTGGACGGGGCGGGGGTGCGCCACGCCGGCGGGGGCCGGAGCCGGCGGGAGGCGTTCTCGGCGGCCCACCTGGAGGCCGGCGGGGCGAGGGTGGCCTTCCATTCGGCCTACAGCCTCTACCAGGAGTACGCGGCGACCGACCGGGCGGGCCCGGAGACGCCGGGGATCGCCGGTTGCCTGGCCTACGACGTGGTGCTCACCGAGGGCGATGGGCTCGCCGTGGAGCGGATGCGGGCCGAGGCGGATCCGGCGTACCTGGTCCCGCGGGAGGGTCCGGCCCCGCGGGCCGTCCTCGCCCCCTTCCGCGAGGACCTGGCGCACCTGGAGCGGGGGATCGAGCGGAGCCGGGAGCGGGCCGACGTGGTGGTGGTCTCCGTGCACTTCCACTGGGGCCGGCACCTCCGGGCCGACGTCCCGATCCACCAGCGGAGCCTCACGCACGCCGCCGTGGACGCCGGAGCGGACCTGGTGGTGGGCCACGGCGCCCACGTGCTCCGGGGAATGGAGGTCTACCGGGGGTGCCCGATCCTCTACGGCCTGGGGAACTTCCTCCTCTCGCCGGCCGACGGGGGGCCCTCCGGGGACGAGCCCTCCGGGGAGGGGGGGGCGCCGGAGGACGTGCCTCCGGACCGGCGCAGCGTGGTCCTGCTGTACCGGGCGGGACCGGAGTCGTGGAGCGTGGAGCTGGCCCCCCTGGCCATCGGCCGCGACGGCGTGCCGCGGCGGGCGGGCGAGCGGGTGGGCGGGGAGATCCTGGCCGAGCTCCGGGGCCTCTCGGCGGCCTTCGAGTCGCGGGTCGAGTGGAGCGATGGCGCGGGGTCGCTCCGGCCGTGAGCGGCGGCCCGGGAAGAGGAGCAGCGGCCGGGGAGGGGAGCGACGCCCGGGGCCGCGACCGGCAGCCGGGCGCGAACAGCGACGGAACGGCGAACGACGGGAGCAGATCGGACATCTCGACACAGGCGGGGGACCCGTGATCGAATCATCCAGCGGACGGTGGACGCGAGGCGCGCTCGTGCTCGCGGCGGCGGCGGCGGTCGCCTGTGGAGGCGGCCAGCAGGATTCGGGTCCGGCGGAGGTGGCCTACGACCTGGTCGTCGCGGGCGGGACGGTGGTCGACGGGAGCGGGGAGGAGCGCTTCCGCGGGGACGTGGCCATCGAGGGCGAGCGCATCGCGGTGGTCTCGCGCGGAGGCGAGGGCCTCGACGGGCAGGCCCGGGACACCCTGGACGCCGACGGCCTGATCGTGGCCCCGGGGTTCATCGACCACCACAACCACGTCCAGAATACGATCCATCGCCGGCCGCTGGCGGAGAACTTCATCCGCCAGGGCATCACCACCCTGCTCCCCTCCCTCCACAGTGGCGACCAGCCGTGGCCCCTGGACGAGTACACCGAGTCGCTGGAGACGGCCCCGAACGTCGGCTTCTTCGCCGGCCACTCCTGGACGCGGGAGCAGGTAATGGGGATGGACGACCGGGCGCCCACCGACGAGGAGCTGGCCGAGATGAAGGAGTACGTCCGGGAGACCATGGAGGACGGTGCCCTCGGCCTCTCCACCGGACTGCTCTATGTGCCCGCCAACTATGCCGAGACCGAGGAGGTGATCGCCCTCGCCGAGGTCGCGGCCCGCTACGGGGGGATCTACTACACCCACATGCGGGACGAGGCCAGCGAGCTGCTGCCCGCGGTCCGGGAGGCGATCCGGATCGGGAGCGAGGCCGGCCTCCCGGTCCAGATCAACCACTTCAAGGTCATGGGCCCCGGCAACTGGGGGATGACCGAGGAGTCGCTCGCGCTGGTGGACTCCGCACGCCGGGAGGGCCTCGACGTGAAGGTCGACCTCTACCCGTACACCGCCGGCAGCACCGGCTCCAGCGTGCTCTTTCCCCAGTGGGTGCTGGCGGGAGGGATCGACTCGTTCCGGGCGCGGGTCAGCGATCCGGAGCGCAGGGAGCGGGTCGAAGAGGCGACGATCGAGTGGATGAAGAGAGACTGGACGGGCGGCGACCTGAGCCGCGTGCAGTTCCGCCGGCTCCCCTCGCACCCGGAGTACGACGGCCAGACCCTCGCCGACCTCGCCGCCGACCGGGGGATCGCCAACAGCGAGGAGGCGGCCATCGACCTGGTGATCGAGCTGCAGCTCGAGGGGGGCTTCAGCGCCATCTACCACTTCATGTCCGAGGACGACGTGATCCGGATCATGGAGCACCCCCACTCGATGTTCGACACCGACGGCGACCCGCTGGCCTACGGTCGGGGATTCCCGCACCCCCGCAGCTACGGCGCCTTCCCCCGCGTGCTCTCGCGCTACGTCCGCGAGATGGACGTGCTCTCCCTGGAGGAGGCGATCCGGAAGATGAGCTCCATGTCCGCCGAGCGGATCGGGCAGGACGAGCGGGGCCTCGTCCGGGAAGGGATGTACGCCGACCTCACCGTCCTCGACTTCGAAGAGGTCCGGGACAAGGCGACCTACGTGGACCCCCACCAGTACTCGGCGGGCATCGTCCACGTCGTGGTAAACGGAGTGCCGGTGCTGCGGGACGCTTCGCTCACGGGGGCGAAGCCGGGGAAGGTGCTCGAGGGGCCGGCGCGGCCGGAGAACGTGGAGGTGGAGGGCGCTGATGACGCCGGGGACGTGGAGGATGCGGAGGGCTTCGAGGACGGTGGGGCGGACGGGAGCTGACCGACGGCGCCCGGATCGTGGGCGGGGCTCCTACCGCCCATCTCCTCCGCGGCGGACCCCGTCCTCGGTCCACACGACCAGCACGCCGCAGTAGCTGGCGTGGCGCCGGAATCGCGCGGGAATCTCCGAGGCCCCCTGGTAGACCTCCACGGCGAGGAGGTCCTCCACGTTCAGCTCGTCGAAGTTCAGCCCGGGCCTGTGAACGCCGTCGACGTAGACGAGCGGCGGGCAGTCGAGCCCGCCGCCCAGGTCGCCCCGGCCGAAGCGGATCCGGGTGCCCCCCGTGGTCCGGGAGCCCACCACGACCCCGGGCACCCGCCGGAGGAGGTCGCTGGGCAGCCGGGCGTCGGCTTCCCGGATCTCACGGGGGGTGAGGAAGTACCCGATGCCCTGCGCCCGCCGCCTCTCGAAGGCCCGGAGGCGGGGATTCCGCTCGCGGCGGACCGAGACCTGGAGCTCCTCGAGCCTGAGTACTTCCGGGCTGAACAGGAGCACCGCCTCGGTCACTGTGTTCTCGCGGAGCGGGACCGTCACCTGGTTCGACCCGAGACCGATGGAGGCGACCCGTATGGTCACCGAACCTGGCGGGAGGTTCTCCAGCCGGAACCAGCCGCTGCTGTCGGTGGCCGTGCGGCGGCCCGACTCCACGTGGATCACCGAGGCGGCCGGGACCGGATTCCCGTCCAGCGCCGACGCCACCGTGCCGGTGAGGACCGCCCGGGAGGAGGCGCCGGCGCCCTCCTGCGCCGGTGCGGGGAAGGCGCCCACGAGGAGAGCCGCACCCGGGAGGAGGGCTGCGGCGAGAAGGGTGGTGGAACGCCAGGGGCTCACAGGTCCGATGTCCCTCCTGCCGCCGACGTCTCCCCCGACGTCACCAACTCCCCCGCTCGCCGAAGCTGTCGATCACCCGGCCGAGCCGGCCGGCGGCGTTCCGCCAGTTGGTCTCGGCGGCCGCCTTCGCATGGTTGGCCCGCCCCTCCTCCACCGCGGCGGTGATCTTCCGGTGCTCCCGGACGGAAGTCTGGATCTCGTCGAGGAGGGCGCTGATGTAGACACGGGTATAGCGCTCCGCTTGGGGCTTGACGGAGGCGTGGAGGCGCCGGAGACGGGAGCCGCCTCCGGCTTCCACGTACGTCCGGTGGAAGCCGCGGTCCAGCTCGAAGATCTCGCCCTTGTCGGGCTGGGACCGGTCGGCCTCCTGCTTGAGCCGGCCGTTTATCTCTTTCATCCGATCAGTGAGCTCGGAGCGCTGGTCCGGCTCCAACTTGGCGGCCAGGTGGGCGGCCAGGCCCTCGACGGCGCCGATGATCTGGAAGAGCTCATTCGCGTCGTCACGCGTGAGGGGGGCGACGTAGGCGCCGGAGCGATTGCTGGAGGACTCGTCGGAGATATAGCCCTCCTGCTCCAGCCGCCTCAGCGCCTCCCGGATTGGCGTCCGGCTGACGTCGAGCCGGTCGGCCAGGTCGGTCTCGATCAAACGACTCCCCGGAGGGAGGCGTCCGAAGACGATGAGCTCACGTAACCGCTCGTACACGTACGTGGTGCGGCTCTTTGGCTTCGGCATCGACAGCGGTTCCCTCATCGGGAGGGAGGACCTTCCTCCTTTGGGTTCAGAATTGTGTACAAAACTTAAGCAGTCACGATCCGATCCGCCGGGCATGCCGCTTCACGCCCGGAATCTTCCGAATCCTCAGTGATGATTCTGGACATGCCCCGTGCCAAAGACTAAAGTTAGTATACAACTCTGGATACGACACGACAACCAGGCTCCGGCGATCGCGAATCCACGGGTGGCTCCCCGTCGGAGGCCCGACGTCGGGGGAAGTGGAAGGGGCAGAAGATGCTAGATCGACCCATCGCGGTGCTCGGAGGGGGGAACGGCGCGCAGTGCATGGCGGCCGATCTCGGCCTGGCAGGCCAGGCGGTGAACCTGTACGAGAATCCCAAGTATGCCGCGACGATGGCTCGGGTCTTCGCGGAGAAGAAGATCGAGCTCACCGGGATCGGTCGGACGGGTACGGCGTCCCTGCACATGGTTACGACGGATATCGAGAATGCCGTACGTGATGTCCAGATTGTGAACCTGGTCGTTCCCGCCAGCGCCCACGATCCGTTCTTCTCCAGGCTCGTCCCGCACCTGAGGGACGACCACGTGGTGGTGGTGTGGTCGGGGAACTTCGGCTCGCTCCGCCTGCTGGAGGTGATGCGCGAGGAGTCGACGGGCGCCAAGCCGGCAGTCTTCGAGACGCACACACTGCCCTACGGGGCGCGGCTGGCCGAGCCCGGCCGGGTGGAGCTCCTGCTGAGCGCTCCGGAGGTGCGGATCGCGTCAGCCCCGGGGGCGGAGGTCGAAGGGAGCTTCGAGCCGCTAAAGGAGGTCTTCGGCTGCCTGGTCCCGGCCGACAGCGTCTTTGAGACGGCCCTCAACAACCCGAATCCGGTGGTACATCCGGCTGGTTCCCTCCTGAACACCGGAGGCATACAGACGGACGATCGCGACTTCTATCTCTACCGCGAGGGGATCACCGAGGCCGTGGCGCGGGTCATTCGGGAGGTCCACGGGGAGGTAGCCGAGCTCGCCCGGGCCATGAGGGTGGAGATGATCGACTACCAGGAGCGGGATTTCCAGAGCACGGCTACGATCATGGGGGCCGCCTTCCGGGCGCCCTTCGACACGGTGGGCGTGATCGCCGACGTGGTGGGGCCGAAGAGCATTTCGGACCGCTACTTCATCGAGGACATCCCGTACGGCCTGGTCCCCATCGCGGAGCTCGCCGGGGAGTTCTCCGTGGCGGCGCCCCTGATCCGCTCGATCGTCGACCTGGGCTCCGGAGCCTGCGGCCGGGATTTCTGGGAGGAGGGCCGGAAGCTCGGCGACCTGGGGCTGGACGGGCTCGGCCCCGACGGGCTTCGGGAGCTCGCCGAGTCCGGTCGGGCGTCCGCCTCTCTCCGGTAGGCGCTGGCCCCTGCCGTGAAGCTCGATGCGGGCGGCCTCTTCGGCCGCCTCCTGGTGCCCGCCATCGTGCTCCAGTCGGTGCTTATCGGCGGCGGCTACGCCACGGGCCGGGAGATCGTGCAGTACGGGGCCCGGTTCGGGCCGCGTGGGTGGGTGGCAGTGGCCTGCATCTTCTTGGGCTTCACTGCAGTGGCGATCCTCACCTTCGAGTTCGCCCGCGTCCAGTGCGCCTACGACTACAAGAGCTTCATGGAGGGGCTGATCGGCCGGGGATGGCCCCTCTTCGACGTGCTCTTCCTGGTGATGGCCACGGTGGTCATGGCGGTGATGATCTCGGCCGCCACGAGCATCGCGAACGACGTCCTGGGACTGCCGCCGACGCCGGTGAGCGCGGCGGTGGTGGCGGCGGTGGCCCTGCTGAGCTTCTTCGGCTCGGCATATATCGAACGGTTCAAGGTGCTGGGGACGGCCGCGCTGTACCTGGCGTACGCGGTCTTCGCCGTGGTCGTGCTGGGAGGGGCACCGGAGGCCCCGGCGGCTGCGGGCGTGGGGGCGGCGGGAGGGGGGGAGGCGTCGCTGGCCACGGTGGCGGGCTCGGGGCTGCTCTACGTGGGCTACAACCTGGTGGTCTTTCCGACGGTCCTCTTCGTCCTGCACCGCCAGGAGACGCGCCGGGAGACGGTGGGGGCCGGCGTCCTGTCCGGGGCGCTCATGACGCTCCCCTTCGTGCTCACCTTCCTTTGCGTGCTGGCCTTCCACCCCTCGTCTGAGGTATTGGAGGCCCCCGTGCCGTGGCTGGTGATGCTCGAGGCGGCCGGAGGCGAGGCCCTGGTGGGGGTCTTCGCGGTGGTGATCACGTGGACGCTGCTCGAGACAAGCGTGGGGCTGGTGCACGCCGTCCTCGAGCGGATGGACGAGGCGCTTCGGACGGCCTCCGCCGAGGAGGAGAGCGGCGCTGGCGGGGGGCTCTCCCGGCTCCAGCGGGGGATGCTGGGCGGGGCGGCCCTTCTTGTCGCCATGCTGCTGTCGAAGGTGGGCATCATCGCCCTGGTCGCCGAGGGCTATCGACTGCTGGCCTACGCCTTCATCGTCCTTTTCGCCTTGCCCCTGCTCACGGTAGGCGTGAAGAGGATCCGCGAGCGGGGAGGCGGAGGCCGGTAGCGCCGGCGCCCTCCGGCGCCGAGCCCAGCTCCAGGCGGTTCGTCCTGAGGCGCCAGGAGACGCGACTCACGCCGACCAGGGTGAAGGGCGTGGAGGCGATCTCCCGACCCGTCTCTGTCTCCGCGCGGAGCCGATGCTCCAGGGAGTGGAACCGCGGACGGAACCGGAGGACGCGGGAGGAGCCGGCGGGCACCTGTCCCAGGAGCTGCTCGCTCCCGTCCTCGGTGACGACGAAGACGCTCACAGAGGTGGGAACGACGATGTCGTTCCGGACGGCGAATTCTACCTCCGCGGCGTCGGATCCGCCGGATTCCGGCCCCGGACGCGCGGTTGAACACGAGCCCACCGCGAGGAACGCCGGGACGAGGAGCAGGGTCATCACGACCGGGACCGTCTTCCTCTCTGCGCTCATGCGCTCACCTAGGAATTGGAAGTTCAACGGGCCTCCCGACGGGCATTCTGTTTCCGAGGCAGGTACTCCGCTCGGTTCCAATGCCAACGTGGAACGGCGTGGATCTGCTCGGCAAGCGGAACGGAGGGTCGCGCTGCGCTTATCGGGGGTTACCTTGATCGGCTGCAATGGCCCTCTCGGTCGCCCGGGAGGGAGAGGTACGCACCGGGTCCGAGCCGCATGGGCTCCGGGGAGGGAAGCGTTCCCTCGAGTCCAGGGGCGGGTCTGATTTAGGTCGACTTCGCGAGTTTGGTCGGCAGAATTCGGTTCACCGAGCGCTCCGTGGTAACGCTCACGGTAACAGCGCAGGCCAACGAAGCCCCTGGCCCTATTCAGCGCAGGTCAGCGCTATCCGACACCCGGGTCGTGCCGATGCGGGTCGAATCGACGGAGGCCGACGTCAATCCAGGGCCTGATAAGCGTGAGGCCGCTGGTTCAACTCCAGCCGGGCCCATTTCCTGAATGGCGTTGTCCGGTCCGGTCTTTCGAAGACCGGGACAGCGCTTCCTCCGAACGATCCGGAACTGCATCCCGACGTGGGGGTCTAAAGAGCCAGAATCCGGCCATTCTGGTCTATCTGGTCATATACTGGGGGAGCAATGGCGAAGGAGCTGTCGATCACCGAGGCCAAGACGAACTTCTCCGCGGCCATCCGGGAGGCCGAGAGCGGTGAGTTGGTGGTGATCACCCGACACGGGAAACCGGCGGCCGCCCTGATCGACGCCGAGGCGCTTGAGTGGCTGCGGCGCCTCCGGGCCGCCGGGCCGGACCGGGGCCTCGCCGGCGTGGCGGGGGGATGGGAGGGATCGGAGGAACTCGCCGATCTGATCGAGCGGTCCGGACGGAGTGGCTCGCGGTCGGTTCCCGCGCTGGACTGACCCCCGGTGGCATACCTGTTCGATACGGACGCGGTCTCTGAGACCCTCCGGCGAGAGCCGCTGCCCCTGTATCTGCAGTGGCTCGGCGAATTGCCCCGAGCCGAACAATATACCAGCGCGGTGGTGGTGGGCGAGCTGTACAAGGGAGCGTACCGATCGTCGGCGCGCGAGAGGCATCTGCGGAATATCGACGAGATCGTCCGTCCCGCCCTCACGGTGCTTCCCTACGACGTTCCGGTTGCGCGAGAGTTCGGTCGGATCCGCGCCGCGCTGGAGGAGCGAGGCCCGGTTCTGCCCGACGCGGACCTCCAGATCGCCGCCACCGCCCTCCATCACGGCCTGGAGCTGGTGACCGGAAACCTCCGACACTTCGAGCGCGTTCCCGACCTCCGCATCGAGCCCATCCTGGACCCGGCCCGCCGCCGCGGTGGCTGAAGTTCAGAGACGCCCGCTCACCGCCGAGCCTGCCCGGCATGGCCCTCCCATGGGGTCGTCGCTGTCAGGTCCTTCCATTTTGATACCCTTCCGAACTAGCCGGTGCGGGACCGTCCGCTCGCGCCGTCGCCGGCGGTAGACGTCTGATCTCCCGCCCGTCCGCTATTCGCGACACGGGCGCCAGGTGGTTCGACGCGCACGGCGAGTCCGGGCCGGCCCCTCGCCTCATCGCAGGAGTTCGAATCCCTCGTCCTCGAAATCGGCGTCGAAGGCGCGCTCCACTCCACGATCGCTCATGACCTCGAACGAAACGGCGTCGACGAGGCTGAGCCTCGTCTTCCCGCGTTCCAGCAGGAGGTCGAGTCCCCGCTCGTGAAGGAACCCGTCGATCCACACCAGCTCCAGGAGCGGAGCGAAGTCCTCGCGAAACCGCTCCACGGCGGGGAGCCCGACCCGACGGGTGAGCAGCGCGTACAGGCCGGAGGTGTCCAGGAAGACGGTGCTCAACGGTAGCTCGCGTCCAGGTATTCGTCGTGCCGCTCCGACACGTCCTCCTTCCCGTTCCGGTCACGGAACGTCCCGACGGCCGAACTTCCTCGCGTCCCGTCTAACCCGGGGGACCGGTGAGGTCGATCTCGTCCTCGGTCTCGTCCAGTCGTCGACTTAGCTGCTGGTATGCGTGAGTGAACGTCAGATACAGGACGGGGATCACGGCGAACGAAGCCAGGTTTGCGAGCGGGAGCTCGGTGCGGAAGAAATAGTTTCCGGCCGACGCCAGGATGCCCTCCAGGAAGAAGACCCCCAGAAACACTGCCCACAGACCGAGCAGGCTCCAGAAGGCGCCTTCGGTCATCCGGTAGCTCTCCTCGAGGGCCTCGCCAGGGCCGAGGCCCCGGTCCACGATGAGCCATCCATACAGGCCGAGCCGGACGAAGGCGATCACACCGGGGATCACCAGGAGCAGGAGTCCCACCCCGACGGCGAGGAGATAGACCAATCCGGTGAGGATCATCCGAACGTAGACGATGAGGGAGGAGACGGCGTCGCCCAGCGCCGCTCGCTCACCCTCGAGACGTCGGAAGCAAACGCCGATCCAGCCGACGACCACCACCGCGGGGATGACCGTCAGCTCGAGCCCCTGACGCAGGACCTGCCCGGCCGTTCCGCCGACCGCCGTCCCCACGACGTAGGGGACGGAATAGAGCAGCGCGGTCAGGAACACGAGTCCCGCGAACAGGGCGAGCTGACCCTTCAGGCCTTCCCATCCGAAGCGAAGAGCCGCCGTGATCGAGAAGCCTCTGGGTTCGGTGATGTCCATGGGAGCTCCCTGGGAGTGACTCCTTTCGATCCCAGCCGGCACCACGCTGACGTGGATCGAGGGCGAGAAGCTACCAGAAAGTTGGCGGGCCGGCGGGACGACGGCGAGCCCGTCACCGGGTCCAGTGTCGGAGGACATCGCCCCCTCCGGTCGTTCGGGGACCTGACCGGGGCAACGTCTCCGCCTCCCCGGCCGGGGCGGGACGGAGCCCATTGCGTGGCCCGCGCCGGGAGGCTTACCTCCGGATGGACAAACCAGGTGAGAGGACCCCGGAGGGCCAGCCCGGCGAACCGATGAGCGACACCGAGCCCCACACCGAGACGGAGACGCAAGCGGCCCCGCTGGGGCCGGTCCGGAAGGTCGGCCTCGCATTGCTGGTCCTGTACGACTACCTGCGCGTCCGGGTCGGGCTGCGGCGGAGACCGCTCCCGGAGGTGGTCCGGCGGCTCCGGTGCCCGCCGCGTCTCCGGATCCGCCGGCTCGAGCCCCGCCGGCTGGGGTCCATCGTGGACCGCGTGCTGAGCGTCGGCCCCCTCCGGCCTCGCTGTCTGGTGACCGCGCTCGTCCACTACCGGCTCCTCCGGCGGCAGGGGACGGCGGCGGAGCTGGTGGTCGGGCTCCCGCCGACCCCCACCGGACCGGACGCCCACGCCTGGATCGAGGTGGACAGGCGGGAGGTCGGCCCGCCGCCGGGGCGGCTGGGGCACAAGGAGATGGCTCGGTACGGCGGCTGATTAGCCCGCCGGCAGGAGGGCGGTGGCCCGGCTACCCCTCCCCGGCCACCGCTTCGACCAGCCGCTCCACGGTCGGCTGTAGGTCCCCCAGCTGCAGCCGCCGTCGGAGCCTCCACCCAGGGACAGCAGCGGCCAGGTCCGCCACGGACCGGAAGGACCGGCGGCGGTCCTCGTCCGTGGGCAGGTTGAAGCTCAACGCCCAGAGGTCCCGTACCGTCTGCGCGCTCTCCCCCCTCTCGAGCCGGGCGTCGGCGTCTTCCCGGTGCAGGAAGGCGATCGCCGCCAGGGGGACCGGATCGGAGGTGCCCCGGTTCGCCTCCAGGGAGAGATGGACCCGGTCGTCGTCCCGACCCAGCTCCCGGACCCCGGGGATCTCGAACTCGTCGGCCACGTCGCGGCGCAGCCGTAGCATCGCCGGACCGGGGACGACGGCGGGCGGTGGTCCGGGCCGGATGCAAGCCAGGTCCTCCGAGAGCACCCGGTGGCCGGCGGCGGCGAAGGCGGCGGCGAGGGTTGTCTTCCCCGAGCGGCGGGGAGCGGCCAGCAGCAGCGCCCGGCCGCCGACCTCGACTCCGGCGGCGTGGAGCGGGAGGTCACCCCGGGCCAGGAAGCAGAGCAGCATAGGCAGTCCCCAGACGCGCTCCTCCCGCCGCACCGGATCCCCACCCGGGGGAACCACGAGTCGACGGGCCCCGGCATCGATCTCGAACCAGCCCGCGTCCTCGATCCAGAGGCGGTGGCTGCCCCGCGCCGAGAACAGGCGTGCGTGGGCGGGGAACTCCGGCGGCCGCCATTCCAGCACGAGCTCGCCGGCCGGCTCGTCGCGGAGAGAGCGGGCCGACACCTCCAGGGGATCGCCGTCCCCGTCACGGAGATAGGCCAGGTCCAGCTCGGAGCGGATCCCGTACCCGAAGCACGTACCGCGGGCCGGCAGGTCCGACGGGCCGCTCACCGCCGTCCCCTTCCCGCCCCGTCGGAGCTCCCCGGACGCTCCGACGCGACCAAGCGCTCCCCCCGGCCCTCGAAGCCCTCCAGGAACGCGTGAACCCGGGCGACGTCTTCGGCCCACTGGAGGGCGATGACGCCCATTTCCCCGGCCTCCAGCTCGCTCCGAAGCCGCCCGTAGTCGATCCCCTCGAGGTAGGGAGGGGTCTCCACCAGCAGGCGCTTCAGCCTCGCGTAGTCGGCCCGGTCCAGCGCGTACTCATTGAAATAAGTCTCGTCCTTCCGATCGATCAGCCGGTCCGGGAGTGCACCCCGGACTGCCCGCCGGAGCAGCGGCTTCGTCCGCGGGCCCGGGAACTTCACCTCGGCCGGGAGGCTGAGGACGAACTCCCACAGGTCCACGTCGGCGAAGGGACGGCGGGCGTCGACTCCGCAGACGGCGGCGCAGATCTCGGAGGCCTCGAAGTGGGTGCTCGCCCCCTGGAGCACCGAGGTCTGGATCGCGGGCCATCGGCGGCCGAGCCCGAGCCTCCAGGCCGGCACCTCGGGCTCGGCGTTCCAGAGCCGCTCGATGTCGATCCACGCCGGAATTCGGCTCGGCCGCCGGGGGCGGAGGTCGAAATAGGCGGCCAGCGCGCTGGGGGGGACGAGGGCGTAGGCCATCTCGGAGGCGATCCGCCGCCAGGCCCACCCTCGCTCCCGCATCTGGGAGACGTGGCCGGCGAGGGCTCCGAGGCGGCCGTGGGCCAGGTAGTGGTCTGCCAGGTAGGCTCGGTTCTCGAACAGGATCTCGGCGATCTCGCCCGTCAGGACCGTCCGGGCGCCCAGCTCGCGGGCGGTCCCGTAGGCTTCCTCCATCTCCGGTAGCGAGAGCGTGTCGACGGGCCCGTCCAGCAGGTCGACCCAGCGCTCGACGTCGTCCAGGCTCGACGCCTCCGGCACGAACTGGTGTAGCCGCATGCCGAGCGCGTCGGCCGCCTCCTGCGTCCACGCCCGCTCGTCCACCGACGCATGGTCGGGATAGACGGCGGTGAGCGCCTGCACGGGCCGTTGCCCGTCGGCGCCCCGGACCGCGAAGGCGGCCAGCGCCGGCGAGTCCAGCCCCCCGCTGAGCAGGATCACGTCCCGGCCCGTCAGCACCCGCCGCACCGCCCGCTCCAGGGCTTCCCGCGTGCCCTCGACGGCCTCCTCGGGGCCCAGGTCGGCGGTCTCGACGACCGAGGACGGGTCCCAGTAGGGCCGGACGTCCAGACCCGGCTCGGGACCCGCCGTGACGAGCGACCGCTTGGGGATCCGCTCCACCCCCCGATAGGCGGTCCGGTGGCTCAGCCCTCCGAAGACGACGCCGTGGAGGTGGTCCAGGTCCGGCTCGGGCTCGACGGGGGCCCCCGCGAGGACCTGCTTCACCTCCGTGGCGGCGTAGAAGCCCTCCCGGCCGTCGTGGTGGAAGAGGGGCCGGGCGCCGAATTGATCGCGGAAGCACAGGACCTCCCGGTCGTCGGCGACGGCCCCGGCGAAGCTGCCCCGGAGACGCCGGACCCCGTCGTCCCCCCACCGGTCGACGGTCGCCAGGACGGTGGCGGCCGGGGTCCGATCCTCCGGCTCCCGCCCGCCCTCCCGGCGGAGAGCCGCCCGGAGATCGTCCACGTTGTCCAGCGTCCCGCAGAATACGGCCAGCCGCCGCTCGTGCCGGGCCACGGTCGCGGTGAGCCATCCGGGATCGTTGGCGACGCCCGCCGCCAGCCGGCCGAGGGTCTCCACCCGGCGGGTCGAGCCGCGGTGGGAGGCGGCCCCGAGCATTTCCTCCACCACGTCCGGCCGGGGGGGTCCGGCCCGGGAGAGCCGGAGGGCGATCGCTCCCACGTGGCCCTCAGGTGACGAGGTTGCGCCGGTGGAGCTCCGTCAGGAAGTCGGAGACCACGTCGTCCAGGTTCTCAGGCGGATCGTCCACGCGTTCCCGGAGTTCGCCCGCGATCTGGGACGGGCCCCGGTCCCCGTCCAGCAGCTCCCAGATCAGGGCGCCGACGGGGTTGATCTCGTGGTAGGCCCCGGAATCCAGGTGCAGGAGCACCACCTGCCCCCCCTCGAGCTCGCGGTGAACCACCTCGGGATGCCGGACCGGAGCGGATCGTCCCAAGGCTACGCCTCCGGGCTCTTCACGGGAGGGGCGCGGCGTGGGTCCGGGTTCGAGGGTCCCGGCCGGGGGCGGTGGGGAGGGGGGACCCCGCGCGGTCGCCCCGCGTCCGCCTCAGGAGGAGTGGGAGTACTCGCGGAAGCAGTCGAGCTTGGCGACCCGGTAATCCTTCGGAGGGCTCGCCCTCCCCTGGCACTGGCTGGGATCGTTCGTCCCCCCGCCGGCATTTGTGAAGGTGTGCTCGACGATGGTGCCGTGGTCGATGATGCGTGGCTGCTCGTACTGCATTCGGTTCTCCTCTCCGGTCTTGAACGTGCACCCCCGATTATGGCGACGTGCAAGGGGGCTCTGAACACCGTGTCGCAACCCGCGTACCAGCCGTGGCGCCGCCCGAACCGCCTGATATGCCCGGGTGATCGCCGCATCCTCGGAGGAGCGTCTGCGGTAGACTGTGGCGTCTCTCCCACACTCCGTGGATACCCGACCACCGCCGATCTCCGGGGCCCGGCGGCTCGCCGGTCGGAACCTCTCATCGCCGGGTGCGGCGCTTGCGCGCCCGGCCAGCGGGTCCTCGTATCTTCAGGCTCGGAACGCTACACCGCTCGCCCATCGGATGTTAGGGAGCTCCCCCACTGGATAGCCTGCGCGGGACCGTCGAGAAGGTTTTCGGATCCCTCCACCTCGACCGGGCGCTCCGGCTCGTCTGGGAGGCCTCGCCCCGCTGGACGATCGTCAGCGTCGTCCTGACGGTCTTCCAGGCCCTCCTCCCCCTGGCCACGCTCTACTTCATGAAGCTGGCGGTGGACGCCGTGACCGCCGGGGTGACCGGGAGCGGGGAGGCCGGCTTCGGCGTCGTGGTCCTCTATCTGGCACTGCTTGCGGGCGCCGCGCTGCTCTCCGCCGGCGTCGGGGTCGCGGCCCGACACGTGGGGGAGGCCCAGAGCCAGCTGGTGACCGACCACGTCCTGGAGCTGATCCACCAGAAATCGGTCCAGGTCGACTACGGCTACTACGAGGATCCCCGCTACCACGACACGCTCCACCGCGCCCAGCAGGAGGCTCCCTACCGCCCCCCCCAGGTGCTCTCGAGCCTCCTCCAGGTGGGGCGCAGCGGGCTCACCGTGATCGGCGTCTTCGGGCTGCTGGCGACCGCCCACTGGGGGGTGGTGGCGCTGTTGATCGCGGGGGTGGCCCCGATCCTGTGGGTCCGGCTCCGGCACGCCAGGCGGGAGTACCGCTGGGAGATCCGCAGGTCCGCCACTGAGCGACGCGCCAACTACCTGAGCTGGCTCCTGACGAACGAGACGCTGGCGAAGGAGGTCCGGATCCTCGAGCTGGGCCCCCGTCTCATGGACCGGTTCCGGGAGCTGCGCGCGCTCCTCCGCGGCGAGAAGATCGAGCTTTCCCGGGAGCGAACGCGCGAGGAGCTGGCGGCCCAGGCCGTGGTGACCCTGGCCGCGCTCGGGGCCTTCCTCATCATCGCGTCCCGGACCTACGAGGGGACCATCACCGTGGGCAGCCTTGTGATGTATCTCGGAGCGGTCCAGAAGGGGAAGGGGACGATGGGGAGTCTCTTCGACGGGCTGGGCACGCTCTACGAGAACAACCTCTTCCTGTCGCTGCTGGACGACTTCCTGGAGGTGGAGGCGGAGGTCCGCGCGCCCGACGACCCGGAGCCCGTCCCGCGCCCCGTCCGGGAGGGGGTCGCCCTGGAGGAGGTCACCTTCCGGTATCCGGGCAGCTCCCGCCCGCTCCTCGAGGACGTCAGCCTCCGGATCCGTCCCGGCGAGGCCGTGGCGCTGGTGGGTCCGAACGGCGCCGGCAAGAGCACCATCGTCAAGCTCCTCTGCCGGCTCTACGACCCCGTGGAGGGCAGGATCACCCTGGACGGGTTCGACATCCGGCGCTTCCGGCCGGAGGAATACCGGCGGGCGCTGGCTGTCGTCTTCCAGGACTTCGGCCGCTACCACTTCACCGCGAGGGAGAACATCCGCATCGGCGACGTGCGGCGGGAACCCGGCGGGGACTGGGTCGAGGAGGCCGCGCGGACGGCCGGGGCGGACGGCTTCCTCCGGGAGCTTCGCGAGGGGTACGAGACGGTGCTGGGCCGGCTCTTCGAGGACGGCGAGGAGCTGAGCATCGGCGAGTGGCAGAAGGTGGCCCTGGCCCGGATGTTCGCCAGCGACGCCGATCTCCTCGTGGTCGACGAGCCCACCAGCGCCCTGGACGCCGACGCCGAGGCGGAGCTGTTCGGCACTCTCCAGCGGCTTCTCACCGACCGGGCCGCGCTGCTGATCAGCCACCGCTTCTCCACCGTGCGCATGGCCGACCGGATCTACGTCCTGGACGACGGCCGGATCGTCGAGCAGGGCACCCACCGGGAGCTGCTGCGCCGGGAGGGCCTCTATGCGCGCATGTTCCATCTCCAGGCGGCTCCGTACCTCGGGGAGGAGCCGGCGGATCCGGTCCCGGAGGGATGAGGATGCCGGCCGCCCGTGCTCCTTCCCGGACGGGGGGCGACGACGTCGGGAGCCGCCGCGTGCCGGACCGGACGCTGCTCTCGCGGCTCTCGCCGGAGACCCGGCTCCTGCTGGCCGCGACCCCGGCCGAGCCCGATCTGGACCGGCTCGGGACCCGGCTCGTCCCGGGACTCCGCTGGGACCGCGTGGTGGACCTCCTGATCAGCGAGCGGGCGGCGGTGCCCTTCTGGCGCCGCCTCCGTCCGCTGGCCGACCGTATCGAGCCCGGGCCCCGGGGGAGGCTCGAGCGGCTGGCCGCCGCCACCGAGCTCCGGATGCGGATGCTGGGGAAGCGACTGGTCGAGAGCCTGGATGCGCTGGAGGAGGCGGGGATCGAGGCGGTGGTCCTGAAGGGCGGCGCGTTGGCCCACACCCTCTATCCGGACCCCGGGGAGCGGTCCATGTCGGACCTGGACCTGCTGGTTCCCCCGGAGCGAGCCGGGGCGGCCCGCCGGGCGCTGACCTCCGCGGGATGGCGCCAGGCGGAGGACCGATACCCCGAGGAGAACTACCGGCGCCACTACCACCTGCCGCCGCTCCTCGACGAGGGCGGCAGCGGGGTCGCCCTGGAGATCCACACGGGCCTGCTCCTCCCCGGCCATCCCTTCGCGCTGGAGCCCGGAACGGTTCGGGGCCGGGCCCGGACGGCCTCGCTCGACGGCCGTCCGCTGCGCGTCCCGCACCCGGTGGACCACCTCGTCTACCTGTGCCTTCACTTCGCCTGGGGCCACACCCTGCAGTCCGGGGCATGGAGGACCGCCCGCGACGCCGCGGTCCTGGCGGGTGCGGAGGCGTTCTCGTGGGAGGCGTTCCTCGACCGGGTCCGGGAGGCCCCGGCCGGGCCCTTCGCCTACTGGACCCTCCGGCTGTCCGGCCGGCTGTGCGGATGGCCGTCCCCGCCGGCGGTCCGGGAGGCCCTCCGCCCTCCCCTGCCCGGGCCCGTGCTGCGACGGCTCGATCGGCACTTCGCGGCCCAGCTCTTCGTCACCGAGCCGGGCTGCCCGTCCGTCCGGCTACAGCAAGGGCTCTGGACACTGGCGACCCGGCCGGCGGGCGGGCGAGCCCCCGGGACCCGGCCCTGGTCCCACATCGAGGACTTCCTCCCGCCCGGCGACGAGGAGAGCGGGGCGGGCCCGCACCGCCCCGGCCCGTTTGCCCGGATCCGGGATCACCTCACCCACTCCGACCGCTGGCGCGCCTACCTTTCGCGCACGCTCGGCGGGAGCCCGCCACGAGGCACCTAGACGCCCCCCCGGCATCCTTACGCCCCGCCGCCCCGGGCTTGTCGCCCGGGCATCCCTTCCTGCCATCGGACCAAGCCGCGGCCAGCGAGGTCCTCCAGCACCGTGAGGACCTCGCCGCGCAGCTCGTCGGGGGCGGCCTCCGGGTACTGGCCCCGAAGTTCGCGGCAGAGCCCGTCGAGGGGGCGGAACTCGGAAAGGAGCTCCCAGATCCGGGCCCGCTCATTGAGGGGCCGGCTCCGTCTCCAGGCCGCCGTTCCCGTGCCGACCGCCCGATTGGCCATCCCCCCGTCGGCTCGCCACCTTGCACCTTCCCGCTGGACGGGGAGCGTGCCCCGTCCGGGCGAGCTCATGGGTCCCAGTGGCATGAGGAGGCGAAGGATGGAGGAGCGGAACACCGACCTGCTCGCGGCGCTCCGCGCCGGATGGTGGATCGTCCCGGTGGTGATGGCGGCGGCGCTGGGCGGTGCCGCGATGCTCGGTTCCGAGCAGGAGCCCCTCTACCGGGCCGAGGCCACCCTGGCCGTGGTGCCACATCCCTCGATCGACGACGTCGGCGACGTGCTCCGGACCGTCGACGTCCTGAACCGGCGTACCATGCTCGCCACCTTCGCCCGGTTCCCCTCCTCCAGCCGGATCCGCCGGCAGGCCGCGGACGAGCTGGCCGGCGACGCCCTCGATCCCGCGGCCTACCGGGTGGATGCCACGGTGGTGCCCAACACGTACCTGATCCGACTGGTCGTGCGGGGACCGGCACCCGAGGCGGCCGCGCGCGTGGCGAACGTCCACGCCCGGATCACCGCCGAGCAGGCCGAGGGCTATTATTCCACCTTCGCCCTCCGTCTCCTGGACCAGGCCGAGCCTCCCGCCGGCCCCGCGGCGCGCGGGGAGGAGCGCCCGTTCCTGGTGGCGGGGATCCTGGGGCTCTTCCTGGGGCTCCTGGTCGCCTACGGCGTCGGCCGGATACGTCAGAGCTGATCTCGCGCCGCTCCGCCCGGAGGACCGGCCGCCCGTGACCTCGCGCACCTTCTCTGGTACCGACCGCTCCGTCCCGGTGGTGGCGGCGGGCGCCGCCGCCGTCCTGGTGGGCCTGACCGCCGGGTGGGCCGCCACCAGGATCGGGCCGCTGCCCCACCTGGAGGCCACGCCGACGCACGGGCTGGCGCTGATCGGCGCCCTGGTGGCCGCCGCCGCCGTCATCCGCTGGCCGGCCCTGGGCCTCGGGCTGCTGGTGGCGGTCGTCTACCTGCACCTCTCCGACGTCCTCGTCCGCTACCACGATCTTCCCTCGGTCCTCCAGCTCCTGGCGATCCCCCTCGGCCTGGCCGCCCTGCGCGAGTGGAAGGACCGGTGGCCGGCGGGCCTCGCCCCCCGGGCGCTGGCCGTCGCCCTCGCCGCCTACGTCCTGGTGGTGCTCCTCTCCACCGTGGTGGCGCTGGACGCCGGGCTCGCCGACGCGGTCCTCGCCGCTACCGCCAAGGGGTACGTGATCTTCCTCCTCGTGTCCTATCTGGCGACCGGCCCCGGCCGCGTGAGGATGGCCGCCTGGGTCCTCGTCGTCGGCGGCACGCTCCTGGGGGGGCTCGCCGTGTTCCAGGCCCTCACGGGGAGTTACGGAGCCGAGTTCGGCGGCCTCGTCCGCGTCGAGCTCGCCCAGGTCTACGGCGACGTGGTGGAGCCCCGGGCCGCCGGTCCGCTGGGCGACCCGAACTTCTTCGCCCAGATCCTGCTGATCCCCGTGCCGGTGGCCCTGCTGCTGGCGTGGAAGGAGCGGGAATGGTGGCTCCGAGGGCTGGCGCTCGGAGCGGCAGCCGTGATCGCCGGGGGGATCGTGGTCACCTATTCCCGGGGCGGCGCGCTGGCTCTCGGCGGCGTGGTGGTGCTCTCCCTGTTCGCCGCCCGCCCGAGCCCCCGGCGGATCACGGCCGGGGTGGCGATCCTGGCCCTCGGGCTCCTCGTCCTGCCGGAGGATTTCACCCGGCGCCTCGACACCCTCCGGGGGCTCGTTCCGGGAGGACCGACCCCCGATCAGCTGGACAGCTCCATCGAGAACAGGAAGCTGCTGATGGGGACCGCCTGGCGCATGTTCGAGGACCACCCGGTGGTGGGCGTGGGCGCCGGCAACTACGACGTCTACTTCGACGAATACGCGGCTCGGGTAGGCTCCCCCGTCCACGAGTACGAGGACATCGGCCGGAGCCACTACCCGCACAACCTCTACCTGCAGATCGCGGCCGAGACGGGCCTGCTGGGGCTGGGGGCGTTCGGGGCCGCCCTGCTGCTGACCTTCGGCTACCTGAGGCGCGCCGAGGCCGCCTACTTCGCTGCGGACAGGGAGACCTGCGCGGCCCTGGCCTCCGCCTTCCAGATCGCCCTGTTCGGCTATCTGGTCACCGGGCTCTTCCTGCACGGCCACTTCCAGCGCTATCTCTGGGTCCTGCTGGGCCTTTCGGCGGCGCTGGCCCGCGGCGTGCCGACGGACGGCGCGGCGGAGGAGCCCTCGTCCGGTGGGAGGGGCGGCCGGTGACCACCGTCCGACGGCCCGTGGCCGTGATGCTCTCACGTTTCCCCACCGTCTCGGAGACGTTCGTGCTCCGGGAGATCGACGAGCTGGAGCGCCAGGGTCAGCCGCTCCGCCTGGTGCCCCTGCTCCGGGACGATCCGCCGACGGTCCACGAGGAGGCCGAGCCCTGGATCCGCCGGGCGCTGTTCACGCCGTTCCTCTCCCCCGCCATCCTCACCGCCAACCTCCGGATGTTCGGCCGGGGCCCGGTGCGCTACCTCCGGCTGATCGGCCGCCTGGCCGCCGGCACGGCGACGAGCCCGGACTTCCTCGTCCGGACGCTGGCGTTCTTCCCCAAGTCCGTCTACCTGGCGGAGCGGCTGGAGCGGGAGGGGATCCGGCACGTCCACGCCCACTTCGCCACCCACCCGGCCACGGCGGCGCTGGTGGCCTCGGTCCTCACCGACCTCACCTTCTCCATCACCGCCCACGCCCACGACATCCAGGTGAACCAGGAGCTGCTGGAGGAGAAGCTCCACCGCGCCCGCTTCGTCCGGACCATCTCCGAGTTCAATCGCCGCTTTCTCCGCGAGCGCTACCCGGACGTCGATCCCGAGAAGCTGCGGGTGATCCACGTGGGGATCGAGCCGGAGCGCTACGGGGCCGGTGGCCGGAGGGAGCCGGGCGCCGGAGGAGAGCCCGGGGGGGCGGATCCCGAGCCCCCGCTGCTGCTGGCCGTGGGCTCCCTCAAGCCCTACAAGGGATTTCCCGTGCTGCTGGACGCCTGCGCCCGGCTCCGCTCCGCGGGGATTCCCTTCCGCTGCGTCATCGCCGGGGGTGGCCCGCTCCGGGAGGCGCTGGAGGAGCGGATCGCCCGCCACGGCCTGGAGGAGCACGTGTCGCTGCTGGGTCCCGTGCCCCAGCGCCGGGTCCCGCGGCTCCTGTCGCGGGCCTCGGCCTTCGTGCTCCCCAGCGTGGTCCAGCCCGACGGCCAGACCGAGGGGATCCCGGTGGCCCTCATGGAGGCCATGGCGGCGGGGCTCCCGGTGGTGACCTCCCGCCTCTCGGGGATCCCGGAGCTGGTGGAGGACGGCGTCCACGGCCGGCTCACGGAGCCCGGAGATCCCGACACGCTGGCCCGGGCGGTGGCCGACCTGCTGGAGGGGCCGGACCGGGCGGAGGAGATGGGCCGGGCCGGCCGCGAGCGGGTCCGGAGGGAGTTCGCCCTCGAGCCCTGCACCGCGGCGCTGCTCGAGGCGCTGGACGCCGAGAATCCGGCGCCGCCGGAGGAGGCCCGGCGCCGCCTGGAGGGGATCGCGTGGCCGGGGAGCCCCGGGGCGGTGGGCCTCCGCCGGGTCCGCGAGGGGGCCGACGCCTGGGTGGCCGAGGTGCTCCTCCCGGCCCGGGAGGGCGCCGACGTTCCCCGGGAGGCGGTCCTCAAGCGCCACCGGTCCCGGCCGGGCGCATCGGCGCCGCCGGAGGAGCGGGCCCGCCGGGAGCACGCCGCGCTCCGGTCCCTCGCCGGGGGCCCCTTCCGAGCGAACCGGCCGCCGGAGGGCGGCCGTCGCCTCGCCGTGCCCCGTCCCCTGGGGCGGGACGCCGGGACGGTGATCATGGAGCGCGCGCCCGGCGAGCCGCTGGTGGATGGGCTGCGGCGGGCCCGCAGGCGTCCCTTCGGGGCGCCGCCCGCGGCGCTGACCTCCGCCCTCCGGGACACCGGTCGCTGGCTGGCCCGGCTGCACGAGGCCACCCGCGGGGAGGAGGGAGCGGGGGCGGGCGCCCTGGAGGCCCTGGCCGAGCGGGCCCGGGGCGACGTCCGGGCGCTCACTCCCGCGCTCCTCGCCGCCGGCGAGGCCGGGGAGATCGAGGCCCGGCTCCGGACGCTGGTCCGGCGGGCCCTCGAGGACGAGGGCGCCGGCGCCGCTCCCGGGGGTCCTTCGTCCGCGACGGTGGGTCGGCACGGAGACTTCTGGCCCGGAAACGTGCTGGTGGCGGCCGACGTCCTCCACGTGATGGACTTGGAGGGCTACGGGCGCGGCCATCCCCTGGAGGACCCGGCCTATTTCCTCGTCCACCTGGAGCTCCACCACGCCTACCCGGGGCTCCGCCGCCGGGGAGAGCGCCTGGCGGCCCGCTTCCACGAGGGCTGGCGCCGGGGCGAGGCGCCGGAGGGGCCGGCATGGGCGCTGGCCCGGGCGGCGGCCGCCGCCCGGGTGCTCCTCCGGAGCCATGAGAGGGAGCGGCGGGCGACCGACGACGGCGGTGTTCGGACCCTTCTCCAGCGGCTGCGTACCCGGCGCGCACTCCGGCGGATCCTCCGGGGGGACTCGCGGTGAGCCGGGAGGGCCAGGAGGGCGGCGACCTGGGGCGACAGACGGCCCGGGGCTTCCTGTGGGCGCTGGCGGCGGCGCTGGGCGGCCGGCTGCTCACGGTGGCCGCCCTCACGGTGGTGGCCCGCATCCTGGTGCCGGAGGAGTTCGGGCTCTTCACCTTCGCCCTGGTCTACATCACCTATCTCCAGACGGTGGCCGACCTCGGGGTGGGGATGGCCCTCATCTATCGGGACGAGCGGGTGGGGGACGCCGCCCAGGTGGCCTTCGTGGTGAACGTGGTGGCCGGGATCGTCCTGTCCGTCCTCACCTGGTGGACGGCACCCCTGGCCGCCGACCTGTTCGGCAGCCCGGAGGGAGTGCCCGTGCTCCGGGCCCTGGCGGTGGTCTTCCTGATCCGCGGGGTGGCCAACACCCACGACGCGCTCTGCCGCAAGGAGCTCCGCTTCCGCGCCCGCCTCGTGCCGGAGCTCGGGCTGGCGGGGGCCAAGGCGGCCGTGACGGTGGCGCTGGCGCTGGGCGGGCTCGGCGTGTGGAGCCTGGTCTGGGGACAGGTGGTGGGTACGGCCGCCTGGGCCGTGGGGCTCTGGATCGTGGTGCCCTGGCGGCCGGGCTGGCGGTGGCCGCGAGGGCTGCTGGGCCCGCTCCTGGGTTACGGGAAGTCCATCCTGGCGGTGAACGTGATCGCCGCCGTGGTCCATCACGCCGACGAGGTGCTGGTCGGCCGGATGCTGGGGATGGAGGCCCTGGGCTTCTATCAGATGGGCTACAAGGTTCCCGAGATGACGGTGATCCTGGTCCTCTGGCAGGTGAACGCGGTGCTCTTCCCGGCCCTCTCCAAGACCCGGGCGGCCGGCGGCGACCTGGGCGAGGGCTACCTGGAGGCGGTCCGCTGGATCTCGCTCCTGGTCCTGCCGGCGGCGGCGGGGCTGGCGCTCCTGGCCGAGCCGCTGGTCTTCACCCTCTTCGGCGGACAGTGGGGGCCGTCGGTCCCCATCCTCCAGGCGCTGGCCCTGTACGCCGTCTTCCGAGCGCTCCGGTCCCCTGCCGGCGACGTGCTCAAGGCGGCGGGGCGGCCCGGGTTGCTCGCCGGCCTCGGGGTCGTGAAGGCGGTGATCCTCGTGCCCGTGCTGGCGTGGGCCGCGGCGCGCGACGCGGTGACGGTGGGGCTGGCCATGGCGGCCGTCGCCGCCCTGACCCTCCCGATGGACGCCTACGCCGCCCACCGGCTCACCGGGTACCGGCCGCTGGGGCTGCTGCGGTCGCTGGTCGAGGGGGTCCGGCCCACCCTCGTGCTCGCCGTCGTCGTGGTCGGGTGGCTGGCCGCCGTCGGCGATGCCCTTCCCGACCCCCTGGTCCTGGCCGGCGGCGTGGCGGCGGGAGGGGGCGCCTACGTGGCGGCGGTCCGGTATTTCGCGCCCGAGGCCTTCGAGCGCGGCCTGGAGGCGTTCCGACCGGGGGAGAGCGGAAAGCAAGCGCCGGGCCCGGGAGACCGATGAAGGGGCCGCGGGAGGCGGGCCACGGCGGGACGGACCGGGGCGAAGGGTCCGTCCGTCCGATGGTCCTGATCAGCGGTCTGGGTACGGGCGGTGCCGAGCAGGTGACGGTGGACTTCCTCCGGCGACTGGCCCGCCGGGGCATCGCCGTGCCCGTCGGCACGGTCACCGCCCGCCACGATGAGGGCCCCGCCCGGGCCCTCGAGCGGGCCGGGCTCCCGCGGATGGACCTCGGCGCCCGGCGGCTCGCCGATCCCCGGGCCCTCTTCCGCCTCCGGCGACTCCTCGGCCGCCGGCGGATCAGCGTGCTCCACGCCCATGGCCAGGACGCCACGGTGCTGGGGTTCCTGGCCACCCGTGCGAGCCGGGTCGCCTTCGCCGCCACCCGCCACGTGCTGGAGGAGCTGGCCGGGAGCTGGCGGGAGCGTCTCCGGGCCCGCCTCACCCTGGCCGCCTTCCGGTGGGCCGAGGCGCCCGTGGCCGTCTCCCGGGCAGCCGCCGACCGGCTCCTGAAGGCCGGCGGGCTCGAGGAGGAGGCGGTCCGGGTCATCCGGAACGGCGTGGACCTGGAGCGGTTCGCTCCGGCGGGATCCGGCCTGGACGAAGAGAACGGGCCGACCGTCCGCTCGGCCGTCCGCTCGGAGCTGGGGCTCCCCCCGGACGCGCCGGTGGTGCTGGTCCCGGCGGTCCTCCGGCGAGGGAAGGGCCACGGACTGCTCCTGAGCGCCGCACCCCGGCTCCGGGCCCGCGTGCCCGACGTCCGGATCCTGCTGGCCGGGGGCGGCGAGCGGGAGGCGGCCCTCCGGGGTGAGGTGGCCCGACGGGAGCTCGAGGGCTGCGTCCGGTTCCTGGGTCACCGTGACGACGTGCCCCGGCTCCTGGCGGCCGCCGACGTGGTGGCCCTCCCCTCCCGGGCCGAGGCGCTCCCCACGGTGCTGCTGGAGGCGGCGGCGGCCGGCCGGCCGGCCGTCGCCACCCGGGTGGGCGGCACGCCGGAGGTGGTGGAGGACGGCCGCACCGGTCGGCTCGTCCCCCCCGGGGACCCGGAGGCGCTGGCCGATGCCCTGGCCGAGCTCCTCTCCGATCCGGCGAGGGCCCGGCGCATGGGTCGGGCGGCCCGACGATGGGCCGAGGCCCACTTCGACCTGGACCGTCAGGTTCGGGAGACGCTCGCCCTCTGGCGGGAGCTCTCGCGCGGCTCCGACCGTGACCACGGGAGCGACCGGTGAAGGTGTGCTGGAGCGTGCCGGTCCTGGCCGACCGTCCGGGTGCCGGGCGCGGCGATCTGGTGCGGGCGGCCGCCCTGACGGAGGGGCTCCGCGGGCTGGGCCACCAGGTACGGGTGGTGGAAGCGGCCGGCGGCGGGGGCGGCCGGGGCATCTACCGCGGGATCCTCCGCCGGGTCCTCCCCGAGCGGCTGGCCCTCGTCCTCCGTGACCTGGCCCGGCGCGTCCACGCCCGGCGCCACGCCCGGGAGGTGGCCGGGGCGGCCCGGAGGATGGGCGCCGACGTGCTGGTGGAGACCCAGGTCCACGGCGTGCCGTCCGGGGCCCGGGCCGCACGGCGCGCGGGGGTCCCCCTGGTGCTGGACGACGTCTCGCCCCCCGACGAGGAGCGGGCCCTGGGTGCCGGGCTCCCGGGTCTCGCGGAGCGCGGCTTCCGTGGGGAATCGGCGGCCGCCGCGGCCCTGGTGGTCTCCTCCGAGGGCCTTCGCCGGGCCCTCGCCGCGGCGGGCGTCCCGGAGGAGCGGCTCGCGGTGGTGTCCAACGGGGTGGACCTGGCTGCCCACCGGGGGCTCGACCGCCGCGCCGCCCGGCGGAGCCTGGGCGTGGAGGGTCGCCTGGTGGTGGGGTACGCGGGCTCCTTTCAGCCCTGGCACCGCGTGGAGACGCTGGTCTCGGCGGTGGCGGGGATCGCCGAGGACCACGACGTCCACCTGCTCCTGGTGGGCGACGGTCCCGGCCGGGAGGAGGCGCTGGCGGCGGTCCGGCGGACCGGGCTCGAGGCTCGGGTGAGCGCGCCGGGCCGCGTCCCGCCGGAGCGGGTGCCCGAGCTGCTGGCCGCCTGTGACGTGGGGGCGCTCCCCGGCACGAACGACTACGGGCAGCCCATGAAGCTCCTGGAGTACGCCGCGGCGGGGCTGGCGATGGTGGCCCCCGACCGGCCGCCGGTGCGCGAGGTCGTGACCGGCGGCCGTACGGCACTCCTCTTCCCGCCGGGAGACGGGCGCGCCCTGGCCCGTGCCCTCCGCCGGCTCTCGGCCGAGCCCGGCCTCCGGGAGAGCCTCGGCCAGCGGGCCCGCCGGGAGGTGGCCGGGCCCGCCGGATGGTCCGGCCGGGCCGAGGAGCTGGCGGCCGTCCTCCGCGGCGTCCGCGGTCCGACGGATGGGGAGAGGGCGTCGTGAGCGGGACGGAAGCCGTCCTGTGGCTCTCCCTGGCCCTCTGCGCCTACCCCTACGCGCTCTACCCGGCCCTCCTCTGGCTGGTGAGCCGGGTGCGCCGCCGGCCCGTGGCGAAGGGACCGATCCGGCCCGCCGTGACCCTCCTCATCCCGGCCCGGGACGAGGCGGAGGTCATCGGCGAGAAGCTGGAGAACACCCTCGCGCTGGACTATCCGCCCGATCGGCTGGAGGTGCTGGTGGTCTCCGACGGCTCCACCGACGGCACGGAGGCCATCGTCCGGGGGGTGGACGACGACCGCGTTCGGCTCCTGGCGCGGCCGCCCCGGGGGAAGATCGCCGCCCTGAACGCCGGCGCCGCCCGGGCCACCGGCGAGATCCTGGCCTTCACCGACGCCGACATCCGGCTCGAGCCCGACAGCCTGGCCCGGCTGGTGGAGAACTTCGCCGACCCCGAGGTCGGGGGAGCGGTGGGGATCAAGCGCTACCGGGGGGCCGCCGGCTCCGGCGCGCTGGGCGCCGGCGAGAGCCTCTACTGGCGCTTCGACACCTGGCAGAAGCTCATGGAGAGCCGGATCGGGAGCGTCTTCGGCGCCGACGGGGCGCTCTACGCCCTCCGGCGCGAGCTCTACGAACCGCTGGAGGACCCGGCTCAGGCCGACGATCTGGCCCTGTCGGCCCGGGTGGCCCTCCGGGGCCGCCGGCTGGTGGTGGAACCCACGGCCCGGAGCAGCGAGCCGGCGCCCGTCGAGCGGGCGAAGGAGTTCCGGCGCAAGATCCGAATCACCACCCACTCCGTCCGGGCGCTCCTGGGGCTGGGGACGGGGCTGGTGACGAACGGATTCCACTCGGTGGCCCTCTGCTCCCACAAACTCCTCCGCTATCTCGTCCCGTTCTTCCTGGTGGCGCTGTACGGGTCGAGTCTGGCGCTGGTCGGAGAGCACGTGCTTTACACCGGCCTGCTGGCCGCCCAGACTCTGCTCTACGCTGGAGGACTCGCCGGCGCGCTCCTCCATGGCACGGAGCTCGGCCGGTGGCGGATCCTGACCGTCCCCTACTTCGTCTGCTTCGTGAACGCCGCGGCTCTGCTGGGCGTCCTCTCGGCCCTGGGAGGACGGCGGGAGACGGCGTGGCGCTCCCGGGGCGACAGGGAGGCATCGTGACCCGTCTCGTCCCGTCCCTGCTCACGTTCCTCGCCCTGGGGCTCGGCCTGTCGGCGGGCGCGACCCCCGCGCCTGCCCAGGAGAGTCCGCGCCGCGTGGAGGTGCGGCTCCGGACCTTCGGGACCGTGTTCGAGAACATGTTCCGGGTGGCCCAGGATTCCCTCGAGCGGACCATCGGCGCCGTCTCGGCTGACGCCCGAATCACCGTTCGGCCCGACCTCTCCCTCCCGCTCCAGCTCTACGGCGAGGGCGGCTACACCCGGTACGAGATGCTGGGCGGGAGCCCGGAGGGCGCCGTCGGAGCCCGCTGGATCGGCCGGCCCCACGAGGCCCGGCTCCGGCTGAGCCACCGGGACGACCGACCGGCCTTCGATCTGGGTGAGGTGGTGCGAACCGCCGACGTCACCGTCGCGGCTGCGAGCTACGGCCATCGGATCAGCGAGGACTGGGAGGCGGGCGTGGAGGGGCAGATCGCCCGGGTCCGCTTCGACAGCGTGCCCGAGAACGACAGCGACCTGCGCGCCGTCGAGGGGCGGGTGCGCTACCGGGGCTTCGGCTACGAGTTCTCGCCCGAGGTGGGGGTCTCTGTGGGCCGCCGTGCCGCCGACGATCCGCGGCTGGAGAGCGACCGCGTCCGGCTGTTCGCCCGGGTGGTCTCCATCCCCGTCACGCCGCTCTGGATCAGCGCCCGCTACCGGTACCGGAGCCGGGACTACTCCGTCACCGACCCGGCCGCCGACAACTTCGAACGCTCCGACACGGGCTCGCAGTGGACGCTCTCGGCCGCCTACGACCTCTCCGAGAACCTCCGTCTCACCCTCTACGCCGACCACCTGGACATGGATTCCAGCCGACCCGACCGGACCTTCACCACGAGCTTCGTGGAGATGGGCCTGACCGTCCTGCCCTGAGCCGAGCCCGTCCCGTCGGGGAGGGTGCGTCGTTCAGCGGCCGAACAGCAGGTGGTCGGCGTCCGGGAGCGAGCGCCAGCACGCCTGCCACCGCCGGCGCGCCGGCCCGTCCTCGGCCCCGCCCGCCCGCCGGGCCACGTAGAGACGGAACAGGCGGTCCAGGAGCCGCGGGGAGCTGCCGGTCCGCCGGCCGTAGCCGCGGGCGTAGCGCCGGATGGCCAGGGCGATGCGGTTCTCCCGACAGAAGGTGTGCCGGAAGGCCTCCGGGAGGGGGAGCCGTCGGTAGCGCCGCCAGGGGTAGTTCGCGCCGTAGCTCACGGCGAAATGAAAGAGGTCCTCGAAGGGCGGGGCCGCGGTCCGGAAGTGCTCCCAGTCCACCACCCCGGCGGGGAGCTCCGGGCTCGATCCGGCCGCTGTCCCGGCGAGCAGGAGGTTGCGCGCCCAGAAATCGCCGTGGGCGGCGGCGAGGGGCACGGGGTCGCGGTCCAGGAGCTCACACAGCTCCCGGTACCAGGAGGGCTCTCCCTGCCCGGTCATCCCCGCCAGACGCCGGATCTTCCTCCGGTCCTCCGGACCGGGCCTGAAGGGGCGCTCCGGATGACGGGTAGCCTCGTGGAACCGGGCGAGCCAGTGACCCGCCGTCCGGAGGTGTGTCTCGACGCGACGGCCCGGGCACAGCCGGTTCTGCATCTCGCCGTAGGCCGACTGGCCCGGCAGATGGGAGAGCATCAGCCGTTCGGCTCCCGCGGCGGGAGCGTCCCAGCCGAGGGGCCGGGGGAGGGTCGCCGCGAGCTCCCCCGGGAGCCGTGCCCGGAGGTCACGGAGCGCCCGCCCCTCCGCCGAGAGCGGCCCGCCTTCCGTCCCCGGAGCCGCCCCCTTCCGGGTCCGGACCTTGATCACGGTGGTGGGCTCGGCTTCGCCCCGGGGGAAGGGGAACAGGACGAGCTGTCCGCGGCCGCTCCCGCTGTAATCACGGAGCAGGATGGTCCGCCCCAACGGCACCGGCCCGAGGGCGCCCGCCGTCTCGCCCGCCTCCTTCGGAGCCGGCCGGGCCGCCGCCCGGAGGAGCGGCCCCGCCTCCCGCCACGGGCTCCCCTCGGCCTCCGATGCGCCGTTGCCCGCGGGCCGGAGCTCGAAGGTCGCGGGATCCATCCGCCAGCGGCGCCGGAAGAGGAGCGTGCCGGCGAGGGAGGCGGGCGTCCCCCGGAGGAGTCGCCACCGGAGCCGCTCCCCGAGCCCATGAGCCACGTCGAGCCGCCCGAGGAAGTAGCGAAGCGCGGACCGGTGGCCCGCGGGGACCAGGAACCGGTCCACCTCGCCGAAGGCCGCCGGGCCCGGCGGCCTCAATGGGCGCCGACCTTCCGGAGCACCACCGGGATCGTCCAGAAGAGGATCCGGAGGTCCAGCCAGAGGGACCAGTTCTCCACGTAGGCGATCTCCCACCGCGCCCGCTGAGGGTAGCCCACGGAGCTTCGCCCTGCGATCTGCCAGAAGCCCGTGACGCCCGGCTTCTCGCCCAGGAGCACCGGCGCATGGACCCCGTACTCCTCGATCTCCGGCGGGACGATGGGTCGGGGCCCGACGAGCGACATCTCGCCCCGGAGGACGTTCAGCAGCTGGGGGAGCTCATCCAGGCTGGTGGTCCGCAGCACGCGGCCGATCCGGGTGATCCGGGGATCCTCCTCCGGCGGGAGTTTGTAGTCGTGCTCCACGTACCTGCGGTACAGCTCCGGGTCCTCTCGGAGCCGTTCCTCGGCCTCGGCCACCATGGTCCGGAATTTGAGCAGATCGAAGCGGCTACCGCCCTGTCCCAGCCGCTCGTGCTCGAAGAAGACGGGGCCGGGGGAATCGAGCTTCACCGCGGCGGCCACGGCAGCGAAGACCGGCGACAGCACCGCGAGGAGCACGCCCGAGAGGACGAGGTCGAGAGCCCGCTTGGCCACCACCTGGGTGCGCTGGAGCCGGGGCACGGCGAGCTCGATCTCGTACAGCCCGTGGGCGTCCTGGCCCACCATCCGGAAGGGGAGCGGAGAGGTGTGCGGGTTCACCACCCGTAGGTCGGCGCCGTGGAGGAAGCACTGGTAGGCCACCGCCCGAAAGGCCTCCTCGGGGAGCGTTCGGAGGACGAGGACGACCCGGATGTCCTGCTCCTCGATCCGCTGGCCGAGTTCCGGGAAGGGAAGGGGAGCCTCGCTCTCCGAGACGTCCGGTGGAGGCACCACCGTGGCGATCTCGAGCTGACGGTAGCCGTGCATCCGGAGCCAGCGGCGCACCACGGCGGCCGCATCCTCGGTCGCCACCACCAGCGCCCGCTGCCGGAAGAGGCCCCGCCGGTGAGCGGTGCTCACCAGACGTCCGCCGGCCCACCGGACGAGGCCCAGGGCCGCCGCCAGGACACCCCCCAGTACGAAGCCGGCGGGGAGGGAGAGCCGGAAGATGGGATAGACCCACGCCAGGCCCGTGCCCGTCGCCACCGAGAGAAGCGCGGCGAGGGCGGCGAGCCCCGGCCGCCGCCAGCGCGATCCCACGCCGTAGGTTCCGATGATGGCCTGTCCCCCCACCGCCAGCACGGCGAGGAGCGGGAACAGCCGGACCCAGCGGTCCGGGGACGGCACGCCGCCGGCCTCGACCGCCAGAGCGATTCCGAGGCTGAGGGCGGCTGCCAGGAGATCGGCCAGGATCAGCAGGGCCCCGGCCGCCAGACGACGCCGGTCGGCCCATCCCAGACGCCGGCCGCTCAGATCCCACCGGTAGCGCCGCCCCGCCTCCTCCTCGCCCTCCGGACCGGCCCCCTCGGCCGACTCCATCCAGGGCGGTTCGAAGGGGATCTGCCGCTCGCTCATGACCGTCGCACCCTCCAGACGATGGGATCCTCGGACGCTACGGTCCCCTGAGGAAGGGAGAGAATCCGCTGGAATATCGTAACCGGATCAGCCGTTCGCTTTCCTTCTGCCGTTTCGTCCGGTTTGGAGCGCCGGAACCTGAAGGCTCAGTCCTGCGAGGGCCTGGTGTATCGGCGGATCCACTCCGCGAACTCACCCTCGGAGAGCTCCCCGCCGCTCAGGGCCATCATCACGGCCACCGTCTCGGGCTCCGGCGCGTCCAGGTCACGGCCGTTGATCGCGAGAAACGTATAGGCGGTCATGAGCGCCGTCGGTTTGTTGCCGTCCAGGAACGGGTAATTCCGTACGATGCCGTAAGCGTAGCTCGCCGCCAGGTCGGCGAGATCCGGGTCGTCCTCGTACTCCCACCGGTTTCGTGGGCGGGTCAGGGCGGACTCGAGGAGTCCGTCGTCCCGGATCCCGGACTCCCCTCCATGCTGGAGGATCTGATCCCGGTGGATTCGCTCGACGGCCAGCAGGGGCAGCCAGGCCGGACCGGACGTCCCGCCGGCTCCGGGCAATTACTCGGCCAGCTCCCGGAGGGCGTTCCTGTACTTCCGGGCGCCGCGCTCGTACGCCTCCATCGCCTCCTCGAACTCGGGATCGTACGGCGTGATCAGGAGTCCCTCGTCGGTCTCCATGACGGTCAGCTCGTCGCCCTCGTGGATGTGGAGCCGGTCCACCATCTCCTTGGGAAGGGTCGCCCCGATGGAGCCTCCCATCTTTCGGGCCGTGACTCGCTTTCGCATTCCGGACCTCCGTGGTCGTGGCTGGGGCGCGCTCGCCCCTTCCGATAATAGCATTTATGTAATACACCCCGGAGGCCTGGAGTTTCAACCCGGGGAGAATTCCTTCCTGTCTCCCGCCTCCGGACAACCCTTCCCCGCGCCCATCGTCCCGTCTCAGCCGCCCGAGCCCCCGTTCCCGATGGGGGTCCCGCGAGGCGGATCCAGCGCGCCGGGCAGCGTCCGCTCCCCGAAGTCCCGGGCCAGGTACCGGCTCACGTCCGCGGTCACCATCTGCCGGTGGGCCAGCTCGTCTCGAGGCAGCTCCGACGTCGCTCGCGCGCCGGCCTCCCCGGACCCGCCCTGGCCGGCGCTCCACCCCTGGCTGGCCAACCGGAGCACCCGGCGCAGCCCCCACTCCGCGGCCGCCCGCGCCTCGGGGGCCGCCTGCTCCGAGGCGCCGAGGCGCATGAGCTCGTCCGCGACCACCCGCTCCACGGCCCGGGCCAGGGCCGGACGGTCGGACGCGTTCCCGGCCCGGCGGCGCTCCCAGGTCTCCTCGAGCAGCCTCTCCACCACCTCCGTGGGCGAGGGGAGGGCGGGGTCCCGGTCGTGGAAGGCGGCCACCCGGGACATGCGCCGCGGCTCCAGCAGCCCTCCCACCGCCATGCGGGTCAGCGTGCGCGCGGCCTCCAGGTGGTCGAAGGCGGGGGCGGTGCGACCCCCGAACTCCCGGGGCGCCGTCCCGTAGCCGAAGGGTTCGGGGGCCATCTCCCGGAGCACCTCCTCGGGGATCGTCAGCTCCTCGGGCCGGATCGCCCTCGTGAGCAGGTCCAGGGCCCGGCGCTGCCGCTCGGCCGGCACCAGCTCGGTGGCGGGCACGTCTTCACCGGGCATCCCGTAGCGGAACGTCATCCCGCCCACGGCCTTCGCCGCCGCGGTGATGGCGAACCGGTGGTGGAGGTAGACGGGAGCCAGCCGGCGGTTCAGCTCGGCCAGCGGCTCCTGGGGGCGGAGGGCCCCCTCGCCGAACCGGGCCAGCAGGAAGCGCCGCACGTCGGTGAGCCGCTCCAGCTCCGCCAGCATGTCGGACCCGTTCACCCAGGTCGAGGCCTCCGGGTGGGAGCTCCAGCTCGACTCGTGCGGGTTGGTGACGTAGCCCGCGCCCTCTCGGGTCGCCTCGGCCACGATGGCGTCGAGACCGGCCTCCTCCTCGCCCTCGGGGAAGGTCTCGTAGGCGTAGCGGATGGCCAGCGTGTCGTAGAGGCCGGGCCCGGGGCGGTAGGCGTCGGAGAGGTCCAGCTCCCCGTCCACCACACGGATCAGCGGGGCCGGATAGTCCATGACCGAGGCCCGGCCGTAGCTGGTGGCGACGAAGTTGTGGGAGAGGCCCAGCGTGTGGCCGACCTCGTGGGCGGCGTGCTGGCGGCGCCGGGCCATGGCGAACTCCTCGGCCGAGATGTCCGGGTCCAGCCCCGCCGTCCAGGCGAGCCCCGCCCCGGCGCCCGCGCCCATCTCGCAGGCGCCCAGCGAGTAGGCGGCTCCGGCGCCGCCCCCCGGCTCCGTCCCCGCGCGCGATGCCTCGGCGGCCGGGACCGTGCCCATGTAGATGTCGAAATCCGGGAGCGACCGGTGGGAGTCCATGCGGACGGCGGCCTTGATGATCTCACCGGTGCGGGGATCCACGAAGGAGGGCCCGATGGAGGAGCCGGCCTCGGTCCGGTGCACCCACTGGATGACGTGGTAGCGCGCGTCCAGCGGGTCCATGTCGGGCGGCATGATCTCCACGCGGAAGGCGTTCCGGAAGCCCGCCGCCTCGAAGACCTCGTTCCACCACTCGGCCCCTTCCCGGAAGGCCGTGCGGTAGGGCTCCGGGATGCCGGGATCCATGTAGTACACGATGGGCTCGACCGGCTCGCTCATCTCGGCGTCGGGATTCGCTTTCTCCAGGCGGTGCCGGGCGATGTAGGCGTCCTCGTATCCCTCCTCGAGGGACCGGCCGTAGTCGTAGAAGTCGGCCGTGAACAGGCCGATCCGCGGGTCCGGCGCCCGCGGCTCGTAGCCCTCGTCCGGGAGCTGGACGAAGGAGTGGTGGAGGCGCAGGGTGAGCGCCCGGCCGTCGGGGGTGTGGCGCCCCACCTCGGCACCGGGCTCGCCGCCCGCGGCCCAGGTGAGCGCCGCCTCCACCTCGGTGTTCTCGGGGAAGGCCTTCGTCCGCGGATCGTGGATCGTGCTCCGCTCCGGGTCCACGGCGAAGCTGCCCTGGCCCTCGTCGGCCAGGTCCTCGGCGATGCCCACGGCGTCGCGCATGAAGAGCGGCGTGGCGTCCACCAGCAGGCGCCCGTCCTCGGCGGCGAGGACCTCCAGCGGTCCGAGGCGGGAGGTGGGGAAGGACTCCTGGACCGAGCGGCGGAGGGCGGGATCGGGGTTGGCCCGGGCGCGGAACCGTGGGTTCTGGAGGGTGAGGAAGGCGCGCCCTCCGGAGCGCTCGAAGCGCGCCAGGTACTCGGAGCCGATCTCCCCCCGGTCCAGGCCCAGCTCCTCGGAGCCGACCCCCGTGGCCTGGGACACCAGGTACAGGAACTCGGGGCCGTCCTCCGACACCTCCATGAGGATGCGGCCCTCCTCGGCGTCGCGGTAGAAGGGGATGAAGCCGTCGTGGCGCTCCATCCCTTCGGTGGCCCCGGCGATGGTCTCCTCCTGGGCACCGGCGGTCTCCTCCTGGGCCGTCGCCGGGTCGGGGGAGAGGATCAGGGCGGCGGCCAGGACGAGGGCGGCGGCCGGAGCGCCGAGAGAGGAGGATCTGCGTAGCGGGGAGACATGCATCGGGATACCCCTCGTGAACGGTTCGAGATGCCGAAGACCGTACCTATCCTACATTTATGCAGCCTGCGGATCGGTGCGTCCACAGCGGTCTCGGGTCGAATGTAAGCCCGGGAGCCCCCCAGGACAGATCCCGCCCTCGACACGACGTGAACCGGCGACTCCTCCGGAGAGGGATTCTCCGGAGGTGGCAGAGCACCGCGCGCCGTGCGACATTCCGGGGTGCTCGCCCGACCTTTTCCCATCGGATCCAGGAAGCCCTCCGGTGCTCCCGAGCCCCAGGTCCGCGGTCCCGCTCCTCCTGGCCCTGCTCCTCGCCTGGGGCTGCGGCGACGGTGACGAGGGCGTCGACGGGGAAGCCTTCGAGCGGGCCTGCTCCGAGGTGCCCGCCTGCGCCGGGAGCCGCTCCGACGAGGCGGGGCCGGAGGAGACGATCTACCGGGTGGAGGTCGTCCGCGGCGGCGCCGGCGAGGTGAGCATCGAGGCGGTGGAGCCCGTCGCGGTGTCCGAGGGGGACGGGGTGCCGCTGGGTCGGAGGGCCGGGTCCCACGTGCTGGCCGGCCTCGACGCCGGGGGCGAGCCCGTCGACGGGCAGCTGATCGGGTTTCCCGCGGTCCTCCGGGCCGAGCTCGCCGACGGCTGGTCCACGGGCGAGATCGACCTGGCCGGGCGCGAGGTGAGCACCGTCGGCTACGTCCGCGCCGACGCGGCGATCCGGGAGGTCGCCGTCCTGGACGAGGCGGGCGAGGTCGTGGCCCGGGCCGACGCGCCGCCGGCAGGGGACGTGGCCCTCCTGGGGGCGGGGCCCTTCCTGTCCATGGGAGCCGTCCCGTCGGCGCTGGCGGTCCAGTCCGGCGGAGGGAACGCTCCGCCGCTCCCCGCCGCCTGCTCCCACGTCCGGATCCTCGAGGGCGAGGACGACCGGGACCGGGCCCGGGGGGCGAGCCACCTGGAGGGCACGAGGCTGCTGGAGCCCGGCCCCACGGCGCGGGCCCTGATCCACGGGGCCCTCGGGATGGTCGAGCCGCTCATGTGTCACGGGATCTCCAGGATCGCCGTGGTCGACCTGCCGGAGCAGCCGGGCCTGGGCGGCCAGGTCAAGCAGCTCTCCACCGGCGACCTGCTCCTCCTGAACGTGGCCGCGGGGTATTCCGAGTCCGAGCTCGCGGAGAGCAGGGCGCGGCGCCTGGACTTCATGAAGACGGTGATCCACGAGACGGCCCACGGGGCCGAGGCGCTCCTGAACGTCGAGGGCTCGCCGCCGGACGCCTTCGCCGGCGACTGGACGCCGCCGTCCCGGGAGGTGGCCGCCGGGACGGTGGACAGGGTGCGGCTCGAGAAGGGGCTGATCATCGAGTGGCAGCGGGTCCACCGCTCGTTCGTGAGCCAGGGGTGGGCGGCCCCGTACACGGGCACGGGACCGGAGAAGCAGGTCGCCCGCGACCGGTCCGGCGCCGAGGCCGTCGAGGCCGGCTTCATGTCCCGCTACGGCGGCGTGAGTTACGCCGAGGACATCGCCGAGATGGCCGTGTGGAGCTACCTCGGCGGCGAGTTCCGCGACGCCGGCGTACCGGTGGGCCGCGAGCAGGGGACCCGGAAGGACTACGCGTGCCAGGAGATGCGGGCCCACGACGGCGACGGGGTCCCCTCGAGGTTCGCCGCCGTCTACACCAAGCTGCACTTCCTCCAGGACCTGGGCCTGGTGAGGTCCGGGGACGTGGACGACTGCACCGGGAGCGTCGCCCTCCCCAACGACGAGCCGGGATTCCACTTCTGGCGGGACGGGGAGTATCAGCGGACCTTCGGGCGCGCCGTCACCGCCGTCATCGGCACCGCCCCGAGCGGCAACTACGTCTACGAGATGAAGGCCGAGGGCGAGGCCGAGTTCGGCGACGAGACCCACCCGGCGCGGGTCCGGCTGGTGCTGGAGGTCGCCCCCGGCGGGACGCCGCTGGAGAGGGTGTTGTGGCCCCGCGGGGTCTACGACCTGGGCCTGCTGGCCGGCTACGACCTGGGGAACATCGCCAACCGCTCGCGACTGGTCCGCGGCAGCGGGTTCAGCCTCCGGCTCGAGGGCGCCCGCGCCGGGAACTTCGACGTCTACGAGGGCTTCGCTCTGGTGGCCGAGGCGTCGGAGGACCGAATCGCCGGGTCGATGGTGATCCAGCGCGCCATGCGCCTCTCCGCCCCACTGCCGGTGCCCCAGACGTGGGATCCGCCGCTGGTGGTGCGGTTCGCCATCGAGAACTGAGGACCCCGGCTACGGCTCGAGCTCCGAGATCGTCAGGTTGGTCGCCTGGACCACAACCGGTAGACACAACGGAGGATGGGATGCTGACGTCGACTCACGCTGACGGACCATGCCGCGAGGCCCGGTCGGCGCGCCTCACCCTGGCCGTCGCGGTGGCGGCGCTGGTGGCCGCGCTGGGCCCCTCGGACCGTGCCCACGCTCAGCAGGAGCGCCCCCGGCCGGACGTCGACGCGTCGCCGGACGTCGCCGCCGAGGCCTGGGTCCCCGACGTGGCCGAGCTCGCCGCCCGCTCGCCGGTGGGGCTCCAGGCCGTGGTCGAGCGCTACGTCGACGACGGGCGGGCCCTGGGGCGGCGCTACGACGCGGAGTACTCGGCGTCGCGGCGCCAGGCCCTCCGCGCCTTCAACGAGGCGTGGCTCGACCGACTCGGCGAGCTGGACTTCGACGGCCTCGACCGGGAGGCCCGCGTCGACTACCTGCTGCTCGAGAACGAGATCGAGCACGAGCTCTTCGAGCTGGACCGCGAGTCCGAGCTCCTGGCCGGGGCGGCGCCGCTGCTCCCCTTCGACTCCACCGTCCACGCCCTGCACGACGCCCGGCGCGACCTGGAGCCGCTGGACGCCCGCGAGGCCGCCCGCACCCTGGACGACCTGGCCGACGCCGTGGACTCGACCCGCGCGGCGGTGGAGCGGGGCCTGGAGACGTCCCGGCTCGTCGCCTTCCGGACCGCCTCCATCCTGGGGGCCCTCTCCCGGACCCTGGAGGACTGGTACGACTTCTACCACGGCTACGACCCCCTCTTCACCTGGTGGGCCGAGCGGCCGTACGAGCGGGTCGAGGAGGCGCTCGAGCGCTACCGGACCACCCTCCGGCGCGACGTCGTGGGCATACCCCCCGGCGGCGAGGAGCCCATCGTGGGCGAGCCGCTGGGCAGGGAGGCGCTCATGGCCGACCTGGAGCACGAGATGATCCCCTACACGCCCGAGGAGCTGATCGCCATCGGGCGGCGGGAGCTGGAATGGGGCATCCGGGAGATGCGACGGGCCGCCCGGGAGATGGGCCACGGCGACGACTGGCGCGCCGCCCTCGAAGAGGTCAAGGGCAGGCACGTGCCGCCGGGGGAGCAGCCCGGCCTGATCCGCGACCTGGCGCGCGAGGCCGAGGAGTACGTGACGTCGAACGACCTGGTCACGGTGCCTCCGCTGGCCAGGGAGGTCTGGCGCATGGAGATGATGTCACCCGAGCGCCAGCGGGTGGCGCCCTTCTTCCTCGGCGGCGAGCGGATCCTGGTCTCGTATCCCACCCACGAGATGACGCACGACGAGAAGCTGATGAGCATGCGGGGCAACAACCCGCACTTCTCCCGCGCCACCGTCCATCACGAGCTGATCCCCGGACACCACCTGCAGGGCTTCATGACCAGCCGGCATTTCCCCTACCGGAACACGTTCGGCACGCCCTTCTGGCACGAGGGCAACGCCTTCTACTGGGAGCTCGTGCTCTGGGACCGGGGGTTCGTGGACACGCCGGAGAACCGGATAGGGGCGCTCTTCTGGCGGAACCACCGCGCCGCCCGGATCATCTTCTCGCTCTCCTTCCACCTGGGCGAGATGACGCCGGAGGAGGCCATCGAGCTGCTGGTGGACCGGGTCGGCCACGAGCGTGCCAACGCGGAGGCCGAGGTGCGCCGCTCCTTCAACGGCAGCTACTCGCCGCTCTACCAGGTGGCCTACATGATGGGCGGGCTCCAGTTCTACGCCCTGCGCCAGGAGCTGGTCGAGTCGGGTGAGATGACCGAGCGGGAGTTCCACGACGCGATCCTGAGCGGCGGCCGCATGCCCGTGGAGATGGTCCGTGCCCGCCTGACCGGGGCGTCCCTGGAGCGGGACTACGAGCCGAGCTGGCGCTTCCTGGAGGTGCCCGGCGGGCCGTAGGCTGCGAGGCGCGGCGGGCCACCGCCATCGGGCTGCACGGATGGGCCGCAGGGGTCACGGGCCTCCCCGCGGCCCGCCCTCCCCCGTCGCCGCCCCCCCTCTCTACCGCCCGGACCTGGCCGGGACCTCCGGCAGGTCCAGGGCTTCGGACAGCTCCCGCAGCTTGGCCTGGACCCGGCGCACGTTCTCCGGGCCCATCCGGAGGAGGTGCTTCTGGGCGGGGTTCAGCCCCTCCAGCTCCGGGTCCCGGTACTCCCAGGCCGTGCCGCCCTCGGGCACCAGCTCGATCGGCGGCTCGGGGGCCGGCACGGCCAGGAGCGTCTCCACGGCCCGGGCCAGCATCATCTCGAAGGGCTCGTCCCGGAAGCCCAGCTCGCGGTACGCCTCCCGGAAGAGGGGCAGGAGACGGCGATAGAGCTCCGCCGTTCCGCCGGTGTCCAGGGAGACGAAGATCGCCGCGGCCGGATCGTACCGCCGGTAGGAGGCGGAGTCCACGACGGTCGAGCCGCCGCGCTCCCGGACCCCGAACTCCCCGTCGGGCTCCGCGAACTCCAGGGGCTCCCTGGGGCTCCGCCCCGCCGCCACCCTGACCACGGCCCCGACGAAGCGCCGGACCAGGTCGTCCGTGGCCAGCCATTCGGCCAGGCCGGGCCGGGAGGAGAGCTCCCGTGCCATCCGTCGCACCAGCTCGTCGCTGGCGTCCAGCTCGGGCAGGTCCTCGGCGGACGCCGAGGAGGGCGTCCGGATCACCGGGGTGTCCGGCCTCTCCGTCGTCGTCGCCGGCTCGTCGCCGTCCGGGGAGCGGAGCCAGAGCCAGGCGCCCCCGGCGGCCAGGACCACCAGCAGCGCCACCAGTCCGACCGTCCGCCCTCGGCCGGAGGATCCACGGCGTCGTTGGAAGGAGCCCACGGGTCACTCCTCTCTCGGAAGTGGTCTGTGTCTCGCACGGCGCCGGCGTCCGGGCCCGCGTCCCCCGCCGGGCCCACGCCCCCCCGCCGGGGCCGGTTCATCATAAGGCACACATACCCCCGGGCCGAACCCGCGGTCACCGGCCGGTGCTCCCGGTGGTGGGCGTCGAGGTGAGCTTCTGAGGTGAGCTTCCGGGGGGCGCCCGCTACCGTGCCGCCCGTCCCGAGTCCGGCCCCACCGACCGGCGGATGAGGTCCAGGATCCGGCGGTACTCGTCGGTCCAGCTCGACGGCTCCTCGAAGCCGTGGCCCTCCACCGGGTAGAGGGCCAGCTCCCAGTCCTCCTTGCCCAGCTCGATGAGCCGCTGGGTGAGCCGGAAGATGTCCTGGGGCTGTACGTTGGTGTCCACCAGCCCGTGGGGCATGAGGAGCGGGTCCTCCAGACCCTCGGCGTGGTAGATGGGCGAGGAGCGGACGTAGGCCACCGAGTCGGTCTGGGGCGTGTTCAGGATGTTCGACGTGTACGGGTCGTTGTAGTGGGCCCAGTCGGTGACCGACCGGAGCGCCGCCCCGCCGCCGAAGGACTCCGGCGCCGTGAACAGCCCCATGAGGGTGAGGAATCCCCCGTAGGAGCCGCCGTAGATGAACTGCCGCTCCGGGTCGATGCCGTGCTCCTCTTCCAGCCAGGCGGAGGCGTCCACGTAGTCCGCCAGGTCCCGGCCCCCCATGTGCCGGTAGATGGCCGTGCGCCAGTCCCGGCCGTAGCCGGCCGAGCCGCGGTAGTCCACGTCGACCACCGTGTAGCCCAGGTCCACGAGCATGTTGTGGAACATGTACTCGCGGAAGTAGTGGGTCCATCCGCGGACCACGTTCTGGGTGTAGCCCGCCCCGTGGACGAAGAGGACGGCGGCGCCGTTCGGGTTCTCCGGGCGGAAGAGCCGCATGGGGACCCGCACGCCGTCGGAGGCCTCGAAGCGGACGATCTCCGGGTCCCGCCAGTCGTAGGCGAGCCACTCCTCGGTGGGGGAGCTGGTGATCCGGGTCTTCGGGGCGCGCTCGTCGGCGTCCTGCAGGTAGACGTCCGGCGGGCGGTTCGTGTACTCGTACAGCATGGCCAGCCGCTCGCCGTCGGGGCTCGGGACCGCCGTGTAGGTGCCGGGATCGTCGGTGAGGCGGGTGCGCTCCCCTCCGTCGACGGGCATCCGGTAGAGGTGCCGCTCGTGGGGGGAGGCCTCGGTGCTGGTGAACGTCCACGTCGAGCCGTCGCGGGAGAGCCGGGAGTCGGAGACCTCGAACTCGCCGCTGGTGAGCCCTCGGACCTCGCCGGTGCCGGGGTCCACGGTGTACAGGTGGCTCCACCCGGTGGCCTCGCTCTGGAAATAGAAGAGGCCGTCGGGGGTCCATCCCACCGTCCCCGGCCCGCCGTAGCCCGAGATGCCGGGCCCGGCGATCCAGGCCTCGTCGTGCTGACGGTCCAGGACCGTGAGGTCTCCGGTCTCCGGCTCCAGCGCGGCGATCCAGCGGTCCTTGTTGTCGTCGGCCCGGACCACCAGCACCGCGTGCTCGCCGTCGGGGCTCCAGTAGGGACCGTAGGCGTAGAGGGCCCGCTTCGCCTCGGCCGAGTCCTGCTCGACGCCCTTCTCCCTCAGGTACCACGGCACGTCGTAGGCGCCGGGGAGCTGATGCAGGTCCACGCTGTAGGTGGTGTCCCGCTCCAGGTCCTGGACATAGAGGTCGAAGGAGGCCGGCGGGATGCCGACCTTGGGCCGGGATCGCCGCACGTCGGCGAACCCGGAGAGGGTGACGTAGTCGGCCACCACGGTGGGCTCGACCCCCGGCGGGGATTCCTGGATGCTGAAGGTGACGAACCGCTCCCCCGGGTCGATCCGGAGCCCCTGGGGCGGCCCCTCCCCGTAGTGGTGGGTGGGCGGCGGGTCGGCGGCCTCCCTCTCGGCCTCTCGGGCCTCCTCCCTCAGCTCGGCCTCCTCCTTCTGCCGCTCCAGCGTCTCGAAGAGCGCCGTCTGCTGGGAGGTGAGGAACTCCTCCCGGGCCGTGGTGTCCGGCTCGGACGGCTCGGGGCCCGACCGGAGGTCGGTGAGCTGGCTCACCATCCCGGTGGAGAGGTGGAGCGCGAAGAGGTCGTCGCCGCGGCGGTAGAGGACGCGCTCACCGGCGGGGTCGAAGCGCGGGTTCGATTCCCGTCCGCGGGTCTCCGTGAGTCGCGTCGTCTCCCCCGTCTCGCGGTCGTAGAGGAAGAGGTCGCCGTCGGAAGCATAGACCTTCCGCCGGAAGTCGTCGGTGTAGACGCCCTGACCGTGGTGCCAGCCGTCGAAGGTCGGCGGGTTCGAACGCCGCTCTCCGGCGGGGACCTTCTCCGGCTCGCCCCCGGATCGCGGGACGCTGTACAGCGAGTCGGCCAGGAACTCGCCCCCGGGGTTCCAGTCGAAGTAGACCCGGTCGCCGCTCTCGTGCCACCGCACGTCCGACGGCCAGGCGCCTACCCAGGTCTCCGGCTCCTGCATGATCGTCTCGACCGAGAGCGGGGAGCTCCGCTCGCTCACGGGGGTCAGTTCCCGGGCCGCCTCCTGGGCGTGGCTCTCCGCCGGGAGCCCGAAGGCGAAGGCCAGGGCGAGGGCGAGGGCGACCGGCGGCGCGGCGGCGAGGGCGGGAGATCGTGGCATGGCAGGGCGGGGTTGGATGGGAGGGGAGACGAGACCCGATTCTAGCCGCCACGGGGCGCGGAGGCCAAGGCCTTCGGCCCGTCGCGGTCGGCCGCGGGCCGGCGTCGCCGGGACGCCGGACTCTCCCCCTTCCCTCCGGATCCCGGGGGGGCGCTCTACTCCAGGACCACCCTCCAGTCGACCGCGACCGTGGCGTCGAACTGCAGGTCGTAGGGGAGGTCCCCTTCCGAGCGCCGGGCGTTCATCCGGGTCCAGAAGCGCGCCTCGACCGGAGCGCCGGTGCGGTTCCTCTCCAGGAGGTCCCGGGCGATCCGGAGGGCCTCCGGCGGCCGGCCGCTGCCGGTCATGATCAGGAGGCTGACGTCGGCCCCCTCCTCGGCCACCACCAGGGTCCAGGACGCCGACCCCACGTTCTCCCACGCGTCGTCGCTCCCCGTGTCCAGGGGCAGGCGGAGGTCCTCGCCCGGGGGCGGGGCGGCGGAATCGGGGCCGGCCCGGGCGATCAGGGGGAACGTGATGCGGACGCGCGCCCCCGCGTCCTCCCCGTTCCCGGCGCCGCTCTCGCCGTTCCCGGCGCCGCCGGCCACCGGGCCCTCCAGGGTCATCCGGTCCCGGTCGCGCTCCCCGGCGGCGAGCCGCCAGTCGGCCCGGTAGGTAAGGACGTCATCGTCCGCGCCGCCCGGCTCGGGGGGGAGCGACCGGCCGAGGATCCGAAGCGTCGAATCCGGCACCGGCACGAGCCTCCCGTCCGCCCCCCGGGGCCGGACGAACCGCCCCTCGACCTCCGCCGTGGCCTCCGCTCCGGCCTCCGCCGTGTCGGTCACCAGGAGCTCGACCCGGAGGTGGCCCCGGCGGGGCTCCAGCTCCCCGGGCTCCAGGAAGTCGATGCAGCCCGACGCCGTGGCGGCGAGGGCCACGACGGCCGTGGCGGTGGCCGCGGTGGTCCCGGCGGTGGCCGAGGTCCGGGCGGTCCCCACGGGGGAGCCGGCCCTCATCGGGTCTCCAGGAACTCGGCCTCGGCCTCGCCGGGAGCCCGGAACTCCCGCTCCACGCCCAGGAGGGACGCCAGCCCGCGGAGCCCCGGATAGAGGAGGTCGTAGTCCAGCACGTGGCTCAGCCCCTCGCCGGGGAGCGAGCGAGCCAGCCGATCCTCCAGCGGCCGGAACCAGACGTGGTAGACGAAGTCGTGCTGGATGACGTGGACCCGCTCGTGGGGGAGGACGGTCTCGTCGCGCGGGTCGAGGGATGCGGCCTCCGGACCCAGGAAGACGACCCCGGCCTGCGCCAGGCCGCCCGCGGGCTCCGCGTCCGGCCCCTGGAAGGGGCGGGAGGAGCGGAACACCGGGGCTCCGGAGGAGACGCTCTCCCCCAGGTCCAGGCTCAGGCGGTCCTCGGCCAGCCCGTAGGCGGTCCAGTAGAGGTCCCGGAGGTCCACCTCGACGCGGGGCGATGTGATCCCGTCCGGCCCGGCATAGAGCCGGACCGGTCCCACCGGGACCACCACCTCGTCCAGCAGACCGCGGCCGTCGGCCGCGTTCCGGACGACCGAGCTCCCCACCGAGGAGATCCCCCGGCCCAGGAGACCGGCGCCGAAGAACGGCTCCGCCGCCAGCCGCTTCCCCGCGTAGACGGTCGATCCCCCCAGGGCGCCCCGGGCGAACCCGTCGGCGAACGAACCGCCCGAGAGCTCCTGCCAGAGCCCCGCCGTGAGCCCACCGATGGCGCCGTTGACGGCGAGGTAGGCCACGTCGCCGAACGGGTCGGCGGCCCATCCCGGGGCGTCGGAGCCCGACGTCTCCTGCCCGGCCGCACCCGAGGTCACCAGGACGAGGAGGGACACGAAGAGAGCCGGGATCCGGACGTTGCTCCGAGACTTCCTCACGGCGCACGGCGCATGGTCGAGGGCTCCCGGAACGACGGGAAGGCGTGGTGAGCGGACGGGCACGACCGAGTGTACGTTCGGCCCCACGGGGCGGCAACCACGGGGTCCGGGCAGCCCTTTTCCCGGCCGCCGGAGGCGTCCACCTTTGAACCATGGTCCTGCTCAAGGCCCAGCGGCTCCAGCAGCTCGCCGAGAAGCTCGGTCAGATCGAGAACCGACTGGCCCGGGGCGGCGGCGAGCTGGAGGAGGCCGCGGACGAGTTGGAGGAGGAGCTGGAGGAGGCCGCGGCCCTCACCGGCGTGGAGCTGGAGGCGGTGCGCTGGCTGGACGGACCCACCCTCCTCCGCACCCTCTCGCCCGGCGGGCGGCCCGATCCGGGGCGCTTCTGGACGGCGGCCGAGGTGCTCTACCTGGACGCCCTCCGGGCCGAGGCCGAGGGCGACTCCACCACGGCCGCCCGGCGGTTCCGGAAGGCGCGTCGGCTCTACGAGCGCGCCGGCGAGAGCGGGAGCCTCGAGCTGCCCGACGGCGCGGTCCCGCCGGAGGAGCGGCTGGAGGCCCTCCGGGAGCGGCGCCAGTGACGGGCGCCCGGACCATGCCCGGGGAGGTCTTCACGTCCCGGGAGGTCTTCGGGGCGGAGCGGGAGCGGATCTTTCGCCGCCGGTGGATCTTCGCCGGCCACGTCTCCGAGGTCGCCGCTCCCGGGGACTTCCTCCATGCGCGGCCGGCGGGCGACAGCGTGCTCGTCACCCGTGACGAGGACGGGGAGATCCACGGCCTCTACAACGTCTGCCGCCACCGGGGCGCCCGGCTGTGCGAGGAGGCCTCGGGGAGCTTCGGGCACTCCATCCAGTGTCCGTATCACGGCTGGACGTACCGGCTCGACGGCCGCCTGGTCGGAGCCCCTCAGATGGAGGGAGCGGAGGGGTTCGATCCCGCCGAGCACGCCCTGGGGCGCGTGGCCGTGGGGACGTGGGAGGGGCTCCTCTTCGTGAGCCTGGCCTCCGACCCCGAGCCGCTGGCGGAGTGGCTCGCGCCGCTGGAGGCCCGGGTGTCCCGGTACCGGGTGCCCCGGCTCCGGCGAGCGGAGCGCCTCAGCTACCAGGTGGAGGCGAACTGGAAGCTCCTGTTCCTGAACTACTCGGAGTGCCAGCACTGCCCCCTGGTCCATCCCGAGCTCTCCGAGAAGTCGCCCTACACCAGCGGGTCGAACGACCTGACCGAGGGTCCGATCCTCGGCGGCTCCATGGAGATCCGGGAGGAGACCCGGTCCATGAGCATGAGCGGCGGCCGGGTGGGCGCGCCCGTGGGCGACCTGCCCGAGGCGGACCTGGGGCGCGTCTACTACTACTCGGTCGTCCCCAACCTCCTGCTCAGCCTGCACCCGGACTACGTGATGACCCACCGCCTGCGGCCCGCCGAGCCCGGACGGACGCGCGTGGACTGCGAATTCCTCTTCCATCCGGACTCGCTGGAGGATCCCGGGTTCGACCCGTCCGACGCGGTGGAGTTCTGGGACCGCACCAACCGGCAGGACTGGGACGTGTGCGAGCGCAACCAGCGCGGCGTCCGCTCCTGCGGCTACCGGCCGGGGCCCTACTTCCCGGGGGAGAGCCTGCTCCCGGCGTGGGACCGGGAGTACCGGCGGCAGATGGGCTGGGAGGGCTGAGCTACGCCCTCCTCATGTGGTTCCCACCGGTGCCCGGGCCTCCCCGCGGAGGGTGCGAGCTAGGGGGACATCTCCTGCCCCTCCACGACCATGATGTCGAAGGGGCCGATCCCGTGGAGCTGGACTACGGTGCGGCCCTCCACCCGACCGAAGTGCGCGTTCTCCGCGGCCACGTAGAGGTAGTCGCCGGGGACGTACTTCTCCACCTTCGCCTCGTCGTACTCCCGGCCCATGGCGAGGTAGAACTCGCCCTCCAGGACGGTCACGTGCTCCGCCCGGGGATGCCAGTGGGGAGGAAAGGCGTAGCCGTCGGGGAACGCGAGGCGGATGGTGTAGGGCTCGCCGGCGACCGTGGGATCTCCGTAGACGGTGGCGACCTCCATTCCCGGGGCGAATCCGGGGACCTCGATGGCGCCGAAGGGCAGCTCGGCGGCGGCCACCTCGAGCATGACCGGTTCGGGGGTCGCGTCCTGGGCGAGAGCGGGGAGGGGCGCGATCAGGAGCCCGAGGGCCAGCGCCGCGACGGTGATGGTGGCTCGGTTCGGCATGGGTTCCTCCTGTGGGGGAACGTCCGCCCCGGAGTATGGAGGAGGGCGACGGGAGCCGGCGGACGTGGAGCTCCCGACGGCCGGATCTACGAGCGAGCTACTGCTCGCTCATGACATTGATAAGAAAAGATACGAACGAGAGCTGGCGACAGCAATAGTTTCCGTAGCGCTCGATCCCGACGGCCTCGCCCTCACGCCAGGACGTTCTCCTCCTCCGAGTCGCGCACGAACAGGCAGGAGGAGCTCGTCATCCGGAGCATCCGCCGCGCGCCCTCGAAATCGGGCTCGCCGGAGAGTCCGAAGATGTCCAGGTCGGCGGTGGGGAGCCGCCCGATCTGCTCCTCCAGGTCGCCCGTCTCCACCCGCACACGGGTCTCCGGCAGGCGGGCCAGGTCGGTCACCCGCTCCAGGAAGTTCCGGGCCGGGGTCACCTGGTCCGGGTCGGCGACCACGGAGATCACGTTCAGCTCACCCTGCCAGGCCTCCTGGAGGATGTGGCCGACGAGGAGCGACATGTCCAGGTTGCCCAGCCGCATGCTGATCTCCCAGTCCGGGCTCTGATCCCCGACCCAGACGTTGATGGACTGCCGCCGCCCGAGCCGGGCCTCCGGATGGTTGGCGTAGAGGAGCACGCCGGTGCGGCTGATCCGGGCCCTGCGGACGACCCGTCGCAGGGCCTCCTCCCGGGCCGGATCGTGCTCCAGCGGCAGCCGGAGGAAGACGCAGTTGGGCCGGAAGAAGGTGCCCTCCAGGGCCTGCATGGCCGCCACCAGCCCCTCGCCGGGGCCGGTCTCCTCGATGAAGGTCATCTGGGCGAAGACGCCCTTCTCCCGGAACGCCCGGGCGAACTCGGGGAGCTGCCGGCGCAGGGCGGCCCCCTCCGAACCCCCCGGCAGGCCCAGGAGCTTCACCGATCCCCCCTTCGAGGTCAGCTCCGAAAGGAGCGGAAAGCTCCCGCGGATCTGGGTCATCCGCTCCACCGGGACCAGGATGCTGGGCTTCCACGACCTCTCGGGCGAGGGGGGCAGCTCGGTGACCTTCCGGGCCGCCCACTCGGCCAGGGCCGCGAACAGCCCGCTCCGGACGTCGCCGCCGGGCGCGTCCAGCTGCCGCCGCAGCAGGATCACGTAGAAGGCGAACACCAGCCCGACGGCGAGCAGCCCGAAGACCGGCTCGATGATGAACATGGCGAACAGGCAGCCCGCCGCCCCCAGGAAGGAGACGGCCCGGGGGATCCGGAACAGGGGCCGGAAGCTGATCAGCCCCAGGCTCTGCTCGGTGAACACCACCAGGTTGATCATGGCGTAGGTGATGAGGAAGAACATGGTGATGAGCGGCGCCACCGTGTTCAGGTCCCGGAGCAGGAGCGCGAAGAACACGATCCCGCCCGTGAGGATCACCGCGTTCCGGGGCTCGCCCCCGGGCGTCCGCTCCGCCAGGAAGTTGCCCCTGGGCACCACCCCGCTGTCGGCCAGGGCCTGGAGGATCCGGGGGGCGCCCACCAGCGAGGCCAGGCCCGAGGAGAAGGTGGCCCCCAGCAGGCCCGCCAGCACCGCCGGGCCCCAGAGCGCCCGATCGATCATGATCGTGTAGTCGCTCATGAGCTCCCGGGGGGTGGCCGACCGGGCCAGCCACCAGGCCAGGGCCATGTAGATCACCGTGCCCACCGCCACGGCGGCCAGGGTCCCCAGGGGGATGGACCGGCGCGGGTCCTCCAGCTCGCCCGACATGTTGGCGCCGGCCATAATGCCCGTGGCCGCCGGGAAGAACAGCGCGAAGAGCATCCAGAAGTCCGTGCCCTGGAACCCGTCCTCCGGGAAGCCCTCGAAGCTCCCCCACATCTGCGGCTCGTACGGGAGCTCGCCGAAGAAGACCGTGCCGAACACGGAGACCAGGGAGGCGGCGATGACTGCCAGGATGAGGTACTGGATGCGGAAGGCGAACCCGGCGCTCACCAGCGCGATGCCGAACAGCACCCCGTAGGTGAGCAGGTCGATCACCAGGGCCGGGTGCTCGGGGAAGAGGAACTGCCACCCCTCCCGGAAGCCGAAGATGTACATGGTCACGGCCAGCGCCTGGGAGAGGTACAGGGGCACGCCCACGCTCCCTCCCACCTCCAGGCCCAGGGACTGGGAGATGATGGAGTAGGCGCCCCCGGCCCCGATCCGGATGTTGGTGGTGATGGAGGAGAGGGAGAGGGCCGTGCAGGCGATGATGGCGCACACCAGGCCGATGACCAGCCAGGCCCCTCCCAGGCCGGCGTTCCCCACCACCGAGCCCTGCCTCAGGTACATGATGACGCCGAGGATTGTCAGGAGCGTCGGCGTGAAGACCCCGGCGAAGGTGCCGTACTTCCGATGCTCGGCCTGCTCCTCGACCTGCTCCTGGAGGGTGGCGTCGGCGTCGGGCGACGGCGGCGCTCCGGGGGTCACGGGAGGTGCGTCCGCCTGGCCGCTACTCGCCTTCCCGGTCGGCCGCCGTGGCCAGGTACTCCAGGACCACGCCGGTCAGGGCCCGGATCCCTACGGGCACCGAGCCGTCGTCGCCCCGGTAGGTGGGGGTGTGGAGGCCGCCCGATTCGCCCCCCGGCTCGGTGGTCCCCAGCCGGAAGTAGAAGCCGGGGATCTCACGGGAGAAGTAGGCGAAGTCCTCGCCGCCCATGGTGGGGGGCACCTGCCGGACGTTCTCCGCGCCGACGGTTCGCGCCAGGGCCGGCGCCACCCGCTCGGTGAGCTCCCGGTCGTTGATGGTGGCCGGCATGTTCCGGTCGTAGGTGAGCTCGTAGCTCCCGCCGCCGGCCCGGGTGATGCCGTCCAGGATCTCGCCCATGCGACGCTCCACGGCGTCCCGGACGTCCTCGTCGTAGGTGCGGACGGTGCCCTCGAGCTCCACACGATCCGGGATGATGTTGAACCGCTCGCCGCCGTGGATCATGCCCACCGTCACCACGCTGGGCTCCAGGGGGTCCAGGTTCCGCGACCGGATGGTCTGGAGCGCCGTCACCGCCTGGGAGGCCATGACCACCGGGTCGACGCTCTGGTGGGGCCGGGCGCCGTGGGCCTGCTTCCCGGTGATGGTGATGTAGAAGTGATCCACGGCGGCCAGGGCGGGCCCGGGGGTGTAACCCAGCTCGCCCACCTCCATCTCGGGGTAGGTGTGGAGGGCGAAGATGGCCTCGGGCCGCGGATCCTCGAGGACGCCCTCCTCCATCATGAGGGGCGCGCCGCCCTCCTCGCCCGCCGGCGGCCCCTCCTCGGCGGGCTGGAAGATGAACTTCACCGTGCCGGGCAGCTCGTCGCGCATCTCCGCCAGCACCGAGGCCACGCCCATGCCCACCGAGGTGTGGATGTCGTGTCCGCAGGCGTGCATGACCGGCACCTGGCGGCCCTCCCAGGTGGCGGTCTTCGTCGAGGCGAAGTCGAAGCCCGTCTGCTCCTTCACCGGCAGGGCGTCCATGTCGGCCCGGACCGCCACCACGGGGCCCGGCGCCCCGCCCCGGAGGATCCCCACCACGCCCGTGTGGGCCACCCCGGTCTCCACTCGGTCGAAGCCCAGGTCCCGGAGGTGACCGGCCACCAGGGCGGCGGTCTCCTCCTCCCGGTTTCCGAGCTCGGGGTTCCGGTGGATCTGGTGGCGGATCTCGATGATCTCACGGGCGTGGGTCGAGGTGATGGGCTCCACCCGGGTCATGAGCTCCGCGGCGCTCTCCTCGCCCGCGTCCACGTCCTGGGCGTACAGGGTGCCCGGTGCCAGGGAAGCGATCGCCATGAGCGCCGCGAGGGACAGGGCCGCGGGGGCCGCACGGGGGACGGGACGTGTCATCTCGGGCTCCTCCTCGGTGGGTGGTTCCGGTGGTCGGTGACCTCCGGTCGGTCGCCTCTTCCGACACATGTCACACTATCCCCTCGGGGGCCGTCGTGCATCGCGCCGGTCGGCCGGGTCAGCCTCCCGGCGTGATGCGCGGCCAGCGGTTGCTGTGGTGGAGGAGGGCCTCGACCCGGCCGGAATCGTCCACCAGGAACCGGACCGTCTCTCCGAGCTCGCCGTCGTCCCTGATCCGGCGGAAGGTGTGCTCCTCCACGTGGCGCAGCTCCTGCAGCGCGTCCATGGGATCGTCGGTGGGGAGATCCACCATGGCCAGGCCGTCCTTCCAGGGGAGGACGGCGATCTCCCCGCCCCAGGGATGGGTGCTGTATCGACCCGTGTACCGCCCGAAGGTGGGGTCCGGGGAGGGCGGCTCGGCCGCCGTGTCCTGTGCGGCGGCCACGGCGGGCGCCAGGATGCGGTGGGCGTTCTCGGTGAACCGTCCGGAGGGGACCCCCGAGGCGTTGGCGGCGAAGGCGGCGGCCAGCCGGGTCGACGGCTGGATGGCCAGGTGGGACCGGAATCCCGGACAGCTCCCCCCGTGCCCCACGAAGGTCGCGTCGTCCTGTCGCCAGACCACGAAGCCCAGCCCCCAGTGGACGTCCCAGTCGGGATCCACCCAGTGGACCCGGTGCATCTTCCGCAGGGTGGAGGGCCGGAGCACCTCGGCCGAGTCGGCCTCGAGGAGACGGAGCTGCCAGGAGGCGAAGCGGGCCAGGTCGAGCACGGTGGAGGCGTAGCCCGCCGCCGGCGCGACGCCCTCGGCGTCGAAGGGGGGCACGGGCTCCCGCTCCCCCGTCCGGGTGAGGGCGCTGTAGCCGGCGGCCATCCGGCTCCCGGCCGACTCCCACGGGATGGACGGGCTCGTGTCCTCCAGGCCCAGGGGATTCAGCACCCGATCGCGGACGTGGTCGGCGTACGGGCGGCCCGAGACCTCGGCGACGATCTCGCCTGCCAGGGTGAGGCCCAGGTTCGAGTACTGGAAGTAGGTCTCGGCGGGGTAGAGCGTCTCCTGGCTGGGCAGGCGCCGCCGGATCTCCCGGCGGCTCGGGAAGTCGAAGTCGGGCGGCGACCAGTACGGGAAGTCGGCCTCGCGCGGGAGGCCCGAGGAGTGGGTCAGCAGGCTCTCCACCGTGATGGGGAGCCCCCGGTGGCGGTCTTCCAGCTCGAACCACTCCAGGTGTTCGGCCACCGGGTCGTCGAGCTCCAGGCGGCCCTCCTCCCAGAGGTCCATGGCCGCCACGCTGGTGAAGAGCTTGGAGATGGAGCAGATGCTGTAGAGCGTCTCCGGCGTGGCCGGGGCGCCCTCCTCGGGCCGGGCCTGGCCCCAGCTCCCCGCCCACAGCAGCTCCCCGTCGTGGACCACCGCCATGGAGGCTCCGGGGACCTGTCGGTAGGTGAGCTCGGCACCGGCCCAGGCGTCCAGGAGCTCCACGGCCTGAGCCACCCGGGGGTGCTCGGCCAGCGGGGGATGCCGGACTTCGGACGTCGTCGGTGGGGAAGCGCCCTCCCGGGCGAGAGCGGAGCTCGCCGCGAGGACAGCCGCGGCCAGGAGCAGGTACGGCAGGCGGACGTTCGACCGGTTCATCGGTTTTCCCTCCGGAGCTCTGGAACGGGCGGGCGAAGGCCACGGGGCGCGGGAATGAAAGCTACGGTAGCCGCCGGCCGGGGTCCACGCGCTCTGCCGGGGAGATGCCGGGGACGCGTCCCGAAGGGGAGCTACGGAGGGGGGGACTGCGGATGGTGGGAGCGGAGGACCGGGCCTGAGACTTCCTTCTCGGGGCCGACCTGGTCGCCTCCGTGCCCGCGGCGGCGCCGGCGACCTCCTACCGGCCCTCCGTCTCCGCGCCCGGCACGATCCGGCTGCCGTCGGGGGCCACGGCGAGTCGAATCATGGAGGCGGAGGCCTCACCCTTCGCTGACGGTGACCGTGACCGAAACCGTGGCCTCGACCGACTCGCCGCCCTCGATGCTGGCGGTGAACGTCAGTTCTGCTTCGACGGAATCGGTGGTCTCGCAGTTGAACTCGACGTCCACCTCCACGCTCTCGCCGGGCTCGAGCTGGCCGGAGGAGAGATCGGTCTCGATGGCCGTATGATCAGATTCCACGTTCCAGCCGGTGGCGACGGAGCCGACGTTCGTGAGGGTGACGGTTCCCACGAGCTGGGGGCACTCCGACTCTCCGACATAGTGGGTGGCCGAGACGCTCGAGGGGCTGACGCTGATCTCCAGGTCTCCCTGCTCCTCGGTTCCCGTGAAGTCGACCACCCTGGTCTCCGACGGTCCCACCTCCACGGACTTCGAGGTCTCGCTGAACTCGTATCTCTCGGTGTCGTAGCCGCTGATGGTTATCGTATAGTCTCCCGCCGGGAGACCGGTGAACGAATAGGCGCCGTCGGCGTCCGTCACGTCCTCGTCGGACGCCTCGCCGGAGAGGGAGACCGTGACGCCCTCCACGCCCTGATCGTCCGCTCGCACGTCTCCCTGGATGGCGGAGCTACGGATGCGGCTGCCGGAGAAGTTCACGGTGGTGGCCTCACCGGACGTGGTGATGGCCGCGGTCTTCGACGTCTGCGGAAAGGTGACGTCCGCCGGAAAGCTGCTGATGGTCACCACGTGGACGCCCTCCTCGACGTCATCGAACTCGTAGGCGCCGGTCGCGTCGGTGGTGGTCGTTCGCGCCCCGTCCAGGGTGACGACGATCCCCGAGGCACCTTCTCCGTCGATCTCCACGGTACCGTTGACGACGCCGGTGATGGGACCTGGGTCAACGGTATCCTCGCATGTACCCGCCATGAGGAGGAGCGGTAGGGCGAGGGCGAGGATCGTGCCGGCTTTCCCGTTCATTCGTCTTCTCCCGGATGAGCTGTCCGGGGCTGCTCGGCGCTGGGGACGCTACGGCCCCGGTACAAAAAATCAGCGGTATCCCATCCTATATATCTGGCCGGCGGCCCGTCCGCAAACTCGTTTTATGACACCGGGGTCGCCTCGCCCGATCAGTCGTCCGCCTCCGCCACCAGCGCGATCTTCCTTCCGTCGGGGCTCACTGCGAGCCTCGTGATGGAGGCGAGCCCACGGTCGGCGAAGTCCTCCACCGGACGCCAGCCTCCCGACTCGCCCGGCTCCCAGCGGTAGAGCACCGATCCACGGCCCATGAGGAGCGTCCGGTCGGGGGTCCAGGCGTGGTCCACGCTCCCCTCCAGGGCGGGGGCGATCCTCCGGGTCGCGCCGGTGGCGGGCTCCAGCCGGGTGATCCAGGACCGCTCCCCGGCGTCAGCGTCGCCGAGGGCCACGAAGCTCACGGCGCCGGTCCCGGGGATCCGCCGCAGCGAGCGTCCCACGTCCCGCGCCGCCACCCGGGCGTCGCCGGGCCCGGGCGAGGCGACCCGCAGGGTGGAGGGCTCGCCCAGCACGTACAGGGCGAGGGTGTCGCCGCCGGCCCAGGCGTGGTAGCCCACGGGCCGGACGTCGGGGAGCACCGGGCGGGGATCGGATCCGTCGGCGGCGAAGTACCAGAGCCGCTGGGTCGAATCCGCCTCCACCCGGACGGCCGAGAACCGGTCGCTGCCCGGGATGGGCGTGGGCGAGTACTCGCTCTCCGGCGTCCGGGTGACCGGAGTCGATTCACCCCGGGACAGGTCGTGGCGCCAGACGTCGGCCCGGCCGTCGTCGTCCACCACCGTGTAGAGGATCGCGCGGCCGTCGGGGGTGAAGGCGGGCTGGTTGTCGTAGCCGGGGCGGGCGGTGAGGTTCTCGAGCTCGCCGAGGCTCCAGGTGTCTCCCTCCCGTTCCAGGGTGGCCAGGAACACGTCGGTGTCGGGCGGGGCCTGGGCTCCCGCGGTCGACGGCGACCCGGCGGCCGCCAGGACGGCGGTCCCGAGGGCCAGGAGCGGGGCGGAACGGGGACGGGCGCGCACGAGATCCTCCCTCGGGCTGGGATTTCGAGCCGGGACGTCGCAGCGGCGGGGCTTCGGCCACGGAGAGAAACCTATGGCCCGGGAGGCGGTTCCGGGAGGCCCCTCGGGCGCTCGCGCCCGTCGGTCCCGGCGATCCGAGGCTCCCGGCGACCCGGGACTCCCGGCGATCCGGGGACCGCCGGGCCGTGACCGGAGGGGGCGGGACCGATCGTCGGGCGGGGGGGTCGGGTAGAAGGCGTCGGAGGACCGTTGACGGGGCGAACTGACGGGCGGACGCGAGGGGCTTGCGTGGGGAGGGACCTCTCCACGCCGATCCTTGGACGAACGGGAGGCAGGGAATGGATCGGAAGACGAAGGCGCTGCTCTTCCTGGCCGGTGCCGGCCTGGGCGGGCTGACGGCAGGCTATCTCCTCCTGCGGAGCCGAAGGGAGGAGGTCCGAGAGGCGGCTCGACGGACCCGGGAGTTCGCCGACCGGGCCGACCGGCTGGCCGCCGCCATGGAGCGGATGACCGAGACCCTGGGAGCGCCGGTCGAAGAGGAGGCCCGCGCCGACTGAGCGTCCCGGGCGGCCGAGCCCTGATGGCCGACCCCTCAGTCGAAGGGGTCCCGTAGCTCGCCGGCGATGGTCTCCAGGGCGTCGGTGGAGGTGAGGATCCCCGCCACCCGGTCGCCCTCCATGACGAACGCCAGCTCCTGGTCCTCCTCCTGGAAGCGGTCGATGGCCTCGCTCACCGGCAGGTCCGCCTCCAGGAGTACGGGCTCCACGGCGATCTCCTCCAGGGTGGTCTCCCCCGAGCGGAGCTCCTCCAGGGAGGCGAAGACCGACGTCAGGTAGACCGTCCCCCGGACGTCGTCCAGCCCTCCGCCGACCAGGGGGAAGCGGAGGAAGCGCCGGTCGGCGACGATCCGGAGGTTCTCCTCCAGCGGGCGTTCCGTGGACAGGGTCCGGACCTCCTCGCGGGGGACCATCACGTCCCTCACCGGGATGTCCTGGATCTCCAGCGCCCGCATGATCTCCCGCCGCCGCTCCCGGTCCAGCTCCCCCCGGTCGAGGAGCCCGCGGAGCCGCTGCCGGAGCTCCAGGAAGCTGCTGATCGGGGCGGGCTCCCCGGCGCCGCCTCCTTCCTCCGCATCGGTCCACGAGCGGCGGATCTCCACGCCGAAGAGCCCGAGGGTCGCCTTGGCCAGGCCGTCGCCGAGCAGGATGACCGGCTCCATGACGCGGGTCCACAGCTCGAGGGCCGGGGCGCAGACGGTGAGCACCTCCAGGGGCCGCTCCACGCCCAGGTAGGTGGGGGCCTGCTCCCCCCAGACCTTGTGGATCAGGTTGATGAGGAGCACCGCCACGGTGATGGAGACGGCGTGCCGGGTGCCGGTGGAGAGGGCCAGGGGCTCGGCGGCGCTCTCCAGGAGGGCGGTGACCGCGGGCTCGGCCACCACGCCCAGCAGGATGCTCGAGGCGGTGATGCCCAGCTGGCACCCGGTGAGGTAGATCTCCAGGCGCTCGGTCA
>CAZVIY010000013.1:0-87147 GCA_964627425.1 uncultured Gemmatimonadota bacterium
GATCGGCCTCCAGGGAGAGGGCTCCGACCTCGGGCTCGGCGAAGTAGTGGGTCACCGTACCGACGCGCTGCTCGGACATGATCTCCTCCCTCTCTTCTGCGTTCTGCGTGAGCGGCGGAGCGCGTGCTCCCTGCCCTCGAATCCCGCCCGCCGATGGATGATCGAATCCGGGGGCACGCGGCCCAATCTACCCGCCGGCCTCCCCGAAGGGGAAGTCGGGCTGGGCGATGGGCGCGAAGGTCCGCCGGTGGTGGGGGGTGGGGCCGTGCCGGTCCAGGGCCCGCCGGTGCTCCGGCGTCCCGTAGCCCTTGTTCCGCGCCCACCCGTAGGCGGGGTAGTGCGGGTCCAGCAGCCGCATCAGCCGGTCCCGGATCACCTTGGCCACGATGGAGGCGCACGCCACCGTGTGGCTCCGGGCGTCTCCCCCCACCAGGGCGGTGTGCTCGGGGAAGTCCTCCAGGGGGCGTCCGTCCACCAGGATGCGCTCGGGCGAGCGCGGCAGGCCGTCCAGGGCCCGGCGCATGGCCAGGCGGGTGGCGCCCAGGACGTTCAGGCGCTCGATCTCCCGGGTGGACGCAGCGCCCAGGGCGCAGGCGGCGGCCTCCCGGCGGATCCGGGCACAGAGGGCCTCACGGCGCTCCGGCGACAGGGTCTTGCTGTCGGCGGCGCCCTGGAAGCACTGCTCCGGCCGGAGCACCACCGCCGCGGCCACCACCGGCCCGGCCAGCGGTCCGCGGCCGACCTCGTCCAGCCCGGCCAGGCGCCGACATCCGTCCGCCCAGGCCTCCCGCTCCAGGTCGAGGGGCGCCGTGGGCGGCACCGTGGCTCGTCTCCCGGCCCGTCCGGCCCGGCCGGGGGCTCAGTCCCGGGCCTCGTCCCCGGCCTCGGGCGTGCCGGCCTCCCCGGCGTCCTCCTCCGGGGCCGACGCCGCGGACCCGCTGTCCTCACCGCCGGAGGGCGCAGCGGCCGCGGCGGCCGCATCCTCGCCCTCGGTGGTCCACCAGCGGCGCTCCCGGACGCGGGCCCGCTTCCCCCGGCGCTCGCGGAGGTAGTAGAGCTTCGCCCGGCGCACCTGCCCCCGGCGCACCACCTCCAGGCTCTCGATGACCGGAGAGTGGACGGGGAAGATCCGCTCGACCCCCACGCCGCCGGACACCTTCCGGACGGTGAAGGTCTCGCTCACACCCGAGCCCTTCCGCGCGATGACCACGCCCTCGAACGGCTGGATGCGCTCCTTGTCGCCCTCCGTCACCCGGACCCGGAGGCGTACCGAGTCGCCCGGCGAGAAGCTGGGCAGGTCGGAACGAGTGTATTCCTCTTCTATCTCTCTTATTCTCTGATCCATCGCGGTCCTCCTTCGTGCTGACTCTCGCTCCGTCCGACACGTCCGCCGGGGCCCGTGCGGCTCCCCGTGCGACCCGTCGACTCGAACGTGGCCGGCAGACCTACCGTCCGTCCGCCAGCCCGTAATAGTAACCAATTCTCGCGCGTCGCGCTCTCTCATTCCCGGGGGTCGTCGGTCTCTCCCGCGGGGTCGTCCGACGCCGGCGGACCCTCCCCGTCGGCCTCGTCGGGACCGTCCGGACCGTCCGGACCGTCCGGACCGTCCGCCTCCCCTTCCAGCAGGTCGGGCCGCCGCTCCCGGGTCAGCCGCTCGGCCTGACGCCGGCGCCACTCCTCGATCCGGGCGTGGTCGCCCGACCGGAGCACCTCCGGCACCTCCAGGCCCCGGTACTCCGGGGGCCGGGTGTAGGCCGGCGGCGACAGCATCCCGTGATAGAACGAGTCGCCGGCCGCCGACTGGTGGTCGCCCAGCACTCCGGGCAACAGCCGGACCACCGCGTCCACCACCACCAGCGCCGCCGGCTCGCCCCCCGAGAGCACGTAGTCCCCGATGGAGAGCTCCTCGGTGGCCAGCTCGGCGGCCACCCGCTCGTCGACGCCCTTGTACCGCCCGCACAGGAGCGTGAGCTCCTCCTCCAGCGAGTACCGCACGGCCGTGGCGTGATCGAACCGCCGGCCCCGGGGCGTGAGCAGCACCACCGGCCCCTCGGGATCCAGCGACTCCACCGCCTCGAAGAACGGCTCGGGCTTCATGACCATCCCGGCGCCGCCCCCGTACGGCTCGTCGTCCACCGTCCGGTGCCGGTCGTGGGTGTGCTCCCGGAGGTCCACGACCCGGTACTCCGCCTTTCCGGCCTCCCGGGCGCGCGCCGGGATGCTCGTGCTCCGGAGCACCTCGAAGTACTCCGGAAAGATGGTCACCAGGTTGATCCTCACGGGATCGGCCGAGCCGGGTCGAGGCGGATCCGAGCGTCCCGGACCTACAGGTCCAGGAGTCCGTCCGGCGGGGCGATCCGCAGCACCCCCGCCTCCAGGTCCACCTCGCTCACCACGCTCCGGTCGAAGGGGACGAGGACCTCCTCGCCCTCTCCGTCGCGCACGCGCAGGATGGGACGGCCCGGCGTGTCGTAGACGCCCTCCACCCGTCCCAGCGGCTCCTCCGCCCCGGCCACCGTCACCGCCAGGTCCACCAGGTCGTGGAGGAAGTACTCGCCGCTCTCCGTCGCCAGCAGGTGCTCCCGGTCCACCGCCAGATGGGCGCCGCCGTAGCGCTCGGCCAGCGTCCGGTCGCCGATCTCCCGGAACCGGAGGATCCAGCCGCCGCCGTGGGGCCGCGCCTGCTCCAGCGTCAGGTCCGCCGGGAGCCCCAGGGGCGCCCCCTCGGTGACCCGGAAGACGCGCTCGAGCGCGAACGTCTCCTCCGGATAATCGGTCTGGGGATGCACCAGCAGCTCGCCCTCGAGCCCGTGGGCCCGCCGCACGTAGCCCACCACCACCGGCTCGGAGCCTTCGGCCCGGTCGTCCAGCGGGAGGGCGTGATCGTTCTGCGGAGTCATGGGCGCGGGCTGCTGCTTGGGGGACGGGGCTGCGGACGGAGCTTCGGAGAGAGCGGGATCGCCCGGGCGGGCCGGGCGTCTACCGGGCGCGACCGGCGGGCGCCGGGAGGGCTCCCCGCCGGTCAGGACTCCTTCTCGCTCTCCTCGTCGTCGGTCTCTTCCTCCTCGTCCGCTTCGTCTTCGTCGGCCTCGGCTTCGTCGACTTCGGCCGCTCCGGCTTCGTCCTCGTCCTCCTCCTCCTCGTCGGCCTCTTCGTCGTCGGGTTCGCCTTCGTCCGCCTCGTCCTCGTCGGCTTCGGCGGCGATCTCCTCGGCCACGTCGGCTTCGTCCTCGGAGTCGGCTTCATCCTCCTCGTCTGCGGCCTCTTCGTCGGCGGCCGCAGCCTCCGGCGCCTCCTCCTCGCCCCCGGCGGACGGCTCGGCGGCCTCGGCCTCGGCTTCCGCTTCGCCTTCGTCGCCCTCGACCTCCGCTGGCGCGGCCTCGGCTTCCGGCTCGTCGGCAGCTTCGGCGGCGGCCTCCTCTGCCTCGGCCTCTTCGGCTGCCTCCGCTTCGGCCGCTTCCGCTTCGGCTGCCTCCGCGGCGGCGTCGGCCTGGGCCGACCGCTGGGAGGTGGTGGCCCTCATCCCCTCGGGCCCCTGGAGCACCGTCTTCTCGTCGGGCGCCAGGTCGTCGGGCCCGGCCCCCTGGTGGTACTTCTCCCACACGCCGGTCCGGCGGAGGATGGAGCGGACGGTGTCGCTGGGCAGGGCTCCCTGATGGAGCCAGTGGAGCGCCCGGGAGGCGTCCAGCTTGATGAGGGACGGCTGGGTCCGGGGGTTGTAGGTCCCCAGGGATTCCATGTAGTCCCCGTCGGCGGCCTCGGACTTCTGGGCCACGACGATGCGGAAGCTGGCCTGGTGTCGCTTGCCTCCGCGTCGGAGGCGGATCATCGGCTGCATCGTTATCTCACTCTCGATTCGGTTGTCGCGTGGTCCTGCGCGTGTGGTGCGGCGGTCCTGCGTCGTCTGCTGCGGTCCCCTCGCGTCGTGTCTCCCGTCCGGGGGCAGATGGGGCGGCTACCCCTCCGCCCGGCGTTTGTGCCGGCCGACGGGGCCTCAGCGCGGCGTCCGCTCGGCCTCGCGGCGTCTCAGCCGAAGGGTCCGCCCATCCCGCCGCCGCGGCCCATGAGGGCCTTCATCTTCTTCGAGCCCTTCATGTCCTTCATGCGCTTCATCATCTTCTTCATCTGCTCGAACTGCTCGATCAGGCGGTTCACCTCGCTCACCGGGCGTCCCGCCCCCCGGGCGATGCGGGCCCGCCGCGAGCCGTTCAGGACCCCGGGACGGCGGCGCTCCTCCGGGGTCATGGACAGCACGATGGCTTCCATGTGCCTGATCCGGCGGGGGTCGGTCTCCACCCGGTCCAGCATGCCCTGCTTCACCCCCGGGAGCATCTTCAGCAGGTTCTCCAGCGGGCCCATGTTCTGGAGCTGCTGGAGGGCCGCCAGGAAGTCCTCCAGGTCGAAGCGCCCCTCCTGGATGCTCTCCTCGAGCTGGCGGGTGGCGTCCTGGTCCACCGCCTGCTCGGCCCGCTCCACCAGGCCCACCACGTCACCCATTTGCAAGATGCGGCCCGCCATCCGCGGCGCGTCGAACTCGGTGAGGTCCTCGAGGCGCTCGCCCACCCCCAGGTACTTCACCGGCACGCCGAGGACGGCGCGGAAGGAGAGGGCGGCCCCGCCCCGGGCGTCGCCCTCCATCTTGGTGAGGACGGCGCCGGTGAGGCCCACGGTCTCGTGGAAGCCCTCGGCGATCTCCACCGCCTCCTGGCCCACCATGCCGTCGGCCACCAAGAGGACCTCCCGGGGCTCGGCCCGCTCCTTCACCCGCCGGAGCTCGTCCATGAGCTCCCGGTCGGCCTGCAGCCGGCCCGCGGTGTCCAGGATCACGTGGGTGGCGCCCTCCCGGCGGGCCCGCTCCACCGCCGCCTCGGCCAGCTCCGGCATGTCCTCGGCCTCGGTCTCCCGGATCACCGGCACGTCGATCTCCGCGGCCAGGGTGGCGAGCTGCTCGCCCGCCGCGGGCCGGTAGGGGTCGCAGGCCACCAGCACCGGCCGGCGTCCCTCCGCCTTCAGCCGCCGGGCCAGCTTGGCGGCGGTGGTGGTCTTCCCCGAGCCCTGGAGTCCCACCAGCAGGACGGTGGTGGGGGGGACGGTGGCCTCGGCCAGGCCCGTCTCGCCGCCGCCCAGCAGGTCCACCAGCTCGTCGTGGACGATCTTCACCACCTGATCGCCGGGGCTCACCGTGTCCAGCACGTCCTCGCCCAGGGCCCGCTCCCGGACCCGGCCCAGGAAGTCGCGGGCCACCCGGAAGTTCACGTCGGCCTCCAGGAGGGCCCGGCGGACCTCCCGGAGCCCCTCGTCCAGCCGCTCCTCGGTGATGACCCCGCGCTGGCGGAGCTTGCCCAGGGCGTCGTCCAGCCGTCCGGCGAGCTGCTCGAACATGGGCGCTACGCCTCCCCGGTCCGGATGATCTGGCTCCGGCGCGATCCCACCGAGATGAGCTTCACCGGCGTGCCGGCGATCTCCCGGATCCGCCCCAGGTACTCCCGGGCCCGGCGCGGCAGGTCTTCCCGGCTCCGGCAGCCGGTGGTGTCGGCCTCCCATCCCGGATGGGTCTCGTAGACGGGCTCCACCCGCTCCAGCTCGCCGGCCAGGAACGGGAACGTCTCCAGGTCCCGGCCCTCCAGGCGGTAGCCCACGCCGATCTGGAGCTCCCGGAAGCTGTCCAGGACGTCGAGCTTGGTCACCGCCAGCCCGGTGAGGCCGTTCACGCCGGCGGCATAGCGCACCACCATGCCGTCGAACCAGCCGGGCCGGCGGGGGCGGCCGGTGGTGGCGCCGAACTCGCCGCCCAGCTCCCGCAGGTGGTCGGCCTCCCGATCCGGGAGCTCGGTGGGCAGGGGGCCCCGGCCCACGCGGGTCGTGTAGGCCTTCACCACGCCGATCACCTCGTCGATGAGCCGCGGCCCGATCCCCGCGCCGCTGGCCGCCGCCCCCGCGGTGGTGTTCGACGAGGTGACGTACGGGTAGGTGCCGTGGTCCACGTCCAGGAGCGAGCCCTGGGCCCCCTCCAGCAGCACCTTCCCGCCCCCCTCCAGCTCGGCGCGGATCTCGTGGCCCACGTCGGTCACCAGGGAGAGCAGGTCGCCGCGGACCTCCTCCAGCTCGGCCAGGATCTCCCCGGCGTCGACGCGCTCGCCGGCGTCCATGGCCTCCAGCCGGTGGTTCACCGCCCGGGCCCGGCTCTCCACCACCTCGCGGCAGTAGTCGGGGTCCCGGAGGTCGGCGACCCGGAGCCCGGTGCGGGCGGCCTTGTCCCGGTAGGCCGGCCCGATCCCCCGGCCCGTGGTGCCGATCTTCTCGCTCCCCCGGTGCGCCTCGTTGGCCCGGTCCAAGACCCGGTGGTAGGGCAGCACCAGGTGGGCCCGGCCGCTCACCGCCAGCCGGCCCTCCAGCTCCACGCCGCGCGCGGCCAGCTCCCGGCGCTCCTCCAGCAGCGTCCACGGGTCCAGGACCACGCCGTTGCCCAGCAGGCACCGCACCGAGGGATAGAGCACGCCGGAGGGGATCAGGTGGAGGATGAACTCCTCGCCGTCGACGCGGACGGTGTGGCCGGCGTTGGCGCCGCCCTGGTAGCGGGCCACCAGGGTGGACTCCTCGGCCAGGACGTCCACGATCTTCCCCTTCCCCTCGTCGCCCCACTGGGCGCCCACCACGGCGACGCAGCGCGTCCGTTCGTCGAACATCTCAGCCGTCCTCGCTCTGGTGCGCGTCGTCGTCGTCCGCCGCCGACCCGGCCGTCCCCCGGCCCGTGGCCGGGTCGAGCCCGGCGGCGCGGAGCGCCGACTCCACGGACTCCCGCCCGTCGGAGCCCAGGGGGCGCAGCGGGGGCCGGGGCGCGCCCCCGGACAGGCCCAGCCAGTCCAGGGCATGCTTCACGCCGGGCACGCCGTGTCGGCCCACCACCGCCCGGTTCAGGGCGTCCAGCCGCTCCTGGAGGCTCCCGGCCCGGCCGGCGTCGCCTTCCCGGACCGCCGAGACCAGCGCGCAGGCCTCCTCCGGCGCCAGACAGCCCACGGCCACCACGCCGCCGGCCGCCCCCACCTCCAGCGCCCCGTACAGCACCGATCCGGAGCCCGCCAGGAGGGCGGCCTCCCCGTCGATCCCCTCGGCCACCGTCCCGAGCCGCCGGAGGTCGCCGTCGGAGTCCTTGATCCCGGCCACGTTGGGGTGGCGGGCCAGGTGGTTCACCAGCTCGGGCTCCAGCTCCACCGGCACGTATCTGGGGATGTTGTAGAGGAGGACGGGGACGGGCGAGGCGTCGGCCACCGCCGTGTAGTGGCCGACGAGGGCCTCGAAGTCCATGGCCCCGGCGTAGTAGGCCGGCGGCCGCACCATCACCGCGTCGGCCCCCCGGGCCGCCGCCTCCCGGCTCAGGACCACGGTCCGGCGCGTGGACTCCTGGCCGGTCCCCGCCACCAGGAGACGGTCCCGGGGCACGGCCCGCCGGGCGGCGTCCACCAGGGCGTAGAGCTCCCTGTCCTCCAGGAGCGGCGCCTCGCCCGTGGAGCCCGCCACCACGATCCCGGCCACCGGCGCCTCCAGCCACCGGGACAGGTTCCGCCCCATGGCCTCCAGGTCGGGCGGCCCGTCGTCGCCCCGGAAGGGGGTCGGGACGGGCAGGAAGACCCCGCTCAGATCCAGCATCAGTACCCCCGCTCCTTGTCCACCTCGTTCAGGGGCGGCTCCCCGGCCAGGTACCGCCGCACGTTCTCCAGGATCAGGTCGGTCTGCCGGTCCCAGACCCGGGGAGACACGCCGCTCGTGTGCGGCGTCACCAGCACGTTCTCCAGGGACCAGAGCGGGCTCGACGGCGGCAGGGGCTCCTCACGGAACACGTCCAGCGCCGCACCGCGGATCCGATCCTCCCGGAGGGCCCGTACCAGGGCCTCCTCGTCTACCACTTCGCCCCGGGCCAGGTTCACCAGCACGCCCTCCGGCCCCAGGGCCTCCAGGACCGTCTCGCCCACCGCCTCCCGGGTCGCCCGGGTCTCGGGGAGGGTGACCACCAGGTAGTCGGCCCCCGCGGCCAGCTCCTCCATCCCCTCCGGGCCCAGCATGCGCCCGGCCTCCGGCGGCGGCTCCCGTCCCGGGCTCCTCCCCAGGCCCCACACCTCCGTGCCCAGGGCGGCCGCCCGGCGGCCCACGGCCCGTCCCGCGCCCCCGTAGCCCGCCACGCCCACCCGGCTCCCGGCGAGCTCCCGGATCGGGCTCCCGCGGCCCGCCATGCGGTCCCGGGCCCACTCGCGCCGGGCGCCGGCCGCCACGGCGTGGTCCAGGGCCCGGGCGAAGTGGAGCATGGCCGCCACGGCGTGCTCCGCCATGGGCTCGGCGTAGACCCCGGCGGCGTTGGTGAGCACCACGTCGCTCTCCCGGAGCGCCGGATACAGGATCCCGGAGACGCCGGCGGCCGCCGTGTGGATCCACCGGAGCTCCTCCGCCCGGCGGAACGCCTCCTCCGGGAGCCCGAAGCCGCAGTAGACCTCGGCCCCGGCGATCTCCCGGAGCAGGCCGTCGGGGGCGTGGGCGGCGCCGTCACCCATGGCCCGGACCGGCTCCCGCACCTCGGCCACCTCCCACTCCGGCTCCAGGGTCTCCCGCAGGCGGGCGATGGTCTCCTCCGGCGCCGACCACATGGGCTGGTCCGGCGCGTACATCCACAGGACCAGCTTCCGGCTCATGAGTCCCCGTCGCCGCCCGCTCCCCACGTGAACCGGGCGCCTCGAACGCGGCGGACCCCCGTCAGGGCCCGCATCAGCTCGTCCCGGGCCCCCTCCGGCCCCTGGACCTCGTACTCCAGGCGGGCGCCGTCCTCCTCCCGCTCCCAGGCCAGGAGCCGTCCCTCGAAGCCCGACTCGCGGATCACCGGGTCCACCACGTCCGGCCCCGCCTCGCCCGAGGTCTCCACCGCCAGGGTGGCCTCGCTGCGGGAGGCCAGGACCCGCTCCTCCACCCGGCCCAGCAGGAAGAGGGTCACCACCACCAGGACGGTGGTGCCCACGGCGATGACGTAGGCGCCCACGCCCACGGCGATGCCGATGGCCGCCACGACCCAGATGGTGGCGGCGGTGGTGAGGCCCACCACGTTGCCCCGGGCCACCAGGATGGTGCCGGCCCCCAGGAAGCCCACGCCGGAGACGATCTGGGCGGCGATCCGCGCCGGGTCCGACCGGATGAGCTCGTGGGGCGCGTACTCGGCCGCCAGGGCGATGGACATCTCGGTGAACAGGACGGCGCCCGCGCAGATGAGCATGTTCGTCCGCAGGCCCGCGGGCTTGCCCGAGAGCTCCCGCTCGATCCCCACGGCGCCGCCCAGGGCCAGGCCCAGGACCAGCCGTCCCAGGGTCCCGAGGTGGAAGCCCTCGGCCCAGCCCGGCCACGCGGCCACCAGCGCCGCGGCCTCCGCCGGGGCGCTCACCGTTCCCCTCCCCGGCGGTCCCCGGCGCGGAGGCCCATCAGCTCGTAGGCCCGGTCCAGGGTCTCGCCGGCGATCTTCCGGCACCGGCGGGCCCCCTCCCGGAGGATCTCGTGGACCCGGTCCGGGTCCTCCTGGAGCTCCCGGGCCCGCTCCCGCACCGGCGCCAGCTCCCGGGCCATGTGCTCGCCCAGGCGCCGCTTGCACTCCACGCAGCCGATGGAGGCCGTCTGGCAGCGGATCTCCACGTCCTCCCGCTCCTCCGGCGGGGAGAAGTGGCCGTGGAGGGCGTAGACGTTGCAGACGTTGGGGTTGCCGGGGTCGTCCCGACGGACCCGGGCCGGGTCGGTGACCGCCGGCCGGAGCCGCTCCTGGATCTCCCCGGGGTCCGCCAGGAGCCGGATCGTGTTGTCCCGGGACTTGGACATCTTGGCCACCCCGTCCAGGCCCAGCACCCGCCGCCCCCGGCCGATGAGGGGCTCGGGCTCCGGGAAGAGCTCACCGTAGCGGGCGTTCCAGCGCCGGGCGATCTCCCGGGTCAGCTCCAGGTGCTGGAGCTGGTCCTCGCCCACCGGGACCACCTGGCCCCGGTACAGCAGGATGTCGGCGGCCTGGAGCACCGGGTAGTTGAGCAGCCCCGCGTCCACCGATTCCTGGCGGCCGGCCTTCTCCTTGAACTGGGTCATGCGCTGCAGGTCGCCCAGGGGCGTCACCGTGTTGAGGAGCCACGCCAGCTCGGCGTGTTCCGGCACCTGGCTCTGGACGAAGAGGGTGCACCGGTCCGGGTCCAGGCCGGCGGCCAGCAGCGAGACCGCCAGGTCGAACACCCGGCCGGGCATCTCGTCCACCTCGTAGGGCACCGTGATGGCGTGGAGGTCGACGATGCTGTAGATGCAGTCGTACTCCTCCGTCAGCTCCACCCAGTTCCGGATGGCGCCCAGGTAGTTGCCCAGGTGGGCCTCGCCCGAGGGCTGGATGCCGCTGAATACGCGCTGTCGTCCGTCGTTCATACCGTGGCGACGTGGTGTGTGGCGTGGATGTCGAGGGAGGGGAGGTCGCCGGGACGGGGCGTCGGTCCGCACCGGCCGCCCGACGGGCCGCCGGCCCGCCGGCCCGCGGCCACAGGTGGATCCGGCGGCGTCCGGTGGAGAATGCCGGAGCCCGCGCGTAAGTTACGCGCCCCCCGCGGGGGGATCAACGAACGCCCGGCGGCGGCGTCCGTCCACCACCTCGCGAGCCACCACTCCACGAGGACACGCGACCGGTGACTCACCTGGACCACCTCGACGAGACCGATCGGGAGCTCATGGCGGTGGCCCGCCGGGCCGCGACGGAGGCGGCCCGCGTCCACCGCACGCGCTCCCCGGAAGGGCGGCCCTGGGGCGAGAAGGGACGGGCGGACTTCGTCACCGACGTGGACCTGGAGGCCCAGGAGGTGATCCTGGAGGTCATCGGCGAGGCCTTCCCCTCCCACCGGATCGTGGCCGAGGAGGAGGACGTGGCCGGCGGGGGCGGCGCCGGCGGCGGCCCGGGGCGAGCCGGGGCTCCCGGGGATCGCGCCGAGGCCGGGGATCGCACCGATCCCGCCGAGCCCGAGGGGACCCGGTGGATCGTGGATCCCCTGGACGGCACCACCAACTGGCTCCACGGCTACCCCGAGTACGCCGTCTCCCTGGCCGTGGAGGACGGCCGGGGCCTCCGGGCCGCCCTGGTCCTCAACTCGGCCACCGGCGAGCGCTTCGAGGCCGTCCGGGGGGAGGGGGCGTGGCGGGACGGCCAGCCCATCGGCGTCTCCGAGGTGGACGATCTGGAGATGGCCCTGGTGGGCACCGGCTTCCCGTTCAAGAAGCCCGACTACCTGGACGACTACCTGGAGGTCTTCCGCGAGGTGCTCTTCCGCACCAGCGGCATCCGCCGGGCCGGCTCCGCCGCCCTGGACCTGTGCGACCTGGCGTGCGGCCGCCTGGACGCCTTCTGGGAGCACTGGCTCCTGCCGTGGGACGTGGCCGGAGGGGCGCTGGTGGTGGCCGAGGCCGGGGGCCGATTGGAAACCTTCCCCCTCCCCGACCGCCGGGAGGCCCCCGGGGCCTCCTACGCGGAGCGCCCGGGCGCCGCCTACCTGGGCTCCAACGGTGCCCTGGCCGGGGCGTTCCGCGAGATGGTCCTCGGGCCGGGGGGATCGGCGTGAGGGTCCACGTGAGGGGAGGCCCCGGCGGGAGGGCCGCTCCCCTCTCCGGCCTCCTGGCCCTGTGCCTGGCCGCGCTGCTGGGGGCGGGATGCGCCGGCCGGACGCCCGAGGCCGAGCCCGGGCCCGGCGCGGAGCCGGAGGCGGCGCCGGGGGCGCCCGAGGCCGAGGTCGGGCCCGAGGAGCGGCCGGAGCCCGTCCCGCCGGACCGGTACTACTGGGCCTACGTGGCCAGCGACGGACCCGACATCGTGAGCCGCCTCCGCTTCGGGCCCGGCGGCGTGGCCCACGAGCGGTCGATCTCGGTGGGGAGCGTCCCGGGCCGGCCCGACGGCATCCGGGAGCTGGCCGTCTCCCCCGACGGGTCCCACTGGTTCCTGGCGGTGGGCGGCGCCGCGGCGCCCGGGAGGGTGTGGAAGTACGAGACGGGGAGCGACCGGGGCGCCGGGCAGCTCAGGCTCCGGGGAACGCCGGACGGCCTGGGGGTGACGCCGGACGGAACGCGCATCTTCGTGACCGCCGGCCCTCCGGACGGGACGGGTCCGGCCACGGTGGCCGTGGTGCGGGCGGGCGCCCTGACCGAGGCGGCCCGGATGGCCACCTGCCGCGGCGGGCGGTCCAGCGGCCTCCATCCCGACGGACGGTGGCAGTACTCCGTGTGCCGGATCGACGACCTCCTGGTGGAGGTCTCCGTCGAGGAGCCCCGGGTGACCCGGACGGCCCGGCTCTCGGCGGACGGAGGGGAGAGCTGCGGGCCCGTGGACCTGGCCCTCTCGCCCGACGGAGAGCGCCTCCACGTGGCCTGTGGGTCCGGGGGCGAGCTCCTGGTGCTGGACCGGGACGACCTGGAGATCCGCCGCCGGGTCCGCCTGGAGGGCCGACCCGCGTCGGTGGACGTGATCCCGGGGGACGGCCGGGTGCTCGTCCTGGTGGAGGAGGAGCCGGCGCTCCTGCTCCTCGGCCCCGACGGGGACGGGCCGTCGGCCCGGATCCCGCTGTCCGACGCCCGTCCGTCGTCCCTGGCGGTGAGCGACGACGGACGGTACGCCTTCGTCGCCCTGCGGGGGCGCCCCGGCGCGCCTCGTAGCACGGTGGAGGTGGTGGACCTGCGGGCCATGGTGGGCGTCGCCACCATCGAGGTGCCGGAGGGGGCGACCTCGGCGGCCTTCTGGAGGTCGGTGGCCGAGGAGCGCTAGATGCGCGCGCCGACCGCCCGGACGATCACGTAATCCCCTGGAGAGGACGCCCATGCCATCCGACCCGCCCGAGGTCTCCATCGTCGTGGTTCCCCGGGAGCGGAAGAGCGTCGCCCTCGGGTCGATGCGCTCGCTGGAGCGGAACACCGGCCGGCCCCACGAGCTGATCTACGTCGACTGCGTCCTCCCCCGCGGGGAACGCGAGCGGGTCCGGGGCCTCGTCGAGGAGCACGGAGGCCGCTTCATCCGCTCCGACGACTACCTCTACCCGAATCAGGCCAGGAACATCGGCATCGAGCACGCCCGCGGCGAATTCGTCGTGTTCGTGGACAACGACCTCTTCGTCGAGCCGGGATGGCTCGACTCGCTGGTGGAGTGCGCGCGGGAGACGGACGCGGGCGTCGTGGGCCCCCTGTACCTGGAGGGCCCTCCCCAGGAGCCGCTGATCCACGGCGCGGGAGGACGTATCCGCACCGTGGAGGCCGGAGACGGAGGGCCGCCGCGCCTCATCGCACGGCAGAACGACCTGGGGGTGCCGCTGCACGAAGCGGGGGATCTCCGCCGGACCGAGACCGACCTGGTGGAATTCCACTGCACCCTGGTCTCCCGGGCGTGCCTGGACGCCATCGGGGGGCGGCTGGACGAGGGTCTCCGGACCAGTCACGAGCACGTGGACCTGTGCATGATGGCGCGGGAAGCCGGCTACGCGGTCTACTTCGAGCCCCGGAGCCGGGTCCGGTACGGAAACGTCGAGCCCGTGGGCCTCTCGGATCTCCCGTACTTCCTCTACCGGTGGTCCGGGCGCGCCACCCGGAGGACGCTGGCGCACTTCGAGGACAAGTGGGACGTCACCATCCACGACCGCCATCGACGCTTCGCCCGGACCCGTCGGCTCCGGGCCGTCGGCATGGCCCTCTGGCCCCTGCCCACGAGCTGGTTCCTCGGCCTCTGGTCCGCGGGCCGGCGGCTGGCGTCATCGTTCCGCTCCACGCCGGAAGGAGTGTAGCCGGTCCCGACATCCCTGAAAGACGCGCACCAGGGACCGGTAGGCCGGAGGGGAGCCGCCGGCGATGAGGGCCGCACCCAGCAGGTGCAGCCTCCACGGCGCCTGGCGCCAGGCGCGCAGCATGTACCGGCCGCCGGAGCGCTCGAGACACCGGTCGGCGAGCCGGTGGCCCAGCCGAACGAGGAACTCGGCCCGGATCCCCGGAGGGCGCGACGCGAGCTCGTGCTTGTTCCACAGGCGCCGCGCGCCGGTGATCACCTTCTCCGCGTCGGCGGACAGGGCCCCTTCCGTCTCGTGATAGCGGACCAGGATCCGCGGAACCCGTCCCCATCGATAGCGACGGGCGATCCGGACCCACATGTCCCGGTCCCCGTAGGCGGGAAAGTCCTCGTCGAACGTCCCCACGCGCTCGAAGCAGGCGCGACGGACCATCACCCGCGAGGGGCTCCCCACCGGATTCCGGACTAGGATCTCACCCTGGATCTCCGCGCGCGCCGACGGGCATCGGTCCCTCTCCCGACCCGAGAGGGACACGAACCGGACGCCGCAGGTGACCCCGCCCAGCCGATCGTCCCCCTCCTCGAGGGCCGCGGCCTGGAGGGCCAGCTTCTCCGCCATCCACTCGTCGTCGGAGTCCAGCAGGGCCACGTACCGGCCCCGGGAGTGGCGGATGCCGTGATTCCTCGCTCCCGCCGCGCCCCGCCGCCGCTCCAGCGGAAGGTACCGGATCCTCGGGTCCCGCGCCGTGAGACGCTCCATCAGACGAGGGGTCTCGTCGGACGAAGCGTCGTCGATCACCAGGCACTCCCAGTCGGACAGGGTCTGGCCCATGACGCTCTCCAGGGCCCGGGGGAGCACGGCGGCCCGATCCCGCGTGGGGAGGACGACCGAGACGAGGGGCTCCCCCTCCTTCCCCTGCACTCGTCCTCGGTCCATGTTACCCTCTGGCTCACTCAGGCCGCGTCCCGTTCCCTCGTCCATCCGTCCGCCATCCCGTGTCCGAGACTCCCACTCCGACTCCGTCCCCGTCCATGAGCCACAGCGACCGCTGGGCCCGCTGGCTCCTGCTGGCCACCGCCGCGGTGCCGGTCGTCTACGTTCCGCTGGTCCTCCTCCCCGGCCTCGTCCCCAGAGCGGTGGCCTTCCGGGCGCTGGTGGCGGGAGCCCTCGTGGCCACGGCCTTCGCCCTGTCCGGGGACCGGCGGGGGAGCGGATGGTCGCCTCGACGGGACGTGGCCGCCGGGCTCCTGACCGCGTTCGTCGCGGTCTCCGTGGCCGCCTCGCTCGCGGGGATCGCGCCGCTCAAGGGGCTCTTCGGCACCCTCGACCGGATGTGGGGGGTCGTGGCCTGGATCCACCTCCTGGCGTTCTACTGCCTCCTCCGGCTCTGGTTTCGGACGGAGGACTGGACACGGTATCTGGCGGTGGCCGTGGCGACCAGCACCCTCTTCTCGGTCGCCCTGCTCGTCGGCGAGCTCGGCTGGATCTCCCTGCCGACCACCAGCCCCTGGTACCCCACCTTCAGCTTCGTCTTCGGGAATCCCGGCCCGGCGGCCGCCTACCTCATGGTCGGCCTGTTCCTGGCTGGCCTGCTGTACGTACGCACCCGCGGCCGCCTCCTCCGGAGCGCGGTCCTCGTCTCCGGCGCGCTCCAGGGGGTGGGGATCGTCCTCCTCGGGATCCGTGCGTCCCTCCTGGGGACGGCGCTCGGCGCGGCCGCGGTGCTCCTGGGGCTGGCCGCCCGGAAGTGGGGCCGGGGGGTCGCGCTGCGGCTCGCCCTCGGGGCCGGGGCGGTGGCCGTCGCCGGCGTCTTCCTCCGGGACGCCGTGGTCGGGGGCAGCCTGGTCGGAGCCTTCCTGGAGGCCAGGCTCACGGAATCGTCCATGGGAACGCGCTGGCTCGGGTGGGTCACGGCGGTGGAGGGGATCGGGGCCCGGCCGCTCCTCGGGTTCGGCCCCGAGAGCTTCAGCGTGGTCTTCGAGCGGTTCTTCGACCCGGCGTGGTACGGTCTGATCCTCGGAGACGACGGACCGTTCAGCCCCGCCCGCATCCTGGATCGCCCCCACAACGCGTTCCTCCGTGCGGGCGTGGAGACCGGCGTGGTGGGCGGAGCCCTCTACCTGGCGGTGTTCGGGATCTACTTCTGGCGGGCTCTCCGCGCCGCCGCCGCGGAGAAGTCCCGCATCGCCGACCAGGGGATCCTGCTCCTGGGACTGGGGACCGCCATGGCGGTCTATCTGTTCTTCTGGTTCGAGGATCACGCGGGCTTCCCGCTCTTCGTGGCGACCCTGGCCCTCTCGGGGGCCCTCGCCCGGGAGGACGGAGAGCGCGAGGGTCGGACGGGGGGGCTCCTCCGGCGGGTGGCCCTCCCGGCCCTGCTGGCGACCTTCGCCGTCGGGAGCCTCTACCATCACGGGCGGCTCGTGCAGGCGGCCCGTGCGGCGCATCTGGGCGAGGAGATCCCGCGGGCGACGGAGCGGGTCCGGAACCACGGCCGGGCGTTCGACGTCGCTCCCCCCGGCGCCCATCGGGAGCTGGCCGTGCGCTACGCGACCAACGTCATCCGATCCGCCGAATCCTTCCAGAACCCGGTGGAGCACCCGGAGGCCCGGCGGATCCTGGCCCGAGCCGTGGAGCTGGGTCTCTCCTCCATGGAGGAGGCCATCCGGCACGACCCCGAGGATCCGGACCTCCGGTTCCGTTTGGCGGGTCTCCACTACGCGGTGGCGTACCCCTATTTCGACGACCCCCGGCACCTGGAACACGCCCTGGAGAGGTCGCGGGAGGCGATCTCGCTGGCGCCGGACCGGATCCACTACCGCCACGAGCTCGCCGTCATCCTGCTCCGGGAGGGACGGGTCGGGGAGGCGAGGCGCGTCCTGGCCGGGGCCCTGGAGCGATACGAGGGGCTCCCCCGGACCCACGACCTGTACTCGCGCGCCCTCCGGCGATCCGGGCGGTTCACCGAGGCGGCGCGGGAGCAGGCGCGTGCCGACAGCCTCCGTGAGCAGCAGCGGGAGCAGGGGACACGACCCCCGGGATACCCCGGAGGAGAGAGATGAGCGGCCACCTGGCCCGGGGGCTCCTCCTGGCCACCGCGCTCGTGCCGCTGGCCTATTCCTCCCTGCTGTTCATGGACTCCGTGGTGTTCCGCGCCGTGGCCTTCCGCGTCCTTCTGGCGGGAGCGGCCCTCGCCACCGTCCCGGCACTGGTGGCCGGGCGGCTCCCTTCCACGTCGTTCCTCCGGGAGGACCGGCTCCTCCACGTGCTCGTGGCGCTGCTGGCCGTCTCCCTGCTGTCGGCCCTCTCGGGACCCGCTCCCTGGAAGAGCGTGTTCGGGATCACCAGCCGGATGGGCGGGGTGCTGACCCTGGCCCACGTGGTCGTCTTCTACGTCCTCCTCCGGCTCTGGTTCGACGAGAGGTGGTGGACGCGCTTCCTGAGCCTGGCCGTGGGGGCGGCCGGACTCTTCGCCGCCGTCAACGTGGCCTCCGAGCTCGGGTGGCTCCTCCTCCGCGGATCGGGCGACTTCCCCCCCCTCACGGTGATGTTCGGGAATCCGGGGCCCATGGCCGCCTACATGATGGTGAGCCTCTTCCTGGCCGGAATCCTCTACTTCCGGGTGTCGAGCGGGTCGGCCCGGGGGCTCGTCCTCCTGGCGGGGGCGCTCCAGGCGGCCCTGCTCGTGCTGGCCAAGAACCGGAGCGCCCTCCTGGGCCTGGGACTGGGGATCGCCGTGGTGGCGGCCGTCGCCGTGGCGCACCGGAAGGGGCTCGGGCGGGCACTGATCGCGGCGACCGGGGCCGGGCTCGCCCTGGTCGGGCTGGCGGTGGTGGCGGGGATGGTCCTGGACCTCACGGCCTTCCAGGAGCTCGCGGGCACTCGCTGGACCGAGCCCTCGCTCGGCAAGCGACGGGTGGCGTGGAGCACCGCCATGGCGGGGTTCCTGGACCAGCCCTGGCTGGGACACGGTCCGGAGAACTTCGCCCTCGTGTTCGAGCGCTACTTCGATCCCTCCTGGTACCGGATCTCCCTGGGGGGGAACCCGTCGAGCTTCATGGGGAACGTCTACATGGACCGCGCACACAACGCCTTCCTGGGCGCGTTCGCCAAGACGGGCCTCGCGGGCGGGCTGCTGTACGCGGCCGTGTACCCGATCCTCTTCGTCCGGGCTGGCCGCCGGGTGGCCGGGCACGACGCGTCCGTCCGGGGGCAGGCGCTGGCGCTGGTGGGGCTCGGGACCGCGATGGCGGTCTTCCTCGCCTTCTGGTTCGAGGACCACGCCGGCTACCTGCTCTTCGTGGCCATGCTCGCCTTCGCGGCCTCCTTCCCGGGAGCTCCCGGAGACGGGAGCCCCGACCCCGGGTCCGACGACGACGGACCGGACCCGTCGGAGGCTTCGGAGGAAGGCGGAACCCGGAGCCCCTGGACCCTCGCCGGGCGGGCGGGCGGCGGAGCCCTGATCCTGGCCCTGGTGGTCCTCTCCGCCGTCTACCACTGGCGGTTCGTCGAGGCGACCCGGGCGGCGCACCTGGGCGACCTGGCCCGGACCTGGGGCGAGCGGGTCCAGCACTACGATCGGGCCCTCCGGGATCGCCCGCCCGGAACCCAGGACCTGGTGATCCGTTATTCCACCAACGTCATCAGCGACGGGGAGAGGTTCCGGGGGTTCCGGAACGACCGGAACGTGAGCCGGACCATCGACGGAGCCATCGGCCTGGGGATCGCCTCCATGAGAAACGCCATCTCACGGGATCCGGAGAACCCGACCCTCCGCCTCCGACTGGGCGCCATCTTCTACTTCGGCGCGTATCAGTTCTTCGGCGATCGGACCTTCATAGGGCACGCGGCGCAGAGCATCGACGAGGCGATCTCGCGGGCGCCCGACCGCATCCACTACCGGGAGATGTTCGCCCAGCTCATGCTCCGGGAGGAGCGGCCGGACCTGGCGATCCGGATTCTGCGGCCCGCCCTGGAGCGCTACGCCGGCCTGGCCTCGACCCACTGGCTCTACGCCGAGGCGCTGCACCGGACGGGCGACCACCTGGCCGCTGCGCGCCATCTCGTGGCGGGACGGGCGCTCCGTCAGGACGAGCCCCTCCCCACGGATCTGGCGGGCGCCGTGACCGACAGCCTGGGGGCAGGGGAGCTCGCCGGGCCGGCGGAGACCCTCGGGTCGGCGTTCCCGGAGCGATGATCACCGGCGGATCCGGGCCCCGGCGGTCCCCCGGCTCCGGCGAGGCGGCCGAAGGCCGGGACGCGCCTCGGGCGGCCCCCGGCCTCCGGCGGGCCTTCTCGCGTCTCCTGCAGATGCTCGACGCCTCCGGGCGGAAGGAGTTCGGGGTCCTCGTCGGACTCCTCTCCCTGGCATCCGTGATGGAAGCCGCGGGCATCGGCGTGATCCTCCCCTACCTCCGGCTGCTCACCGAGCGGGAGCTGGCCATGACCCATCCGCTCCTCGAGCCGGTGGTGGAGGGGCTCGGCCTGACCAGCCACGGGCCGGTGGCCGTCCTGGTCAGCCTGGCCCTGATCGTGCTGTTCATCGCCAAGAACGGATTCATCGGCTACGTGTGGAATCGGGCGTTCGGCTTCATCTACCGGAATCACGCCCGCCTCTCCTCGCGTCTCCTGGCCGGCTACCTCCGGGCTCCGTACACCTTCCACCTGGAGGAGAACACCTCGGCGCTGATCCGAAACACCACCCACGAGCCGGAGCGGGTCTTCAAGGGTGCCATGAAGTCGGGCCTCGTCCTCCTGTCCGAAGGGCTGGTGGTCGTCGGGGTGATGGCCGTCCTCTTCTGGGCTCAGCCCGTGATCGCCGCGGTCGTCGTCTCCCTGGCCGGGTTCCTGGGCTGGAGGCTCACCTCCGCCTTCCGGCACCGCCTGGACGTGGTGGGACGCGAGCGTGCCGGACGTCAGGCGTCGGCCATGCAGGTGGCCCAGGAGGGGCTGGGGGCCCTCAAGGAGATCAGACTCACGGGGCGGGAGCGCTTCTTCGAGGACCGGTTCCGGGACCACGTGGACACCCTGGCGGAGACGTTGCGCCTGAACGAGATCATCGCCCTCCTGCCCCGCCTGGTGCTGGAGACCGGTGCCATCCTGGTCATGGCCGGGATCGGGGCGTTCCTGGTGGTCTCCGAGGTCACGCTGGAGGCCGCGTTTCCCATCATCGGCATCTTCGGAGTGGCGCTGGTCCGACTCATGCCGTCGCTCAAGCGGCTGGTCAAGAACCTGAACCTCCTCCGGTTCGAGGCCGGCGCCGTGGAGGTCCTCCACACCGAGCTGGAGCGTCTCCGCCGCCTGCGACCCGACGTCGGCGACGGGAGCGGCGCCGGGAGCGGCGACGGGGGGATCACGCCGCTCCACGTCGAGCGCGAGATCGTGCTGAGCGGGGTGAGCTACCGCTACCCCGACGCCGACGAGCCCGCCATCCGGGAGCTCTCGCTCAGGATCGCGGCGGGCGAGTCCGTGGGCGTGGTCGGCCAGTCGGGCTCGGGGAAGACCACGTTCCTGAACCTCCTCCTGGGACTCCTCGAGCCCCAGGAGGGCGAGTTCCTGGTGGACGGGCGAGAGGTGTACCGCCGGCTGCCCTCGTGGCAGCGCGCCATCGGATACATCCCGCAGGAGAGCTACCTCCTGGACGACTCGGTGCGGCGCAACGTCGCCCTCGGCCTGCCGGACGACCGGATCGACGACGACCGGGTGTGGGGGGCCCTCGAGGCGGCTCAGCTCGCCAATTTCGTGGCGGGGCTCCCCGGCGGACTGGAGGCCCGGGCCGGGGAGCGCGGCATCCGCCTCTCGGGGGGACAGCGCCAGCGAATCGCCATCGCCCGGGCCCTCTACCACGAGCCCGAGGTGCTGCTGCTGGACGAGGCCACGTCGTCCCTCGATCGGGAGACGGAGCGGCGGATCGCCGACAGCGTCGCCCGCCTGGCCGGTGACAGGACGCTGGTCATCGTCACCCACCGGCTCCCCACCGTGGCGCACTGCGACGAGATCCACCTCATGCGGTCCGGACGTATCGCGGCGTCCGGGACCTATTCCGAGCTCCTGGAGGAGAGCGCCGAGTTCCGGAGCCTCTGGCACCCCGGCCCCGACGAGCCGACGGCCGGGGAGGTCGTCCGGGAGCACGGTGGCTGATCCCCGAGGGGGTTCCGAGCTCCCGCCGGTGACGGTGGTGCTGCCCTGCCGGAACGAAGACGGGTTCATCGGGCCGTGCCTCGACTCCATCCTGGAGGCCACGTATCCCGCCTCGCTGATGGAGATCCTGGTGGTGGACGGGCGGAGCGACGACGGGACCCGGCGGACGGTGGAACGGTACGCCGCCGAGCACGGGAACCTCCGCCTGGTGGACAACCCCGATCGGTGGACCCCTCACGCGGTGAACCGGGGCATCCGGGAGGCCCGGGGTGAGGTGATCGTGCGCATGGACGCGCACGCCGTCTATCCTCCCGACTACATCGAGAGGTGCGTCCGGGGACTCCGCCGGTACGACGCCGACAACGTCGGCGGCGTCTGGGACACCAGGCCGCGGGACGACACCGTGCGCGGCCGCGCCATCGCCGCGGTGCACAGCCATCCCTTCGGCGTGGGCGACGCCTGGTTCCGGGTGGGGGTCGACGAGCCCCGGGAGGTGGACACCGTCCCCTTCGGCTGCTACCGCCGGGAGACCCTCCTCCGGCTCGGCGGCTACGACGAGCGGCTCCGCAGGGCCCAGGACTTCGAGCTGAACGCCCGGCTCCTGGAGGAGGGCGGGCGGATCGTCCTGGATCCGGAGGTACGGGCCGCCTACCTGGTCCGGTCCACCGTCGGCGAGGTGACGTTCCACCGGCTGCGGAGCGGCTTCTGGACGATCTACGCGCTCCAGTACGAGAGCCGTTCCCTGGCGCCGAGGCACTGCGTCCCCCTGGCCGCCCTCCTGACCGCCCTGGGGCTGGGGATCGGCCACGCCGCCGGCGTGGCCGCCGCCGGGACCGCGCTCCTGCTCCTGGTGGGCCTCTACGTCATCCTGGACCTGGCCTCGGCCGCCCGGATCGGCCTGGAGGAGCGGAGCCCCGGCGTCGCGGCCTGGTCCGCGATCCTCTTCCCGCTCCTCCACGGAGTCTACGCCCTGGGCCAGCTCGCGGCCCTCCCGGTGACCCTGGGCCGGTGGCTCCACCGGCGCCTCGGCGGCCTCACCGCCGCCCCCGACGCCTCCCCGGGCGCGGGAAGCGCCGACACCCGTTCCCCGAGCGAGATGGAGAAGACCCGGTGATCCAGTCCGAACCCCCGTCCGGGCCAGCCGAGCCGGAGACCGCCTCCAGCGCCACCACCGGCCGGGACGCCGACGGGCTCCCCGAGCTCGTGTCCGTGGTGCTGGAGCTGGAGAACGCCGGACTCGCCGGCTGGTCCCGGGCCCTCGACGCCACCCGGGCCGTCGGACGGGAGCTGGCGCGCGCCCGGGAGGAGCTGGGCTGCCGGTTCGAGCTCCTCGTGTGCTACGATCCCCGGACCGGCGACGAGGAGGATCGGCTCGGGGAGTTCCTCGCCCGGTCCGGCCTCTCCGACCGGATGGAGCGGGTGACCTACGTCCCGGTCCCCGACGGCCACTACACGGAGCTGAAGAACGCCGGCGGCAGGCGGGCCGGGGGCCAGGTCCTCCTCTTCATCGACAGCGACGTGATCCCGGAGCACGGAGCGCTGTTGGAGGCGCTACGGGCATTCGGATCGCCCGAGGTGGACGTGGTGAGCCCCCCGGTCTACATCGAGGCCACCGACACCATCACGGCGGCCTACGCCCTGTTCGGACCCTTCCCGGTGCGGGGAGCTCCCCGCTCCGACCACCAGAACCCCGCCCTCTGGCTGAACAGCCCCCTGATGCGCCGCTCCACCTTCGAGCGCTACCCGTTCCTGGAGCGTCCCACCTTCAAGTGGCACTGCGAGATGAGCATGCAGATGGACATGGACCGGGTGGAGGTGCGACGCCTCACCGAACGTCACATGCGACACCCGGCCCCGCCCGACCTCCCGGCCCTGCTCGCCCGGGGCCAGGCCAAGGGCTCGGACCTGTACCTCTCCGGACGTCTCCTCGGCATGCGCCTGCCCCCCCTGATCTGGCTACGGGCCCTGGCGGGCGCCCTCCGCGGAGCTCTCCGTGGCGCCTACCGGGTCCAGCGCGACCACTCCGCCGTGGACCTGGGTCCCCTCGGCGTGCTCGCCGCCCAGGGCTACAGCCTCCTCTACCATGCCGCTGCGGCCCTGGGGGCCTCCCGGGAGTTCCTGGCCCACCTCCTCCTGCCCGGCGGCGCCGACCGGCTCCCGGTGGTCCATCACCCGGGTCACTGACCGGCTCCTGACCCGCCCCCCGGCCCACCGGTCGGCGGGCTCTCTCCTCTGCCGGCGTCGGGATCGAACCCCTCGATCCGGCCGCCCCCGCCCCCCTCCTCCAGCATCGAGAGCGCCGCCTCCACCACCCTGCGGTGGAGCTCCGCCTGGCCCGGCGGCCCCAGCGGCTGACCCCTGCCGAAGGGGACGAGTAGCGTGCGGGGCGGCCGGACCTTCTCCGCCACCTCCCGCAGGAGCATGACGCACACGGTGGCGATGCCCCGGGACTCCAGCTCCCTCGCCACCAGACCCACGGTCTGGTTGCAGGTGGGTCACGCGGGACACAGGAGCGCGGCGTCCACGGCCTCGCCCTGCATGAGCTCCCCGATGGCCGGGGCGGACTCGTCCGTCAGGCCGCGCGTGATCGGCACGTAGCCCATCATGGACACCGCCGAGGGCGCCACCTCGCCGATCCGTCCCTCCGCCTCCAGCGTGGCCAGGAGCCGCAGGGGGAAGACGCAGTCCGGATCCCTCCTGGCCATCTCCGTCTCGTAGTGGGGATGCTCCCAGACCAGCGTACCGGGATCCGTGTCCGAGGGGACGACCCGGTAGCTCGCGTCGCCCCGCCTGCCCGTGTGATACGGCTCCTGGCCCGGCAGGCGCGCCCCTCCGGTGCTCACCACCGCCACCCGGGCCCCGGCGAGCTCACGGCCCAGAGGCGCCGCCGCCACCGGATCCCGCCGCCGGACGCCGAGGGCCAGCCACGCCCGCGTCACGGCGTCCAGCTCTCCCTCCTCCATCGTCTACCTCCCGCGGTCGTGGGCGGACGGTTCGGGTACCGACAAACGAAAAGGGCCTGCCCCTCTCGGGACAGACCCTTCTCGCATCGTGAGGTCACGGGCGAGACCGAAGCCTCACCCGGCGCCTCTCCTCATCCGCGAGAATGAGGGCGGGACGAGGGCCCGCGAGGGCCCTGCCCGCTTACTATGGACCCTCAGGACGTCCAGTCGATGACGGTCCTGATGAAGTTGTCCATGCTGACGTTGGGATCCAGCGCGCCGGTGTTGTCCTGCGAGATGTCCTCTGTCTCGATGAACATGCAGAGGTCGGTCTCGCCACCGGTACCCGGATTCGGTATCTGCACGATGGTCGTGTCAGTCTGAATCGTGGGTGCATTTCCGAGCGTCGGATCCGCCGCGCTGAAGAGCGTGGTCGGCGTGGGCGGAGTGTCCACGTCCGTCTGCTCCCCATCCGCTGCCTCGCAGGCATCGGCGGTATTGTCGTCCGCATCCTTCGACAGGTAGCGGATCTCCGAGATCCCGTTGTCGTCCTTCACCTCGGTGATCAGCGTCAGGCGCACCGTGTCCTGACCGCTCGTGATGTTCGACGGCGGCGGATCGTGGAACGTGACGCTGGGCGGCAAGCCGTCGACGGTGAACTCACCCCAGGACAGCGTGCCCACGTTCCTCGCGGCGGCGCTGTCGCCGACGATGGCGGTGGCCGTGGTCAGAGTTCCGCCCATGTCACCCAGGAAGTCCGCGACGTCGGCGTAGACGTCGGCCGTATCCTGCCGGGTCATCGCGTCGCTGTTGTCGAGGTTGACCTCGAGCTCGAAGGCATCGGGCGCTCCGCTGCCGTCGTCACCCGCGTCGGCGCTGGTGAGCGTCGTCGCGGTGAGCTCGGGGAAGTCCACGTTGATGTGCTCGTCCATGGCCCAGGGCTTGATCCCGCTGGGCTCGATGATCGAGCCGGGCGTGCCGTCGGGATCCGGATCCCACGTGGTGAAGAGCAGGCCGTAGAGCGGATCGTCCGGCACCATCTTCAGCACCAGCGCGTCGGTGCCCACGGCCTCGTCCTTCGTGAACTCGGGCGTCGTCCGGTCCACGCCCAGCGAATCGGTGTCGACGTCCGGATCGGTGCAGTTCGCCAGGAAGTCGCAGATCTCCCGGACATCGACCAGCATGTCGTTCACCCTCTCGGGCAGGGCCATGTCTCCGGGCCCGTCCACGTCGAGGAACTCCTCGTCGAACGGCGTGGCGTCGGCCGGCCGGAACACGTCGTAGACCGAGGCGTCGGCGTCGTAGCCGACTCCGCAGCACGTGCTGCCGTCGCTCGGCGTTGGATCGATGGCGAACTCGCCCGAGGAGTACCAGTGGCTCCCAAGCGGATCGATGGCGTCCGGATCGGCCCTGAAGGCACCCCCGTGATCGGTCACCACGACCTCTCCGAAGGAGGTCGGCGCCTGGAAGTCCAGCCACTGCTCCGGCTCCTCACCGAACTCGCCGAAGTCGAAGCCGTCGTGCGAGAAGATCATGGGCAGCGACTGATGGAAGGTCGGCCCTCCCAGGGAGATCCACGGCACCTGCTGGGAGTCGCAGCAGTACTGCTCGCCCTCGGCGTCCCTCGGTGACTCGCTGTCGGTGTCGTCGCCGACGAGCGGCTCGAAGTCGACGGCCATCTCGTTCCCCGAGGAGTCGGGGTGGATCATGAACCGGAAGGGCGAGCTGGTGAGGACGACCTCGCCGTCCGCGGTTCCGTCACCCATGTTCCAGCTATTGCCCGCGTCGTCGTCGACGAAGGCCCGGCTCAGGCCGATCCCGTGGTGGTCCACCAGGGTCACGGCGTAGGTGATGGGCGTGCCCCCGAACCACCTCCGGCCGTCGTCCGGATTGACGGCGGTGTTGCCGCCCTCGAACTGGGTGACCCAGAAGACCTGGTAGTTCGCGACGCTCACCTCACGGTTGTTCGACACCGACTTGGAGGTCCCGTCGGTGAAGTGCACGGTCCCGCCGAGGGTGTAGTCGCCGTTCGGGATGTCCGGTGACTGCACGGTGCCGTCGAAGGTCCCGGAGAAGTCCATGGTGTTCTTCGACAGCGTGACCTCGGAGTGACGGTGGCTCATGGCCGCCGCCTCCTTGGCGGAGAAGACCTGCTCGGCCACGGGCTCGCCGTCGAGCGTCATGACGATCCGCTCGATCTCCTTGTCGCCGGGATCGACGGAGTAGGTCGCCTGGAGCGTCGTGTAGAAGTACCCGAAGCCGTCGTCGCCCCAGTCGGCGTCATCCAGGTCCTGATCCACGCAGCAGTGCATCCCGACGCTGTCGGGCGACGCGATGGGAGGCTGCGAGGTGGGCCCGGTGGAGTCATCGTCCCGCGCCGCTCCGCCCGAAGCCACCGCCTCGTAGCTGCTGATGGAGATCTGGGTCGGCTCCGGCGCCACCACGGTGACCGAGGCGCTGGACTGCTTGGAGCCGTCCTCCACCGAGGTGGCGGTGACGGTCGCGGTGCCTTCGCTGTTCCCGGTGACGGTTCCGTCGCCGCTCACCGTCGCCACGGCGGAATTGGACGACGTCCAGTTCACGCCGGACGACGCGTCGCCCGTGGTGCTCACCTGGGCGGAGAGCTGGACGCTCTCCCCGACGTTGATGGTCACCTGTGAGGGCGACACCTCTACACTCTCGACGCCCGGAACGGGTCCGGTGTCGCTGTCGCAGGCAGTGACGCCCAGGGCCAGGAAAGCCCCCAACAGTGCGATACTACTCAGTCTCTTCATTACTCCTCCTCGCGGATGAGGTCCTGTGCGGTTCAAGATTGTTCGGAGGCGCAATGGCCCCCTGCCTCACGACGTATGCAAGGTACCCTGCTGCTCGCGGAAGTCAAGTGTTATCCACCAGATCCGGGCGCCGGGTACCGATTCGTGTCGCTCCGGCGCGTATCGTATGGTGCCACGCCGAGAGGGTCAAGCCACGCTTCTCCCGTCTCGGCCCGGCTTTTCGTCCGTCGTCGGTCGCCCCGTGGAAGATGCGGGCGGTCCGCCGTGACCGGCGAACGCGGCACTCCGTCGGGGAGCGACCGGTCGCCCTACAGGCTGCAGGTCGCGTGCCGCCAACGTGGTCCCCCTTCCACGAAGGTGCCCGCTCCACCCGGCATACGCCACCTGTATGACGTCTAAAACGTTGCTCAACAATAAGTTGTAAATTAAGCTGACGCGGCGCGACCTTCCTCCCGAACCGGCCCGGACGGCGCCGCACGCCGGGCTCGGGCTCGGAGGCGATCCTCCCCCCCTACTGCAGAATCAAAGGATCTCTCGCAAATAGCGACCGGTGTGGCTCTCCGGGACCGCCGCCACCCGTTCCGGCGGCCCGGAGGCCACCACCTCGCCGCCGTATTCTCCGCCTCCGGGCCCCAGGTCCACGATCCAGTCGGCAGTCTTGATCACGTCCATCTGGTGCTCGATGACCACCACCGTGTTGCCCCGCTCCACGAGCCGATGGAGGACCTCCAGCAGGATCCGGATGTCCTCGAAGTGGAGCCCGGTGGTGGGCTCGTCCAGGATGTAGACCGTCTGTCCGGTGGCCCGCTTGGCGAGCTCGCTGGAGAGCTTCACCCGCTGGGCCTCCCCGCCGGACAGCGTGGTGGCGGGCTGGCCCAGTCGGATGTAGCCCAGGCCCACGTCGGACAGCGTCTCCAGCTTCCGCCGGATCCGGGGCACCGCGTCGAAGAACTCCAGGGCCTCGTCCACCGTCATCTGGAGGACGTCGGCGATGCTCTTCCCCTTGTAGAGCACCTCCAGCGTCTCCCGGTTGTAGCGCTTCCCGCGGCACACGTCGCAGGGCACGTAGACGTCGGGCAGGAAGTGCATCTCGATCTTCACCAGCCCGTCGCCCGCGCACGCCTCGCACCGGCCGCCCTTCACGTTGAAGCTGAAGCGACCCTTGTCGTAGCCCCGGATCTTCGACTCGGGCAGGGACGCGTACAGCTCCCGGATGGGGGTGAACACGCTGGTGTAGGTGGCCGGGTTCGACCGGGGGGTCCGGCCGATGGGGCTCTGGTCCACGTCGATGACCTTGTCCACCCGGTCCAGCCCCTCCAGGCGGTCGTGGTCCCCGGGCGGCGCCTGGGCGTCGTAGATCTCCCCGGCGAGCCGGCGGTAGAGCACCTCCTGCACCAGCGACGACTTGCCCGAGCCCGACACGCCGGTGACGCAGATGAAGACCCCCAGGGGAAAGGAGACGTCCACGTCGGCCAGGTTGTGGTGGCGGGCGCCCCGGACCACCACCTCCTGGCCCTCCGCCGGACGTCGGCGCTCGCCGGGGACCGGGATCTCCCGGTCCCCGCGAAGGTACTCGGCGGTGAGCGAGTCCTCGGACTCCAGCAGCTCCTCCACCGGACCGGAGACCAGGAGCTCGCCGCCGTGCCGGCCCGCCCCGGGACCCAGGTCCACCACGTGGTCCGCCCGACGGATCGTCTCCTCGTCGTGCTCCACCACGATCACGGTGTTGCCCAGGTCCCGGAGCTCCTCCAGGGTGCCCAGCAGACGCTCGTTGTCCCGCTGGTGCAGGCCGATGGACGGCTCGTCCAGCACGTAGAGGACCCCCACCAGCCGGCTCCCGATCTGGGTGGCCAGGCGGATCCGCTGGGCCTCGCCCCCCGAGAGGCTCCCCGCCGAGCGGGCCAGGGTCAGGTACCCGAGGCCCACCCGCTCCATGAAGCCGAGGCGGTCGCAGATCTCCTTGTATATGGGGAGGGCCACGCGGGACCGCGCGTCGTCCCGCGCCCGGGCCTCCTCCCGCCACCCCCGGAAGGTCTCCAGGGCCCGCTCCACGGTGGTCCGGGTCATCTCGGAGATCCGGCGGCCGTGGACCGTCACCGCCCGGCTCTCGGCCCGGAGCCGCGCCCCGCCGCACTCGCTGCACGGGACGGTGCGCATGTACTCCTCCAGGTCCCGGCGGACCGAATCGCTGTCGGTCTCCTCGTACCGGCGGAGGGTCTGGGACATGACGCCCTCCCATCCCAGCTCCTCGTCGCCCTCCATCACCGCGGTGCGAGAGCCTTCGTCCAGCTCGCCCCACGGCTCGTTCGGGTCGAACCCGTGCTTCCGGGCCAGGTCGGGGATCGTCTCCCGGCGGAGCTCCTGCGAGGGCGAGCCCCACGGGAGGATGACGCCCTCCAGGATGGAGATGACGTCGCCTCCGGTGAGGCGGTCCCGGACGGGCTCCTGGCGCTCCCCCAGGCCGTCGCAGGCGGGGCAGGCGCCGTAGGGCGAGTTGAAGCTGAACTGGCGGGGCTCCAGCTCGGGGATGCTCACCCCGCACACCGGGCACGCGTAGCGTTCGCTGAACACGTGGAGGTCCGGCTCCCCGCCGTCGACGCCGCGCCGGTCCACCACCACCGTCCCGTCGGCCATCTCCAGGGCGGTCTCCAGGGAATCGGTCAGCCGGTCCCGGTCCTCCGCCCGGAGGGTCAGCCGATCCACCACCACGGCGATGTCGTGGTTCCGGCGCCTGTCCAGCTCCGGCGGGTCGCTCACCTCCACCAGCTCGCCGTCGACCCGGGCCCGGACGAAGCCCTCCTGCCGGACCTCGTCGAACAGGTCCCGGAACTCCCCCTTCCGGCCCCGGACCACCGGCGCCCGGACCTCCAGCCGGAGGCCCTCGGGCCACGCCAGGACCTGGTCGGCGATCTCCTCCACCGTCTGCCGCCGGACCGGCCGGCCGCACTCCGGGCAGTGGGGGGTCCCCAGCCGGGCCCATAGCAGACGGAGGTAGTCGTAGATCTCCGTCACCGTGCCCACCGTGGACCGCGGGTTGCCGCTGGTCACCCGCTGCTCGATGGCGATGGCCGGCGAGAGGCCCTCGATCTGGTCCACGTCCGGCTTCTCCATCACCCCCAGGAACTGGCGGGCGTACGAGGAGAGGGACTCCACGTACCGGCGCTGGCCCTCGGCGTAGATGGTGTCGAAGGCCAGCGACGACTTCCCCGAACCGGAGAGGCCGGTGACCACGGTGAGCCGGTCCCGGGGGATGTCCACGTCCAGGTCCTTCAGGTTGTGCTCCCGGGCCCCGCGAACCCGGATGGCCCGCTCCGCCATCACTCGTCCTCGCCCCGGGGGAAGAGGATCCGACCGGCCGAGGGCCGGGCCTCGGCCCGGAGCGGCGTCTGGCCGAAGGGCTCACCGTCCACCTGGACGGGGAGGGGAGGATCGCACTCCACCTCCACTTCGCTCGCCTGGAGAAAGATCATCCGGTCGTCTCCCTGATATTCTCGTCGTGCCACTTTCCAGAGCATTCCCGCAGCCTCGGGCAGGTTGCGAGGGGCGAACACGCAGATGTCCAGAAGCCCGTCCTGCACGGAGATCCTGGGCCCGATCTGCAGTTCCAGCGGGAACGGCGGGGCCGCCAGCAGCCCCACGTTGGCCAGGATCACCATGCTGGCCCGGATCTCCAGCTCCCGGTCGTCGGCCCGGATCCGGTACTCGGCGATCCTGGGCGAGATGGCGTTCTTCAGCCCGGCGTACAGGTAGGCCACCGGCCCGAGGCGCTGCTTCAGCTCGGTGGTGGCCTCGGCCATCATGTCGGCGTCGGCGCCGGCCCCGGACATGAGGGCGAAGTACTGGCCGTCGATCCAGCCCAGGTCGATGGGCTCCGGTACACCCTCCACGGCTACACGCACGCTCCCTTCCAGCGACGAGGGGATGCCGAAGTTCGTGGCGAGCTGGTTGCCCGTCCCGAAGGGGAGGATGGCCACCGGCACCTCCGTGCCCGCCGTCCCCCGCAGCGCCGCCGCCACCGTGCCGTCCCCTCCCGCCGCGGCCACGGCGCGGTAGCCCTCACGGGCCGCCCGCCGGGCCACCGCCATGGCGTCGGCGGCGCTGGACGTCTCCACCAGGTCGAAGGGCACGTTCCACTCGGCCAGCGCCGCGGCGATCCGTCGCCGCAGGGCCTCCTGGTTCCCGCCGCTGGCGTGGGGATTCAGGAGGACCACGATCCGGTCCCCGGGCTCGGGCGGAAACCGGGCGGAGGCGCTCCCCCCGTCCGCCGGGCTCACCCTCCGGCTCCCGGACCGCTCCTCAACCGCTCCGGCCGGCCAGCTCGAGCAGCCGCTCCACCCGCTTCTCGGTGGGTGGGTGGGTGGAGAAGAGCGATCGGAGCGAGAAGCCCTCGCCGCGGAAGGGGTTCACGATGCACAGGTGGGCCGCCGCCTCGTTGACCTCCATGTCCCGACCGCCGGCCGCCCGCTCCATGGACTGGAGGGCGCTGGCCAGCCCCCGGGGGTCGCCGGCGATCTCGGCCCCCACCCGGTCCGCCCGGTACTCGCCGGCGCGGCTGATAGCCATCTGGACCAGCATGGCCGCCAGGGGCGCCACGATCATCATGGCCAGCCCTCCCAGGGCCCCGCCCCGGTCCCGTCCCCCGGCGAAGAAGAATCCGAACCGTGAGAGCATGACGATGGCGGCGGCCATGGTGGCCGCCACCGTGCCGATGAGCATGTCCCGGTTCCTGATGTGGGCGAGCTCGTGGGCGATGACGCCCTCCAGCTCCTCCCGGTCCAGGGCGTCCAGGATGCCCTGGGTCACGCAGACCACCGCGTGGTCCGGGTTCCGGCCCGTGGCGAAGGCGTTGGGCTGGGCGTGGGGGGCGATGGCCACCCTGGGCATGGGCAGGTCGGCCCGGCGCCGCAGCCGATCCACCATCCGGTAGAGCTCGGGGGCGTCGGTCTGCTCCACCACCCGGGCCCTGTACATCTTCAGCACCGCCCGGTCGCTGTACCAGTAGGTGCCGAAGTTGAACACCGCCGCGAAGGCCAGGCCGCCCACCATCCAGCTGGTCCCGCCGAAGTACCCGGCGATGCCCGCCAGCAGCGCCGTGAGCAGCGCCATCAGCCCAAACGTCTTCACGTAGTTCATCGTGCTCGTGGTCCGAAGGTGAGGTGCGAGAATCGATGGGGAGTCAGCGAGCCGCCCCCCGGCGACCCGGCCGGCCCTCCTGACGACCGTCTTCTACACCCCATCCGCCCGCCATGCTCCACTGGTCTACCAGCGCCATTCGCGGAAGAGGAAAAGCCCCCAGGTCCGGTCCACCTCCAGGGCGGAGCCGAAGCTGATGGCGCCCAGCCGCCCGAACCGGTTCTCGGTCCGGGCCTCCAGGGTCCAGTCGTCGGTGAACGTCCACTCCACGCTGGCTCCCGGGAGCCGGGATCCCAGCGTCTGGCTCACCACCACGAAGAAGTTCCTGCCCAGGTACTTCCCGGCCTCGAACTGGGTCCCGGCCAGGAGGGAGCCCGAGGCGGGGAAGTCCCCGCCGGTCCCCTCCGTGCCGAGACTGGCGGTGCTCACGTTCAGGTAGTCGAACCAGGCGTCCTCCACCAGCAGGCTGGAGAGCTGCGTCCCCACGGTGCCCAGGAGCTGTCGCGGGACCTGGCGGGCCAGCCCCCCGCCCTCCTGGCCGGGCCGGGTGGCCCCGACGCAGCTGGTCCCCACCAGCAGGTAGCAGAGCTGGTCCGACTCGCTGAGGGGGGGGTCGCTGGTGAGCTGGAGCCGTTTGTCCAGGAGCGTGCCCCCCACGTTGGCCCGGATGGCCACGCGCCCGCCCGCCGCACGGGTCCGGTAGAGCGCCGTCACGTCCAGGTTCGGGTTCACGCCGGGGGTGCCGACGAACTCGATGGTCCCGTCCTCGATCTGCAGCTCCCGGGAGTAGGGTCCCAGGCCGTACCGGTAGGTCCCCCGAAGCAGCCGGAGCGACCCGAAGAGCGCCAGGGTCTGCTCGGCCGGCCGCATGCGGACCCGGAGGTCGCCGGTCACCTCCACGTCCAGGTCCCGGGACCGGAGCCAGAGGTCCGGGCCCACCTGGAGCTGCACCGTCATGGCCATGTTCTGGAGGAACGGGTTCTGGAGCCGCCGCACCAGGCGCCGCTCCGCCACCACCGTGGTGTCGATCAGGGCCAGCGACCGCGGATCGGTGAGGTCCACCATCTCCCGCTCCCGGAGGTACGGCTCCATCTGGATGTCGCCGTCGGACACCCGGAACTCCCCCGTCAGCTCGGGCGCCCTGTACCTCCCCGTCAGCCGACCCGACCCGTCCACGACCACCGAGGCCTTCCGGCGGTCCATGGCCCGGAGCTCCCGGGCCCGGAGCTGGAGGTCGAAGCCCGGGTCGGAGACGGTGGCCAGGGACAGCCGGCCGGAGACCGACCCACGGCCGCCGGCGCTGGAACGGAAGGAGGCGGAATCCACCACCGCCACGGAGTCCCGGAACCGGAGCTGGGCGATCATCCCCTCCAGGCGGATCCCCAGGGAGGGGGCCAGGGCCGACCCGTCCGCCAGGCTCGCCGAGCCCTCCAGGCGGAACCGTCCGGGCCCGCCGCGGACCCGGACGGTCCCCTCCGCCGCTCCACGGACCTCCCGGAGCCCACCCACGAAGCCTCCCAACCACCCCATGGGCAGGCCGGACGAGCGCACCGCGACGTCCACCGGCTCCTCCGGGAACCGTCGCTCCACCGACCGGAAGGAGAGGTCGCCCGCCACCGTCCCCCGGACCGTGGCGAGGGCGGCCCCCTCCTGGCCGGCCAGGTCCACGGAGACGGAGGCCTCCCGGTCTCGATACTCCATCCGCCCGGTCAGCTCGCCATAGGCCAGGGAGCGGAATTCGGGCTCCCGCACCAGGAGGTCGGCCGTGATCTCCGGATCCGACGCCGTGCCCGTCACCCCGATCCCCCCGGTCAGGAGGCCGCCGACGGAGTCCTCGGGCGGCAGCAGGATGCCGAAGTTCTCCAGGGGCAGCTCCTCCACGCGGAGGGAGAAGTCCGCCGCCCCCCGGTCGGGGATCCGTCCGCCCGCGCGGAGCGCGGAGCCCCGGTCGTCCCGGAGCCGGAGGGTGTCCACGAAGAGACCCGAGTCGGCGTACGTCACCGTCGCCGGAGCCTCCAGGGCCAGGCTCCGGGCGCCGAGCTTCAGCCCGAACCCGTCCAGGCGGACGGACCGGCGGTCGTCGCCCCACGCCAGGAGGCCGTGGGCGTCCAGGGAGAGCGTCGTGTCCCTCCGGCCGTGGACCTGGAAGGCGTCGCCGGCCCCTCCCCCCCGGCTCACCTCGGCGAAGGCGCTGTCCAGGGTGGTCACCGGCGTGCCGACCCGCCAGCCCACGGCCCGAGCCCCCAGGGAATCCAGCCGCCCGGGACGGACGGCGTCCACGGTCACCACCAGGGAGTCGGCCGTCCAGTCGCCGTAGCTCACGTCTCCCCCGTGGGCCTGCCCCCCCACCGACAGGTCCCGGACGTTGCCGAAGGCCACGCCCCGGACGGACAGCCGCCCGCGGAGGGTGTCGGGCGGGGCCGGCGCCTCGTCGGGAACCGGCTCCTCGACCCCGGCGCCCGCCTCCCGGTCCATGTCCTGGAAGAGCTCGTCCAGGGTGGTGTCGGGACGGGCGGGGTTCCGTCCCGGGAGGACCCACCGGTTCCAGGAGCTCAGGTCCGGCGCGTCGGCCACCAGGACCAGGGCGCCGGTCCGCCCCTCCTCCAGCCCCAGGGCCCCGGAGCCCTGGATCCTGCCCACGTCGGACTCGATGGCGAAGGTGTCCACGGTGGCCAGGCCCTCGGAGAACCTGAATCGGAGGAGGCTCGAGTCCACCCGGGCTCCCTCCACCACCGACGGGAGCACCCGCAGGTCGGCCCGGGCCCGGAGGGTGGCCGGGTCCGTGCCGATCCCGTTCAGGGTCCCCCGGACCGCCAGCTCGGTGACCGGGCCGCCGTCGAACCACTCCTGGAGCTGGATCCCCCGGGCCGTGAGCCGGGCGTCGTACGTCCTGAGGTCCGCGGCCAGATCGAACAGACCGTCGAACTCCAGCTCCCCCCGCGGCGTGATGAGGTCGGCCTCGGCCGACAGGTCGCCCGCCGACCCCGAGACCCGCACCTGACCCCGGACCGAGCCCACGGGCTCCAGGTTCGGGAAGTAGGGCTGGAGGGCGGCCAGGGCGAGGGGCCGGAGCTCGAAGACCGCCTCCATCCGGGGGGGATCGGCCGTCTCCAGGCCTCCCGATCCGCTCACCCGGGAGGAGCTCCCGTCGGCCAGCCGCTGGGTCAGGTCCGCCCGGAAGGAGAGGGCCGAATCGGGACGGCCGCTCAGGGTGAGGGTCCCGCCGAGCCGTCCCTCCAGCCGGCTCCCGTAGCCCAGGAGCCGGGTCCACCCGGGGTCGAACGCCTCCAGGGAGAGCTCCAGCTCCTCCATCCGCCACGGCGCCGTGAGCCCCAGCGTCCCCCGGGCGCGAAGACCGGAGCCCGCCCCTCCTTCGCCGGGCCCCCGGAACCGGAGGTCGGCGTCGGTCCGGAAGCCGTCGAGGGGCCCTCGCCCGTCCACCGTGCCGGTGATCGTCCCGTCCATGGGCACGGGTCCCGTCGCCAGCTCCCGGACCGACGAGAGCCGCAGGGGCGAGAACCGCACCGAGAGGGTGTCGAAGCGGGGGCGTTCGGAGACCAGGAGGGAGAACCCCCCGTCCATCTCCGACCCCCCGGTCACCACGCGGGCCCCCTCCGCCTGGACCACCATGTCCTCGCCGGAGGACCGAAGGACCAGATCCATGGGGCCCCCGCCCGAGGAAGGGACCGGGACGGGGAGCCACCGGAGGTCCACGAAGGAGAGGGGATCGGCCCGCAGGTCGAACCGGTAGGCCAGGGGCTCGTCGCCGACGACCCATCCCTCCCCCGACAGGGAGGAGGCCGCCGTGGTGAGCCGCTCGACCTCCACGTCCACCGTGTCCCGGAACACGGCCCGGAGGGCCACCTCCTCCAGGGTCAGGGGCTGACGGACCATCCGGGCCACCCCACGGCCCGCCTCGAGCTCGATGGTCGTCGGCTCCCGGGGATCGGTGATCATCAGTCGGGGGAACCTCCCGGCCAGGGAATCCACGTCCAGGGCCCGGCGGAGCCGCCCGTCCCCGTCGCGGTCGGTGTTCCAGACCTGCGTCTCCCCCGGCGCCGGCGGATCCATGGGGAGCCGGACCGCCAGGCGGCCGTCGGCCAGGCGGACGTCGTACAGCGCCACCCGGGGGCCCGCACCCCCGTCGTCGTCCCCGCCGGCGTCGAAGATGCGCTCGTAGTTCCACGTTCCGTCGTCCCCCAGGGAGAGCCGGATCTCTCCCCGCTCCAGCTCCACCTCGCGGAACACGTACCGGCCCCGGAGCAGGTCCAGGGGATTGTAGCGCGCCGTCACGCCGCGGAGCGCCAGGAAGGGCTCGCCGTCCGGCCCGGAGATCTCCAGCCGCCCGAAGGTGGCGCTGGTCAGGAGGTTGCCCCCGGTCACCGGGCCCAGGCGCACCTGGCCCCGGACCGCACCCTGGAGGGCGTCCCGGGCCAGCCCCCCGGCCATCTGACGGCCCGTCACCGTCTGGCTCAGCAGGAGCACGCCGCCGGCCACCGCCAGCACCAGGAGCCCGGTCAGGCCGGCGACCACCCGGACCACCCGGCGGAGGATCCCGTCCCCCATCAGAATGCCTCGCCGATGGACAGGTGGAGCTGGAGCCGCCGGAGGAACTCCCGGAGGCTCCCGGGGGCGTCCCACGTGTGGGGGCGGTGGTCCACCCGGACGTCCAGATCCCGGATCTCGCGGCCTCCCTCGAGCTGGGCCACCACCGGGAGGCTCTGGGCGCCGGTGGGATCGTAGCCCACGTCCACCCGGAAGGGGCCCACGGGGCTGAAGAACCGGAAGCCCATGCCCGGCGTGGCCACCGGCGCCTCGAGGCTGCCCAGCTCGCTGGCCACCCGGCCCACGTCCAGGAAGGCCACGGCCTCCCAGTCGGACGTCATTCGCCACCGGAGCTCGAAGCTGGACTCCAGCAGCGCGTTCCCGCCCACGGGCCGCTCCTGGAACGAGGGAGGGTCCAGACCGGCCACGCATTCCTCCAGCGGTCCTTCGGGGCACTCCCGGGACGCGTCCACCACGAGCACCGTGGGGCCCAGGAGGTTCTGTCCGAACCCCCGCACGCTCTGGGGCCCGCCGGCGAAGAACCGCTTCCGCGGATGGACCACCGTCCCCTCGCCGGGGCTCTCCGCGAAGCCGCCGGAGCCGGTGGGGTCCAGGACCCCGACCCGGAGATGCACCGCCAGCACCAGGTTCGAGGCGATCTCCTCGAAGCTGGCGGCGTCGAAGACGGCCCGGTTGTAGGCGTAGTCCGAGCCGGTGTAGCTACCCGCCGTCTCCAGCTCGGCGTTCATGTAGTGCCCGGCCGTGGGACTGAAGGTGGCGTTGGTGCGGTCGTACGACCAGGAGAGGGTGAGGGGCGCCAGCCAGCGGGCCTCGGTGACCGTCTCGATGTCCGACGGATCGCAGAAGCCGAAGTTCACGCAGAAGAAGACGTCGGCCGAGGCTTCGTCGAAGTCGGTGAGCTCCGGACGGTAGCTCAGGGAGATCGGCATCCGGGCCCGGAGCCGCCGGGTGAGGCCGATCTCCCCGCCGCGGCTGGTGCGGACGAAGATGTTCGGCACCGTCTCCCGCCCCATGAAGACCGACGCCCGAAGGCGGTTCCGGGTCGAGAAGAAGTTCGGCTGCCGGAACTCCGCCACCGCCTGGAAGTCCAGGTCGCGGAACACCGGTGTCGGACCCACGTCGGTGCAGGGGAACCGCCCGCCCATCTGCTCCGCCAGCACGTTGGAGAGGTTCCCCGTGAGCTCCAGCCTCCGGGCCCCGCCCAGGAAGTTCCGGTGGGCGTACGAGACCTCCCCCTGCCCGCAGTCGGTGGTGGTCATCCCGATCCCGGCGCGTACGGAATGGAGGGGCGCCTCGGTCACGTCCACCGTCACGTCCAGCACCGTGTCCGTCTCCGCCGGGTAGGAGGTCTCGATGTTCGCGTACCGGAGGGCCTCCATGGCGTAGAGGTTCCGCTGGCTCTCCAGGATGGCCTCGTACCGGTAGAGCCCCCCGGGGCTCAGGGTGAGGAACCGGCGGATCACGTCGTCGGACACCTTCTCGTTGCCCACCACGGTGATCTCGCCGAAGCGGACCCGGGGGCCCGGCTCCACCTGGAGCGTCACCTCGGCCCGCCGGGATCCCGCCGGGATGAAGTACTCCCGCAGGACCACCGCTCGGGCGTAGCCCCGGTTCTGGAGGTGCTCGACGATCCTGTCCTCCGACTGCTCCAGGGCCGTGAGGTCCAGGGGGGAGCCCTCCCGCACCGTCAGAAGCTCCCGGAGGCGGCCCTCGGCCACGAGCCCGGAGGCCCCCGGGATCGCCAGGGAGTCGATGCGTACCGGCCCGCCCTCCTCGATCCGGAAGGTGACGTCCACCCCCCCGTCGCGGGAAGCCACCGCCGTGTCCACCTGCACGTCGCGGTATCCGCGCCGCCGGTAGTACAGCAGGAGCCTGAGCACGTCGGCGTCCAGCCTGTCGGGATCCAGGTAGGCCCGCTCGTGGGCGATCCCCCAGTCGGTGAAGGCGCACAGGGGGAAGAGGATCGGCGTCCTGCACCGGGTGGACTCGGTGGCGATGGCCGAGGCGAGTTCGCCGTCGGAGAAGGCGGCGTTGCCCAGGAACCGGAGGCTCCGCACCTCCTCCTCGCCGGCGTAGCGCTGCCCGGGTGCCTCCGGCGCCGCGGCCAGCAGCGCCGCGGCGGCGGCCAGGGCCGCCACCGCGTCCCGGAGGACCCGGCCGCCCCGGGCCGCCCCGCGGTCCGAGCCCCGCCTCATTCGTCCAGCCACGGGTCGGGCCTCACGCCGAACCGATGCTCGCTGTGGGACACGAACCTCCCGGTCTCCCCGCGCCACAGGCAGTGGGTGACCAGGACCTCCTCGCGGCCGGCCTGGATCAGGTTCAGGCTGTTCTTGAAGCGTTCCCTCCCCCGGCCCCGCTCGGAGGTGGTCGTCCCGCACTGGACGATGACGATACCCCGTCCCCTCGGCGCCCCCGGGAAGAAGTCCAGGGAGTCGCCGATGTAGGAGCGGTGCATGTGTCCCGCCAGGAGGAGGTGGACGCCGAGCTCGGTGAAGAGCTCCAGGGCCCGCCGGGCGCCCGGCATGACGTTCCGCCGCCGCTCCAGGTCGGGGGGCGGCGCGAGGTGATGGTGGGTCACCACCGCCCGGAGGTGGTCCTCGGGCGTCTCGTGGAACGCGTCGCGGGCGAACTCCAGCTGGTGACGATGGAGCCGGCCGTTGGTCACGGTGAACCGGCGCGAGGAGTTGAGCGCCACCACCGTCAGGTCCCGGAACCGGTGCACGCTGTCCAGCTCCTCGGAGATGTGGGCCCGATAGTGGGCGTAGGGCGCCAGGAACCGCTCCCAGATCCGGTACAGCGGCACGTCGTGGTTGCCCGGGGTGGAGACCACCGGGGCGTCGAACCCGGCCAGGAAGCGGGCGGCCTCGGCGAACTGCCGTTCCTTGGCCCGCTGGGTGAAGTCCCCCGAGGCCACCACCACGTCGGGATCGGTCCGCTCGGCGAACTCGTGGACCCCCCGGGCCCGGTCCGGCAGGTGGGGCGGCCCGAAGTGGAGGTCCGAGACGTGGAGGATCCGCGTCACGTGGGCTCCCCGGCCGGGGCCGCCTCCCGGACCAGCCCCGGGAAGGGGAGGTTCGGGTCGGCGTTCAGGTCCCAGCCGCTCCGCTCGCCCCGGCCCAGGCGGTGCTCGGCGAGGCGCGCGATCATGGCCCCGTTGTCGGTGGAGAGCCGCGGCGACGGGGCGTGGAGGGACCCCCCGCCGCCCAGGGCCTCGGCCACGGCCTCCCGGAGCCTGCCGTTGCAGGCCACCCCGCCGCCCAGGAGCACCCGGCGGCAGCCGGTGTGCTCGACCGCCCGCAGGGTCTTGCGGGTCAGCACCTCCACCACCGCCTCCTGGAACTCCGCCGCCAGGTGGGGCCGCGCCTCGCGGAGCCCGTCCCGACCCTCCTCGTCCTCCACCCGCTGCGCCTCCAGGGCCAGCGCCGTCTTCAGGCCGCTGAAGGAGAAGTCGAAGTGCCCGGGGTCGTCGGGCCCGGTGGCCGGCGAGAGCATGGGCCGGGGGAGCCGGTGGCGCCCCGCCTCTCCCCCGGCGGCCGCCCTCTCGATCTCCGGCCCCCCGGGATAGCCCAGGCCCAGCCGCCGGGCCGCCTTGTCGAAGGCCTCCCCCGCGGCGTCGTCCCGGGTCCGCCCCAGGAGCCGGTACTCCCCCCACGTCTCGGCGTGGAGGAGGAGGGTGTGGCCCCCGGAGACCAGCAGCGCCACGAACGGCGGGACCGCCCCGGGATCCTCCAGCGAGTTGGCGAAGAGGTGGGCCTCCATGTGATGGACCCCCAGGAGGGGGAGCCCCCGGCCCCAGGCGAAGCCCTTGGCCCAGTTCACGCCCACCAGGAGCGCCCCCACCAGCCCGGGACCCGCCGTCACGCCCACCGCCGCCAGGTCCCCGCTCCGGAGGGCGGCCTCCTCCAGGGTTCCCTCCACCACCCGGTCGATGCGCTGGAGATGGGCCCGGGCGGCGATCTCCGGCACCACGCCTCCGAAGATCCGGTGCGCGTCCTGGGACGCCACCACGTGGCCAATCAGCTCCCCCTCCCGGACGATCCCCGCCGACGTCTCGTCACAGGAGGTCTCGATGCCCAGGACCGGCCCCTCCGGTCCCCGCTCCCGAGTCACGGCCCGTCGGGCCGGCGCAGCTCGACCACCGGGGGATCGGCCGAGGCCGAGAGGACCGTGTCCGGGAGGATCACGCTCACCGGGACCGACCGGCCCGCCCCGGTGGGAGGGGACGCCTCCAGCACCGCCCGGAGCGCGCTCTCCGCCAGGGAGCGGATCAGGCTCTCGGGGCCCCGGACCAGGACGGCCACCGAATCGGGCACCGGGATGAGCCCTTCGTCCAGGAGGCCCGAGGTGTCGGAGACGGGCACCCGGTACCGGCGCTCCACCACCGTGTCCACCCGGATCGTCGCCAGGACGATCTGGGGACGGACCTCCAGCGAGCCCAGGGCCTCCGGGATCCGCACCGTCAGGTCCACGCGACGGGTCCCCCGCAGGTCGGAGAGCTCGGCCCGCTCGGTGGTGAGGGCGGTGAGGGACCGCACCTCGGAATCCGCGCCCAGGACGGTGACGCTGTCGGGCTCCACCTCCGGCGTCCCCACCGCCTGGAAGCCGGGGGCCGGCGTCACCCGGAGGTCCGGCTGGACCGGGAGTCGGGCCCGGGTCCGCCGCTCCAGTGTGAGCTCGACCCGGTCCGGGCGGATCCCGGTGACCCGGACGGCGGCCGATCGCGGATAGCGCACCGAGTCCGGGGAGATCCGGACGCTCCGCGTTCCGGCGGCGATGCTGTCCAGGACGTAGCGGACCCGCGGCCGGGCCGTGGCCACCGTGAGGATCTCGCTCCCCGGCCCCTGGAACACCACCCCGACGGTCTCGGGAGCGTCCACCAGCACGTACTCCGAATCGGGGACCACCCATTCCACGGCCACGTCCAGGGGACGCTCGGCGGGGGCCTCCACCGCCACGTTCACCCACAGCAGGAGGCCCAGGAGCAGCGCGGCGACCTTGTACGGCCAGTTCTCCAGGACCATGGCACGCCACTCCACGTCAGCCTCCCCCCCGGTCCGAAGTCGACGACATGTCGGAGTCCGGCCCGGGTGCCCCGCCAGATGCCGTGTCGGGGCTCGGCGGCGGACTCCAGTCCCCCCGCTCCCCGGCGACCCGGACGGACACGGTCCCGCTGCGGCGCAGCGCGAAGCCCGGGGGCGGGGACTGCCCCACCACCCGGCCCGGCGCCGCCGCGGCGCCCGGATCGAACTCCACGGTCCCCAGCTCCAGCCCGGTCTCCCGGAGGACGGCCGGGACGTCGTCCACGTGGAGGCCCACCAGATCCGGGACGCTGGCCACCTCCGGGCCCTCGCTGATCACCAGCTCGACCCGGCCCGGACTCGGGGGCGTCTGGCCCGCCGGCGGCTCGGTCTCCACCACCTCGCCCTTCCGGACCGGTGACGGCTCGCTGCGGCTCGTCACCTCCAGGCCCAGCTCCTCGAGCACGGTCCGGGCCCGCTCCTCGGTCAGGCCGCGAAGGCCCGGGATCCGCACCCCCCCCGTCCCCCGGCTCACGGCCAGAGCCACGGTGTCGCCGGAGGGAGCCATCGTTCCGGCCAGGGGCCGCTGGGCCAGCACCGTGCCGGCGTCGGCCTCCGTCCCCGCGGGCCGGTAGGACACCCCGGCCGCCAGTCCTCGCTCCTCCAGGCGCTCCCGGGCCTCCTCCAGGGCCACGCCCTCCACGGCCGGGACCTCCGTCAGCGAGGCGTCGGCGGCCTCGCCCGACGGGGGGAACAGCATCCGGGCGGCCACCAGATAGCCCGCCAGGAAGGTGACGATGACGCCGACCGCGGCCAGGATCCAGGGCCGCATCTCCCGCTCCTCCGGCAGGAGGGACCGCCATCCTCCCGCGCCGCCCCGCCGCCGGAGCTTCATCCGCGCCCCTCCCTCCGGCCCAGCCGGGCGGCGTAGGAACCGTCGGTGCCGTGGGCCCACGGACGGACCGCCAGGGCCCCCTCCCCGTCGATGACGTCGGCGGGGAGGCCGGCCCCGTCCGGCGGCGGGAGCCGCCGGAACTCCGGGTGTCTCTCCAGGAATGACCTCACCTGTTCCTCGTTCTCCTCGGGCTCCAGGGAGCAGGTCGCGTACACCATCGTGCCGCCGTCCGGGACCAGGCTCGACGCCGCCTCCAGGATCTCCTCCTGGAGCCGGACCGCCGCCTCCAGCCGCCCGCGGTCGATCCGCCAGCGGGCGTCCGGGCGCCGCCGGAGCGTCCCGGTCCCGGTGCACGGCACGTCCAGCAGGAGCGTCCCCGCCCGGGCGACGGCCGGACGCCGGGCGTCCATGACCACGGGTCGCACGGGCACGCCCACCCTGTCCGCCGCCTCGACGACGGGCAGGAGCCGGTCCCGGGACACGTCGCCGGCCACCACCGTGGCCCCGGCGCCTCCGGCACCCGCCAGCGCCACGGCCTTCCCTCCCGGCCCGGCGCAGGCGTCGACCAGCGGATCCCCGGCGGCCCGGCCCAGGTAGTCTACCACCGCGGACGCGGCAGGATCCTGGATCACCGCCGGCGCCCGGGCCAGCAGGTCGCCGGGCTCACCGGCCTCGAGCACGAAGGCCCGGGGCCAGGGCTCCAGGGCCCGGACCTCCACCCCGTGGCCCGCGAGATCGTCCGGGGGACCGCCGTCCCCGGTGAGCCACCGTCCGGTGACCCGGGGCGGCCGGTTGTCCAGCTCCACCAGCTCCCGGACCCGCCCGGCGGGCCAGCGGTCGAGCCAGCGCCGGACGATCCACTCCGGATGGGAGCCGTGGAGGACCAGGTGCTCCAGCGGATCCTCGTCGAACGAGGGGAAGAGGTCCGGCCGGGGGTCCTCCCGCGCGGCGCTCCGGAGCACGGCGTTCACGAAGCCCGCCGCCCCCCGGTTCTCGGTTCGGACTGCGCCCTCCACGCTCTCGTCCACGGCGGCGTGGTCGGGGATCCGTGTCTCCCGGAGCTGGTAGAGCCCCAGCCGGAGCCAGTCTAGGACGCCGGGGTCCAGGCGGTCCAGGGACCGGTTCGAGAAGTGCCCGATCTCGGTGTCCAGGCGGGTCCGGAGGCGGACGGCGCCGTAGGCCAGCTCCATGGCCAGCCCCCGGTCCCTCCCCTCCAGGCCCTCCAGGGCCGGGGCGGCGGCGTCCGACGCCCGGGCGCCCCGGCCCACCTCGCCGAGGATGCGATGGGCCGCGAGCCGGGGCTCCAGCCCGGGGTCCTGCCCGGTGACCCGCCCGGGGCTCACCCCCGCGGGAGGAACGAAGAGCTCACTCGAGCATGCCCTCCGAGGGGGTGGAGGGGACGGCGTACTCCCGGGTCGGCATCCGCCCGGCCAGGTAGGCGAGCCGCCCGGCCCGCACGGCGTGGCGCATGGCGGTGGCCATGGCCACGGGGTCGTCGGCCTCGGCCAGGGCGGTGTTCATCAGCACCCCGTCGACGCCCTGCTCCATGGTGAGGCAGGCGTCCGACGCCGTCCCCACGCCGGCGTCCACGATCACCGGGACGTCCAGCCGCCGCTTCAGGATCCGCAGGGGGACCGGGTCCCGGAGGCCCAGGCCGCTCCCGATGGGCGAGGCCAGGGGCATCACGGCGGCCACGCCGATCTCCTGGAGCCGGAGGGCCGTCACCAGGTCGGCGTTGGTGTAGGCCAGGACCCGGAAGCCGTCGTCCACCAGGGTCTCGGCGGCCTCCAGGAGCCCGGCGACGTCGGGATAGAGGGTCTCCTCGTCGCCGATCACCTCCAGCTTGACCCAGTCGTTCACCCCCGCCTCCCGGCCCAGCCGGGCGTAGCGGACCGCCTCGCCGGCGTCGTAGCACCCGGCGGTGTTGGGGAGCAGGAAGAACTCCTCGGGATCCAGCCAGTGGAGGAGGGACTCCCGGCTCTCCGCGTCCAGGTCCACCCGGCGGACCGCCACCGTGACCATCTCGGCCCCGGAGGCCCGGAGGGCCCGGAGGGTGGTCTCGGGGTCGTCGTACTTGCCGGTCCCCACGATGAGCCGCGACCGGAAGGTCCTCCCTCCCAGGCGGAAGGGGGTGTCCAGCCCCTCGTCGGCCTCCTCCCCTCCGGTCTCCCGTCTCTCCTCGACCTCGACCGTCATGGTTCCGTCTCTCTCCCTTCAGCCGCCGCCTGCGAAGTTCAGCCGCCGCTCACCATGTTCAGCCGCCGCCCACGAACTGGACGATCTCGATCTCGTCGCCGGGCTCCAGGACCACGTCGCCGCGCTCCTCGCCCCGGAGGATCTCCCGGTTCCGCTCCACCACCACGGCCCGCGGGTCCAGGGCGAGCTCCTCCAGGAGCCCGCCGACGGTCTGCCCCCCCGGGACCTCCCGCCGTTCGCCGTTGAGCCGGATCTCCACGGGCATCACCTCGTCAGGTCGTTACGGGTCACTTCCTCACGCCCTCGTGTCGCCACGTCGTCATGTCGTCACGCGCCGTCATGTCCCCCGCGGCGCGCCGGCCCGGTCCCACGCCTCCCGGAGGGCCGCGGCGGCCGCCACCGGATCCGGTGCGTCCCAGATGGCGCGGATGGCCGCGACCCCCGAGGCGCCGGCCTCCCGGACCTCGGCGACCCGGCCGGCGTCGATGCCTCCGATGGCCACGACGGGGACGGGCGCCGACGCCCTGCACCGCGCCACCCGCTCCGGCCCCGCGCCGGGTCGATCGGGGTGGCTGGGAGTCGCATAGATCGTACCCACCAGGAGGAAGTTCGCTCCCGCCTCCGCCGCCTCTCGGGCCTCCGCGGCCCCGTGGACCGAACGGCCGACCGGGACCCCCCGTCCCAGGACGCGGCGGGCCTCCTCCACGGGCAGCGATCCGGCCCCGAGCTGGACGGCCTGGGCGCCGGAGGTGAGGGCCACGTCCACGCGGCCGTTCACCACGCACCAGCCGCCGTGCCGTTCCGCCTCCCGTCGGAGCCGCCGGGCCAGGCGGTGCTGGCGCCGGGCCGGGACCTCCCGGCAGCGCAGGTGGAGGGCCAGGCTCCCCCCGAGGCGCCGCCGGAGGGCGCCGGCCACGTCCGGGAAGTCGGGGCGCCCGGCCACCCGGTCGGGGACCACGGCGTGGAGCGCGGGGATCCGGGGGCGCCGCCGGACCGGGCTCAGCGGAACCGGTCCCCCTCGGCCGCGCCGCGGCCCCGGATCCACGCCGCCGAGGCCATCCGGCGGCTCCCCGCCGGCTTCACCTCCTCCACGCGGACCGCCCCGCGGCCCGCCGCCACCAGGAGCCCGCGCTTCGGATCGGCCTGCACCACCTCGCCCGGCTCGGCCCCGTCCTCCGGGGCCTCCTCCACCGCCGGCCCGAACAGCTGCACGCTCCGGCCGTCCAGCTCGCTCCACCCGCCGGGCCACGGATCCAGCCCCCGGATCCAGCGCTCCAGCTCCCCGGCCGGGAGGCTCCAGTCCAGCCGCGCCGTCTCCCGGTCGAGCTTCGGCGCGTAGGTGGCCCGGTCGTCGTCCTGCTCCCGCTCCTCCACGTGCCCCTCCTCCAGCCGGGTCAGGGTCTCCACCAGGAGCTCGGCCCCCATGGGCGCCAGCTCCGCGAAGAGGTCGCCGGCCGTGGTGGAGGGCCCGATCTCCACCGCCCGCCGGGAGAGGATGGGCCCGGCGTCCAGCTCCCGGACCATGCGCATGATGGTGACTCCCGACCGGTCGTGGCCGCGAATGACGGCCCAGTTGATGGGCGCGGCGCCCCGGAGGCGGGGCAGGAGGGAGGCGTGGACGTTCACCGACCCGCGGGCGGGGACCTCCAGGACCTCCTCGGTGAGGATCTCGCCGTAGGCGGCCACCACGGTGAGGTCGGGCTCCAGGGACCGGATCCGCGACAGGAAGGCCTCGCCCCGCGGCTTCTCCGGCTGGAGCACCTCAAGGCCCAGCTCGTCGGCCTCCTCCTTCACCGGCGTGGGCCTGGGCTTCCGTCCCCGCCCCGCCGGCCGGTCCGGCTGGGTTACGACGGCGGCCAGCCGATGCTCCGACGCCGCCAGGGCCCGGAGGGAGGGGAGAGCGAAGTCGGCGGTGCCCCAGAACAGGATCCTCATGGTCGGGCCCTCAGAGGGCCGCCGGGGCCTCCGCCTCGTCGGGATCCATCTTGGACCAGCGATCCAGCAGCATCCGCCGCTTCAGCGGGCTCACCCGGTCCAGGAAGAGGATCCCGTCCAGGTGGTCGATCTCGTGCTGGAGGCAGCGGGAGAGGAGGCCGTCGGCCTCGATGCTCACCTCGCGCCCCTCCTCGTCCAGGCCCTCCACCACCACCCGGGCCGGGCGCTCCACGACCTCCTGCAGCCCGGGGATGCTCAGGCAGCCCTCGGTGTCGCGGGCGGAGCCCTCGCTGGAGACCACCCGGGGATTCACCAGGACCCCCGAGGCGTCGGGATCCTCGGGGTCACGGATGTCGTAGGCGAAGACCCGGAGGGGCACGCCCACCTGGGGCGCCGCCAGGCCGATGCCGTCGGCCTCGTACATGGTCTCGGTCAGGTCCCGGATCAGGTCCCGGACCTCCTCGTCCAGCTCCTCCACCGGCCGGCACTCCTCCCGGAGGACCGGATCGCCCAGCAGCCGGATCTCTCGTACGCTCACGGGTCTCGCGGGCTCATGGATCTCGCGGACTCAGGGGGACTCACGGGCTCAGGGGGGCTCGCGGGCTCAGTCGTCCACCTCGGCGTTCATCTTCTGTCCCACCTTCTCCCGGCGGACCTCCACGCGGGTGTCCCCGGCGGTCTTCACCGTGAGGACGTCGCCGTCCACGTGGATGATCTCCCCCAGGATCCCTCCCACCGTCATGACCTCGTCGCCCTTGGTCAGGGCCTTCACCATCTCGTCGTGCTCCTCCTGCTGCTTCTTCTGGGGGCGGATCAGCAGGAAGTAGAAGATGGCGAAGATGGCGGCGAACATGATGAGCGTGGCCCAGGGGCTCCCTCCGCCCTCGGGGCTCGCCATGAGTAGAACCGTCGCGATCACGTTCTCCTCTCCCGTCGTTGGTGTCGTAGTGCGCCGCGTGCCATACCCCTGCCCTGGCGGCCCGATCCTCCGCCGGCGATCCCGCGGGGGATCGCCCGCGCCGCCTGTGGATGTACAGCTGCTTGTGGATGTACAGCCACAAGGTCCGCGGAGGGCGACCGCCGCCGCGGGCCGCGGTCAGATCTCCCGGGCCCGGTACCGCTCGAGCCACTCGTCGGCCCACCGGCGGAATCTCCCGGCGACGATCGCCTCCCGCGCCCTGCGAGTCAAACCCACCAGGAAGTGGACGTTGTGGAGGGAGAGGAGGCGCAGGCCCAACAGCTCGTCGCAGATGAACAGGTGCCGCAGGTAGGCCCGGCTGAACCGGCGACAGCAGGGACAGCCGCACGCCGGATCCAGGGGGCGGGTGTCCTCGGCGAAGCGGGCCACCTTCACGTTCACCCTCCCCAGGCTGGTGAACGCCGTCCCGTTCCGGCCGTTCCGGGTGGGGGCCACGCAGTCGAACATGTCCATGCCCCGGGCCACCGCCTCCAGGAGGTCCTCGGGATAGCCCACGCCCATCAGGTACCGGGGGAGGGCCGGGGGGAGGGCCTCCCGGCAGCGGGACAGGATCTCCCGGGTCACCTCGGGCGGCTCGCCCACCGACAGCCCGCCCACCGCCACGCCGGGCCACGGCCCCAGCTCCAGCGTGCGCTCCAGGGACTCCATCCGGAGGTCCGGGTGGGAGGCGCCCTGGAAGATGGGGAAGAGGAGCCCGGGGTCGTCCATCCGGGCGTGCCTGTCCCGGGCCCGCCGGAGCCACCGGAGGGTCCGCTCCACGGCCCGGCGGGCCGCCGGGCGGTCGGCCTCGCCGGGAGGGCACTCGTCCAGCGCCATCATGATGTCCGACCCGAGGACCGACTGGATCTCCACCGAGCGCTCGGGGGTCAGGCGGTGACGGGACCCGTCGATGTGGCTCCGGAAGGTCACCCCGTCGTCGTCCACCTCGTTGATCCGGGCCAGGGAGAAGACCTGGAAGCCGCCGGAGTCGGTGAGGATCGGCCCCTCCCAGTCCATGAACCGGTGGAGCCCCCCGACGGCCCGGATCACGTCGAGGCCGGGCCGGAGGTACAGGTGGTAGGCGTTGCCCAGGACGATCTCGACTCCGGCTTCCTCCACCTCGTCGGGCGACAGGGCCTTCACCGTGCCCAGGGTCCCCACCGGCATGAACGCCGGCGTCCGGATCTCCCCCCGGTCCAGGCGGAGGCGGCCGGCCCGGGCCCCGCCGTCGGTGGCCTCCAGCTCGAAGACGTCGCTCACAGCACCGCCATGGCGTCGCCGTAGGAATAGAAGCGGTACCCCTCCTCCACGGCGTGCCGGTAGGCGCGGAGCGTGGGTCCGGTCCCGGCGAAGGCGGCCACCAGCATCAGGAGGCTGCTCCGGGGCAGGTGGAAGTTGGTGATGAGGGCGTCCACCCCGCGGAACCGGTAGGGCGGGTGGATGAACAGGTCGGTCCACCCCTCGCCGGCGCGGTACGGTCCTCGCCCGGGATCCTCGGGCCCGGCAAAGGCCTCGTTCGATCCGTCGTCCGGTCTCTCGTCCGCTCCGCCGTCCGCCGACGGCTCGGCCCGGACCACCGTCTCCAGCGTCCGGACGGCGGTGGTCCCCACCGCCCAGACCCGCCCGCCCTCCCGACGGACCCGGTTCAGCGTCCGCGCGGCGGCGGGCGCCACGCGGTAGCGCTCGGCGTGGAGCTCGTGGTCCTCCGGCCGCTCCGCGTCCACCGGCCGGAAGGTGCCCACCCCCACGTGGAGGGTGACCCGCACGATCGCCACGCCGCGGTCGGCCACCTCCTCCAGGAGCTCGGGGGTGAAGTGGAGCCCTGCCGTGGGGGCGGCCACGCTGCCCCGGTGCTCGGCGTAGACCGTCTGGTAGCGCTCCCGGTCCGCCGCCTCGGGCTCCCGGTCGATGTAGGGCGGCAGGGGGACCTCGCCGTGGCGGTCGATGAGGTCCCGGACCTCGCCCTCGCCCTCCAGCCGCACGATCCTGGCGCCGTCGGGGAGGGAGTCCTCTATGGTCACCGTGAGGTCGTCGGCCACGACCACCTCCCGCCCGGGCTTGAGCTTCCCCCCGGGCCGGACCAGCGCCCGCCAGCGGCGCTCCCCCGGCTCCTTCCCCGACTCCGCCGGCTGCCCTCCGTCCATCGGGCGGAGCAGGAAGACCTCGGCTCGGGCCCCCGTGGGCTTCCGGCCCCGGAGACGGGCGGGGAAGACCCGGGTGTCGTTCAGGACCAGGGCGTCGCCGGGGTCCAGGAGCTCGGGGAGGACGTCGAACCGCCGGTCCTCCAGGCTCCCGTCCTCCCGCCGGAGCACCAGCAGCCGGCTCCGGTCCCGCCGGTCGGCGGGGTAGCGGGCGATCCGGGACTCGGGGAGCTCGTAGTCGAAGTCGGCGGTGGCCGGCGCGGCGTCCTCACCCGTCATCTCCGCCGTCCCGCCGGCTCAGCCGCCGGACCCGTCACCGCCGGATCCGTCGCCGCCCGACCCGTCACCGTCGGAGCCCTCTCCCGCAGCACCCTCTCCGGCGGAGGCGTCCGTCCCGCCGGCCCCGGAGCCGTCCTCGTCCTCCTCCTGGAACAGGTAGGCCTGTCCCTGGTCGGCGGCCCCGGAGGGGGGCTCGTAGCCGAAGCGGCGGTAGGCTTTCCGGGTGGCCGTACGGCCCTGGGCGGTCCGCTGGAGGAAGCCGTTCTGGATCAGGTACGGCTCGTAGACCTCCTCCAGGGTGCCGGCGTCCTCGCCCACCGCCACGGCCAGCGAGCGGAGGCCCACCGGGCCCCCGTCGAAGCCCTCGATGATGGAGCGCAGCAGGCGGGCGTCCATCTCCCCCAGGCCGTACTCGTCCACGTTCAGCATCTCCAGCGCCCCGGCCGCCGTCTCCCGGTCGATCCGGCCGTCGGACCGTACCTGGGCGAAGTCCCGGACCCGGCGCAGCAGGCGGTTGGCCACCCGGGGCGTCCCCCGGGCGCGCCGGGCGATCTCCTCGGCTCCCTCGTCGCTCACGGGAACCCCCAGGATCCCCGCCGACCGCTCCACGATCCGCTTCAGGTCTTCGGGCGGATAGTAGTCCAGCCGCTCCACCACCCCGAACCGGGCCCGCATGGGTGCGGTGAGCAGCCCGAACCGGGTGGTGGCCCCCACCAGGGTGAAGCGTTCCAGTTTCATGGTCATGGTCTGGGCCCGCGGACCCTCGCCCAGCCGGATCTCGATCCGGTAGTCCTCCATGGCCGGGTAGAGGAACTCCTCGATGACCGGGCGCAGGCGGTGGATCTCGTCGATGAAGAGGATGTCCCGTCGCTGGAGGTCGGTGAGGAGCGACGCCAGGTCCCCCGGCTTCTCCAGCGCCGGCCCCGAGGTGGTCTTGATGTCGGCGCCCAGCTCGTTGGCCATGAGCATGGCCAGGGTGGTCTTGCCCAGCCCCGGGGGTCCGAAGAAGAGGGTGTGGTCCAGGGCCTCGCCCCGGCCCCTGGCCGCCTCGATGTAGACGCCCAGGCTCTCCTTCAGGTGCTCCTGCCCCACGAACTCCTCCAGGCGGTCCGGCCGGAGGGATCGGTCGGCCGAGGACTCGGCCGAGTCCAGCGTCTCGGGTGTGGTGATCTCCCGGGAGGACTCCGCCCCGCCGGCGCCGCTGGAGCCGCTGGAGCCCTCGGCCCCGTCGGTCCCGTCGGCTCCGTCGGCCCCGTCGGCCCCGTTCATCGGGCGGTCCCCCTCACAGGTGCTGGAGGGCGGCCCGGACCAGGCCCTCGGTGTCGCCGTCCTCCACCTCGGCGTCGCCCTCCTCCCGGGCGCTGGCCACGGCCTTCTCGCTCTCCCGCCGGGCGTAGCCCAGGGAGACCAGCGCCTCCACGGCGGAGCCGGCCGGCGAGTCCGCCTCCACGCCCAGCACCTCCTCGGTCGCCAGGTCGTCGAGCTTGTCGGCCAGCTCCACGGCGATCCGCTCGGCCGTCTTCTTCCCCACGCCGGTCACCGTCCGGAGGGCGGCGTGATCCTTGGCCCGGATGGCCTGGACCAGACGGCCCGCCGAGAGGGTCCCCAGCAGCGAGAGGGAGAGGCTGGGCCCCACGCCGCTGGCGGACTGGAGGCGGAGGAAGAGCTCCCGCTCCATGGCCGACCCGAACCCGAAGAGCTCCATGGCGTCGTCCCGGACCACCAGGGCGCAGTCCAGCTCCACCTCCTGGCCCTCCTCGGGCAGGCGGTCCATGAGGGCCGCCGGGACCCTGAGCTCGTAGCCCACCCCGCCGGCGGTCATGACCTCCACCGAGCCGGGGGACCGGTTCAGGAGCCGGCCCCGTACGCGCCGGATCATCCGCCCGCCTCCCGGGCCACCGCCCCGGTCCCCTTGAAGAAGTGGCAGATGGCCGCGGCGCATCCGTCGGCGGCGTCGGAGGGCGCGGGGGGCTCCTTCAGGTTGAGGTGTCGCTGGACCATGAAGCCCACCTGCTCCTTCGAGGCGTTGCCGCTCCCCGTCACCGCCATCTTGATCTCGGCCGGGGGATACTCGGCCACGGGCAGCTCCCGGGCGGCCCCGGCCAGGACGATCACGCCCCGGGCGTGGCCCAGCAGCACGGCGGTCCGGACGTTGGGGCCGTGGTACACGCCCTCCACGGCGAGGCACTCAGGAGCCAGCCGGTCGATGGCCTCCAGGAGGCCGTCGTGGATCTGACGGAGGCGCGCCGGGAGCTCCCGGTCGGCATCCGAGCGGACCACCCCGCACTCCACGAGCCGCATGTCCCGACGGTCGCCCCCCACCAGCCCGTAGCCCGTGGCGGAGATGCCCGGGTCCACCCCGAGGACCCTCACCGCGCCTCAGGTAGCGTCGGCACTCGCCAGCTCGGCCGCATCCACCTCGAGGTTGGAGAACACCTTCTGGACGTCGTCGTGGTCCTCCAGCTCGGCCAGGAGGTCCAGGAGCTGATCCCGCGTCCCGTCCTCCACCGCCATGGTGGACTGGGGGACCATGGCCAGCTCCGCCTCCTCGAACTGGATCCCGGCGTCCTTCAGGCCGGACTGGACGTCGTGGAACTCCGACGGATCGGTGGTGACCACGAACTCGTCGCCGGAACGGGTCATGTCCTCGGCGCCGGCCAGGACGGCCGCCTCCAGGACCGCCTCCTCGTCGTACCGTCCGGCGTCCACACGAATCTGGCCCCTGCGCTCGAACATCCAGGCCACCGAGCCGTCCCGGCCCAGGTTCCCGCCCCGGGTCTCCAGGAGGTGCCGGACCTCCTGGACGGTCCGGTTCTCGTTGTCGGTGAGGCACTCCAGGTACAGGGCCGCCCCGCCGGGGCCGTAGCCCTCCAGCGTGTACTCGTGGTAGTCGACCCCCTCCTCCTCGCCCAGGCCGCGCCGGATGGCGCTCTCGATGTTGGCCTTGGGCATGTTCTCCGCCTGGGCGTTGTCGATGGCCGTGCGGAGACGGGGGTTGAACTCGGGGTCGCCGCCGGCCTCCCGGGCGGCCACGGCGATCTCGCGGCTGAGCTTGGCGAAGACCCGGCTCTTGCGCTGGTCCTCGCGCTTTTTCTGCCGCTTGATCTTCGACCACTTGTTGTGTCCGGCCAAGCGAACCCACCTCGCTGGGGTTGCTGGTGTCGATGCCGACGCTGGAGTTGGAGAGCGGCCACGGCCGACCCGTCAGGATGTACCCATTCCGCCAGATCGTGTGCCCGCTCTCCCTCCCCCGGCAGGGGAGCGGGCTCCTCCGGGCCGAGGAGGCGCCGTCCCCCGCCGACCACGGTCGACGAGCGGGCCCGGGGTCCCGGGGAGGGACCGTCGGCAGCGAAGCGCCGGTCCCGCGTCCCGAGCCGGCGGCCCCGGGCCCGCTCCCCCGCGCTCCGTTCAGAGAGGGGACGGCGCCGACGCACCGCCCGGGAGCCCGCTCAGCTCGCCTCGCGGCGCTCCCCGGCCTGCTCCACGATCCGCTCCGCCACCTGGGAGGGAACGGGCTCGTACTGGTAGAAGCTCCGGGAGTGGCTCGCCTGGCCGTGGGTGATGGAGCGCAGCGCCGCGGAGTACTTGTACATCTCGGCCTCCGGGACCTGGGCCCGGACCACCTGCCACGTGCCCTCCGAGTCCATCCCCACCACCCTGCCCCGGCGCTGGTTCAGGTCCCCGATGACGTCGCCCATGTACTCCTCGGGCGTCCGGACCTCCACCTCCAGGATCGGCTCCAGGAGGATGGGGGCCGCCTCCTCCACCACGCTCCGGAACGCCTTCGATCCGGCCGCGTTGAAGGCCTGCTCGGAGCTGTCCACCGAGTGGTGGGACCCGTCGTAGACCTCGGCCTGGAAGTCCACCACCGGATAGCCCGCCACCACGCCCCGCTCGGCCGCCTCCCGGATCCCCTCGTCCACGGCGGGGATGAACTTGGACGGGATGACGCCGCCCTTGGTGGAGTCCACGAAGTCGTAGCCCTCGCCGCGGGAGAGGGGACGGAGGCGTATCCAGCACTCGCCGAACTGCCCGCGTCCCCCGGTCTGCTTCTTGTGCCGGGCGTGGCCCTCGGCCTGCCGGGTGATGGTCTCGCGGTAGGCGATGCGGGGCTGCTCCGTCTCCACCTCCACGTTGTGCTTCCGCTCCAGCTTCTCCAGGCACACCTTCAGGTGCAGCTCGCCCAGCCCCCGGGCGATGGTCTGCGCCAGCTCCGAGTCGTAGCTGGCCGTGAAGGTGGGGTCCTCCTCGTGGATCGCCGCCAGGCCGGAGGCCAGCCGGTCCTCCTCGCCCACGGAGAGGGGCGCCACGGCCACGGCGATGTCCGGCTCCGGCCAGTCGATCCCCGGATGCACGATGGTCCGCCCCTCCCCGGAGAGGGTATCGCCGGCGTGGGTGTCGCCCAGCTTGGCCACCACCCCGACGTCGCCGGCGTGGAGCCGCTCCACCTCGTGGCGCTCGTCGCCGTGGGGCACGCTCAGGTGGCTGATGCGCTCCTCGTTCCCCCGGGAGGCGTTCCGGACGCTCTCGCCGCTGGAGACGGTCCCGGAGTAGATCCGGAAGACGCTGAGCTCCCCCGTGTGGGGCTCGGAGGTGACCTTGAAGACCAGCGCCGAGAAGGGCTCGTCGTCGGTGCCCTCCAGGAGGAGGAGCTCGCCGTCCTCCTCGGCCTCGTGGGGCCCGGCCCGGTCGGGCGAGGGGAGCAGCTCCACCACCTTCTTCATCAGCGCGCGGACGCCCCCGCCGGTGAGCCCGGACCCGCAGAACACGGGAAACAGCTCCCCCTCGGCCATGGCCGCCGCCAGGGCCTCCAGCACCTGCTCCCGCTCCAGCTCCTCGCCCTCCAGGTACGACTCCAGGAGGCTGTCGTCGGTGGTGGCGATGGTCTCGATGAGCTCGGTCTCCCACTCCGAGGCCCCCTCCCGGAGCTCCTCGGGGACCTCCGACTCGTCGTACTCGCCGGTGTCCGAGTCCTCCCGGTACACGTGGGCCCGGTCGGAGAACAGGTTCACGATCCCCCGGTAGTCGGCCCCCGAGCCGATGGGCACCTCCACGGGGATGGCCGAGGGCGAGAGGGTCCCGGTGATCTCCTCGAACGTCTCCTGGAAGGAGGCGTTGTCCCGGTCCATCCCGGTGACGAAGATCAGCCGGGGGATCCCGCGCTCCTCGGCCATACGCCACGCCTTCCGCGTCCCCACCTCGACGCCGGCGGCGGCGTCCACCACCACCACGGCGCCGTCGGCCACCCGCATGCCGGCGTGGAGGTCGCCGTAGAAGTCGAAGTATCCGGGGGTGTCCAGCAGGTTGACCTTGGTCCCCATCCACTCCATGCGGGCCAGCCCGAGCTGGATGGACATACCGTGCTCCCGCTCCTCCGGCGTATGGTCGGTGAGGGCCGTGCCCTGACGGACCGAGCCCCGGCGCGAGGTGGCGCCGGCGACGTAGCACATGGCGTCCACCAGGGTGGTCTTCCCGCAGCTCCCGTGGCCGACCACGGCCACGTTTCGAATGTCGCCGGTGCGGTATTCGGACGACTGGCCCGCCATGATCACCTCCTGTGGTGTAGCCGTTCCCGGCGCCCTCGGTCGGCGCGGGGGGACGCTATTCTAGGCGGGGCTCCAGGGGCTCGAAAGGGCGGGTCCTCAGTCCTCCGTCTCCCGGTATTTCCGGCTCATCCGGGTGAGGAATTCCCGCTCCTCGGCCGTGAGGGAATCCATCCCGCGATCCCGGATCTTGTCCAGGATCTCGTTGACCCGGTCCAGGTCGTCGCCCCCGCCGGTCCGGGGGCGGTCCCGTCCGGAGCCCGCGCCCCCGTCGCCCCCCTCGTCCACCACGCCGAGGCCGCGGTCCCGGCCCCGGGACATCGCCGAACGCTGGCGGGAGCCCCCCCGGCCCCGCCGCTGGATCCAGCGCTCCAGCCGGTCGCCGGCCTTCAGGTAGGCGAAGCCGGTGACCAGCCCGCCCAGGTGGGCCCAGGAGGCCACCCCGGAGTCGGTGCCCGAGAAGGTGCCGACGAGCGCCATGGCCGCCAGGATCCCGACGAACCACTTCGCCCGGATGGGGAGGATGCCCCAGATGTAGATGGGAGCCTCGGGCCACCGGAAGGCGAAGGCCAGGAGCAGCCCGTAGAGGGCCCCGGAGGCGCCCACCATGGGCGCGTAGCCCACCATGGGCGCCAGGGCCAGGTGCAGGAGGGCCCCGCCCAGGCCCGCCGCCGCGTAGTACCGCAGGAACTTGCCCCCTCCCCAGACCCGCTCCAGGGGCGGGCCGAAGAAGAAGAGGATCACCATGTTGAACAGGAGGTGGACGAAGCCCCCGTGGACGAACATGTAGCTCACGGGCGCCCACGGATGGGTCAGGAGCCAGAGGGGGTCGGGCACGAACCCGAAGACCTCCACGGTCCACCGGTGGGGCATGAGCCCCACCACGTTCAGGAGGTAGACGGCCACGTTGGCCACCAGGAGGCGCTTCACCCAGGGGGTCATCCCGCCCAGGACGCTCTCCCGCCCCCCGCCTTCGCCGCCGAAGCCGTCCTTCCCGAACCGGTAGCTGTAGGATCGTTCCGCGTAGCCCATGGGCTCTCGTCAAACCCCCTTCACCGGGGCCCGTTCCCGGGCCGGGGCCCCGCCCGGGGGGGCGTCACCGACGAGGCCGCACCGGCGACCGGGCGATCCGTTCGCAGAGGTCGGGGAACTCGATGCCGGCGGCCCGCGCCCCCTTGGGCAGGAGGCTGGTGGAGGTGAGCCCCGGCAGGGCGTTCCCCTCCAGGCACCAGAACTCGCCGTCGGGGGACATGCGGAAGTCCACCCGGCTGTAGGCGCCCTGCCGGAGGAGCCGGTGCGCCCGGAGCCCCAGCTCCATCAGGCGCCTCGACGCCTCCTCGGGCAGGCTCGCCGGGGCGTCGTAGCTGGAGATGCCGGGCACGTACTTGGACTCGTAGTCGTAGATCTCCCGGCCGGGGTGGATCTCCACCGGCGGCAGCGCCGCGTCGCCCAGGATTCCCACCGTGAGCTCCCGTCCCGGGACGAAGCGCTCCAGGAGGACGTCGTCGTCGTGACGGGCGGCCCGCTCCACGGCCTCCTCCAGCTCCCCGGGCTCCCGGACCACCGAGAGGCCCACCGTGCTCCCCTCCGAGGCCGGCTTGACCACCAGGGGGTAGCCCAGCCGCTCCGCCCCCTCCTCCGGCGGGAGGTCCGGCGGCGCCCAGGCCGGGGTCGGGACCCCGCCCTGGACCAGGAGCTCCTTGGTCACCCGCTTGTCCATGGCGATGGCGGCGCCCAGGGGACCCGTCCCGGTGTAGGCCACCCCGGCCATCTCCAGGACCGCCTGCAGGTGTCCGTCCTCGCCGTGGCCGCCGTGGAGGGCCAGGAACGCCACCTCCGCGTCCCGGACCACGGGCAGCTCGGCCACCCCCACCGACAGCTCCCCCCGGTCGGCCTCCTCGAGCCGTGCCTCGTCCGGCGGCTCGGGGCCCGGCACGCCGGCCAGGAGCCGTTCCTCCTCGTCGCGGGGGACGTAGCCCCGGGCGGTGTCCACGGCGTGGACGGTGTGTCCCCGCGACCGGAGGGCGTCCACCACCGCCCGGCCCGTGGCCAGCGAGACCGCCCGCTCGGCGCTGGCCCCGCCGGTGAGGACCGCGACTTCCATGGTTCGGTTCACATGCCCACGATGCTGAAGCCGGCGTCCACGTGGAGGACCTCGCCGGTGATGGCGCTGGCCCGGTCGGACAGCAGGTACGCCACGGCGTCGCCCACCTCCTCTCCCTCGATGTTCCGGCGCAGCGGGGAGCGCTCCTCCTGGACGTCGAACATCTCCCGGATCCCGCCCACGCCCATGGCGGCCAGCGTCTTGAGCGGCCCGCCGCTCACGGCGTTCACCCGCACCCCCCGCTCGCCCAGCTCGGCGGCCAGATAGCGGGTGGAGTGCTCCAGGGCGGCCTTGGCCACGCCCATGACGTTGTAGCCCTCCACCACCTTCTCGCCGCCGTAGTAGGTCATGGACACCATGCTCCCGCCGTCCTCCATGAGGGGCGCGGCCCGCCGGGCCATGGCCACCAGCGAGTAGGCGCTGACGTCCAGGGCCTGGTGCCAGGCCTCCCTCGGGGTCTCGTGGAACCGGCCCGGCTCCAGGTACTCCCGGTCGGCGAAGGCCACGGAGTGGACCACGAAGTCCAGCGTGCGGCCCTCCTCCCGGATCCGTCCGAAGACGGCGTCCAGGTCCTCGTCGCTGCTCACGTCGCACGGCTCCATCCACGGGTCCTCCAGGCCCAGGGAGTCCAGGGCCCGGGAGACCCGGCGCTCCATCTTCTCGCCGGGGAGGTGGGTGAACAGCGGTTCCCCTCCCCCCTCCAGGATCTTCTCGGCGATGTACCACGCGTAGCTCCGCTCGTTGGCCACGCCGAAGACCAGTCCCGTCTTCCCGTCCAGCAGGCTCATGGAATCTCCCTTCCGTGATCGGTCGTCTCGCGCTCGGTGCTCATGCGTCCGGCCGCCGGCCGGCCCCCTCGCCCACCGGCTCGCTCCTCGCGGCGGGTCACTCCTCGTCCATCACGTGGTGGAGCAGGTCGTAGCGGGTCAGGATCCCCGTGACCCGGCCGGCTTCGGCCACCAGCACCGCCGGCACCTCCCGGGTCAGCCGGCGGCTCACGTCCTGGACGTCGGCCTCCCGGTCCACCGTGGGGAACGGCGGCCCGGCGAGCCGATCCACCGGCGCGTCCAGGAGCTCGGGCTCCTGGATGACCGCCGACATGGCCTCGCCCTCCACCAGGGAGCCCACCGCCTCGCCGTCCTCCAGGACCGGGAGCTGGGAGATGTTGTGCTCCTCCAGCATCCGCAGGGCCTCCCGGACCGTGGAGCCGGGCTCCGCCGACACCAGCTCCGGCGCCTCGGGGTCCTTCCGCCCCAGGAGGCTCCCGGCGGTGACCCGGCCGGTCCGCAGGATCTGGTGCTCCCGGAGCCACGCCTCGTCGTAGAGCTTCGACAGGTAGCGCTCCCCCGTGTCGCACAGCACGCAGACCACCCGGGCGTCGGGGTCGTCCACCTCCCGGGCCACCTGCAGGGCCACGTGGACGATGAGGCCCGTGGACCCGCCCACGAACAGGCCCTCCTCCCGGGTCACCCGGCGGGCCATGAGGAAGGCCTCCCGGTCGTCCACCGTCCGCATCTCGTCGATGAGGTCGAAGTCCAGGGTGGACGGGATCTTGTCGTTCCCGATCCCCTCCACCTTGTAGGGGGTCCCCTCGATCTCGTCGCCCGTCCGGTAGTAGTGGTGGTAGATGGATCCCTCGGGGTCGCCGGCCACGATGCGGATCCCGGGGTCGCGCTCCTTCAGGTAGCGGGCCACGCCGGTGATGGTCCCGCCGGTCCCCGGCGACGCCACGAAGTGGGTGATCCGCCCCCCCGTCTGCTCCCAGATCTCGGGGCCGGTGGTCTCGTAGTGGGCCCGGGGGTTGGCGTCGTTGTAGAACTGGTCGGCCATCACCGCGTTCTCACGCTCCTCGGCGATCCGCCGGGCCATGTTCCCGTAGTAGCGGGGGTGGTCGGGACCCACCCCGGAGGGTGTGACGATCACCTCGGCGCCGAAGGCCTTCATGAGGCGGACCTTCTCCACGCTCATCTTGTCCGGGATGGTGAAGACGCAGCGGTACCCCTTCACCGCCGCGGCGATGGCCAGGCCCACGCCGGTGTTCCCCGAGGTGCCCTCCACCACCGTCCCCCCGGGCCGGAGCCGGCCCTGCCGCTCCGCCTCGTCGATGATGTAGGTCCCGATCCGGTCCTTCACCGAGCCGCCGGGATTGAAGAACTCGGCCTTGCCCAGGACCGGGGTCCGGATCCCCTCCGTCACGTGCGACAGCCGGACCAGGGGGGTCCAGCCGATGGTCTCCAGGACCGACTCCGACGGCTCCCGTCGGTCCGGGGGAGCGCGGGAGGGATCCGCGCGGGTGGGATCCGGGCTGGAGGGACCGCTCATGGCGACTCCTGTCGCTCGGGCATGGGGAAGCGGACGGGGAGGCGGGCCCACACGGCCACGGAATCCGCCCCCCGGCGGGCGGGACGGTACCGCAAGCGGCGCGCTCCCGCCACCGCCGCCGAGTCCAGGAGGGCGTGTCCGGTGGACCGCCGGAGCTCCACCGAATCCACCCGTCCCGCGGCGGTGATGTGGATCCGGACCACGGCCTCGCCCCCCACACCGGACTCCAGCGCCTCCCGGGGATACCGGAAGGGCGGGGAGGGGTTGGCCATCACCGGCATCTGGAAGGCGACGCCGCCCCGCCGCGCCACCTCCAGCCCTCCCAGCAGCGGCTGGAGGGTCTCCCCGCAGCCGGCCGCCGGGAGGATGAGGGCCGCGGCCACGGCCGCCCCCCTCACCCGCCGTCCTCGTCGGCGAGGTCCCGGAGCTCGGCCAGGGCGTTCAGCGCCTCCAGGGGCGTCATCCGATCGGGATCCAGCTCCCGGAGCCGCCGGACGGCCTCCGGCTCGGCCCCCTGGAAGAGGGTGAGCTGTCCGGCGTCCCGGTCGCTGAGCCGGGCCAGGCGGCTCCCCGTCCCGTCGGGGCCGTTCTCCAGCTCGCCCAGCACCTGGTTCGCCCGGTCCACCACGTCGGAGGGGAGCCCGGCCAGCCGGCCCACGTGGACCCCGTAGGAGCGGTCGCAGCCCCCCGGCTCCAGCCGCCGGAGGAAGACGATGTCGTCGCCGGTGTCCCGGACGGCCACGTTGTAGGCGGCCACCCCGTCCAGGCGGTCGGCCAGCTCCACCAGCTCGTGGTAGTGGGTGGCGAAGATCGTCCTCGCCCCCACGTGCTCGTGGATGTACTCGGTCACCGCCCAGGCGATGGAGACGCCGTCGTAGGTGGAGGTGCCCCGGCCGATCTCGTCCAGCAGCACCAGGCTCCGCTCCGACGCGCTGTTCAGGATGGTGGCGGTCTCGGTCATCTCCACCATGAAGGTGCTCTGGCCCCGGGCCAGGTTGTCCGAGGCCCCCACCCGGGTGAAGATCCGGTCGCAGAGGCCGACCTCGGCCTCCGCCGCCGGGACGAAGGACCCCATCTGCGCCAGCAGCGCCGCCAGGCCCACCTGCCGGAGCACGGTGGACTTTCCGGCCATGTTCGGTCCGGTGAGGACCACCAGGAACCCGTCCCGGTCCAGGACCACGTCGTTGGGGATGAACTCCTCCCGGGCCATGGTCTCCTCCACCACCGGGTGGCGGCAGTCGCGGAGCTCCAGCCGGTACCCCTCGGTCACCCGGGGCCGGGCGTAGTCGTTGGAGACCGCCACCTCGGCCAGGCAGGCCAGGGCGTCCAGCTCGGCCACCCGGCGCGCGGTCTCCTGGATCCGCTCCGCCTCGGCCGCCAGCGACTCCCGCAGCTCGCGGAAGAGCCGGAGCTCCAGCTCCTCGATCCGCTCCTCCGCCCCCACCACCTTCTCCTCCCACTCCTTGAGCTCGGGGGTGAAGTAGCGCTCGGAGTTGCTCAGGGTCTGCTTCCGGTGGTACCGGTCCGGGACCCTGTCCAGGTTCGGGTTGGTGACCTCCAGGTAGTACCCGAAGACCTTGTTGTGGCCCACCTTCAGGCTCGAGATGCCCGTCCGCTCCCGCTCCTCCGTCTGGAGCCGGGCGATGAAGTCCACCGCGCCGTCCCGGGTCTCCCGGAGCTCGTCCAGCTCCTCGGAGTACCCCTGGCGGATCACGCCGCCCTCGGTGAGCTTCGGCGGCGCCTCGGGATCCACCGCCTCCCGGATCCCCTCCCGCAGGTCCTCCAGCGGGTCCAGCCCGGCCAGCTCGCCCAGGCGGGGGGAGGACGGGTCCTCCAGGGCCCGGCGCACCGGCGGAAGCTCCTCCAGAGAATCGGCCAGCCCCAGGATCCCCCGGGGCCCCGCCCGGGCGGTGGAGAGCTTGCCCGCGAGCCGCTCCAGGTCCTGGATCCGGGAGAGCCGCTCCCGGAGCTCCGTCCGCAGGTCCCCCCGCTCCACGAGCTCCGCCACCGCCTCCTGCCGCCGCCGGATCTCCTCGACCTCCACCAGGGGATGGAGGAGCCAGCGCCGGAGGAGCCGCCCGCCCATGGCCGTCCGGGTCCGGTCCAGCACGGCCAGGAGGCTGGTGCCCCGGTCGCTCCGGAGCGGCTCCACCAGCTCCAGGTTCCGCCGGGTCATCTCGTCCAGGTGCATGTAGCGGCCGCGGCGCTCGATCCGCGGGGGCCGCAGGTGGTCCACGCCGGCGGGACGCACCTCGTCCAGGTAGCCCACCAGGGCGCCGGCGGCCCGGATCAGGGGCTCGTCGCCCTCGGCCTGGAAGCCGAAGCCCTCCACCGTCTTCACGTCGAAGGTCCGCCGCAGGTTCTCCTCGGCGAACTCCAGCTCGAAGCGCCAGGCCTCCCGTCGGGTCTCGGCCCGCAGCCTCGACTCGGGGAGGGGGAAGTCCCGGGGGGCCACCACCTCCGAGGGCTCCAGGCGCCCCAGCTCGTCGGCGAGGGCGTCGGCGGGAGAGGCCCACACCTCGAACTCGCCGGTGCTCACGTCCACCATGGCGATCCCCACGGGATCCTCGCCGGCCAGCGCCGCCACGAAGTTGTTCTGCTTCTCCGAGAGGAGGGTGTCCTCCAGGGTGGTGCCGGGGGTGATGATCTCCACCACCTCCCGGTCCACCAGGCCGTCGGCCTGGTCGGCGTCCTCCACCTGCTCGGCCACGGCCACCCGCCGGCCCCGGCGCAGGAGCTCGGGCAGGTACTCGTCCACCGCCTTCACCGGGACCCCGGCCATGGGCACGTCGGCGGAGGCCCCGTTGTTCCGGGAGGTGAGGGTGATGCCCAGGAGCCGGCTGGCCTCGTGGGCGTCGTCGAAGAACATCTCGTAGAAGTCGCCCACCCGGAAGAAGACCATGGCGTCGGGGTGGCGGGACTTGATGTCCAGGTACTGCTGGATGAGGGGGGTGTGGGAGCCCTCCTGCGCCCGGGCCTCTGCCGTGGCTCCGTCGCTCATCCCTCCGTCCCCCGTGGACGATCGTTCCCGTCGGTTCCGCTCACCGGGTGGCTACCCTCACCCGGACGATTCGCTCAGCTCCACCACCATGGCCGGAAAACCCTCCGACTCCAGCCGGCGGACCAGCTCCGCCGCGGCCTCCCGATCCGCCACCCTCCCGGTCCGGACCCGGACCAGCCCGTCCGGCGACGACGGATCCACCGTCCGGACCTCGAAGCCCGCCTCCCGGGCCCTCTCCTCCAGCTCCCGGGCCCGGGCCCGCTCCCGGAAGGCGCCGAGCTGCACGGCGTAGCCGGCCAGCGTCCCGTCCCGGCAGCCCTCCAGTGCCCGGGAGGCCAGCTCGGCCGCCGTCTCCTCCGCGTCCGAGGCCGCCCGGCGCCACGCCCGGCAGGCGGCCCGTCCGTCGCCGGCCGCGGCCGCCGCCCGTCCGGTCCAGTACCACGAGGCCCCGGACAGGTCGCTGGAGGGGTAATCCGTCCGAAGGCGCTCCAGCTCGGCCCGGGCCCGGCCCGGCTCGCCCCGGGCCAGGTGGAGCTGGGCCAGCCGGAGCCACGCACGGTCCCCGTACCGGGCGTCGCCCTCCAGGGCCAGGTCCAGGTAGAGGGTCTCGGCCGAGTCCGCGTCGGCGGTGAGGCGCGCCCGGAGGTAGAGGGTCCGCTTCGCCTGGCCGGAGGTGGGCCCGGCGTCGCCCTCCTCCCACCCCGCCAGGAGCTCCCGGGCGCGCTCCACCCGCCCGGAATCCAGGGCCGCCTCCACGGCGTCCAGGGCGTCCGGGGCCCCGGCGGCCCGATCCGTAACCTGTGCCGCCGCCGGGCCCGCTGGCCAGCAGAGGGCGAGGACGGCCAGGGCCGGCAGGAGGCGCGCCGCGGCCGTCACGACCCCGCCATGGCCCGGAGGGAGACCAGGAGCTCCCGCATCACCGCGTCGTCGGAGAGCCCCGACTTGGCGTGGCGGTCGGCCCTCCGCATGAGCCGCAGGGCCCGCCGGAGATGGCCGGGCGACCAGTTCCGGGCCTGCCCCGCGTAGATCCGCGCCTTCCACTTGAGGTACGGCTTCCCGGCCCGGGTGAGGGCCCCCTGCACCCGGCTCCGGCCCCCGGCCAGGGCCAGGCCCAGGTAGACGTGCTGGTCCACCATGCCCACCAGGAGCCCCACCGCCGACTCCGACGACTCCCGGAGGAGGACCGGCAGGTCCCCGAGGGCCGAGTCGTACTCCCGGGAGGCCACCCGGTCCAGCCAGTCCCAGCGATCCACGGGGCGGACGTTGGTCACCAGCGACCGGACGGTCTCCACGTCCACGGCGCCGTCCTCCGCCGCGTGGGCGAGCTTCTCCAGCTCGGCGTCCAGGAGGGAGAGGTCCTCGCCCACCGCCGCCGCCATGGCCTGGGCCGCCGCGGGCCGGAGCTCGAAGCCGTGGACCCGCTCCGCCCGCTCCATGAGCCACCCGGGGATCTCCCCCGAGCCCGGGCTCTTCCAGCCGAAGGAGACCGCCCCCTCCTTCAGGCGCCTGTAGAACTTCGTCTTCGAGGACGGGATCCGGGCCGTGATCACGAACGTGAGGCCGGGGGCGAGGTCCTCCACGGCCTCCTCCACCACCCGGCGGCCGGTGGGCGTGAGCTCCTCGGCCCGGAGCAGGAGCACCACCCGTCGGTCGGCCATCATGGGCGGCATGTTCAGGGCCCCGGCCAGCCGGTCCGGCTCCACGTCGTCGCCCCGGAACCGGTCCAGGTTGAAGTCCCGGGTGTCCGGGTCCACCGCCGCCTCGGCCAGGCGGCGGGCCGCCTCGTCCCGGAGCTTCTCGTCGTCGCCGTGGAGGAAGAAGGCCCCCTCCACGTCGCCCGACCGGATCCGGCGGTCCAGGGCCTCCTCGGCGCTCAGCGCCATGCCGGTGGGCCCGGGGGCCCCGAGGCCCTCAACGGAGCTGGAGCGAGGTGGAGCCCGGATCGCCGCCGCCGGTGGGGAGCAGCCTCACGGCGCCCCCCCGCTCCCCGGCGCTCCGCCACCCGGATCCGGACGGCCCGGCCGTCCGCGGGGAGGCGGCCTCGTGCAGGAGCGGCGTGACGAACGGGCCCGATCCGAAGAGGGAGGACGAGGCGGCCTCCACCTGGCCGGAGGGCTCCACGGCCACGGGATCCAGCTCCACCTCGGACGGGGGCTGGAGGGCGAAGGGGAGCCACGCCAGGGCCAGGATCCCCACCGCCGCCAGGGCGGCCAGGGCGGCACCGCCGCCCGAGGAGGAGTCCGACAGGGGACTCCCGTCCTCGATGTGGTAGATGCGGTGCTTCAGGCGGGGGAGGAAATCGGCGGAGGGACAGGGCGAGGGCAGCGACCGGAGGAGGTGGGCGCCCCGGCGGACCACGTGGTCGTACCGCCGACAGGAGGCGCAGTCCGCCAGGTGCTCCCGGTACCGCTCCCGGGCCGACGGAGGGATCCGCCGATCACGGAAGCCCGAGTACCCCCTGAGAAACTCGTCGCAGTCCATCACGCGGGACACTCTCCAACCAGGCACGACCTAGAGCGGCCGGAGCCCTCATCGCCCGCGGGAGCCCGCGTCACGGAGGGGCGGCCAGGAACCGCGCTTTGATACGCGCGGAACGGGCCGGAGTTCCTACTCCAGCATCGGCGCGATGATCTGGGCGAACCGGTTCCGGGCCCGGTTGAGCCTGGACTTCACCGTCCCCAGCGTCACGCCGGTGATCTCCGAGATCTCCTCGTAGGTCTTCCCCTCCATCTCCCGGAGGACGAAGACGACCCGATGGTGCTCCGGGAGCTCCTCCACCGCGCGCTCCACGGTCTCCCGGAGGTGTCGCTTCCGGAAGAGGTCGTCGGGCGTGAAGGAGCTGTCCTCCCACTCCAGCGGCCGGTGGTCCTCGTCCCAGTTCTTCTTGATGGCCTGGAAGAGCACCATGGGGTTCCGCGACCGGTTCCTGAGCTCGTTCTTCGCCAGGTTCCCGGCGATGGTGTAGATCCAGGTGGAGAACTTCCGGTTCGGATCGAACCGGTGGAGGTGCCGGTAGACCCGGACGAAGGTCTCCTGCACCAGGTCCTCGGCCCGGTCCCGGTCGCCGATGGTCCGGTAGATGAAGTTGAGGAGCCGGTCGTGATAGCGGTCGGTGAGCTCGTAGAAGGCGAGCTTCCCGCCGTCCATGTACGCCTGCACGAGCTCGGCGTCGTCCAGCTCCTTGAGGTCGGAGCGCGTATGGGCCGCACCACCCTCGTTCCCGGCCGCCCCCCTTCCCTCCAGCTCTATGGCGCTGCTCATGGTCCACCTCCCCGCCGTGTCCCGTCTCTTCTCGATCATTGGACGCGACGGGCCCGTGGAGGGTTGCCTCGTCCTCGCCCGCCTTCAGCTACCGTCCGGCCCGGCCCAGCGCGCGGCGTACAGCAGCGCGGCGACGCTCTTGCCGTCCACGATCTCCCCCGTCTCCACCATCCGGAGCACCCGCGGGAACGGGATCTCCCGGCTCTCGATGAACTCCGACGCCTCGTGAGCCCGCCGTCCAGGCTGCAGGTCCCGGGCCACGAAGAGGTGGATCCGCTCGTCGGTGAACCCGGGGGTCGTGTAGATGGTGGTCAGGTGCCGGAGGACGCCGGCCCGGACCCCGGCCTCCTCCTCCAGCTCCCGCCGGGCGCAGACCTCGGCCTCCTCGCCCTCGGCCAGCTTCCCCGCGGGGATCTCCCAGATGAATCCGTCGGCGGCGTACCGGTACTGGCGGAGCAGGAGCACCGACGGGGGCGAGCCGGCGCCGGGCTCCTCCCGCAGGGGCACCACGGCCGCCGCGCCCGGGTGCCGGATCATCTCCAGCTCCCCCTCGGAGCCGTCCGGGAACCGGACCCGGTCCACGTCCACGTCCACCACCGAGCCCGCGTAGGCCCGGCGCCCGTCGATCCGGCCGGGTCCGCCGGTCCGGTCGCCTCCGGCCGGATCCTCCCCCCGCGCCGGCTCCTCCCGGCCCTCCCGTCCAGCTCCGCTCTCTCCCATCCCGTCCCCCCGAGGATTCACGAGAGCGACGAACGGTAGCCGAAGATTACCCGAAAGTCAAGGGCGGACCTCCAGGGTCCCCAGCTCCCCGAGGTCGGAGGCGACCTCCGAGGCGTCGCCCACCGCGACCCGGACCAGGCGGGACGGGTCCAGGTAGCGCTCGGCCACGGCCACCACCTCCTCCGGCGTCACCGCCTCGACGCGATCCCGGTAGCGCTCCCAGTAGTCGTCGCCCAGGCCGTAGGCCACCTGGGTGGCCACCTTGCCGCTCACCTGGCTCACCGTCTCGAACTGACGGGGCAGCGACAGGGTGAGGGCATTCCGGGCCAGGGCCATCTCCTCCGGGCTGGGAGGCCTGCGGACGAGCCCGCGGATCTCCTCCTCCATCTCCCGGAACGCGTCGGCCGTCACCGGGGTGTCCACGGCGGCCCGGGCCACGAACGGTCCCCGCCCGCGGCGGGCCCGGAACGACGTCCGGGCGCCGTAGGTCCAGCCCTTGTCCTCCCGCAGGTTCATGTTCAGCCGGGAGTTGAAGAGGCCGCCCAGGATGGCGTTGGCCATCTGCGCCGCGTGGAAGGCGGCGTCGTCCCGCGTGATGCCCACGCCGCCCATCCGGATCTCCGACTGGGCGCTGCCCGGGCGGTCCACCAGGACCACGTCGGCCCCGGCCACGGGCGCCTCGGGCTCCGCCGCCAGATCCTCCGGGCCGCCGCCGCCGGCCCAGTCGCCGAAGCGTCCCTCCAGCCCCTCCCGGAGCTCGGCGAGACCGACGTCGCCGCAGACCACCATGGAGGCGCCGGAGGCCCCGTAGCGGCCTCGGTGGTACCGCCGGATGGCGGGGGCGTCGGCGGCGGCCACCGTGGGGTAGAGGCCCGCGGCGGGACGGCCGTAGGGGTGGCCGCCGTAGACGGCGGCGGCCAGCGCCTCGTCGGCCACCGTCGCGGCGTCGTCCCGCTCCCGCTCGATCTCGTCCAGGCGCTCGCTCCGGATCCGCTCCACCTCCTCCTCCTCGAAGGCGGGCTCCCGGAGGGCCGCCGCCAGGTAGTCGAGGGCGTCGGGGAGCACGTCCCGCAGGAGGTGGACCGAGACCATGGCCAGGTCGTGGCTCACCTGGACGCTGAAGGAGGCGCCCATCCGGTCCAGCCACCGGGCCATCTCCCGGGCCGAGCGGCCGCCCGCCCCCTCGGTGAGGAGCCGGCCGGTGAGCTCGGCCACGCCGCTGCGCTCGGGCGGCTCGGCCCCGGCGCCGGCCTCCAGGAGGACCCGGATCGAGACCTCGGGGAGGTCCGGGCGCTCCAGGGTCCGCACCCTCACGCCGCTCCCGAGGGTGAAGCTCCGGATCTCGGGCAGCTCCAGCGGGCGGGCGGAGCCCGGCTCCGGCGGACGGCCGCGATCGGGCGCTGGGCGGCTCATGACGTCCTCCCGGGCCCGGCCCGGACCGGCGGCACCGGCGCGCCCTCCCCGCCGTCCTCGGGCACCACCCGGACCACGGTGAGCCGCTCCGGCCGGAGGATCTCCCGGGCCGCCGACTCCACGTCGCTCCGCTCCACCGCCGCGTACCGCCCGAAGGCCCGGTTCAGGTAGCCGGGGTCGCCGCGGAGGGTGAAGGCGTGGGCCAGGGTGTCGGCCCGCCCCCCCACGTCGTTCACCCGGCGGACCAGGGACCGGCGGGCCCGGTTCCGGGCGCCGGCCACCTCGTCGCCCTCGACCCCGCCGTCCCGGAGGTCGTCCAGGACCCCCCGGACCGAGGCCTCCAGCTCGTCGGCCGGGACGCCGGGCCGGGCCGTGGCCACCGTCCACAGCATCCCCGTGGCCTCGGTGGGCCACACGAAGGAGGTGACCTCGCCGGCGACCCGCTCCTCGTAGATCAGCCGGTGGTGGAGACGGGAGCTCTTGCCGTCGGCCAGGACGCTGCTCAGCACGTCGCTGGCCTCGAACCCCTCGTCGTTGAACGACGGCGCGTGGTGCATGAGGTAGACGCGGGGGACCTGGACCCGGTCCTCGATCTCCGCCCGCCGCTCCCCGGGCTCGCCCACGTCGGGGACCTCCACCTCCGGCGGCCGTCCCCGGCCGGGGATCCCGCCGAACCACTTCCCGGCCAGCTCCACGGCCCGCCCGGTCTCCACGTCGCCGGCGATGACCAGGACGGCGTTGTCGGGGCCGTAGTAGCGCCGGAAGAACTCCCGCACGTCCTCCAGGTCGGCGGCGTCCAGGTCCTCCATGTAGCCGATGGTGGGGTGGCGGTACGGGTGGCCCTCGGGGAACGCCGTCTCCAGGACCGTCTCGAAGGCCAGGCCGTAGGGCCGGTTCTCGTAGGCCTGCCGCCGCTCGTTCTTCACCACGTCCCGCTGGTTGTCCAGCTTCTCCCGGGTGATGGAGGGGAGGAACCAGCCCATCCGGTCCGACTCCAGCCAGAGGGCCAGCTCGAGCTGGCTGGCGGGGAGGACCTCGAAGTAGTTGGTCCGGTCGAACCAGGTGGATCCGTTCAGGGTCCCTCCCGCGTTCTGCACGTGCCGGAAGTGCTGGCCCTTCGGCACGTGCTCGGATCCCTGGAAGAGGAGGTGCTCGAAGAGGTGGGCGAAGCCCGTGCGGCCGGGACGCTCGTCCTTGCTCCCCACGTGGTACATCAGGTGGACCGCCACCACCGGCGTCCGGTGGTCCTCCTGGACCAGGAGGGTGAGTCCGTTGTCCAGCCGCTCCTGGTGGAAGGGGAAGGGGACGGCCGACGGATCGCCGCCGTCCCCATCCGTCCCTGCGGCTCGGGCGCGAGGGGACCTCATGGTTCCTCCGTTCGATGATATCCGGCGAGTCGATGACGTCCGGCGAGCGGGGCGCGCGTGGCGGGAGCCCCGAACGTGAGTCGGCCGGATCGGGGGGGGGCCCCCCGAACCGGCCGCCCCCCGCGGGGGGGGGGTAAGCCGGGGTCCGGGCGGGGGGGTGCCCCCCCGGCTCCAAAATCTGGGGCCCCGGGCGCCCGACGCCTCACGCGGCCGACCCGAGGCTCGTCGCGGCGGACCGCCGCTCGCCTCTGCTTGGCCTTGCTCCCGGTGGGGTTTGCCGTGCCGCCCCTGTCGCCAGGAGGCGCGGTGGGCTCTTACCCCACCCTTTCACCCTTGCCTGTGCGGCGGGCCCGCACGAAGCGGAACCCGCGCGCCATCGGCGGTCTGCTCTCTGTGGCACTTTCCGGCGCCTCGCGACGCCCGGGGTTTCCCCGGCACCGTGTCCTGTGGAGCCCGGACTTTCCTCGGACCGCGCCTCGAGGGCCGGCCCGCGATCCCGTCTCCCTCCGCCCGTGGACCTACCCCTCACGCCGGGGAGGTTTCCCGCCCCGGGCTGTCACGGGCCCGCCGGTGCGCTAGGTTCATCCTGGCGATCCTCTCGAACCTCCACCGCCGGACCCCCATCGGCCGATGACGACCCGCCTCGCCCGAGCCCTCCTGCTGCCCGCCGTCCTCGTGGCGTCGGCGTGCCACGGGGAGCCCGCGGGCCCGGCGGCCGAGACCGCCCGTCTGGTCCTCGTCGACGGGCCCCCGGCGGCGGTGGTGGCCGGCTCCGGGACCCCGGCCGCCTTCCGGGTGGCGGCCCTGGACGGGAGCGACGAGCCGGTGGAGGGCCTGCGGCTGCGGCTCGCGGCGCTGGAGGGAGGAGGGGCGGTGGAACCGGCCTCGGCCGTCACCGACGGGGAGGGCGAGGTCCGGGCGACGTACCGGCCCGGGTCCTCCCCCGGGGAGGCCCGGATCCGGATCGACGCCCCGGCGGCCCACGGCGTCTCCCCCCTGATCGTCCCGGTGGTCCAGGAGCCGTCGGTGGTCCTGCGACTCCGGAGCGGCGGCGGCGAGGACCAGGAGGCGGAGCCGGGCAGCCAGCTCCCCCGGCCGTTCCGGGTCACGGCCCTCCGCCCCGACGGCACGCCGGCGGCCGGGGTGGTCCTGGACTGGAGCCTCTCCCGCGAGCCGGGCGGCGCCCGCCTCGAGCCCCTCTCCCTGGCCACCGACACCGCCGGCCGGGCCGCCGCCCTCCTCACCCTCTCCCCCGAGCCGGGCGTCCACGAGATCCGGGTCCACGGAGGGGAGAGCGCCGCCGGGGACACGCTGGTCTTCACCGCCCGGGGCGTCGGGGACCCGGCCCCCGAGTTCCGGATCGACTCGGTCTCGCCCCTGCCCCTGGAGCCCGGATCCCGGGCCACGATCCACGGGGAGGGGATCCCGGGGGCCGAGGCCGGGGTCCGGGTGGAGGGCGAGCCGGCCGAGATCCTGGAGCGCTCGGCGGCCCGGATGGAGATCCGGGTGCCCCCGGCGGAGGAATGCCGGCCCGACCGGACCGTCGGGGTCCGGGTGGTGGCGGGGGAGCGGACCAGCAACGGCCTCATGGTCGGCCTGAACGGCCCGGGGGAGCGGCTGGACCTGGAGCCGGGGGAGATCCGCACCCTAGGCCCGGAGGCGGCGGGGTGCATGCAGCTGGCCGGTAGCGACGGGACCCGCTCCTACCGCCTGGTCCTCCAGGACGTGGCCCGGTCGTCCGCCGGGACGAGGCCGCTGCGGCTCGTGACCCGCGCCGGCGGGGGGGACCGAGGGAGCGCCGGCGCCGGGAGGAGCATGGCCCCGGACGCGGGGGCGAGACGACGGGCCGGCGGGGGGCGGAGCGCCGGCGAGCCCCGGGACGCCGCCGTGGACCCGGACGCCGACGGGGCCCGATCCGGGACCGGGATCGCCCGTCGCCTCGAGTCGGGGATCGTCCCCCGCCTGCAGGAGCGGGCCCGGCGCGAGCTCCGTCGCCGGGGCGCCCGACCCGCCGCGGGGGAGGCGGGCGGGAGCGCGGTCCGGAGAGCGGCCGAGGGAGCAGCCGAGGGAGCGGACGGGGGAGCGGACGGGAGAGCGGCGGCGGAAGGCGACGGAAACGTCCCCCGGGAGGGCGACCTGCTGAAGTTCCACTTCGCCGTGGGGACGGACCTCTCGGTCTCCTGCGCCGACACCTCGCGGGCCGTGGCCGCCCGGGTGCGGGCCGTGAGCCCGTCGGTGGTCCTGGCCCAGGACACGGCCGGGGCCGGCGGGTTCGGGGACGCCGACCACCGGCTCCTCTCCCGGGAGTTCCACCAGGTCGTCTTCCCCACCGACACCACCTACTTCGGCGCCCCCTCCGACCTGGACGACAACGGCAGGGTGGTGGTGCTCTTCAGCCCCCGGGTGAACGAGCTCACCCCCCGGGGGGCCGACGCCGCCGTGGGGGGCTTCTTCCTCCCCCTGGACCTGGCCGACTCGGGCGACGGCACGGGCGTGCCGGGGCCGGGAGGGGAGACCTGCCCCGCCAGCAACGAGGCCGAGATCCTCTACCTGCCCGTCCCCGACCCGGAGGGCGTCCACGGGCCGGAGTTCTCCCGGGACGCGGCCCTCCGGAACGCCCGGGGCATCGTGGCCCACGAGCTCATGCACCTGCTGAGCGTCTCCCAGCGGGTGATCGTGAACGGCGGGGGGTTCCTGGCCCTGGACGAGGTGTGGCTGGCCGAGGGGCTCTCCCACCTGGCCGAGGAGGTGGTGGGCCACTCCGCCCGGGAGACCTCCTCCCGCTCGGGCCTCGGGTTCCGCGACTTCTCGGCCACCCGGGAGGGGCTGGAGGCGTTCAACACGTTCCACCTGCAGAACTTCGGCCGGCTCCAGCTCTTCCTGCTGGACCCGGGCGGAGCCCCCGCCCTGTCCGCGGTCGATCCGGGCGGGGTGGCCAGCCTCCGGATGCGGGGCCACGGCTGGCTGCTGGTCCGCTGGCTCGCCGACCGATTCGCGACCCCGGAGACCGAGGCCGAGCTGATCCGGCGTCTCTCCACCGGCGGCCCCTCCGCCCTCACCGGGATCGACAACGTCACCGCGGCCGCCGGCGTCGAATGGCGGGCGCTGCTGGAGGACTTCGCCCTGGTCCCGCTCCTGGAGGGACGGGACCTCCCGGCGGCCGACCCGGCGTCCTCGGAGCGGGCCTCCCGGGCGCGACTCACCACCTGGGAGCTCCGGGACGTCTACGCCGGCCTCTCCGAGAACCCGGGGAGCAGGGCCCTCTTCCCCCTGGGCTATCCCCTGGACCCCGCCGTCCTTCCCTTCGGGAACGCCCTCCGCTCGCTGGAGCTCGAGGCCGGGACCGCCCGGTACATGGCCCTGTCGGCCGGGACCTCCAGCCCCGCCCTCTCCCTGTCGGTGGGCGGACCCGGCGGCCTGCCCCTGCCCGCCGGCGCGCCGGTCCACGTCACGGTGGTCCGCTTCCGATGACCTCCGGTCCGCTTCCGATGACCCCCGACTCGCCATCCGACGTCCACCCGCGGACGACGCACAGATCCCGAGGCAGACCATGAGCCGAGCGCTGCGTCCCCTCCCGTCATCGCTCCCGGCCCCCCTGCTGGTCCCGGCCCTGCTGCTGGTCCCGGCCCTGCTGCTGCCCCTCCCGGTGGGGCCGGTGGCGCCGGCTCCCGTCCCCGCCCAGGAGGCCCCGGCGGCCGGGGAGGAGAGGGCTCAGGCGGACCCGCTCCTCGGCGCCGGCCGGGTCGAGGTCTCGGTCCTGGCGGGAGCCCTGGCCCCCCTGAGCCGGCTCTCCGAGGGGGGCGGGACGTTGGGCACGGAGCTGGCCGCCTCGGGACTCTTCGCCCTGGACGGCGTCTACTGGGTGGGGAAGCGCCTGGGCCTGGGCCTCCGCGCGGCCTACGCCCCCGCCACCGTCTCCGTGGTCCCCGGGGACCTGGCGGGGGCGGCGCCCCGGGAGCTGGGGCCGGCCGACTACTGGTCGGCCTCGGCCGAGGCGAGGGTGCGGTTCGGGCCCCCCGGCGAGGGCCTCGCCCTGACGCCCTATCTCTCCGCCGGCGCGGGGGTCCGGCGGCTCGACGTCCGGGCGGTGGCCGGGCCCGAGGTGGAGGACACCACCGATCCCCTGGTGACGCTGGCCGGCGGGGCCCTCCTCCCCCTGGCCGGCCCCATGGAGCTGCGGGTCGAGCTCCGGGACCACCTCACCTTCTACGAGACGCCGGCGGGCGAGTCCCGCCTCCAGAACGAGCTGGCGGCGCTGGTGGGGGCGAGCCTCCGGATTCGCTGAGCGCCTAGCTCTCCTCGCGGTCGCCGAGCTTCTCCTCGAGGTAACGCTCGGCGATGGGGCCGAAGTCGCCCACGCTCAGGATCCCCACCAGCCTGCCGTCGTCCAGCACCGGGCAGCTCACCACGCCGTGACGCCGCATCCGGCCGATGGCGTCGAGGGTCGACATGTCGGGCGAGACGGTCACGGGATCCCGGTCCATGAGATCGGAGACCGGGGTGCCGGCGCTCCCCCTCCGCTCCCCCGCGGCCAGCTCCCGCAGCACGGCGTCGTAGGACAGGAGCCCCACCAGCTTCCGGTCCTCGTCCTCCACGGGGATCTGCCGCACCCGCTTCCAGTGCATGACCAGGGCGGCGAGGTCGACCAGCTCGTCCTCCTTCACCGTGTAGAGGTCGGTGGTCATGATCTGCTCGACCCGGGCGTAGTTGTACCGCCATCCGCCGGCCTCCTCCAGGGTCGCCTCATCCCACTCGTGGCAGGGGGACCCTTCCCACTGGCGGGAGCAGGTGGCCGAGGTGAGCGCCGCCAGGCGCTCGCTCCGGGTCCCCTCGCCGGCCATGGAGGCCAGGGACCGGAGCTGCCACCGGGCGCCCGTGGCCCGTCGCTGGACCCGCTCCTCGACGATCCCCAGGTACCGGTCGATGTCGTCGCCGGCCACCCCCGCCGCCTCCAGGCCCTGGCGGGCGAGCCCCAGGAGCTCCCCCTCCAGGAGCTCGGCCGCGCTCACCATCTCGCCGTCGAACCAGGTGAATCCCGCGCCCAGCCCGTGACGGGCCGCCGCCAGGAAGTTGGAGCGGGCCTCGTCGAAGGCGATGAGCTCCCTGACGTCGCCGTAGCGCCGGACGCCGCCCAGGACGACCCCGATCCAGAAGGCGGCGTTGGCTACCTCGTCCTGGAAGGACGGACCCGACGGCAGGACGCGGCACTCGATCCGCAGGTGGGGCTCGCCGTCCAGGATCCCGTAACAGGGCCGGTTCCACCGGTAGACCGTGCTGTTGTAGAGCTGGAGCGCCCGGAGCTCCGGCACCCCCCCGGCGGCCAGGACCTCCTGGGGATCCTCGGCGCTGTCCTCCCCGAAGAGGACGGGGATGCGCGCCACGTCCTCCTGGAAGACCTCCATCACCGACTCCTCCACCCAGGCCTCGCCGAACCGGACCCGGGGCGTGAGCTCCCGCAGGTGGGGCGTGGAGCGCCGGGTGTCCAGGGACTGCTGGAACAGGGCGATCCGCGTCTCCTCCCAGAGGCGCCGGCCGAACAGGAGCGGGGAGTTCACCGCCGCGGCCAGCACCGGGGCGGTCATCACCTGGGCCACGTTGTAGAACCGGCCGAACTCGTCGGGCGTCACCTGGAGATGGACCTGGAAGCTGGTGTTGCAGGCCTCCAGCATGACCGAGCTGTGGACGAAGTGCAGCTCGTCGGTCCCCTGGATGTGGAGGCGGTAGGACCCGCCGGCCATGCGGCTCAGGGTCCGGTTCAGGATCCGGTAGCGCTCCCGGGGCGTCATGTTCTCCAGGGTCACGTCGGAGACCGACAGGCTGGGCAGGATGCCGGTGAGGACCACCTCGGCCTCGTGCTCCCGGGCCGCCGACCGGACCTGGCCCACCAGCTCCTCCAGGTCCTCCTGGAGGGACGAGAACGCATCGCCCCCCAGCTCCATCGGAGGGAGGTTCACCTCCAGGTTGAAGCGCCCGATCTCGGTGGTGAAGGGGTCGCCGTCCAGGTCCTCCAGCACCTCGGGCCCCACGGGGGCGGCGCGCCATCCGGGGTTCACCAGGAAGAGCTCCTGCTCGGCGCCGATGCGCCGGATCCCGGTCTCGAAGCGCCCCTCCTGGAGCATCTGCTCCAGGGCCCTGAGATCGGCCAGGAGGGAGCGGGTGAACGCCCGTGAACTCAGGGTGACCCGGTCCTCCTCCACGTCGCGACCCATGGCGTCAACCCCCCTGCATCTCGGCCGGCACGGTGGCGGTGACCTCGCCGGCCCCGGCGGGCACGGCCACCTCGCTCTCCTCTCCGCCGGGCCAGCGGACCCACACCGCCTCGGGCTCGCCGGCCAGCCCCATCACCTGCACCGGCCCGTGGGCCGACCAGTGGCTCCCGCCGGCCCGGACCTCCCGGGCCGGGCCCCGGCTCCCGTCGGCGTAGACCACGCGGATCGACGCCCCCACGGCGTTCGGGTTCGACGGCGGGCCCTCCAGCCGCACCCGCAGGCCCGGCTCCGCCCCCACGTTCCGAAACAGCCGGGTGGGACGCCGGTGCTGGCCCACCGCCACGTCGGTCCGGCCGTCGCCGTCGTAGTCGGCCACCGCCAGGCCCCGGCCGTCGCCGTAGACCCCCAGCGCCGAGACCGAGTCCGGCAGCGCCTCGAAGCCCCCCGACCCGTCGCCCTTCAGCCACAGGCTCCGGCCAGCTCGGTAGGGACCCTGGCCCGGCGGCACGCCGCTCAGGTTCTGGGTCAGGACCACGTCCTCCCGGCCGTCGCCGTCCAGCTCCGTCACCGCCACCCCGAAGGCCGGCGCGATCTGCGCCTCCATGGGCAGCGGGCGGGCCTCGAAGCTCCCGCCACGGTTCAGCAGGACCAGGTGGCGGAGCTCCCGGGCCTCGAGGCGGGAGACGCCCTCCCGCGGGAGCCCCAGGAGGTCGTCCACCGTCATCCCCGAGAAGTGCTCGTAGTTCTCCACCCGGCTCCTGATCCCCGGGAGGGTGGGACGCAGCCACTCCCACCCCCTGAGCGGCGCCGGGCCGTCCACCGCCGTGTCCCGGCGGGCCAGGAGCACGTCCAGGCTGGAGTTGTCGTCGAAGAGGCCGAAGTAGGCCAGCAGGGGGTCGGTCCCGGGCGTGACCCGGCCGTACTCGGTGTTGGTGCCCCAGGAGGTGGCCACCAGGTCCGGCCGTCCGTCGCCGTCCAGGTCCCCGGCCGCCAGGCCGTTCCAGCGGCCGGTGAGGTCGTCCAGGCCCAGCTCTCCCGTGGCCTCCCGGAGCCGGCCCGAATCGTTCCGGAAGACCCGGATCGGACCCCATTCGGTGGCCAGGACCAGGTCCGGCCAGCCGTCCCCCTCCAGGTCGGTGAACAGGGCCGAGGTCACCATGCCGGTCCCCTGGAGGGCCGAGCTCCACCCGTCGTCGGCCACGAACCGGCCGTCCTCGTTCCGGTACATCCGGGAGTTCGGCGGGACGGGATACGCCGAGCCGTACGCCCGGTGTCCCACGAAGAGGTCCAGGTCGCCGTCGCCGTCCACGTCGGCCAGCGCCAGCGGCCCGGCCGCGCTCCGGGCCCCCGGCACCGCCGTCTCCGTCCGGGCCCCTCCCGCCGCGAGGCCGATCCGCCGGACCGCCGGGATCTGGGCGGGGGAGGAGGTCTCGTAGGCGAAGGTGCCCACCAGGAGGTCCGAGGCGGCGCCGCCTCCGCCGCCAGGTCCCGGCACGGCCAGGGCCGTGGTCTGGTCCTGCACGGCGTCGTCCAGCTCCGGGTCCCGGCGGACCAGCTCGCCGCCCCGGTTGGAGAACACCGCCAGCTGCCCGCCCCGGCCGGCCGGGACCACCAGCTCGGGCCAGCCGTCGCCGTCCAGGTCCTGCCAGGACACCCCCGGCCCGAGCTCGCTCAGGCGGTAGGGTACCAGAGGCTGCCGGTCGAAGTCCTCGAAGGGGCGGTCGACGTGCTCGTGGCCCAGCTCCGCGGTCCGGTCACGGAACATGGGCGTGGACGTCCCGTGGGCCCCTCCCCCGCCGTCGGACGTCGCGGCGGGAGGCCCCGGGGCCAGCCCTCCGGCCGGGCATCCGTCGGTCCCGTCCGGGGAGCCGCCCTCCCCCCGGGAGGATGCCTCCTTCCCACCGGCCGAGGGCTGCCGCACCTCGTAGAGCCGGCCGGGGACCAGCGGGAGCCCGGTGCAGCTCCCGTCGGGCCAGCGCACCGCCAGCTGGAGGGTGTCGGCCTCCCCGGCGGCGAAGCTGAGCGTGGGCCCTCCGTCGGACAGGTAGAGGCCGCCGGCACCCACCTCCCGGCTCTGGGGAGGGAGCCCGGGCCCGCGGACCTCGACCCGGGCCCCCACCGCGTCGGTGTTGGGGGGGGTCCCCACGAGGCGTACGGCCACCCGGGGCGCCGTGGACTCGTTCCGGTACACCGTGGGCGAGCCCCCCCACCTGGTGACCACCATGTCCAGGTCACCGTCGCCGTCCAGGTCCGTCGGCGCCAGGCCGTGGGCGATGTCGTCCTCCACGGCGAACCCCCACTCGTCGCTCACCTCGTCGAAGCGGAGGTCCTCGCCCGTGGCCCGGAAGGCGGCGTTGGGCAGGGGCAGGGACGGGTAGTGGCCCAGCCGCCGGCGCCAGTCCACGCTGGAGGTGTCGGAGCTCACCGAGCGCTGGAGGTCGCCGTCCAGGACGTCCCAGCGGTGGCCCGTGGCCATGAACAGGTCCTCCCGGCCGTCCAGGTCGGCGTCCAGGAAGCTCGCCCCCCAGGTCCAGCCCGTGGCCGAGACGCCGGCGTGGCGGCCGACCTCCGACCAGGTCCCGTCGGCCCGGCGCCAGTTCAGGGTGTTGAACTTCTCCTGGACCGTCACCGCGGTGGAGTCCGACGAGGGGCGCTCCGGGTACATCCGGCGGACCATGCGCCGGCGCTCCGGCCCCCGGCGGGAGCGCATGTCCGAGGTGAAGATCTCGGTGCCTCCGTCGGCGTCCACGTCGGAGTAGGCCACGGCCATGCAGGTGAAGCTGGTGGCCCGCAGGGCCAGGGGCTCGATCCGCCGGAACGTCCCGTCCCCCTGGTTCATGTAGACGCGGTCGGGGCTCAGGAAGTCGTCGCAGACGTAGATGTCCTGATCCCCGTCGCGGTCCATGTCCCCGAACCGGACCACCAGGCCCCAGTCCCGCGGCTCCTCCTCCAGGGGCTCACCCCCCGGATCCCGGAAGGCTCCGCCGGTGAAGGAGACGGCCCGGAAGGAGTCGCGGGTGTTCAGGTAGAACTCGTCGGGCTCCCCCAGCTCGAAGCGCCGGAGGTATTCCCCGTCCCGGTCGAGGCGGTACTCCTCCCTGAACTCGGGGGCGATCTCGTACCGGCCCTCCCGCTGGCGGACCACCGAGTCGAAGGCGATGCGCTCGGGGGGATACCGGTCCTGGACGGTCCGCCGCTTGTAGTTGGACACGTACAGGTCCAGCGTCCCGTTCCCGTCCACGTCGGCCAGGGCCAGGGTCTTGCTGCCCCGGGCCGTCTCGAAGCCCCACGCCCCGGTGACGTCGGTGAATCCCCCCGATCCGTCGCCCAGGAAGAGACGGACGGGGTCGCCCAGGCCCGCCACCAGCAGGTCCAGATCGCCGTCGCCGTCCACGTCGGCCAGGGCGGTCCCGGTGGACCGGTGGTCCTCCAGGGCCAGCCCCGCCTCCTCGGTGGCCTCCACGAAGCGCATCCCGCCCCGGTTGAGGAAGAGGCCGTTGGGCTGGGTGGGACGGGTCACGTAGAGGTCCGGCCGCCCGTCGCCGTCCACGTCCCCCACGGCGACCCCGGATCCCTCGGCCAGGATGCGGTTGTCGAGCCGCTCGTCCTCGGAGACCTCGTAGGGGACGTCCACGCCGGTGTGACCCGACCCCAGGGCGGTGAAGCCCTCGCCGGAGCCCTCCACCCGGAGTTCCCGCCACCGGTGGTCCCCCTGCTCCTGCCACGGCGGAAAGGGCTCGGGGGGCGGGGGCTCGCCCCCGCACGCCGCCGCCAGGGCCGCCAGGAGGAGACCCGGGAGCAGGCGCGCGAAGCGGGGGCGAGGTGATGGCGGGGCAGGAGGGTTCATGGAGCGAAATATCTGGAGCCGTGGCGGGCCGATGCAACAGAGGCTCGCACCCACCCGCTCAGCTCATCCGCTCAGCCCACCTGCTCCAGGATGCGGCGGGGCGCGAGGAGCTCCGAGGGCCGGAGGACGCCCGCCGGAGCCGGCTCCGCGCCCTCCCCCGTCCCGCCGCGCTCCAGCAGGGCGCGCGCGCCCTCGACCACCAGCCGGGCCGTGAGCCCGTATGGATCCCTGCCGCGGACCACCTCCACGGCCGCCCCCCCTCCTCCGGGTCCCCGGGCCTCGGCCCGAACGAGGAACCGGCTCGCCTCCCGGGCCTCGGCCCCCGGCTCCTCCGGGCCGAGGCGCCGCAGGACGGGCTCCAGGAGGGGGGCGAGCGCCTGGACCACCGGCGGCAGCACCGGCCCCAGGAGCCGGGTCCCCACGGCCAGGGGCCGGCCGGCGGCCAGCCATCCCCTGACCCGGTCCACCGCCGGATCGCGGCCGGCCGTCACGATCTCCCCGGCCGGAAAGCTCACCGTCGTCGTGGTCCCGCCCTCCAGCTGGACCTCCCGCCGGCGCGCGCCCAGGCGTTCCTCCCGCCACTCGCCCGCCTCGTAGACCAGGCCGGGACGGGCCAGGACCCGGAGGATGGACGCCCGGGTCCCCGGCGAGGTCCCGCCGGCCGGCCCCCGCCAGGCGTAGGTCACGTCCAGGGAGATCCCCGTCCCGGCCGGACCTCGCGGCTCTTCCAGCTCCTCCGGCCCTTTCGACTCTTCCGGCCCTTCGGGCTCTCCCACCCTCCCGGCCGCCAGGGCGCAGGCCGCGTCGCCCGGCGCGTACTCGAAGGCCATGGCGTTGGCCACGGCCACCCCCCGCTCCCGGGCCGGGCCGTCCCAGCGCCGGGCCGTCTCCATCATGAAGCGCTGCTCGCCGGTGGTGTCCAGGTAGTGGGCGCCGGCCTCCACGGCGGCCCGGATCACCGGGTCCCCCAGGTCGGTGAACGGCCCGGCGCAGTTCGCCACCACGTCGCCCGGGGAGAGGAGGTCGGAGAGGACGTCCAGGCCACCGGGCTCGGCCACGTCCACCATGGCGGTCTCCGGCCACAGCCCCGGCCCGGCTCCGTCGCCGCTCCCTGCCGTCCCTTCGCCCTCTTCCCGGAGAGCACGGGCCGCGCGGCGGACCTTCCCGGGATCCCTCCCCGTGAGGCAGAAGGGGAGGCCGCGGGCCAGGAGCTCCCGCGCCACGAGCCCGCCGGTGAACCCCGTCCCGCCGACCAGGACCACGCGGGGGGAGCTCACGAACCGGTCCCCTCGCTCCACTCCAGGATCGAGCCCTCCGTTCTCTCCAGGCGACGGGCCGACCATGGCACTCCGTCCGCGGTCCGGCCCTCCATTCGCCCGTCCCGCGCGGTCCCCCGAAGCCGGAGGGTCTCTCCGCCCGGGAGCTCGAGACGCAACCGGATCTCCTCGCCGTGGACCCGCGCCGAGGCATCCCCGATCCTTCCCTCCGAGGGGCGGACCCGTAGCTCCTGAAACCGCTGGTCGATCCGAACCGTCTCCGCCCGCCCGTCGGGGAGATCGATCGACCAGACCCCCTCCAGCTCCGCCGGGATCACCCACAGGTAGAGGGTGGACGGGCCGGGAACGGGGCTCGGATCCTCGTCGGACGGGGAGCCGAGGCCCGCACCCAGATCGCCCGTCCCGAACACGTGGTCGACCAGCGATTCCTGGCCCGAACCGGTCCCGGCACCGCCGGACATCGCCGGCCCGAGTATGCCCGAGCTATCCCGGAAACTCACGCTCTCCGTTCGCGCCGCGGGTCCCGCTGCGGGTACCCGCACGACGCTGTCCGTCTCCCACTCCCCCATGGCGAAGTCGTGGGCCACCACCCGGTCGCCCGGGTCCAGCTGCCGGAAGAGCCGGGGTCTCAGACGCACGTTCGCCTTCGGGAACAGGTAGAGGGTGACCACGCTGGCCGGGTCCAGGTCCGCCTGGAAGAGATCGCCGCGGAGGAACCGCACCCGGCCGTCCAGACCGCTCGCCCGGGCACGGGCCCTGGACTCCGACACCAGTCCGGAGTCCAGCTCCACCCCCGCCCCGTGGGCGCCGTACAGCCGGGCCGCGGCCAGGGGGAGGCGACCGTCGCCGGATCCCAGGTCGTAGACGGTGTCCCGCTCCGAGACCCCGGCCAGCTCGAGCATCTCCACGGCCACGTGCCTCGGCGTCGGGACGAAGGGGGCGACCGACTCGGCCTCCTGCTCCTGGGCCTCCACTTCGTCGGACCCGAGCGCGACGACCAGGAGGGCCGCCGCCAGGATCGCGGGGAATGCGGGGGAGCGCAGTCTGGATCGGGGCATCCTCTCCATCCTCACGGTTCGGGGGGAAGAGGGCCGTCGGCGAGGTCGACGTCACCACCCACCGACAATCAACCGGCGCCTCGGACCGAGGACCAGGGCCGCGACGCGCGGTTCCGGCGACGTCGCGTCCCGCGACCACCGCCGGATCACTCCGCACCTGGATCGAATCTTGACGACCAGTATGACCGGTAGATCTTCATGTGTCGACCGGAACACTCGTTACCCCGAAACTGCAGTCACGAGGTCCCATGACCCGTCCGTCGCCCGTTCTCGATCGGTCCGTCCGCTCGAACGCTCCAGATCCCACCCGGACGGCCGGGATCCGGGCCGGCCTGCCGGGCGTGCTCGCCCTGGCCGCGGTCCTCCTCCTGCCCTCGGCCCTGCCCGCGCAGCAGGGCGAGCCGACCCAGCGGCAGCTCATCACTCAGCTCCAGCAGATCAACAAGCAGCTCCAGCCGATCCGCCAGCGGGCGCTGCAGGACTCTGCGCTCCAGACCCGCCGGGACTCTCTCGTGGAGCGGGTCCGCGCTCGGATGAAGGCCCAGTCCGACACCACCGCGTCCCAGGTGGAGCGGGCCGAGGAGCTCCAGGCGGAGATGCGCGAGGCCCAGCAGGCTCAGGACACAGCCCGTGCCAAGCAGATCCAGAGCGAGCTCCAGGGACTGAGCCGAGCCCTCACGGCCGCTCGGAAGAAGGCGATGCAGGCCCCCGAGGTGCAGGAACGCCTCCAGGCCTTCCAGCAGGCCGTCCGGGCGAAGATGCGCGAGATCTCTCCGAATGCCGACAGCCTTCTCTCCCGGGCCGATTCGCTCCGCTCCCTGCTCCGCGAGCGGATGGGCGGGGGAGGTGGACCGGGCGGCTGACGGCCCGGCGGGTCCCGCGGCACCCGCTCCCGGTGCTCCCCGCTGCCGGCGTTCGGGGTCCGCGGGCTCGAAGCGGCAGCCGGCCACCCATTGGGACCCCTGCTTCCCGTGGCCCGGGGGGCACCGGGCGACCCTGGTCAGTTCCCCTGCCGCTCCACGGCCCGGAGATCCGTGACGCGAAAGCCCATCTCCTCGTCGGCCACGTGCTCCTGGAAGTCGAAGAAGACGTCGGTCGGGTACCCGAGCCGGCCGTGGAACTCCATTCGCTCCCGGTGAGGATCGCGCTCCCGCCACTCCCTGAGCTGCTCGAAGAGCCCGTCGATGGTCGGGTACTCCGACGGTGAGCGCGGGGGAGGACCCTCGCCGTCTTCCGGGCTCACGTGGATAACGCTGTCCCCGTCCACGGTGATGACCACGGGCTCGGTGCCCGCGCAGAAGCAGACGCGCCGGTAGGTGAACCGATAGAGGTCCGGACGCTCCGAGCGCCAGGCTAGCCCTCCGGGCGGGGAGGCACTCCGAGGACCCGCCACCAGGCGGGCCGCAGGAGATCCCTCGACCTCCGGATCCGGGGTTGACACCGATCGTCTCTCTGGAGCCCGAGTCCATCGGCGCACCCAGGGCAGTAGGCCCCACCGGGCCGGCCTGACTCAGAGCGCCCCGACCACGCCGTAACAGATGATGCCTGCGCCGACGAGCACCAGTGGTGTGCCGGTCGCCGAGATCCTGTTCCCGAGCGACTTTTCTTCGAAGGCGTCCTGAACACCCTGAACCCAGTTGAGAGCGAGGCCAGCGTCGAAGAGCGCTACGCCGCCGACCAGGAGGCTGGCGGCAGTCGTCTCGATCCCCGACGACAGGGTCGAAAATCCGACCGCGATCGTCAACGCCAGCAGCATCCCTCCCTGGATGATCGCTGCGAGGTGTGCAGCGAGGAGGTATCTCGGCGCCCGGGGACTCTCGTTGCGCGCCACGGCCATCGGGATCCCGAGCAGCAGGCCGAAGGCGAGCACGAACATACCGCCCACGATGAGTATCCGCGTCGCGGTATCCATGCAGTCTTCTCCCGGCAAGGTTCACGGTGGAATTCCCACACCTCGGAGTAAACATGCGGACCCGTGGTGTCAAATGGGTTTCGCACTCCACCGGCACAACTGACACCGTTGGGATAGGCCAAAACCTCTCAGACCTGGTGACGATCAAAAGAACCCACGCCCGGAACGAGTCGCCGGCGGGCGCCAGCGAGCCACTCCGAGGATCCGCTGCCAGGTGGGCCGCAGGAGAACCGGTAAGCGTCGTTGTCCGGGAGAGTCTCTCGTCTTTACAGGGGTTCTGACGTATCCCTCGGGAGATTCCAGGACGCCTCTACCGGCGTCTTCCGGAGCAAATGTGGGAGGGAAGTTCGACCTGCTCGGGGATCAGGTCCGGCTACGGTGCGCCGGTGGTCTGTGGCCTCGCAACGAGACCTCAGCGCCCCTCGACGACCTCGACCTCGTACGTGAGGGCGAGCTCGGTGGTATCCCCCTCTACGAGACCACGGCCTCTCAGGACGATCACGGCCTGGCCTGCTCGCTCGAACCGGAGGGTGACCTCTCGTTCCCTGAACCAACCTCGGTCCGGACAGCCGGCGCCGGGCGCCGGCACGCGTCGTAGATGGTACGGGACGATCTCGGCTACCAGGCCCCGGACGGTCGTCTCGACCTCGAAGGCATCAGGAGCCACGCATGTGCCGGCGTAGGTCATGAACGTGACGTCGAACGGCGCACCTTTTTCGACCGACGCGGGAACCTCGACCTGAAGGCTGTCGGACCCTCCCTTGTCGAGCCACGCAAGCTCCCAGACCACCTCCCCCTGCAGTCCCGTCAGCTCGTCGCAGCCGAGAGCGAGGAGCATCACGACGGCGCCGACGAGTACGCCGAATGCCGGAAGACTCGGGGTCGATGAACCGGCCAGCCGTGCCATAGATCCCTCTCCCCCAGCTGGGTCCCAGGTCCGTCTCTCATAGTAGACACGAGTGGGACGATACAACGCTGACGGCGAGCGCGGGAGAGGAGAGAACACCCGCGGCAAGCACACCAATAAGCACACCCGGGAGGAGCCGCCGCAGAGTGCTCCTCTTCAGGCTCTTCGCGGAACTCCTGGCCCCGCTCCACCCTCCGCCCCTGCGTCCTCGAACCAGCACGGGGCACACGTCTGCGAAATCCGGGCGGGGACCGAAACGGAGCCTGGGCCTCAGCGTTCCCAGTGGCCGTCGTAATCACCCCTCCGAAGGATCACCTCTGCAGAGACGTCGAATCGCCGGCCCACCCATTCGGCGACGAAATCCCGGTGAGCCTCGACCTCGAGGTCGAGGGCGTCGAAGCCCTCGCGTCGGGCCCTCTCGGCAGCTTCTTCAATCCGTGCTCTCAGCGGCTCGGCAGGGACGAGGAGAAGGCCGGCAAAGGCATATCCCTGCCATTCGTACCACCCGCGGCTCTCCTCAGGCATCTCGCGGAGGAATTCCTTCCAGTCCTCAACCGATTCAAATTCAGCTGCCTCGAAAAGGTCACGGTGCAGGTGGTAGTGGGCGAGCTCGTGGGCCAGGGTGAATCGATATCGGTATAGGATGTTGTGCTCCTGAACGGCCTGGTCGACGTAGATGGTGGATCGGTCCGCCGCGAGAAACCCGTCGATTCCGTAGCCTCTGTAGAGGTGGGGAACTGCTACGATGTCGAGGCCCAGGCGGACATCGGCGATGAACTCGACATCCACCGGAATGTCCCCGGAGGACCAATGCTCCCGGCGAAACTCCTCGACGAGGCGTCGGAGGGCCTCGTAGGAGAGCGCCTCCGGGGCCGGGAACGTCACTCGCTAACTCTCCCGGATGAGGTCCACGAGCTCGTCAAGCTTGTCCTCGTCGACTCGATCCCCGCGGAGGGTCCGAAAGAGAGTGGGGAGCTTGTCGAGCACATCTTCGTCCTCCGCCAGGTCCTCGGGGAATTCTCCTCTCGAAGCTGCGGCCAGGTCGAAAAACGTGAGCCACTCGTCCGTACCCTCCTCCAGCTCCAGAGCATGAGCATATTTCTCCAGCACCTCACGGCTCCGGGGCGGTGGAATCTTTCCGCGCTCCAGCTTGCTCATGTTGCCCGGATCGAGGCCTTTTCGGGCGCAGAACTCCCGGAGACTAAGCTCAAGGTGCTCTCTCCGGAGTCGTCCGAAGTACCGTCCAAATGCGTGCGCCATGTTTGCCTCCTGGTCCGGAAGAAGCCGTCGTCTCTACAGAATATATTCGGTGTTGTTAGCTATATACAACACCTGAGGCGCTCACATGTGCCGACCGGACGATGCGGTCTTGGTGTGCTCGAGACATGACCGGGGAGGAATCGGCCAAGGCTCTGTCTCGAGTGGGCGGGGGCGGTACGTGAACGTTCCACTTTCACAGCGTAATACCCCGAGCACTCCATCATAGCGAGCGTCGGCGCTTTTCGTATTCACCCCGGAGACGGCGAGAAGGCAGCTGATGTAAGGGCAGACACGCCCGGAAGGAGTCGCCGGTGAGCGACAGCGAACCACTCCGAGGACCCGCCACCAGGCGGGCCGCAGGAGAACCCTTGAGGGTGAGACGACTGCAGGGCACGCGAACGCAGTGAGTACGCCCGGAAGGAGTCGAACCCTCAACCTCCGGATCCGAAGTCCGGCGCTCTATCCAGTTGAGCTACGGGCGCATGTAACGGGCATCAGGTCACCCGGCCGTACGAACGCGGCGAAATGCTCGGCTCGCCGGTCGAGGCTGACCCGCCCAATATGCAAACAGTCAGCCAGCCCCGTGCCATGAGGCTCGGAAGCCCCTCCAGTGGCGAACGCCCTCCCCCGCTCCTCCTCGATCCGCACTTACCGCCAGCCCGCCCGATCTGTTGCTGGAGCGTTGATCCGGCCGCCTACACTGAGGGTGCAAGTTCGAATCGGATCTCACCTTCAGATGGGCCCTCGGGAGGACCCCGGTTGGAGGGTTCCCCGGCGTGAGAGGCAGGCAGGACGGTAGCCCCGGCAGGAGACGAGGAGCGATGACGGGCGCGGCACGGGCGGTGAGCTACGAGACGATGGCGGAACGGACGGTGGGAAGCTCTCTCCTGAGGGAAGCGGCTCGGGAGCCGTCCGAAGTGGAGCCGGACACGCCGTCCGCGAACGGAGCGGCGCCGGAGGCGGAGGCTACCTCCGCCAAGGGTGCCGCGCCGGCCGGGCCAGAGGAGGAAGCCCCCTCTCCCTTCACCGCGTACACTCCCGAGGTCTTCGCCCCCGAGGCCGAGCCCCCGGACGACGATGCCCTGGAGGAGCTGGCCGACGAAATCACCCTCATGGCCGCCCACGAGCACGCCTTCAAGGCGGCGCTGCTGGCCCGGGTGGCCGCCT
>CAZVIY010000014.1:0-76158 GCA_964627425.1 uncultured Gemmatimonadota bacterium
AAGTTCCGCTACGACCGGCTCTACGTGCGAAACCGGAGCCTCGGCCTGGACGTCTATCTCTTCGTCAAATCGCTGTGGATCAGCCTGCGCGGCGCGTGGCCCCAGGTCGGCAGGCCCGAGGAGCGCGAGGGGAGGGAGAGCTGACGTGAGGTGAGATCCGAACCCGGGTCGCCCGGAAACCGACCCGGTGACGTCGGGCGGCCGCTCATTCGTGAGGACCAGCGATGCCTCCCGCGACCGGTGCTGCTCGGAAATCTCTTCGCACGGGCAGGAATATCTTCGGGCGGCCCCGCGTGACGGCCTCGGGCGTCCAGGACGTAGTCAGGTGGGACCCCCGCGGTAGCAGGCAGAACGTCGCCTCTCCTGGGTGGCGGCGGCGCGGAGTTGCGACGTATCCTTCTTGCTTCAAGTTATTGACCGCGAGTCCTTTCCCTCGGTCCATCCCCTTCGCGTGAGAGTACCGCATGACCCCTGCTGACATCCTGGTGACCGGCGCCGGCGGCTTCATCGGCCATCACCTGGTGGGCTACCTGAAGGAGAAGGGCTACACCGTCCGCGGCGTCGACCTGGAGGAGCCGGAGTTCGAGCCCACCCGGGCCGACGAGTTCCTGATCCTGGACCTCCGGCAGCCGGAGAACTGCCGGGAAGCGGTGGCCGGGGTGGAGGAGGTCTACCACCTGGCGGCCGACATGGGCGGCATCGGCTACATCACCGGCACCCAGGCTCCCATCGCCCGAAACAACACGCTCGTGAACCTCCACATGATGGACGCCTCGGTGGAGGCCGGCGTGGACCGGTTCCTGTTCTCCTCCTCGGCCTGCGTCTACCCGCAGCACCTGCAGGTGGACCCCGACGTGGAGCCGCTGTCGGAGGAGGACGCCTGGCCCGCCGACCCAGAGCCCGGCTACGGCCTGGAGAAGCTCTACACGGAGGAGCTCTGCCGGTACTACCGTGAGGATCACGGCCTGGAGACCCGGGTGGTCCGCTTCCACAACGTCTACGGCCCGCTGGGCGCCTACGAGGGCGGAAAGGAGAAGGCGCCGGCGGCCCTGTGCAGAAAGGTGGCCCGGGCGAAGGACGGCGGCACCATCACCGTCTGGGGCGACGGCCGGCAGACGCGCTCCTTCATGTACGTGGACGACTGCGTGGAGGGGATCCACCGGCTCATGCGGTCCGATTACGCCGAGCCCCTGAACCTGGGCACGGACCGGCTGGTGACCATCAACGAGCTGGTGGACATCATCGCCGACGTGGCCGGAAAAGATGTCCGAAAGAGGCACGACCTCTCGAAGCCCCAGGGCGTGCGCGGCCGGAACTCCGACAACCGTCGGCTCCGGGAGGTGCTGGGCTGGGAGCCCGAGGTGAGCCTGGAGGAGGGGATCGAGCGAACCTACCGTTGGATCGAGGGGGAGGTTACGGTGGTGACGCGGACGGTCGAGTGGGCCAGGATGTGAACGTACCGCCACCCGTGACTCATGTCGGGGCAGATTGTCACCAGGTAATGTCCATAAGTGCGACAGACCGGGAAGAGAGGCGGTCCGGGGCGCCGGGAATCTGGATCGGCGCTGCCAGCTCGTTCCTGGTCGTGAGCCTGGCGATGGTCCAGATCAGAAGCAAGATCTTCGGAGGATACCCGAGCGGCGACTGGCCGGAGTGATCGGTTCTTCCACCACCGGGACGTTGATCCGGGAACAGGGGCGAGCGGTGTGAGCCGCAGGGCTCTCATCTCCACGATCTACAGCCCGGTCGGCGGCGTCACGACGATGACCCGAGCGGTGGCTGACTTCCTCCGGGACGAAGGCTGGGAGGTCAGCCTCGCCTACTACATGCCCTGGTCGGAGGCCCCGGGGCTCTCGGTCCGTCTGCCGGACCTCGGCTCGGACGGCCCGGGCTGGAGGGTCCGATCCTGGGAGGGCGATGACACCTACGAAGCATATGAGGTCGGAGTCCGTTACCCGGAGCTCGAGTGGCGCCGGTACCGGCTGAACGAGGGCTGGCGGAGGGCGGTGGAGGATCACGACGTTCACCTCGTGGTCTCGGGAAACCTCCTTCCCGCAGCTCCGATCCGGGCGGCGGATCTGCCGTGCATGGCGTGGATCGCCACCACCTACTGGCCGGACAAGCGGGACCGGCTGCGCGAATATCGGTGGCCCCGCCGGCTTTTCGACCTGGCGGTGAACACGCCGGCGGGCCTGATCCGGGAGCGGCGGCTCGCGCGAGAGGTGCGATTGCTGGCACTCAGCGAGCACACGGCGCAGGAGTTCGAGTCCCTGCGGGGGGAAAAGCCGAGCGTGCTCCCGATGGGGGTGGACACCGAGCTTTTCCGGCCCCAGGAGGTTGGGGAACGAGATAGGAGCAGGGATTCCCATCGTATCGGGTTCGTCGGCCGGCTGGAGGATCCGAGGAAGAACGTCTCCCTGCTGATCGAACTCCTCGAGGAGCTGCGGGCCAGGGGCACGGGCGTGGAGCTCCACCTGGTGGGAGGAGAGCTCGCGGACGAGCTTCGGGAGCAGGCAAGGGAGGCCTCTCTCGAGGACCGCCTGACGGTGACCGGGCACATGACGCCCGAGGACCTGGCGGACTACTACCGGAATCTGGACGCGTTCGTGATTCCGTCCCATCAGGAGGGGCTCGCCATCGTGGGGCTGGAGGCCATGGCGTGCGGGTGCCCCGTGATCTCGACCCGGTGCGGCGGCCCCGAGGAGTACGTGGAGGACGGCGTCAACGGCTTCCTGGTCGGATTCGACGCAGGGGAGATGGCTGACGCGGTCGAGCGAGTCATCGAAGACCGAGATGTCCGCCGGGAGATGGCTCGACGGGCGGTGGAGACCGTCGGCAACGGCTACCGCCTCGCCGATACGGAGCGGATCTTCTGGAGGGAGTTCGAGAGGACATTCCACCGACCGGGTGGACGAAATGGATAGCGTGTTGATAACGGGGGCCGCCGGCTTCATCGGGTGCAACGCGGCGGCCCGATATGCGGAGCAGGGCCGTGACGTCCATGCCCTGGACGACTTTTCCCGCCAGGGTACCCGCCAGAACGCCCGGTGGCTCGCGGAGGAGCACGACGTCGAGGTACGGGACGTCGACATCCGGGACCGCCCGCGAATGGAAGAGGCCGTCCGGGAGGCCGACCCAGAGGTGATCCTCCACCTGGCCGGGCAGGTGGCAGTGACCACCTCCCTGGAAGCCCCGATGACCGATTTCGAAGTCAACGCCGGAGGCACGCTGAACGTGCTGGAAGCGGTCCGGCGTCATGCCCCGGACGCCCACGTCCTCTATGCTTCGACCAACAAGGTCTACGGGGATCTCTCCGACGTGCCCGTCGAGGAGGGGGACACGCGATATCGCTATCGGGACCTCGCCGACGGCGTCGACGAGGAGCAGCCGCTGGACTTTCGGACCCCCTATGGCTGCTCGTGCGGTGCAGCCGACCAGTACGTGCTCGATTGGGCCCACAGCTACGGGCTGAAGACGACCTCCCTTCGACAGTCCTGCATCTACGGTCCCCGCCAGATGGGGGTCGAGGCCCAGGGCTGGGTGGCCTGGTTCGTACGAGCCGCGCTGTCAGGACAGGAGCTCACGATCTACGGGAACGGGAAGCAGGTTCGTGATCTCCTGTACGTGGACGATTTGCTGGATCTATTCGACGCGGCGGTCGAGCGGCCCGAGCATTCCGTCGGCGAGGCCTTCAACGCCGGGGGAGGGCGGGACTACACGTTGTCCCTGGTGGAGCTTCTCGACCTCCTGGAGGAGGAGATCGGGAGGGAAGTGCCGAGGTCCTTCGACGATTGGCGACCGGGCGACCAGCGGGTGTTCTATTGCGATATCAGGAAAGCGGAGCAGCGGCTCGACTGGGCACCGCAGATCCGGCCTGAACGGGGCATCCGGCATCTCATTGGTTCGGTGCGCACCCGGGCGTGGATGTCCTCGTGAGGGCGCCGCCGAGCGACGATCAGCCGGGGCCGGAGAATGCGGGGATTTGGATCGGACTCGACGCCTCGTTCTTGGCCGCACAATTAGGGATGGTCGGAGGCCGGGCCAAGATCTTCGGGGGTACCTCAGCGGCGAATGGGCGCGGCACGGTTAAAGCCAAAACTTCCTGTTCCCGGTTGCTTAGTGTATTGTTTTCTGGGGGCTGGTCGCCGGGGCCGGGGCGCAGCGGGAGTCGTTGTCCTTCCGTGTCATTCGCGAGGCCACAGTGCGGTCATCGGGGCCTCTCCTGGGCTTGGTGACAGCGTGGAGCTGATATGGACAGAGGGGGACCAATTCCACCTGGCCCACGGCTGCGACATTTATCTCCTCCGCCACGACATCGCGCCGGCGCCGATCGTCGTCTGGAGCGCCCCGCGCATCCATTGGGCCGCGGTTCTGTGGTGGAGGCTGTGGACGAGACCCCCCGGTGGCCGAGCAGATGCTCCGGGTTGATATCCGACCGCTACCAGGAGGGGACTGGACTGGCCTCCAAAAGACCTGTGTTGCCGTACTGACTCTGACTGCCGTGGGAAGCGTACCTTGACCGCCTTCCTTTCGGTTTCAGACTACCGGGCGCTAACACTGCTCGTCTGCTTGGCGCTCGCTGCCGGTGCGGTCCTCTATCTGTGGCTGTCTCGGGAGCGGCTGCTCGGTCCCGTGGGGCTGTTTCTCATGGCGATCGTACTCTGGTTCGCGGCTCGAGGCGTCGTCCTGTTCCTCGCCCCCGCTGGATTTGGATTCAACCTGGCGGGGGCGGAGCCGGGGAGGTGGCGCCAAGCCCTGACCGCCATTGGGCTCACCGGGCTTTGGACGACACTGGCAGTTGCCGCCTACCATGCTCCGACGGCCCGGTGGCTCGAGTCGACAGTGGAGAGACTGCCTATTGCGCGTCGGGAGCTTGGGAAGCGGGCCCTCCGGCGTACTCTGATGCTCTATGGGCTCGGCCTTGTCGGCCGGTTCTATCGGATCATGACAGGAGCCTACATCGGCGTACTACAGGCCCGTCCAGAGGCGACCGGGCTGACGTACGAGACCGGCTACGACCCGCTTGAGATCCTGCTCGGGACGCTGCTGCCGATGCTCGCCCAGATCGGGTTCGTGCTGGTCGCAGTCGTGGCGTCCCGAGACCGTCGATGGCAGATCCTGGGGGTTGTAGTCTTGGTTGAGCTCGCTTGGGCATACCTCACGGGCACCCGCGGTAGCTTCCTGGTGGTCGGACTGGTACTGATCCTGGCCCTCCACTACTCGGGGCGGCTGTCGACACATAAGGTGGGGGCAGCTGCGCCGCTGGCAATCTTTTTGGTCTTCACTGTCGTGGCACCCTACAGGCAGCTGATCGGGGCCATGAATCTGACCGAGCTCGGGACCTTGGAGCCAGGAATCCTGGCGGCGCACGTGGGACGGGCCTGGGAGCTGGGGCTCCAGCCCATGCTGAGCGACCCTCTGGCGTTCGTCCGGCGAAGCGTCCTGTCTCGGTTCCATGGCCTTGATTCCTTCGCCGGTGCGATTCGGAGCCTCTCCTCAGGCCATGCAGAGCTGGCTGGAGGGAGCACTCTCGTTAACGGGGCGGTGAGTTCGCTGCCCCGCCTTCTCGTCCCGGACCGGCCCGTCCTGAACCTCGGCTACTGGTTTCCAGTGCACTACCTCGGCGTGCCCAGGACGACGGCCACGGTCATCCCGATGCCTAGGATGGTCGAGTTCTACGTGAACTTCGGTGTGGTCGGTGTAGTAGCAGGAGGAGTGATCATCGGACATTTCCTCCGTGGGATCCGAGGGTTTCTGGGAGCCCGCTCCTGGGCGGCCGTGACCGTGTACGTCTACCTGGCGGCCCACTTCGTCCTCCTAGTGGAGAAACCGATGGCTCGAGCCTTCACGCTCTGGAAGCCCCTGCTGGTCCTGGCTCTCTGTCTTTGGCTCGTGAGCACGGCGAAGCCTGCCCTCAGCGGTCCTTCAGCCGGGAGGAGGTCGGGGTGAAAGGCTGGTCCCTCGCGGTAGTCAACTCCCATCCAATCCAGTACTTCGCTCCCCTCTACCGGCGGTTGGCCGCTGAGGACCGGGTCGATCTCACGGTCTACTACGGGAGCAGGGCGGGACTAGAAGCGCAGCCGGATCCGGGCTTTCGGCGAGAAGTTGAGTGGGACGTACCGCTGCTGGAGGGCTATGAGTACGAGTTCCTCCGCAACCTCTGGGACACGGGACAGCCGGACGGATTTTGGAGCCTCGTGAATCCCGACATCGCTCCGGAGATTCGCCGGGGAGGTTTCGATGCCGTGTGGCTGCATGGTCATAACTCCGCCACGAACCTGATGGCGGTGGCCGCGGCGCTCGCTTCGTCCACTCCTTTGTTTATGCGGTGCGAGACCCACCTCGGGCTGGACCGTCCCCCGTGGAAGCGGCACCTCCGGAAACCAGTGATGAGGGCCTTTTACGGGTTGTTCGAAGCCTTCCTGGCCATTGGCTCCCGCAACGCGAATTTTTACCGGGCGCACGGTGTCGACGAGGAGAAGCTCTTCCTGGTACCCTACACGGTGGATAACCGTCGCTTCCGGGCTGGGGCGGCGCTGGACGACACCGAACGCGCGCGGGTTCGTGACGAGCTCGGGTTGCCGGCCCTGGATGCGCCCGTAGTCCTCTTCGTATCCAAGCTGATCACCCGCAAGCGTCCCTTTGACCTGCTGGGGGCGTTCCGGATCGTCCAAGATCGAATAGGCGGGGATGCTGCCCTGGTATTCGTGGGGGACGGAGAGGAACGGGAGCGCCTGGAGGCCAGGACCCGGAACCAGAACGACGTCCACATCCTTGGGTTCCGGAACCAGTCGGAGCTGCCGCGGATCTACGGGACCTGCGACCTGTTCGTTCTCCCCTCGGAGAACGAGCCCTGGGGACTCGTCGTCAACGAGGCCATGGCGGCCGGATTGCCGGTGATAGCCTCGGACGAAGTGGGTGCCGCCGCTGATCTGGTACGAGAGGGGGAGAACGGTAGCATCTACCCCTGCGGTGACGTGGAGGCCCTAGCGGACCGTTTGACAGGATTGGTCACTGATCCTGCGGTCTTGGACCGGATGGGTCGGGGATCTCTCCGGATTATCGAAGATTGGGACTTTGAACGCTGCGCAAAGGGAATCCGCCAGGCCCTGGAGGGTGTGTGCCCTGCCTCTGTAAAGTCCGGCGGCGGTGGACCCGTCGCATGAAGGGGCAGATTCTTCTCTACGGATACAAAACTTGGTGGCGACTGGGTGCTTCGTACCGGCGGGCTTTTGAGTCGCTAGGGTGGAGCGTTGAAGTCTTCGACGTTGAGGAACAAGAGGAGTATCTTGATTTTTGGCTCCGCTCGAGGGTTGGGCGTTGGGTTACCCGGCGAAGCCTCGTCCTGCGTCGACTCGGTAGCCGGCGGTGGAACCGGTCGTTGGTGAACCGCGCCCGCGAGCTAAAGCCTGATTTGGTCTTGCTGATTGGTGGCCAGCTTGTGATGCCCGAAACGGTTGAGTCCCTTTCAGAGACGGCGAATCGAGTGGCCGCTTTCTTCCCCGACGATCCCCTGCCCGGTGCCCGGGAAGCCCGACCCGAGCAACTCGGGATCGCCCGGCGGGTGGACACGACGTTTATCTGGAGCCGGCGGATCGCCGCGGCTCTCGAAAAGAGTGAGGCGGGCCCGGCGATCTATCTTCCCTTCGCTTGGGATCCGGAGGTGTTTCCGCGACACGAGGAGCCGGAGGACGAGGGAGCCGAGGTAATTTTTGTCGGTGGCTGGGACCGCAGACGGGAGCGGTTGCTCGAGCCCGTAGCGGAGACCTTCGATCTTGAAATTTGGGGGCCTGACTACTGGGGCAGCCGGACGAGGTCGGACGGGGAAGTTCGGAAGGCTTGGCAGGGACGAACCCTGGTGGGGGAGGAGGCGGCCCGGAAGGTGGCCCGTGCCGGGGTCGCACTGAATCTACTGCGTGAACAAAATTTACCGGACGGCACGAATATGCGGACCTTTGAGGTTCCGGGGTGCGGCGGCTTCGCGGTGGCCGACCGGACGTCGGGAGCGACCGAGATTCTCCCCGAGGGCGAGGCGGGTGCCTACTTCGACTCCAAGACGGAGATGCTCGCTGTGATTGATCGGCACCTTGAGGATCGGAAAGCGCGCAATCGGATGACAGAGAGGGCTGGAGATATCGTCGCCAGCGAACATCGCTATGTTGATCGGGCGGCGGAGGTATTGTCGAAAGCGGGAGTAGAGTGAAGCTTTGATTTCCCTGGCTGGCAGTGGGTGAGCGGTAGTGCGTCGTCTGACCCGGACCTTAGTCAAGGTCAAGAACGCCATCCGGCCTGTGGCGAGAAAGATCCTGCCCCCGAAGGGGTATATGAGGCTAGCCGACGGTGTGCAAAAAGTAATGGCGGGCTTACTTGATCTGCCGGCCGTCCGGGGGCGGGAATACGTCGTTCCAGTTGACCAGCCGTTGGTTTATATCAGCCAAGCTCCCCGCTCGGGTGGAACTCTCCTCCGGAACCTATTCGACGGCCATTCCCACTGCTTGGTGGTCCCTGAGGAATTAGGGTTCGAAAAGGAGGAATTTGAGTGGGAAGATAGTTTGCGAAAGATCTCGTCGTCCAAGGAGGCTTTCAACTTACTCCGGGAGAGGTGGATCGATGGAGCGGTGGTTAACGGCATCGACGGAGAATATCCGTTTGTGTTCAGTCGGCGTGAGCAGAAACGGCTTTTCTTTTCTGATGCATTCGGCGGTGTAGAGGATTCGGATCGGTACTGGCTGGATCTTTACTTCACCAGCTTCTTTAATGCGTGGTATGATTACCAGAATCTTTACGGCGTGAACCACACTTATGTAGTGGCTTTTTGTCCCTGGAACCTGTCGGATTCATCCTCGTTGGAGAGGTTCTTCGACTGGTATCCGGACGGTCACCGGATTCAGGTGATTCGAGACCCGCGTGGTTGGTGGGCCTCGGAGCGAGCGTACGGCGAAGACGATAGCAAGGACGCCGGTGCTTACCTACGTGCGCGCTGGGTTCCCGCCGTCCGGGTGGGCATTGAGATGGCTGATCGCTACCCGGACCGGTACCACCTCGTCAGCTTCGACCGGCTTGTGAGGGATCCGGAAGCAACGATGTCGCGCTTGGCCGGGGTGCTGGGAATCCAGTTCCAGAAATCGCTACTCACCCCTACTATCAATCGGTGGCCGCGGTCGTCAAATACCAGCTTTGACGTGGATGTCATCCAGATCGATCCGGGTGCGGCTGACCGCTGGCGGGAGGCTCTACCCGCTGAGGAAAGGGAGACGGTGGAGGACGAGGCGCTGGAAATCTATCGAGAGGTCAGAGGAAGATGTCTCTGACCTGGATCAATATTCTATGAACATCACCGTCTCTGTCTTTGGCCGGTTCCATGCTTTTTACCTGGCTCGAGAACTGGAACGTCGCGGCCACCTCCGTCGGCTGATTACCTCCCATCCCAAGTTCAGTGTCGGCCGATGGGGGGTTTCCCCGGAGGTCGTATCCACCCTGTGGCCGCTGGAAGCTGGTAGGAGAATATTCGCCCGCTTTCCGTCTGCATTCGGCCACGTCATTCCATTCGACCGACCCATCCCACGCCTCTACGAATCCCTAGCCGCGCGCCGGATCCCTCCGGACACCGACCTGTTTGTCGGATGGTCGAACACGGCGGAAAAAGGAATTTCTAGTGCTCAACAACTGAGCGCGATCACAGTTGTCGAGCGCGGATCCTCCCACATCCGGACGCAGCGCCGGATTCTCCGTGAGGAGTATCAGCGTCACGGGGTCAAAGTCGATCTCCCTCCGGATTCCGTAGTGAGGAAGGAAGAGCGTGAATACAAGGCTGCGCACTATGTGGTGGTCCCTTCGAGCTTCGCGGAGCGGACGTTCCTGGAAAGAGGGTTTTCCTCAGACCGGCTGATTCGACTGCCACTCGGAGTAGATCCCACGGAGTTCGCGCCGCTAGAGAAGCGGGATGACGTCTTTCGGGTCATCTTCGCCGGACAGCTGGGATTTCGGAAGGGGCTCCCCTACCTGCTCCAGGCTTGGGAGGAGCTGGACCTGCCCGGTGCGGAGCTATTGTTGCTCGGACCGGTACAGGAGGAATTTCGGCCGTGGATGGAACAGTACCGGGGCAATTATCGTTATCCGGGCAATCTTCCCCAGGGGGATCTGCATAAGTGGTATTCGCAAGGCTCGGTATTCGTGTTGCCGTCGGTGGAGGACGGCTTCGGGATGGTTCTGACCCAGGCGATGGCATGCGGACTTCCGATCATTGCAACCTCGAATACTGGAGCACCGGATCTCGTAGAGCAGGGGCAGGAGGGATTCGTCGTTCCTATCCAGGACGTGGAGGCTCTCAAAGAGCGTCTTCGGTGGTGCTATGAGTATCGGACGGATCTTTCTGCGATGGGTGAGGCGGCCCGGCGAAAGGTGCTAAACGATTTCACGTGGCGACGCTACGGTGAGCGAGTGGTAGCCGCCTATCAGGACCTCGTTCAGGATCAGGACGAAGATGCTGCCTGAGCGGACCACAGCCCGCTGCAATCATCTGGATCGTTTCTATCGCTGAAGATTACAGGCGTGCTATTTGGATTGAGTCCCGCCTTGGATTTGTCGGCGAGGCGGAAATTAGTGTCGAATTCTGGCGCACTTTCGCCTCATTTCCGGGTGCGGTGAATGCGGGGAGCATTGAATCGGAAGCGTTCAGGTATGTTGAGGGGGTCACGCAGCGCTTCAAAGGATCGGTGGCCGAATGATTTCCACATCCATTGGTCGAAGAGGCATGCAATAGTCTGTTTTTTCCTGATGGCTAGACCATTAATCGGAACGATTTGATGGACAGGTGGGACCGAATCGTCCGGACCCTCAAAACGCGGCTCGTCCGTCAGGGGACTTGGATGGTCTCCGGAGCGGGCGTACGAGCCGGTGTTGCGTTCGGCGCGAACCTCGTACTGGTTCGTCTGCTTCTTCCCGAGCACTTTGGCCGGTTCGCCATCGTGCAGGCGAACATCAGTCTCGTGGCGGCGCTCACCAACCTCAAGATCGGTGACCTTCTCCTTCGGGAACCTTCGAAACAGCTCGATGACCGCCGTCTGGGTCTCTACATGGGGGCGCTCGGCGTCCAGACCCTCGTCATCGGACTGGGAGCGCTGGGACTGCTCTGGTCGTTCGGTCTTTTACGGTGGGATGCTGGAATTCTTCTATTGAGCGTGCTGGCCTCAAGCTGGGTAAATGCGGAGGTCCGCCTCTTCGAGCGACGCTTCGACTACCGGAACATCAGCTTGATCGAAACCGGAGCTCATGGGGCGGGACACTTTTTCACCGTAGCCGGGGCCCTGGCAGGTCTCGGAGCTCTTGTACTTTACCTTAGGCTCGGGGTTCAGCTTTTGGGCAAGCTGACGGGTCTCAAGGTTGTCGGTGGTCTACGACCGTTTCCTCTTCGGTGGCTCACTCTGGAGGAATGGAAGACGATCTTCCAGAAGATTAAAGGATTTTGGCTCGACGGTGTACTAGCGCAGTCATTCGAGCGACTGGTGATTCTACTAGTAGGCGCCTTGGTGGGAGAACGCGCGACCGGCTTTTTCTATCAGGCTCGAAGGCTAGCGATGACGCCCCATCAGCTTGCGAGCCCCATTACGAGCCGGATCGCCTTCAATTATTTTAGCCATCAGGTGGAGCCGCATCGTCGGCAGCAGGTTCTTCGGCGAACGTTGTCCTGGGAGTTGGCCGCTCTTCTTGGCTTTGGAGGGCTCGCCTTTCTCCTGGCGGATCCGATCATTCCTTGGCTCTTCGGCGAGAACTGGCAACCGGTGGTCCCCCTGTTTCGGGCCATGGCAGGAGTCGTCGTGGGCATGACGATGTTTAACACCCTCAACGCATACTTTATGGCTCTCGATCGACTCCGACCCTTTATCCTGTTGGGGAGGGGTGGCCAGTACATAGGACTTTTGGTGGGTGTGGCATCTGTGGCGCTCTTGCCCACGTTCGGCTTCGACCTAGGGCTCGCTCTCGGGCTCTCGGGAGCGTACTTGATCGGGACCATCTCCTCCTGGCACTTCGCAGCGACAGAAAAGAGACCTTTAAGTGGCTGATATCCCAATTCAGAGGAGCGTATACAGAAGAATTTACCGGGCACTCGACAGCTTGATGGCCCGTTGTCGTCGGAGTCGCTGGAGGTTCAATCCGCGGAAACAGCTCGTGGATCTGACGGAAATTCCCGTCGAGAAGCCGGTATTTCTACTCGGCACCCAGGGGGGTGGACTCACCCTCATCTCGAGGGTCCTGCGACGTCACCCGTCCGCGATCTCCGTGACGGGGGACAGTTCGTACTGGGTGGGAAGCGACGAGATGCAGAACGTTCTGAGTGACGTCCTCCCGGACACACTTCGGCTCCAGGGACATTCGGTATTGGAGCGCCGCGGTCTGCAGGACTCGTGGTTGTACGCGACGGATGAATTGCTGCCTCATTTCCGGCACACCGCAGCAGACGCGAATGAGGAAACATCGAAGGTGTTGCTCGAACGGCTCCGAGAACTGCTTTTGCTCTATGGAGGCACGGAACCTGGTTATCGTTTCGTCGATAAGAGCCAGAGTTACACGCTGAAAGTTTCGTTTCTGTCAAAGTTGCTAGAGGGCCATGAGCCAAAGTTCCTGCTGGTTACGAGGAACCCTTATGCGGTATGCCACCGTGCGGTCGAACGAGTCTTGACGAACATCGGGCTGCCGCTCGCTCGACGTCGGAGGCTGGCCGCGGAGCACTGGTGCAACTCGATGCGATGTGCGCTGGTCGATGCGGAGGGAATGGACGGCTTCGGTACCATCAGGTTCGAGGACTTCCTGATCCGTCCGAAGGAAACGCTGTCCAGGATCGACGAGGTGGTGGACATGGGATTGGATGCTGATCTTCTTCCGAGCGCGGACGATCGGTTGCCTCTCGGGAAGGCAGATCAGGGAGAGAAGTGGTATCCCCTGCGTCCCAAAGTGAATCGAAAATATCTGGAAGATCTGCCGACGCAGGTAGTCGAGGCGGTAGACGACCGCTGCGCCGATCTCGTGGAGCGCTTCGGATATGGTTTGAAGGACCCCTAAAGATGTGCGGCCTCGCTGGCATCGTCGGAAGGGGTGCCAAACGCGACATCGCTCCCCGAATGCAGAGCCGACTGGACCACCGTGGTCCGGATGCTGAGGGTGCGTGGGCCGATCGAGACGTGATCCTCGCCCATACCCGGCTCCGCGTGATCGATCTCACCGATGCCGGTGCTCAGCCCATGTGGACGGAGGACGGCCGCTGGGGAGTGACATACAACGGCGAGGTCTACAACTACCGGTCTTTACGCGACTGCCTGCGGTCCGCCGGGCATAACTTCCGGTCGGACACCGACACCGAGGTGGTGCTCCACGCCTGGGCGGAGTGGGGAGTGGCGGCGCTGGACCGGCTGGAGGGGATGTTCGCATTCGGGCTCTGGGACCGGGAGGACCACAGGCTCTGGCTGGCCCGGGACCGGCTGGGAATCAAGCCCATCTACTGGCATCATGACGGCCACGGCACCTTCTCCTTTGCCTCCGAGGTCCGCGCGCTGCTGGCCAGCGACCCGGTCGAGCGTACCCTGGACCGGTCGGTCCTGCCTTTCTACCTGAGCCAGCAGACTGCGCCTACCCCCCGGACCCTCGTCGAGGGCATCTTGATGCTGCCTCCCGGCTGCTTCGCGGAGGTCCGACTCCGGGAGGGAGCGGCGGGCCGGCCGCAGATCCGGCGCTACTGGGAACCGCTCTCGGCCTCGGAGGCGCGCCGCGATGACCTTGCTGGCCGCTCCCGAGGCGAGCTTGTCTCGGGGCTCCGGAATCGGGTGGGGTCGGCCGTCGAGCGCCGGCTGGTGGCCGACGTTCCACTGGGCGCCTTCCTTTCCGGTGGGGTGGACTCGACGGCAGTCGTTGCCCTGATGGCAGAAGTCGCCGACGAACCGGTCCGAACCTTTACCGTCGCCTTCGAGGAGAAGAGTTGGGATGACGGTCCCTACGCCCGGCTCGCCGCCGAGAAGTTAGGAACCGATCACCACGAAATAGTCCTCTCCGACGAGGAGCTGGTCGAGGCCGTGCCGGCCGCCATCCGCGCCCAGGACCATCCCTCCGGAGACGGCATCAACACCTGGATCGTCTCCCGGGCGGCGCGCGAGGCCGGGCTGACCGTGGCTCTCTCGGGGCTGGGCGGCGATGAACTGTTCGGGGGGTATCCCTCATTCCACCGCCTCCGTTGGCTGGCCCGGGTGGCCCCGCTCATGCGGGCCACGCCCATATCGGGCCGGAGGCTGATGGGTCGACTGCTGAACTCCGGCCTTTCCGGAAGGAGGGGGGAGAAGATCCCCGACCTGCTGGCTACCGATGGATCCGTGCCCGAGGCCTATCCGATCCTGCGCCAGGTCTTCGGTTCCGAAGCCATCGGCGATCTGTTGGAGAACGCAGAGACGGCCGAGCACCGCCCGTACAGCCTACGCCTCCTGCAGGAGTTCCGGAGTCACCTTTCGATCCCCTTGCTGGCGCAGGTTAGCCACGCCGAGATGAGCTGCTATATGCACGATGTCCTGCTCCGGGACACCGACCAGATGAGCATGAATCACTCGCTCGAGGTTCGGGTCCCTCTTCTCGATCGCGAGCTCGTCGAGTACGCCCTGGCTCTGCCCGAAGCGGCCCGAAGGCCCACCCGGCCTCCGAAGCGATGGCTGGTAGAGGCGGTCGGCGACTTGCTGCCGGATGAGGTGGCCGAGCGTCCGAAGAGCGGTTTCGCGCTCCCCTTCGAACGCTGGATGCGCGGCCCCCTTGAGGACTTCTCCCGGCGAGGCCTCGAGACCGTGGCCGACCACGCTGCCTTCAGTCCGGACGCCGTGCGGACGGTCTGGCGCGCCTTCACCCGCGGAGACCTCTCATGGTCCCGGCCCTGGCTGCTCGTCGCTCTCGGCCACTGGATGACGAGAGAGGGAATCACGTGAGCTCCGGTCCGCTGCGGGTGGTCCAGTTTCTTCCCTCTGTGGAATCGGCCAGCGGGGGGCCGGTCCGGTCGACACTTGCCAACTGCAGGGCCGCCCACCGGGCCGATCCGGACATGGAGACCGTCTGGATCAGCACCCGCCACGGCCTTGATCCCGCATGGGAGCGGGAGCTCCGGTCATCGCTTCCGACGCGGATGTCCCTCGAGCTGTTTCCCCAGTTCGGCACCCATACGGCGAACCTCTCTCCGGCCCTGCTGAGATGGATGTGGCACAATCTCGCCGGCCATCACCTGCTCGTCCTCCGGGCGCTGATGCATCCGCTGACTTCGGCCGCCGGCTGGGTGGCTCGCCGGAAGGGGGTGCCCTATCTGGTCGTTCCCCACGGTACGCTCTCGGAGTGGACCTTTCGGCACCGCCGGCGTCTCCTGAAGCGGCTCTACTTTCGCTTGGTCGAGCGCGGGACGCTCGAGGGAGCGGCCGCGGTCCGATACACGTCCGAGGCGGAGCGGCGCGAGGCGCGGAGGCTGAACTTCACGGCAGAGGACACGGTGATCCCCCATCCTTTCGAACCGAATGAGGAACGAGGGCCGGGCAACCGGGACACCGACTTGGTGCTGTTTCTCTCCCGGCTCGATCCCAAGAAAGGAGTCGATGTTCTGCTGGATGCTCTCTCTCTGGCCCGGAAACGTCGCCCCGCACTCCGTCTGGTTCTGGCCGGAGCGGGACGCGAGGCCTTCGAGCGTGAGGTCCGGTCGATGATCCGGGAGCGCGGACTGCAAGAGGTCGTAGAGACACCGGGATTCGTGACGGGAGAAGAGAAGGAGGCCCTGCTGCGTCGGTCGGGTGTCTTTGTGTTGGTGAGCGAGGAGGAGAATTTCGGCATTGCCGCCGTCGAGGCCTTGGACGCAGGCCTGCCGGTGGTGATCTCCGCGGAGGTCGACGTAGCACCTCTGGTGGAGGAATACGAAGCCGGGCATGTGGTCGAACGCTCCCCGAAGGCAGTAAGCGAGGCGATTTTGACGGTGCTGGATGAGCCTGTCCGCGCCCGGTCGATGGGAGAGCGTGGACGGCGTCTCGTTCGTGAGCAATTCGCCCCGAGCGTGGTCGGCCCCCGGGTGGCCGAGCTTTACCGGATGGTTGCGGGAAGCACAGGGACTGGATAGTGGGCTTTCTGCGCAGGCTTGGGGAACGCATCAGCCGGAACGTAGTTCTCAAACGCAGGCTTCCAGAACGCTACGGCAGCCGCCCGCTTTTCGTCACTCCGGATTCTCGGCTGAGTTACTGGAGACGTGACGTAAGCCGTGTTGAACCCGACCTCATTGCTTGGTCCGAGGAGCTGGTTTCCGAGGGCCATACGGTTTGGGATATTGGTGCAAACGTCGGGGTTTTCTCGCTAGCGGCGGCTGTCCGGGCCGGACCGGGAGGCTACGTGGTGGCTCTGGAGCCGGATCTGGAGATGGCTCGTCTCCTTCGTCGATCGATCAGCTTGGATCCGAATCGGAACGAAGCGGCGGTCACCGTACTCCCGCTGGCCGCTGGTGATACCAATGAGATCGTGGAACTGAGAATTGCAGCACGCGGCCGCTCCTCGAATTACGTGAAGAGGTTTGGGGGTGGGAGCCAGGCCGGCGGTGTGCGAGAGGATTGTCGGATCCTTTCCGTCACGCTCGACTGGTTGGCGGAGAGAGTGCCTCTGCCGGATCTGATCAAGATCGATGTCGAGGGAGCTGAGGCAGCCGTTCTACGGGGCGGCCGGGCCCTGCTCAAGTCGCAGCTCCCGGTGATCCTCATAGAGGTCTACGAGCGAAATCGTGAGGTCGTGGGTAGGCTCCTAAGGGGCGCGGGTTATCGCTTGTACGATGCGACGAGCGGTGAGCCTGGCGATCGAAGGCCTGTCCCCACTCCCGTAACGGAGACGCTCTGTGTACCTGAAAATTCGGAATCGGCTGGATCGGCGCACGAAGAGGATGCACGGTGACCTCCATCAGCCTCGTAGTTCTCACCTACAAGGAGGAGGTAAACCTACCCCACTGTCTTGAGAGCGTGGAGGGCCTCGCAGAGCAGGTCTTCGTCGTTGATTCCGGCAGTGAAGATGACACCCTCCGCATTGCTCGGGAGTCGGGTGCCAAAGTCGTCGAACACCCCTTCGAAAACCAGGCGCAACAGTTTAACTGGGCCCTTGAGCACTTGCCCCTCGAGACCGACTGGATCCTGCGGCTGGACGCCGACGAGTACCTGCTGCCGGAGCTGCGCCGAGAGATCCGCCAGACACTTCCGGAGACCCCTCTCCGGGTGAGCGGTTTCTACATGAAACGGCGGGTGATCTTCCAGAACCGCTGGATCCGCCACGGCGGATACTATCCGACCTGGCTCCTCCGTCTCTTCCGCCGCGGCAAGGGGTGGAGCGAGATACTCGAGATGGACGAGCACCTGGTGGTCACCGAGGGGGAGACCCGCCGGCTGGAGCACGACTTCGTCGACCACAACCGGAAGGGCCTCTCCTTCTGGCTCCACAAGCATGAGGGGTTCGCGGAGCGGGAGGCGCGGGAGCTTCTCCGTCGCGAGCGCGGCAAAGCCCCGGACCGGGCACAGGGCCGTCTCGGCGGCGACCCCCCGGAGCGCACCCGCTGGCTGAAGCACAACGTCTACGTCCGGTCTCCGCCCTACCTGCGAGCATTTCTTTATTTCATCTACCGCTACGTGATACGATTCGGGTTTCTGGACGGCCGGGAAGGGCTGATCTTTCACTTCCTGCAGGCCTGCTGGTACCGGTTCTACGTAGATGCAAAGCTGGAAGAGATGAGGCGGTCGGTTGATGAAGAGTCGGTAGGAACGGACTACTGATCTCCCGGCTTCAGCTACCTTCGAAACCACAGGGGCGACCGTGAACCTCCTCGGCCTCAACGCCTACCATGCCGACGCTGCCGCCTGCCTGGTGGTGGACGGCCGGCTGGTGGCCGCCGTCGAGGAGGAGCGCTTCCGCCGGGTGAAGCACTGGGCCGGTTTCCCCGCCGAGGCGGCCCGATGGTGTCTCGCCCGCGAGGGCGTCGCCCTGGAGGACGTGAACGTGGTGGCCGTGAACCGGGATCCCCGGGCAAACCTCTGGCGGAAGGGGCTCTATACCCTACGAACCCGGCCCGATCCCGGCCTGGTGCTCGACCGTCTGCGCAACCTGGGAAAGGTCAGCACCGTGGCCGACGAGCTGGAGGCGGTCCTCGGCGGCCGATTCCGGGGCGACGTCCACCCTGTGGAGCACCACCGGGCCCACCAGGCGTCCTCCTTCCTCGCCTCGCCGTTCCGGGAGGCGGCGCTCCTCTCGGTGGACGGCTTCGGCGACTTCGCCAGCGCTTCCTGGGGCGTGGGCCGGGGCACGGAGATCGAGCTGGACGGGAGGATCTACTTCCCCCATTCGCTGGGCACCTTCTATCTGACCATGACCCAGTACCTGGGTTTCCCTCGCTATGGGGACGAGTACAAGGTCATGGGCATGGCACCCTACGGGGAGCCCACCTACCTGCCGGAGCTGCGCCGGGTGGTGGACGTCCGCCCCGACGGCGAGTACCGGCTGGCGCTGGAGTTCTTCCGCCATCAGGATACCGACCTGGACTACCGGTGGGACGACGGGGAGCCCACCGTCGAGGACCACTACACGCCCGCCCTGAAGGAGCTGCTGGGACCGGCACGACGCCCCGACGAAGAGCTCACCGACCGCCACCGGGACCTGGCCCGCTCCACCCAGGAGATCTTCGAGGAGGCGGTCTTTGCCCTGCTGCGGCGCCTCCACGAGGAGCACCCCCTGGATGCGGTGGCCCTGTCGGGGGGCGCGGCCATGAACTCGGTGGCCAACGGAAAGGTCCGGGCCAGGACCGCCTTCGAGGAGGTCTGGATCCCCCCCGCTCCCGGGGACGCCGGCGGAGCGGTGGGCGCGGCCCTGGCCGCCTGGCACGACCGGGCCGGCACCGGTCGGGAACCGGCGATGGTCCACTCCCGCTACGGACCGGGCTACTCGGACGACGACTGTGGACGGGCCCTGGAGGAGAGGAGCGAGGAGCTGGAGGCCGCCGGCTGCACCGAGCGCCGCTACCGCGGGGACGAGGCCCTCTGCGAGGCCGTGGCCGAGGAGATCGCCGACGGACGGGTGGTGGGCTGGTTCCAGGGACGGATGGAGTTCGGCCCCCGGGCGCTCGGAGCCCGGTCGATCCTGTGCGATCCCCGACGCGCCGACATGCGCGACATCATCAACGCCCGGGTCAAGCTCCGGGAGTCCTTCCGGCCCTTCGCGCCCAGCGTCCTGCGCGAACACATGGCCGACTGGTTCGAGGCCGACGACGACGTGCCGTTCATGATGAAGGTCTATCCCATCAGACCCGAGCGACGGGAGGAGATTCCGGCCGTCACCCACGTGGACGGAACGGGGCGTCCGCAGACCGTCACCCGCGAGCAGAACCCGCTCTACTACCGTCTCATCTCGGCCTTCCACCGACGGACCGGCGTGCCCCTGGTGCTCAACACCTCCTTCAACGAGAACGAACCCATCGTGAACCGGCCGGAGGAGGCACTGGACTGCTTCCTCCGCACCGACATGGACGTGCTGGTGCTGGGCGAGCGGGTGGTGCGAAAGAGGGAGACGGAAGCGGCCGATGGGAGGCGCCGGGGGGGAACCGGCGACACGAATGTCCGATAACCCCTCCCTCCTCTTCGTCAACCAGCACTACTGGCCCGACGTCGCCTCCACGGGCCAGCACCTCACCGATCTGGCGGAGCACCTGGCCGGGGTGGGCTTCGACGTCCGGGTCCTGGCCGGCCGGGTGGGCTACGGGGGCCGCGAGCTGGAGGCGCCGGAGCGGGAGACCCGGCGCGGGGTCCGGATCCGCCGCGTAGACCTCCCCGGCTTCGGCCGGGGGAAGGAGCACCAGGCGGGCCGGGTCCTCGACTACACCGCCTTCCACCTCCGGGGGGCGCTGGCGGCCCTCGTGGGCGGGGAGCCTCCCGACCTGGTCGTTTCCCTCACCACCCCCTCCCTGCTCCCCGCCACCGTGCGGGCTCTCTGCGGGCTTCGCGGCCTGCGCTACGGCGTGTGGGCCATGGACCTCCACCCCGACGTGGAGTACCGGCTGGGGGTGCTACCCGGAGGGAGGGCGACGGCCGGTCCACTCCGTGCCGCGGGCCGCTGGGCCTACCGTGGAGCCGACCTCGTGGTGACCCTGGGCCCCCACATGGCCCGCCGGATCCGCGAGACGAAGGGGGTGCCGGCGGGCCGCATCCACGAGATTCCGGTCTGGAACGACGGCGAGGAGGTGCGGCCGGTGCCCCGGGAGGAGAATCCCCTCCGGCGGGAGCTGGGCTACGGGCCCGAGGACTTCGTCGTCATGTACTCGGGGAACGCGGGGCTCGCCCACCGTTTCGACGAGGTGCTCGAGGCGGCCGATCGGCTCCGGGATCGCCAGGACGTACACTTCCTCTTCGTGGGCGGCGGCCCCCGGCGGAGGCAGATCGAGCGGGCGGCCCGCGACCGGGACCTCCCTCGCTTCCGCTACCTGGACTACTTCCCCCGGGAGGAGCTGGACCGGTCGCTCTCGCTGGGCGACCTCCACCTGCTCACCCTGCGCCGGGAGATGGCGGCCCTCTGCGCTCCGGGCAAGCTGTACGGGATCATGGCCGCGGGCCGGCCCGTCCTCATGGTGGGGCCGGAGGCCTCCGAGCCCGGCGAGACCATCCGGGAGGCCCGCATCGGCCGAGTGATCGTGCCCCGTGGCGACCCGGCGCCTGGCGGCGAGCGCCTGGCGGCGCGGATCCGGGAGCTGGCCGACGAGCCCGACCGCTGCCGGTCCCTGGGCCGCAGGGCCCGGCGCGTCTTCGAGGAGCGCTTCGAGCGCCAGGTGTGCTGCGGGAGCTGGGAGGAGCTGCTTCGCCGCCAGCTCTCCCCCTCGTGATCGGTGCGGGAAGGACCCCGAATCGGTTGTGCCACGGTGATGCCGGGCCTAATCTGACCCGGCCATGACCGACCGCGAATCGGACCCCGGAGGCGCATCGCCGCAAGATCGCCCGGTTCCCCTCGGACCGGAGCGGCAGCCCGAGGAGGAAGTGTCGCTGCTCTCGCTGGCGGGCGTGCTCCTGCGTCACCGGTGGGTCGTGGTGGGCGCCCCGGTGCTCCTGGCCTTTCTTCTCGTGGTCCACGGTGTCCTGTTCACCGAGCGGACGTGGACCTCCACCGGCTCGTTCACCCCTCAGGTGGCCGAGCAGGGTTCGGAGCGGCTGCAGGGGCTCGCCTCGCAGTTCGGCGTCCAGCTCGGCTCCCAGGTTGCGGCCCAGTCCCCCCGGTTCTACGCCGATCTCCTCCGGTCGCGAGAGCTCCTCACCCGCGTCGTGGAGGGACGCTACGGGGAGGAGGAGGCCAGCCTCGTCGAGGTCTACGGGATACAGGTCGAGGACTCCGCCGCCGCGGCGTCGGCGGCCGCCCGGCGGCTCCGCGGGGACCTGTCGGTGAGCACCGACCGGGAGACCGGCGTGGTCACCTTCTCGGCGAGCCTTCCGACCCCGGAGCTGGCCGAGAGCGTGGCCGACCGGCTGCTGGAGGCCCTCCACCGCTTCAACCTCGAGACGCGGCAGTCCCGGGCCTCCGCCGAGCGCGAATTCCTGGAGGAGCGGGTCCGCCAGGCCCGCCAGGACCTCCGGACGGCGGAGGACAGCCTGGAGACGTTCCTGCGGAACAACCGGCGCTACGAGAATTCGCCCCAGCTCGTCTTCGAGCGGCAACGGCTCCAGCGGCGCGTGGATCTGCAGCAGCAGATCTACACGTCGCTCGCCCAGTCGCTGGAGGAGTCGCGGATCGACGAGGTGCGCACCACACCGATCCTCACCGTCGTCGAGCAGCCCGACCGACCGGTCCGGCCCGACGGGCGGGGGCTGATGACCCGGGGGTTCCTGGGGCTGTTCCTGGGCGGAATGGCCGGGTTCTTCTGGGCGTTCGGAGCCGAGTACGTGGCGCGCAGCCGCGAGGAGGATCCCGAGGAGTACCGGGAGGTCTCGTCTCTGGCCGAACAGGCGAGGGAGGACCTGCGGCGGCTGGCCGGGAAGACGCGGCGATTGTTCGGGGGAGGGAAGCGATGAGCGCGAACCGCGGAGGGAGGATCTCACGGATCGCTGACGAATGGAGCTGCCCGGGGTGGAGCGTGCGCCTGATCGTCGCGGTCGCGGCCCTGGCCCTGTCGGGACCGCTCGTTCTGGCCGCCCCTGCCCCCGCCCAGGAGAGCGAGGAGCTCCGGCGCCGGGCCGAGCAGGCGCTGGGGCAGGAGCTCACCGACGCCGAGATCGTGCGCCGGCTCCGACAGTCGGGGCTCTCGCCCGCCGAGATCCGCGACCGGCTGGAGGCCCGCGGCTTCGAACCCTCGGCGGCCGATCCCTGGCTCTCGGTCCTGGAGGGCGAGCGCTCGGCGGTGCCCGAGGGCACCGATCCCCTCCCGATCCTCACATTGCTCGCACGGGCCGAGGGGCCCGGCGCCGGGCGACGGCCCCTGGGCCGTGTTCCCGCGGAGCCACGCGCCGGGGCGCCTCCCGAGGAGCCCGAGGGACCGCCCGTCTTCGGCCGGGACCTCTTCCGGCGGGCCACCTCGCAGTTCCAGCCCGTCACCACCGGGCCCGTGCCCTCGGACTACCGGGTGGGCCCGGGCGATCAGCTCGTGCTGGTCCTCACCGGCGCGGTGGAGCAGGCCTACGAGCTGGAGGTGAGTCGGGAGGGATGGGTCGTGATCCCCGACGTGGGACGGGTCTTCGTGAGCGGCCGGACCATGGAGGGGCTGCGCGAAGCCCTCTTCCAGCGGCTCTCCGAGGTCTACTCCGGCATCGGCCGGGGGCCCGACGCCACCACCCACTTCGACGTGACGGTGGGTGAGCTGCGGACGAACCAGGTCTACGTAGTGGGCGAGGTGGAGCGGCCCGCCGCCTACACGGTCTCGAGCCTGGCCACCGCCCTCACCGCCCTCTACCGCGCCGGCGGGCCCACCCGGAACGGCTCCTTCCGGCGGGTCCAGGTGAACCGGGGAGGAGAGACCGCCGCCCGCATCGACCTCTACGACTACCTGGTGCGGGGCGACGCGAGCCGGGACGTGCGCCTCCAGCAGGGCGACATCGTCTACGTGCCGGTGGCGGAGCGGCGCGTGGAGATCACCGGCCCCGTGGCCCGACCCGCCCTCTACGGGCTCCTGGAGGGGGAGACCCTGGCCGACCTGATCCGCTACGCCGGCGGGCTCCAGGCCGAGGCCGACCTGGAGCGCGTCCAGATCCGCCGCATCCTCCCGCCGGAGGAGCGGCGCCCGGGCACGCACCGGCGGGTGCTGGACCTGCCCGTGGGCGATCGGCCCGGCGGCGCCGAGTCCGTGGCCCTCCGCGACGGCGACCGGGTCACCGTGTTTCCGGTCCTCGCGGAGACCCGGAACGAGGTCACCGTGGCCGGCGGCGTGTGGCGGCCGGGCACCTACGGGGTCTCCGAGGACACCCGCCTGTGGGACGTGATCGAGAAGGCCGGCGGGCTGGTGCCCGACGCCTATCGGGACCGCGCCCAGATCCAGCGGCTCCGGGACGACCGCACCCGGCGGCTGATCCCCGTGAGCCTGGAGCGGCCCGGGGGCGAGCCCGTCGAGAACCCCAGGATCGAGGGCCGGGACCAGGTGGTGGTCTTCGCCCGCGGCGACCTGCGCGAGGAGCGGGTGGTCTCGGTGGGCGGGTGGGTCCGGGAGCCCGGCGTCTATCCCTACCGGGAGGGGATGACCGCGGCCGACCTGGTGCTCCAGGCCGGCGGGCTCCGGACGGGCGCGTACCTGGCCGAGGCCCAGGTCTCCCGGGTGGTGGTCTCCCAGCAGCGCACCGACACCCTGACCCGCACCTTCTCGGTCGCCCTCGACAGCGCCCTGGCCTTCGACGGGACCACCGCGGAGCGGGCCCCGGGCGGGCGGCCGGACGCGCCCTCGGGCGCCTCGGCCGCCTCGGGCTTCGAGCTCCGGAACATGGACGCCGTCTACGTGCGCCGGGCCCCCGGCTTCGAGCCCCAGCAGACGGTGGTCCTCACCGGCGAGGTCCGGTTCCCGGGGCCCTACTCCATCGGCTCCCGGGGGGAGCGGGTCCTGGAGCTGGTGGAGCGCGCCGGAGGGCTCACGCCGGAGGCCTACGAGCGGGGGCTCCAGCTCTGGCGGGAGGTGGAGGACGGGGACGGCTCCGGGACGGACACCCTCACGGCCGCCGGGATCGCCGCGCGCGCGGCGGGCGACACGGCCCGGGGGACGGCGGCCGAGGCAGCGGCCGACACCGTGCCCGAGGACGCCGGTCCGGGGACCGACCCCCTCCGGGCCCTCGACCAGCCGGCCCGGCGGACCCGCGTCGGGATCGAGTTCGCCCGGGCCCTGGAGGATCCGTCCAGCGAAGCGAACGTGCTGGTGGAGCCCGGCGACTCCATCCACGTGCCCCGGTTCACTCCCACCGTCACCGTCCGTGGGGCGGTGGGGGTGGAGACCACGGTGCTCTGGGAGGATGGACGGGGGCTGGACTACTACATCGACCGGGCCGGGGGCTACGGCCGGAACGCCGACGAGGACCGGACCCGGGTGCGGTACGCGAACGGCGAGATCGAGACGAAGGGCGGCGGGTTCCTGTTCTTCGGCGGCGGGGTGAGGGATCCCGATCCGGGGAGCACCGTCCACGTCCCCACCGAGCCCGAGCGGGAGGGTGGGGGCCTGCGGATCTCCGAGTTCGTCGGCATCCTGAGCTCCGTGGCCACCGCCGCAGCCTCGGTGATCATCGCGGTGTCCCAGTAAGGGCCGGCTCCCGCCCCTGCCGGGCGCGGAACGCGAACGGCGATCCTCGCCCCGTCAGAACCGCACCCGGAACCCGAAGGCGTAGCCGTGGACGAACTCCTTGCGGAAGGGATTGTCGTCGCGGCTGCTCCCGGCGATCATGAACCCGTCGAAGTGGGCGTTCACCGCCCAGTGGCGGCTCAGGTTCATGATGGCGTCCATGAACACGCAGGCGGTGAAGTCGGCGTCGGTGAAGGGCTCGGTGATCTCCGAGCCGCGGCTCTCCCAGTAGGTGACGCCCCCGCAGGCCGTCCCCGAGACGTCCACCGCGTCGAGGCCCTCGGGCGTGAGGTCGATGGAGGGGCCGAGGGTGAGGATCAGCAGGTCGGTCTCCGGCCCGAACGGCCCCGGGAAGCCCGACTTGGGGAGCCCCCCTTCGAGCAGCGGGATGAAGGCCGCCGTGGCCCGTACCGAGAACGGATGCCCGAGCTTCCGGCCCACCGTCCCCACGAAGAGCGGGCCGCTGTCGTTGATCTTGCCCAGATCGCCCGTCGGGCTGGCCAGCCCGTACTGGAAGCCCACCCACCAGCGGGGCGAGGCCGGGCGCTCCCTGTCGGTGACTCCTCCGGCCGGGCTCGCCTCCTGGGCGGCGAGGGTCCCGGGGGACAGGGCCAGGACGATCAGGGCCGCGAGGGCCGGGGCAGGGAGGGCCGGGGTCTTGAGACGGGCGAGCCCCCCGGGCGTCAGCCGCACCCGCAGCGTCCGCCGCCGGAGCCGCAGCCCGAGCCCGTCCATGCCAGGTCGGCACCGGTGCGAGCGGCCGGGGCGAGCGCGGAGCTGCTCGGCATGGGCGCCTCCTGGTGAGGATCGAACATCCTGGTGCGAACGCCACGATAGGGGGCCGCCGGGGGCGCGTCCAGCCTGCCTGAGATGTCGGCTGCGGACCACCCTCGATCGGTGCCCGGTCCTGGCACTCCTCGGGTTTCTTCTGCTACTCTGTCGTTCAGACCGAGTGAACGATCGGAGCTCTCGTCGAGGGGTCTGCAATGGTTTCCACCTTTCTCCACGTGGTAGGCGCCCGACCGAACTTCATGAAGATCGCCCCCCTGATGCGGGCCCTGGAGAAGCGATCGGGCGCCGGACAACAGGTCCTGGTCCACACCGGGCAGCACTACGATCAGGAGATGTCCCGCGCCTTCTTCCGCGACCTCGGTATCCCGGAGCCCGACCGGAACCTCGGCATCGGCTCGGGTTCACACGCCGAGCAGACGGCCGGGGTCATGACGGCCATCGAACCGGTGATCGGCGAGGTGGAGCCCGATTGCCTCGTGGTGGTAGGCGACGTGAATTCCACGGTGGCGGCGGCCCTCACCGCCACCAAGCTGCACGTTCCCGTAGCCCACGTGGAGGCGGGCCTCCGGAGCGGCGATCGCTCCATGCCGGAGGAGGTGAACCGGCTGCTCACCGATCAGATCGCCGAGTTCCTCCTCACCCCCAGCCGGGACGCCGACGAGAACCTGCGCCGGGAGGGAATCCCGGAGGACCGCATCCACTTCGTCGGAAACATCATGATCGATTCCCTGGAGGCGTCCCTGCCCCGGGCCCGTGAGCTGAACGTGGTGGAGGACTTCGGCCTGGAGCCCGGAGCCTACGCGGTGGCCACCCTCCACCGTCCCTCCAACGTGGACCGGAAGGATCAGCTCGCCGAGATCCTGGGGGCGTTCGCCGAGATCGCGGAGGAGGTTCCCCTCGTCTTTCCCGTCCACCCCCGGACGGAGGAGCGGATGGAGCGGTTCGGGATCCGTCCCCGGGGCGTCACCTGCACCGCCCCGGTGAGCTACCCGGAGATGCTGGCGCTCATGGACTCGGCGGCGGTGGTGCTCACCGACTCGGGGGGGATCCAGGAGGAGACCACCGCCCTGGGCGTGCCCTGCCTCACCCTCCGGGACTCCACCGAGCGGCCGGTGACCCTCACCGAGGGCACGAACCGCCTGGTGCCGGAGCGGAGCAGGGAGGCGGTGGTCACGGCGTTCCGCGAGGCCCTCGCGGCCGGAGCGGGCCGGGGGAACGATTCGACCCGGCGGCCCGAGCTCTGGGACGGCCGGACGGCCGAGCGGATCGCCGACGTACTGCTGGACGGAGTCATCGCGAGCAGGTGAGCGGCTTCAGCTCGCTCCTCCCGGTGACGGGAGCCTACGTCCCCAGCTCCCCCGCCGGGACCGGCTCGCCCACGCCGAAGCCCTGGAGGAGGTCGAAGCCCGCGGCCTCCAGCCACTCCCGCTGGGCGTCGGTCTCCACGTGCTCGGCCACCACCCGCATGCCGACGGCGTGGCCCAGCCGCAGGATGGCGGCGGCCAGGGGCTCGCGTTCGTCCGGCTCCCGGTCCAGGCTCTCCAGGAAGGCGCCGTCCATCTTCAGCAGGTCGGCGGGGAAGCGCTCCAGGTAGGCCAGGGCGGCGTAGCCGGTTCCGAAGTCGTCGATGGCGATCCCCGCGCCCAGAGCCCGGAGCTGCTGGAGGGTCTCCGCCGCCGGGCCCGGCGACCGCATGGCAGTGTGCTCGGTGACCTCCAGCACCAGCAGCGAGGGGTCCAGCCCCCGGGCCTCCAGCTCCGCGGCCACGTGCTCGGCCAGCGACGGGTCCCGCAGCGATGCCGCCGACAGGTTCACCGAGACCCAGTCGGGGCCCCCGGCGGAGGCTTCCCGCGCCGCCATGAAGTCCAGGGCCTCCGACAGGGCCCACCGGTCGAGCTCGTGGATCACCGAGGACCGTTCGGCCAGGTGGATGAACGCCTCGGCCGCCAGGATGCCCCGCTCCGGGTGGTTCCAGCGCAGCAGGGCTTCGGCCCCCTCGGTCCGGCCCCCGTCGCCCCGGACCACCGGCTGCAGGTAGAGCAGGAGCCGGTCCTCGGCCAGGGCCTCCCGGATCCCCTCCTCCAGGGGCAGCTCGTCGGGGGGGCGATCCTCCGGGTCGGGCTCCCGGTACAGGTGGATCCCCGGCGCCCGGGAGGGGCCCGACTGGTAGATGGCGGCATCGGCGGCCGAGAGCAGTCCGTCGGCGTCGGCGGCGTGATCGGGAAAGAGCGCCACGCCCAGCCGGGCCTCCAGGTGGATCCCCTGCTCGCCCAGGGCCACCGGCGGCGCCAGGGCCTCGGCCATGCGCTCGGCCGCCCGTCGGGCCCCCTCCGGCCGGTCCACGTCGGCCAGCAGCACCGCGAACTCGTCGCCTCCCACCCGGGCCACCGTGTCCGACTCCCGGGCCACGCTCCTGAGCCGGTCGGCGGTCTCGGCCAGGGCCCGGTCGCCGGCGGCGTGGCCCAGGGTGTCGTTGATCCGCTTGAACCGCACCAGGTCCAGGTAGATCATCCCCGCCCGGCCCTCCTCCCGGCGGGCGCGGGCCAGGGTCTTCTCGGCCCGCAGCTTGAGCAGCCGGCGGTTGGCGGCGCCGGTGAGGGTGTCGTGGTAGGCGAGCTCCTCCAGCTCCTGCCGGAGCCGTTTCCGCTCGGTGATGTTCACCAGGGTGCCCTCGATCACGTCCCCTTCGTCGTCGCGGCCCTCCAGGAGCGCCGAGTTCTCCAGCACCCACACGGCCGTGCCGTCCTTCCGCCGGAGCCGGAGCTCGAAGTTCTCCGCCGCCCCCTCGCTCTCCAGCCGGGACAGGAGCCCCTCCCGCTCCCGGGGGTCCACGAAGAGATCTTTCACGCTCTCCACCGAGGCCAGCACCTCCTCGGGCGACTCGTAGCCCAGGATCCGGGCGAAGGACCCGTTCACCTCCAGGATCTCACCGCCGGGCGTGGTGCGGAACACTCCGGCCACGTTCCGCTCGAAGAGCTGCCGGTAGCGGCGCTCCGAGGCCCGGGTCCGCTCCCGCGCCTCGATCCAGTCGCTCACGTCCCGGGCCACCGCCTGCACCACCGTCTGGCCGCCCAGCTCCAGCCGGTTGGCGGCGATCTCCACCGGGAATGCCTCGCCCCCCTCTGTTTGGAAGGTGGACAGGAAGCGGGTCGCGCCCGTCTCCACGACCTCCCGGAACGCTTCCTCGCCCCGGGACAGGGCGTCGTCGGTGTGCAGGATACGGAAGGTCTCCCCAGCCAGCTCCTCCTCCGTGTAGCCCAGCCGCTCCAGCGCCAGGCCGTTCGCCTCCAGGATCCGGCCGTCCCCGGCGTCCAGCAGGAAGATCATGTCCAGCGACAGGTCGAACAGGTTCCGGTATTTCTCCTCGACCTCCCGCCGGGCGCGGGACTCGAGCGTCAGGGCCACCAGGTCGGCCGAGAGCGTCGCCCGGGCGCGGTCCCGGTCGGTCCACGCCCGGGAGGTGCCCACGTGCTCGTGGCCCACCAGACCCACCGTCCGGTCGTCGCGGCGGACGGGGGCGTCCAGCACGGCGCCGATGCCGTGGGGCTCCAGGTAGTCGCCGGCCAGGCAGGCCGTGCGGGGATCGGAGAGGGCGTCCTCGGCCGCCAGGACCCCGTCCTCCTCGGACAGCGCCTCGAAGTACGCCGGGTGCTCGCCGGCCCGGCGGATCGATCCCACCGGCCCCTCCTCCCGCCCCCCGGCGGTGTGGGCCACGCACCGAAGAGCGCGTCCGTCGTCTTCCAGGAGCCACACGCCCGCCCGGTCCACGTCCACCAGCTCGACGGCGGCGTGGAGGAGACGACGGTCCATGGATCCTCCGGAGCAGCGCGTGTCATGGGGGTGGAACGGTCGACGGTGAAAATCTGTCGCACGCTCCACCGCCATGCCAGCGCCGGCCGCCGCCGCGCTGGCGCGATTCTGGCCATGTGAACCATCCCCATGACCGATTTCAGCAGGAGCTACGATCCGGAGCGGGACGAGGGAGGAGGGGTGGAGCCCGAGGAGCTCTCCCCGGAGGAGGTCCGCCGGGCGGTCCGCCGGCACGACGTCTTCCTGGTCTACCAGCCCGTGCTCTCCTTCGAGCCCCGCCGGCTGGTGGGCGCCGAGGCCCTGGCCCGGTGGGTCCACCCCGAGCTGGGCATGGTGCCCCCCGACCAGTTCCTGTCCCGCGTGGAGGAGATGGGCCTCATGCCGGAGCTGAGCGGCCGGTTGCTCCGGGAGGCCTGCGACCGGGCGGCCGGCTGGCCGGCGGTGGCGCCGGCGGCCCGGGGCAAGGCGCTCCTGCTCCAGTTCAACGTCTCCCCGTCGGAGCTCGAGGAGGCCGACCTGCCGGCCAAAGTGAGCGACATCCTCCGGGAGCGCGACTTCCCCCCGGAGCGGCTGCGCCTGGAGATGGGCGAGGAGGCCGTCCGCGAGCATCCCGACCTCATGCGGGAGCTCTCGTCGCTGGGCATCTCCCTCATGGTCCACGACTACGGCCTCCGCGAGGGCCGGGAGGGCGACGACCCGCGCCCCCTGGGAATCGACGCCCTGAAGATCGACCGGACGGTGATCCAGGGGCTGGGCAACGACCCCCGGGTGGCCGCCACCGTGGAGCGGGCGGTGGCCCTGGGCCACGAGCGGGGCCTGGAGGTGGTGGCCGAGGGCGTGGAGACCGAGGCCCAGGTGTGGCACCTCCAGCGGCTGGGCTGCGAGCTCGGGCAGGGCTTCCGGCTCGAGCCCCCCATGGAGGCCCGCGACTTCCGGCGTTACTGCGAGCGGCGCTTCCGGTAGGGGCCGGCGTCCGGTAGGCCACGGCGGCGAGCGGTGGCTACATCGCGGTTGCCGACGGGCCAGGTGCCGGATATGGATAGAGGTGTCCATGACGGTGCCCTCGCCCCGACAGCTCGTTTCCCTGCTGGGCGCGGCCGGCCTGGCCGTGGCCGGCGGTCTGTACGTCGGGGCGGATCTCACCGCTTCGCCGGCGTCCGATCTCCCGTCCGCGTCCTCCTCCGCCCTCCCCGACACCACCGTCGGGATACGGATCGTGGTGAAGGGTGGGGCGAGCGAGGACTTCAGGGACGACTTCACCGACGCCCTGAAGGAGCTCTGCCCCTGCTTCGACTGGTTCTTCCAGGACGACCAGATCTTCCGCGACTGGCCCGACGACCGGAAGCGGAGCGAGCTGTGCGACTGCGTCGAGGAGTACGACGTGGGGTGCAACCTGGTGGACGAGCTCATGGTCCACGACGACACCCTCCGGGTCGTGAACACGGGAAACGGAAACTCGGCCGATCCCTCGCCCTCTGACGGTCCCCCGCCGGACATCGACGTGAAGTGGAACCCCGACGGCAAGAAGGGGGGCAAGCACTCGGGCGGGAACCGGAATCGGCCGCCGTCGGTGGGACTGGCCCACGAGCTGATCCACGCCCTCCATGAGCTGGACGATGAGTTGCCCCGCACCGGCTCGGGTTCCATCGACAAGTCGCAGGAGGAAGTGAACACGACCCGCGGCGAGAACCAGATCCGCCAGGAGCAGGACGAGCCGAGCCGGGTGTCCTACGGGAGCACGAACATCGACAGCACGAAGACCGACGACAACCTGACCACCGGCACCGAGCGCTTCGGCTGGCTGGAGGAGCACTGCTCCTTCGACGGTGACCTCCGCGGCTGGACCACGGCGCTACGCTCCGGGGGCTCGGAGGAGGAGAGCGCGGCGACGGCCCGCTCCGGGGCCGCGAGGGCCGGGCCGGTGAGTTCCGCGCCGCCGGGGAGGGAGCTGCCATGAGGGGCCGGGCCGGAGATGCGGGCGAGGACCGTTCGGCTCGCCGGAGCTGGCTCCCCGTCGCGGCGGCCTGCCTGACCGCCGGGACGTTCCTGGTGGGGGCGTGCTCGGTGGATGACGACGGCGGCGAGCCCGGCGGCCCGGAGGCCACGGTGGCCGAGGTGGTGGTGAGCCCGGACAGCGCGGCGGTGGCCGGCTCCGGGTCCACGGTCCAGCTCGAGGCCGAGGCCCTCGACGAGACCGGCGCCACCGTCCCGGGCGTGGACTTCTCCTGGAGCTCCTCGGACGCCGGGGTGGCGACTGTCGACGACGGAGGCCAGGTGGCCGCCGTGGGCGAGGGCGTCGCCTGGATCCGGGCGGCGGCGCGCGGGTCGGTGGACTCGGCCCGGGTGCGGGCCACCACGGCCGGGCCCGGCTACGGGGATCTCCTGGACGGGGCGCCCGACGGGCCGCTCTCCACCGAGGCCGGGTGGGTGGCCGACGTCCGGCCGGAGACCGACGGGTGGGCCTATCTGGAGAGCCGCCTGGAGGACGACCTGGCCCGCGCCGAGGAGCTGGTGGTCCTGGAGGGGGTGCAGCCCTCCAGCGGCGAGGACCTGTTCTTCTACCTGGCCGTGTGGGGCGACAGCGCCCTGGCCGCGACCAACGCCACCCTGGCCGATCCCCTCCCCGGTGACGTGAGGGAGCGGACGGTGGCCGTGGAGGGGAGCGTCCGCGACTACCTGGACGCCCTGGCCGCCAGCCCGGCGACCGAGGGCTACGGGGGCGCCGGCGACGTGTTCGACGGCACCTCGCACCTCCTCACCTGGGTCGGACCCGGGGCCAGTCTGCAGGTGGGCCTCTACGGCCACTCCTTCGACGAGTTCTCCACGGCCGACGAGCCCGACGACGATCCGGACCGGACCCGGTACGGCGTGCTGGCCGGCGGCTGGGACCTCTGGGCGGAGCTCTTCTGAGACGTTCGGAGCTCGTTCGGGCAGCTCCCGTCCCGGAGGAGATCCACGGGAGGGATCGCGTTCCGGGGGCGGTCGATCCCCCGGCTACTCCGCGGCGGCGCGCTCCCGGCCGGTCCGCCGCCGGGTGGCCTCGGCCGCCGGGACCACCTCCTCCGGCGGCACGGGCTCGCCGATCCAGAAACCCTGGCCCAGGTCGCAGCCCACGCGCTCCAGCCATCGCTGCTGCCGGTCGTTCTCCACGCGCTCGGCGGCCACGCGCATGCCCACGGCGCCGCCCAGGCGGATGATGGCCCGGGCCACCTCGCTCTGCCGGTCGTCGCCTTCCAGGTCCTGGATGAAGAAGCCGTCCATCTTGAGAAGGCTGGCGGGGAAGCTCTTCAGGTAGGCCAGGGCCGAATGGCCGGTGCCGAAGTCGTCCAGCGCCACCCCCACCCCCATCTCCCGCAGCCGGCGGAGGGCGTCGGTGACCATCTCCGGGTTCCGCACGGCGGTGCGCTCGGTGAGCTCCACCACCAGGCGGGAGCCCTCCAGGCCCTCCTCCTCGAGCAGCGCCGCCACGTAGTCCACCACCTCGGGGTCCCGCAGCGAGGTCGCCGACAGGTTCACGGCGGTCCACGAGGGCCCCTCCCCCCCGGCCCAGATCCCCGTCTGGCGGACCGCCTCCCGCAGCACCCATCGGTCCAGCCGGCGGATCAGCGGGCCCCGCTCGGCCAGGTGGATGAACTCGCCGGCGGCCAGCAGCCCCCGCTCGGGGTGGTGCCACCGGAGCAGGGCCTCCACCCCCTCGGGCGTGCCGCCCGTCTCCCCGGTCATGCGCACGATGGGCTGGTAGTAGAGGGTCAGCTCCTTGCGCTCCAGGGCCTCGCGCAGGTCCTCCTCCAGCTCCAGCTCGCCGGTGGGGTCGGCCGAGGCGCCCGGCCGGTAGAGGTGGATGCTGGAGGTCTCCAGCGAGTAGCTCCGGGTGAGGGCCCGGTCGGCGGCGGTGAGCAGGGCGTCGTAGTCGTCGGCGTGGTCGGGATAGAGGGCCGCACCGAAGCGGGCGTCCACGTGCACCGGGCGGCCGCTGGCCGTGACCGGCTCCTCCAGGGTCCGCGCCAGCCGCTCCGCCGCCCTGATCGCCCCGTCGCCACCGTCCACCTCGGCCAGCAGGACGGCGAACTCGTCGCCCCCCACCCGGGCCACCGTGTCCGACTCCCGGGAGGCACCCTTCAGGCGCTGGCCCACCTCCACCAGCACCCGGTCGCCGGCGGCGTGGCCCAGCGTGTCGTTGATGCGCTTGAAGCGCGCCAGGTCGATGTAGACGAGTCCCGCCTGCTCGTCTTCCCTGTCGGTCCGGGCCAGGACCTTCTCGGCCCGCTCGGCCAGGAGCCGGCGGTTGGCCAGGCCGGTGAGAGCGTCGTGGTAGGCCATGAGCTCCAGCTCGGCCTCGAGCCGCTTCCGGTGGGTGATGTCGATGAGGGTCCCCTCGATCACCTGCCTGCCGTCCTCCTCGTCCACCAGGAGGGCGTTCTCCAGCACCCAGAGCACGCTGCCGTCGGCCCGCCGCATCCGGGTCTCGTGGTTCTCCAGGCGGCCCCGGGCCCGGAGCCGTTCCATGACCTCCTCCCGGTCCTCGGGGTTCACGTAGGCGCCGTCCGCCTCGTTCCCCAGGGCCTCCATGAGCTCCCCGGGCGAGTCGTAACCGAAGATCTCTGCGCAGGCCTGGTTCGCCTCCAGGATCTCCCCCTCCGGCGTGGTCCGGAAGACGCCGGCCACGTTCCGCTCGAAGAGGTCCCGGTAGCGGCCCTCCGGGTCCCGGGCGTCGTCGCCCGCCCCGCGGCGGGTCCGCGACGTCACCGCCCGGGCCGTCAGCTCGGCCACCAGTCGGGCCACCGCCCGGTCCTCGGGCGCCCAGCTCCGGGGCCCGTCCACCATCTCGTGGCTCACGAAGCCCAGGATCTCGCCTTCGTGCCGCACCGGCGACGCCAGCACGGACCGCACGCCGCCGGGCTCCAGGTAGGCCTCCCGGAGTTCCTCGAACTCGTCCCGGCTCCCGACCTCCCGGACGTCCTCCACCGCCGTGGTCCGGCCCTCCCGGAGCCGGCCGAACCACCCGGGCGCCCGGTCCCGCTCGATGGGTCCGTGGTCGTCGCGCCCCCCGCCGGGCCCGTGGACGGCGGCGCACCGGAGGCGCTCCTCGTCTTCCAGCAGCCAGATCCCGGCCCGATCGGCGTCCAGGAGCTCGGCCGACGCCTCGCTGATGGCCAGGAGCGCTCCCCTCAGGTCCGGCTCCTCCCGGCCCACCCGGTGAGCCAGGTCCAGCAGGACGCCGGCCCGCTCCCAGGGGGGGACGTCGGGCGAAGACGAGGTGTGGTCGGTGGGTTCGGTCACGCGCCTCCGGGGGTCGGGATGGGATGGGCCCGGACGGCCGGGCCCGTCGGGCCGGTACGATGGGCGCAGACCCGGTCAACTACTGTATATGCGCAATATACGTAGCGGGCGAGCCGATGGCTACGCGCCGCGAACCGTCCACCGTGGCCGGGTCGGTCGGTATGGCCGTTGCCCGTATAAAGGGCCCCCGTCACGAACGAGCGATGGGAGCGAGACGGACCCGAATCGGGGGGACGTGAGAACGGGATCTGGAGAGCGAGCGCTCAGAACCCCCGTGTTACAGGGATAAACAGGACGACGGGTGACGCGGCGACGGCCGAAGGGGAGGCCTCCGAGGGGAGTCGGCCCGGCCGTCGCCAGGGGGGAGCGGTGCTCGACCGCCCCCTGCGAATTGCCGGATCGCTTGCAAAATGCAAGAGCGGATGCCCCGCGGTCGCCCCGTCGGACGAAGGCAGAGGTGAGGCACCATGATCAGTGTCGACGACCTGAAGCGGCAGGCCCGGCGTCACGAGGCGGCAGGCCGGTTCGATCGCGCGGTGGAGTGCTACGAGCGCGCCCTGGAGCGGCAGCGGGACGAGGGCTCCGACGGCGGCGGGGCCGCGGACACCTCCCTCCACCTGTCCCTGGCCGACCTCCACTTCCGCCAGGACCGTGTGACCGAGGCCCTGGACTACTACCGCCGGGCCGCCGACGCCTACGCCTCGGCGGGCCTGATCCAGAACGCCATCTCCGTCCACAAGATGAGCGTGCGCCTGTTTCCCGAGCGTCCCGAGCCCTACGTCCACCTGGCCGACCTCTACCTGCGCGCCGGCGACCCGGACCGGGCCCGCCTCCAGGCCGAGGAGCTGAGCGAGAAGGTGGCGGAGTCCTCCGATGTGGCCTCCGACGCCGTGTTCAGGGGCGCCCGGCGCTACCGGGAGAACGGCGGCGACAGCCGCGCCAACCCCGAGCTCATCGCCCTCCTCGAGGAGACCGGCTGCCTGGCCGTGGGGAGCGGCGACGTCGACGGCGCCGACGCGGACCGGGACGGGGCCGCCGACGAGGAGGCCGAGGGGAGTGTGCCCGAGGCCACCTGGGAGGCGTGGAAGAGGGAAGAGGTGCTGGGCGGCTCCGTGCAGGACGAGGACGACGAGGAGGAGCCCGCCCCGGAGCCCGCTCCCGACGCCGATGCCGGGGTTCCCGAGGCGGAGCGCGATGACGCCGCGCTCCCCACGGACGCCGGTGAGCCCGTCGCGGAGCCCGGCGAGGCGGCCGAGGAGGCCGACCTGGCGGCCGGAGCCCCGGAGGCCGCCGCCGAGGCCGAGCGGGACGCCGCCGAGGACGAACGGTCTGCCGCCGAGGACGCGGCCGACGACGGAGCAGGCCCCGGGTTCATGGAGTGGGACTTCCTGGCCGGACTCCGGCGGAACCGCCCGTCGCGGCCCTCACGTCCCAGGTCCTCGGAGCGCGAGGAGGCCGAGCCCGAGCGCGCCGCCCGCGACCGCGGTACGGGACGCGAGGAGCAGGAGTCCGGCGAGCCGGAGGCGAGCGAGGAGCCCGCCGCCGAGACCGGCGAGCCCCGCACCTGGAGGGAGGAGATCGAGAAGGAAGAGGACGACGACGCTCCCGATTCCGACAAGCCCGGCCTCCAGTCGGCGGCCCCCGTCGACGAGGAGGGACGGGCGCGGAGCAACCGACGCTGGAACTGGCCGCCGTCGCCGGAGGGCGACGCCGCGGAGTCCGACGAGCCGGCCGGGCCCCTGTCCTCCGAAGAGGCGGAGCTCGAGGAAGGACGCGAGGACGACGGCGCCGAGGACCCCGTGGACGTCGACCCGCGGGACGACGTGGACGACGCTCAGTGGACCGCCGGGCCTTCCTACGAGCCCGCCGACGAACCCGCGGGAGAGGTCGCCGGGGAGGCTGCCGGGGAGCCCGGCGGGGAGCCCGCCTTCGATCAGGAGCCGCCGGTCCACGAGGAGCCGGTCCAGGAGCCGCCGGTCACGGAGGGGCCCGCTGACGAGGTCGCCGAGGAACCGGCCGCCCGACGGCCCGGCGCCTGGCCGCGAGTGCGGGAGCCCGGAGGGGGCGAGTCGGAGGGGGAGGGTCCCGACGCGCACGGCGCCCGGAGCCCCGCCGCCGACCTCCGGAGCGGCCTGGAGGTGCTCCAGGAGATGCTGGAGCTCCGGCCCGGCTCCATGGACCTGCTGAGGCGGAAGGCGGCCTACGCCCGCCGGCTCGGCGACGAGTCCCTGCTGGTGGAGAGCTGGCTCGACCTGGCCCGGACCCTCCGGGGACGGGACGGCTCCCGGGGCGCCCGCCTGCTGGCCATGCGGGTTCTGGAGATGGATCCGGACAACCCGGATGCCCGGAAGATGCTCCGGCCCGTGGACCGGGCGGCCATCGGCGCCGGGGACGTGGCGGACGAGAGCCTGACCGGGGCGCTGGAGGCCGGGTCCGATCCGGAGGCCGCCGGGTCGATACGGCAGCGGGTGGCGCGGGAGTTCGCCGACGAGGTGGGCGCCCTGCGGTGGCTCGAGGCCGCCACCGAGATCTCCCTGCCCACCTACGGCGAGCTGCCGGAGGACTTCTTCCACTACTTCGGGCGCTACCTCATGGCCCACGGTCGGTGGGAGGACGCCGCCGACATGCTGGAGCGCGTGGCGGGCCGGGACGACGCCCTGGACGCCGGGGAGTACCCGGAGCTGGTCTTCAGCCTGGCGCTGATCTACCGGCGCACCGGCCGTCACGACCGGGCCGTGGAGTGCTTCCGGCGCCTGGCCGCCTCCGAGGAATCCTTCGCCAGCGCCTGGCGCTCCCTCCCCGAGAGCGGAGCGGTGTAGCCCGTCGGTCCGGACGGATCCGGCGGGCGATCAGATCAGCCAGGCCGCCACGGCGGCCGCGGCCACCTGGACGGTGAAGTTGTCCAGGCCGTGGTTGGAGATCGCCTCCACGGCGGCGCCGCCGACGCCGCAGGCCAGGCCCACCAGGGCGGCTTCGCCCGGCGGGAGGCCGGCCAGGGCCAGGGCGGCGGCCGCCGCCAGCCCGCCGATGGAGAGCACCGCCGCCGAGCCCTCCAGGGAGCGGGTGGCCGGGACGCCCGCCAGCGACGGCACGGTGTAGCGGTGACGCCCCCACCGGGTGCCCACGGGTTCGGCCACCGCGTCGCCCCAGCCGCAGACCATGTAGCCCACGTAGGCCATCTCGGGGAACAGCAGGTTTGCCGTCACCCCGCCCAGGGCCGTGGTCACCAGGGGCACCACGATGAACAGGCTCCGGTGGGGCTGGTCGGTGGGCCGGGCCATGGCCTCGTAGAAGGCGTGGCCGTCGCCCCGCCACACCGCGTACAGCACCCAGAGGGCCACCAGGCTCCCGAACAGCGTCACCGCCGGCCGCCCCCACAGCACGTGCACCACCCCGGCGGCGGTGAAGATCAGAAAATGGAACACCTTCCGCGTGTAGGGAGTAGCCAGTTCCTTGCTCGAGCGGAGCCATCCGGCGAACCGGGCGGCCACCAGGGTGAAGGCCAGCAGCGGCCCCGCGAGCAGGAGGGCTTGACGCGGCTCCGGGAGCCAGAAGCGCGCGAAGCTCCGGGCCAGCGCCTCGGCGGAGCTGGTGTCCAGGGCGCCGGGGTCGGCGGCCTGGAGGAAGGCCGGATCGACGGCCCACGCTACGGCGTGGAGGGCCGCGCCGTGGAGGCCGGCGTGAAAGAGGAACTCAGAGGTCACGGGGCGTTCCTTCGGGTGTCGAGGAGGACTCGCGCCAGGCCACGGGGATCGGAACCATGAGAGGCGGGCTCGTCAAGGGACTCGGCTTCCTGGTCCTGTGGGGGCTGGTGGGCTTCGCCACCGGCACGGCCACCCTCCTGGGTCCCGTCCGCTGGATCACGAGCCTGGTCCGGTGGCTCGGCACGAGCGAGCAGGTGGAGGGCGTGGTGGTGAACGGCGTCATCGTGGCCTTCGTGCTGGGTTCCTTCCTGGTGGCCTGGCTGCTGGGCCGCTGGATCGTGGAGTCCGGGGCCCGGTGGGTGCGCCTCGGCGTGCCGTCGGTGGTGACGCTGGCGGCGGCCGGCTGCCTGTGGCTCTGGCTCACCCCCGGCACGATGACCCGCGCCGGGCCTCCGCCCCGGGAGCCCGAGGCCCCCTTCACCATCGGCCCCTATCCCGACGAGCACCGCATGCGTCAGCTCCGGGCGGCCGGCTACACGGGGGTGATCTCCCTCCTCCACCCCGCCGTCGTCCCCTTCGAGCTCCGTCTCCTGAGCGACGAGCGGGAGGCCGCGGCCGAGGTGGGGCTGGAGTTCATTCACGTCCCCATGCTCCCGTGGGTGAGCAGCAACCGGGAGGCCCTGGAGACCGTGCGGGCGGTGGCCCGGCGTGACACCGCCGGCTACTACTACATCCACTGCTACCTGGGCCGCGACCGGGTGCGGGTGGTGGCCCGCACCCTCCGGGAGATGGGCGTCCGGGTGGCCGACGACCCCCGGGTCGCCTCGGCCGGCGGGCGGAGCGCTCCGTGACGGCCGCCGCCGGGGACGGGGACCGGCCGGCTGCCGGTCGCCCCGAGACCCCCGTCCGGATCGACGCCCTCGGCGACCTGGAGCTCCTGGACGGGCGGCTCGTGTCCGACTTCGACCACGTCACCCGCCAGGCCGTGCGCCTGCTGGACGTGCCGGTGGCCTACGTGGCGCTGGTGGATTCCGAGATGCAGTACGTGAAGAGCTGCATCGGCCTGCCGATGCCGGAGGAGGACGACCGCACGGTCCCCCTGGACCAGTCGTTCTGCCAGTTTCCGGTGGGGCGCGCCGAGCCGGTGGCCTTCGACGACCTCCGGGAGGCCGTGGACCTCTCCGAGCTCCCCCTCCTGGAGGAGCTGGGTCTGCGGGCCTTCGCCGGGGCCCCGGTCATGGTCGAGGGGCTGGGAGCGGTGGGCACGGTCTGTGTTGCCGACGAGGAGCCGCGGGCGTGGACGGACCGGGAACTGGAGGCCCTGCGGGACTTCGCCGGCTCGGTGGCCTCGGAGATCGACCTCCGGCGCGAGATCGCCCGGCGCCGGGACCTCGAGGCCGACCGGGTCGCCCGGGAGGCCGAGTTCCGGACGCTGGTGGAGCAGGCCAGCGACGTGATCACGGTGCTGGATCCCGACGGCGTGGTGCGCTACGAGAGCCCGTCGCTGGAGCGGGTGCTGGGCTGGAGCCCGGACACGCTGGTGGGAGAGGACGTCCTGGAGTACGTGCACCCCGAGGACCGGGAGCGGGTGGGGGCGGCCATGGCCGAGGCCCTGGACGACGCCGGGGGCGTGGTCTTCGAGGAGTTCCGCTTCCGCCACGCCGACGGCTCCTGGCGGTGGATGGCCTCCAACGCCCGGCGCCTGCCGGCGGCGGCCTCCTGGGAGGGCCTCCTGGCGGTGAGCCGTGACGTGACCGAGCGCCGCGGGCTCACCGATCGTCTCCGGGTCCTGGAGCGGGCGGTGGAGTCGCTGGCCGAGGGGGTGGTGGTCACCGACGCCGACCTGGACCCGCCGGGGCCCGCGATCACCTACGTGAACCCCGCCATGACCCGCCTCACCGGCTACTCTGCCGACGAGCTGGTGGGGGAGACCCCCCGGATCCTCCAGGGGCCCGACACCGACCGGGACGTGCTGGACCGGCTCCGGGAGGCCCTGGAGCGGGGAGAATCCTTCACCGGCGAGACGGTGAACTACCGGAAGGACGGCACGGAGTACGTGGTGCGCTGGACCCTCACGCCCGTGGCCGACGAGAAGGGCGAGGTCCACCGGTTCGTGGGTGTCCAGCGCGACGTGACCGACGAGCGCCGGGCCAGGGATCGCCTGGAGGCCGCCGTCCGGGAGCGTACCGCCGAGCTCCGGAGGGCCCGCGGGGAGATGCTGGAGCGGCTGGCCCGGGCCGCCGAGTACCGGGACGACCAGACCGGCCAGCACACCCGGCGGGTGGGGGCCATGGCCGCCCGGTTGGGCCGCGCCCTGGGCATGACCCGGAGGCGGGTGGCCCTGCTGGAGCAGACCGCGCCCCTCCACGACCTGGGCAAGATCGGGATCCCCGACGCGGTGCTCCTGAAGCCCGGCCCCCTGGACGACCGGGAATGGGAGGTCATGAAGCGCCATACCGTGATCGGCGCCGACCTGCTGTCCGGCGGGAGCTCGGACCTGGCCCGGACGGCCGAGTACATCGCCCGGTACCATCACGAGCGGTGGGACGGGGCGGGCTATCCCGAGGGCCTCGAGGGCGAGGAGATTCCCCTGGAAGCCCGGATCGTGTCGGTGGTCGACGCCTTCGACGCCCTGGTCCACGAGCGTCCCTACAAGGAACCCTGGCCGCCGGAGGAAGCCCTGGCGGAGATCCGGGACGGCTCCGGCGAGCGCTACGATCCCCGGGTGGTCCGGGCCTTCCTGGAGATGAGCGAGGACCTGGTCCGGATGCTCGAGGAGGGCCCCGAGGCCCTGGAATCAGGAGGCTAGAAGGACCAGGAGAGGCCGGTCCGGAGGCTCCAGTACTCGTAGCCCGCGTCCCCGGTGCCGCTGGCGCCCAGGGTGGAGGGGTCGGACCTGGAGTAGGAGCCCCGGAACTGGATCCGGCGACCGGGGGCGAAGACCAGGGCCACGTCGGCCTCGCCGCCGATGGTGGCCGTCCAGTCGCCGACCTCGCCGGGGGCGCTCCGCGAGTAGCGGTAGCCGGGGTCGACCTCGAGGCCGATCTCGAGGGGGTCGAGGAGCTCCTCGTCCCACCGGAGCACGACCTCGCTCCTGGCGTAGAGGTTCGGGTCGTAGTAGCCGTCGCTGACGTCGTGCTCGAAGCCGTAGGCCCGGGCCGAGAGGTCCACCGAGAACGGGCCCCAGCTGGGGGCGCTCAGGACCACCTGGCCCGCCCGGCGCCGGTTGTCGCCCCCATCCCCCCGGAACTCCGAGAGCGCCACGCCGGCGTTCAGGTCCCAGCCGCCGCCCAGGCGGAAGCGGACCGACAGGTCGCCGCCCACCGACCGCACCTGTTCGCGGATGAGCACCGCCGTGTAGTCCAGCACCTCGCTGTGGGCCGACAGGTCCAGGGCCACCGGGTTCCGGCCGGGGGTTCCCAGGGAAGCGGCGAAGTTCGTGGTCTCGCCCACGTCGGTACCGGGGAAGCTCATGCGCGCGGCCTCCACGCCCACCGACCACCCCAGGTCCGACGCGTAGCGCAGGCCCAGCTCGCCGGCCACCGTCTCCCGCTCGATGCGGAAGGTTCCGGTCTCCTGGACGTTGTCCTGCCACTCCACCCCCGCCGACGCCTCCAGGCGCTGGCCCAGGGGGAAGCGGAAGGAGCCGCGGAGGCTCGCCATGTCGTTTCCGTCGCTGTCGTGGCCGGCGCCGTAGGAGACGCTCACCCGGGGCGCCACCATGGAGCGGGCCCACAGCCAGTCGGCCGAGCCGGCCCCCTCGCTCATCTCCCGGGCCTCCCGGAGCTCGTTCAGCGCCGTCCGGTTCCGGCCCTGCCACCGGAGGACGCGGGCCAGGGCCACCCGGGCGGCCACGCTCTCCGGGTTCGCCTCGATGGCGTCGCGGAAGTGCTCTTCGGCCGCCACGTGGTCGCCCTCCTCCATGGCCAGCCGCCCCAGGGCCAGGTGGGCCTCCCCGGGGAGGGAGGGCACCAGCTCCCGGTACGCTCGCTCGGCCCGCTCCCACTGCTCCGACCGGTCGTAGGCCTCGGCGAGCTGCCGCCGGAGCTCCGGGTCGCCGGGCTCCATCCGGACGGCGGGCTCCAGGACCTCGGCGGCCTCGCCGTAGCGCCCCTCCCACCCCAGGATCCGGGCCAGGGTCTCCCGGGTGCCCACGTGGTCGGGCCGGTTCCGGAGCAGGCCGCGGAGGGTGTCGATGGCCGCCTCCCGTCGGCCGCTCCACGCCAGGACCCGGGCCCGGGCCCGGATGGCGTCGGAGCGCTCGGGGCTCAGCTCCAGCACGCGGTCCAGGTACTCCAGGCTCTCCTCGTGGTCGCCGTCCCATCCCGCCAGGAGCCCCAGCCGGAGCAGGACCCGCTGGTCCTCGGGGTCGTGCTCCAGGACCCGGCGGTACAGCTCGCGGGCCCGCTCCCGGTCGCCGGCCTCGTCGGCCGCCTCGGCCGCGTCCTCCAGGGCGTCCAGCGAGTCGGCGGAGATCCCCTGGCCGGCCAGGGGGGAGGCCAGGGGCCCGGCGGCGGCCAGCAGGAGCAGCGCCGTGGCCAGGGCCGCCGTGTGGAGTGGACGATGGTCCTCGGGCATGGTCGTCCCCGTGCTCAGCTCGTGTCCGGGGCCGGCTCCGGCCCGATGGCGTCCGGCACCGCCGTGAGGCGCTCCGACACCAGCTTGCGCCGGGCCTGCTCGCCCCAGCTCCTGTCCTTCCTGAGCACGCGGACGAAGGCCTTCAGCCGCCACCACACGGTGAGCTGCCGGTAGCCGAAGGGTTCCAGGAACACGTACAGCAGGATGCGGAAGAAGTCCCGGCGCCGCGGGTAGACGCTGTAGGTGAGCTCCTCCAGACACGCCGCCCAGATGGACAGGAGCAGCATGTAGCCCATGGCCAGGAAGAAGAACAGCACCGCGAACCGGAGGTCCAGCAGGCCGAAGATCAGGCCCCCGACGACGAGGCCGTAGCCGAGCATCTCCACCAGCGGGGCCAGCATCTCCACGAAGAAGAAGAACGGGAAGGCGATCATCCCGATCTTCCCGTACCTGGGGTTGAAGAGCATCGTCCAGTTCCTGAAGAGCGCCCGGATCATGCCCCGCTGCCAGCGCTCCCGCTGCTGGCCCAGGCTCCTGAAGTCCTCGGGTACCTGGGTCCAGGCCACCGGGTCGGGCACGAAGGGCAGGCTGTAGTCCCGGCCCTCCTCCTGCAGCGCCCTGTGCATGGCGATGGTCAGGTCCAGGTCCTCGGTGACCGAGTCCTTCGGGTAGCCCCCCACGGAGATCAGGAGGTCCTTCCGGAAGACGGCGAAGGCGCCCGACAGGAGCAGGTTTCCGCCCAGGCGGTTCCAGCCCAGCCGTCCGAAGAGGAACGCCCGCAGGTACTCGGGGAGCTGGAGCCCCACCAGGTACTTGCCGGGCACCCTCGGGTCCACCGCCACGCTGTTCCGGAACTTGCAGTCGTTGGCGATGCGGATCGTGCCCCCGGCGCCGGCCACGTTCTCCTCCATGAGGAAGGGCCGGACCAGGCGGGGCAGGGCCTCCCGGTCGATGATCGTGTCGCCGTCCACGCTGGCCACCAGGGGATAGCTGGACGCGCTGAGCCCGGCGTTCAGGGCGTCGGCCTTGCCGCCGTTGGCCTTGTCCACCACCAGGAGGCGCGGTGCCGAGACCGACCGGTAGTAGCCCCTGATCTCCTCGGTCTCCAGCCGCCGGGGGAAGGCCGGCGGGACCTCGTACAGGTCGAACTGCTCCCGAAGGGTGAGGAAGGTCCGGTCGTCGGAACCGTCGTTCACCACGATGATCTCGTAGTTCGGGTACCGCATGTCGAGCTGCGCGGTGACCGTCTCGACGATCGTGGCCTCCTCGTTGTAGGCCGGGATGATGATGCTCACCGGCGGGAGGCCCTCCTCGGGGAACCGGTCGCTCAGGTAGAGGCGGGAGACCTGGGCCCAGTTCTTCCACGTCTCGAAGACGGCGAACAGGAAGAGGAGGCCGTAGAAGAGGTTGAGGACGATGTAGTACCAGATGACCGGCCCGTCCCAGGTCCGGATGCCGACGGCGACGACTTCGCGGATGGCATCGATCATCGGGCTCGCTCCCGACGCTCCACCGGGGCTCGCCCCTGGACGATACGTGCTCGGGCCGTCGGAATTCGGGACATCAGACTTCGTAGGTCATCAGGGCCCGGTCGTCGAGCCTGAGGACGTAGCGCGACATGTCGTGGGCGAAGGGGTCCTCGGCGGCGTCCACGTCGCGGAGGACCCGCTCGCCCACCACGCCGAGCTGGCGCAGCGAGATCCCGGCCCGAAGGCGCACCCACCAGTGGGCGTCGGAGAGGGCGGCCTGGAGCTCCTCCCGGCTCTCCACCGCCCCCAGGACGCCGAGGGCCCCGGCCGCCTTGGCCCGGACGGGCCAGGCCTCGTCGCGGAGGGCGGAGTGGAGGGCGGGGACCACCTGCGCTGCCTCGTAGGAGGCCAGGGCGCTCACCGCCCGGATCCGCACCTCGCTCCGGTCGTCGGTGGTGTAGGGCACGATGACCTGGACCAGCTCGTCGGCGCGTCGGGACCGCTCCGGCAGGTCCTCGGCCAGCTCCAGGAGGGTGAGCAGCTCGGCCGTGTCGTCGGAGCTCCGGAGGCGGTTCCGCACCACGGGCACCAGCTCGTCGCCGTAGGCCAGCAGGGCGTCGAGGTACGCCTTCCGACGGGTGCTGGGGGCTTCGATGGCCCGGGCCAGGAGGGGCTCGCTCAGCTCGGGCAGGATCAGCCGCCGGGCGGTGAAGACCGCCGCCATCCGGACCATGGGCTGGCGGTCGTTGAGGCAGTCCTCGAGGAGCGGGGCGTCCTTGCGCCTGCCCAGGTGGGAGAGCATCTGGATGCCGTCCACCCGGCGCCACCAGAGCAGGGACTTCAGCGAGCGCTCCACCCGGGGAAACCACTGCGACTCCCGGATCATCTCCCGGACCCGGTACCGGTCCTCCTCGTCCAGGTCCCGGAACTCCGACTCGAAGGCCTCCCAGGCCGCCCGGACGTTGGCGCCGCCCATGGCGTCCAGGAGCTCCCGGTCGCTCGTCTCTCTCCGCCCCCAGCCGGCCAGCGCCTCGGCCACCGCCTCGGTCCGCTCCCGCTCCCGGCGCTCCCGCCACTGCCGTCCCACCCGGTTCCAGACCAGGAACGCGAACAGCAGCACCACGATCCAGACCTGGAACGAGATGAGGATGGCCAGGAGATCGGCAGTCATCGCATGCTCGGGGGTGTTCGGTGGTCGCTGTCGATCGCCCGGCGGTCTCCGGTCCGGCGTCCTCCCGCGGATCCCTCGTCGGCCGCGGGTCGGGGCTCCCCGGAAACGGGTACACCCGGAATCCCGAAAAAACTACGTAGGTAGGGAAGAGCCAACAATGTAAGGGGTTTCCTGCCCACCGCCCACCGCCGGCTCGGACGCCGCCGCCCCGAACGTCGCCGGCTCGAACTGTACAGCCTCGGGGCCGCCGCATACACTACGCAGGTCAGCGTGGCGGGCCCGGCCGCTCCGGACACCCCCAGGGAGCGTGGGACGTGAGCTCAGTTCGAGGAGGGATCGGTGGACGGAGATCGCTACGACGTGCTGGTGGTGGGCGGGGGTCCGGCCGGGAGCGAGTGCGCCCGGCTCCTCGCCGCCGCCGGACACCGGGTGGCCCTGGTGGACGAGAATCCCGCCGCCCGGGAGACCGTGGTCTGCACCGGTGTCGTGGGCCGGGAGGCCTTCGGGCGGCTGGACCTCCCGGAGGTCCCCGTGGTGGACCGGGTCCCGCGGGCCCGATTCGTCAGCCCGTCGGGGATCCAGGTGCGCTACGAGCCCCCGGATCCCCTGGCCCTGGTGGTGGACCGGACCCGCTTCGACGGCGCCCTGGCCCGCCGGGCCCGGGAGGCCGGGGCCGAGCTCCTCCGGAGCCACGCCGCCCGGGAGATCCGGCGCCGGGAGGACGGCGTGGAGGTGAACTGCGAGGTGGACGGCGCGCGCCGGACCCTCCGGGGGCGGGCCCTGGTGATCGCCACCGGCCACCAGCGCTGGCTCCACGAGGCCGCCGGGATCGGCACCCCGCCGGACTACGTCCACGGGGTCCACGCCGACCTGCCCTTCCACGAGCTCGACGCCGCCGAGCTGTACTTCGGCAACGAGGTGGCGCCGGGCTTCTTCGCCTGGGCCGTGCCCTTCGGCGACGGCACCGCCCGGCTGGGCGTCCTGGCCCGCCAGGGATCGCGGCGGCTCTTCGAGCGTTTCATCCGCACCGAGCCCATCCGCTCCCGGCTGGGGCTGGACCTTAGCGGCGGCGGGATGGAGCGGGCCCGGGCGGCGCTCCACAGCCGGGGCATCGTCCAGGGGATGGTCACGCCCAGCTACGCCGACCGCGTCCTGGCGGTGGGCGAGTCGGCCGGCCAGGTGAAGACCACCACCGCCGGGGGCATCTACTACGGCCTCCTGGGTGCGGGGATGGCCGCCGAGCGGCTGGACGAGGCCCTCCGCGAGGACGCCCTGGACGCCGGTTCGCTGGCCCCCTACGAGGAGGCCTGGCGGGACCGGCTGGGAAGCGAGATCCGCTCGGGCCTGGAGCTGCAGGAGCGGGCGGCCGCGCTGTCCGACGAGGAGATCGACCGGATCTTCGGCGCCCTCCGTGACGGCGTGGCCGCCGTGATCCGGGAGGTGGTGCGCTTCGACTGGCATCGACCGGCGCTCCGGGTGCTCTTCCGCCACCGGGGCCTCTGGCGCCACTTCGGTGACGGCGACGGGGGCGGCGACGAGTCCGACGCCGCGGCCGAGGCCCGCCGCCGGCGAGCCTCCCGCGGCTGAGGGTTGCTGCCGGCCACACGGGTCCTCGGCGCCCCCGAGGCGGTCGGGCCGTGGGATCCGGGGGGGGGCGACTCCCGGAACCCCACCAGAGTATGATACCTTTACACGTACACGTGAGCTCCGCTCGCCGGGAGCGGGGGGACTCACGCGCTCGCCAGGAGCGAGGCGGCTCACGCCGTCTCCCTCGAATCGCCAGAACGCTCAGTCTCAACAGGAGGTCGCCCGTGGCCCGGAGTCTCGTGCCCCGTACCCGCCGCTGGACCGGGCTTCCCGTCGCCGGCCTGGCGGCCCTGGTGGCCCTGTCCGTGGCGGCCTGCAGCGGTGGGACCGGCCCCGACGATGACGACGACGGCACCGGAGCGGCCCAGGTGACCGTCAGCCCCGCCGCCGAGATCCTCACCGCCCTGGGGGCCGCCGTGAACCTGTCGGTCTCCGGCACCACCAGCGGCGGCGAGGCCATCTCCGACAGCGACGTGGTCTGGACCAGCACCGACGAGGCGGTGGCATCGGTGAACGAGGTGGGGCTGGTGCAGGCCCGGGCCAACGGCACCACGCAGGTCGTGGCGGCGCTGGCCGACGGGGCCGCCGCCGACACCGCCGAGATCACGGTCGACCAGGAGGTGGTGGCCGTCCGGGTGAGCCCCGATGACGTGAGCCTCCCGGCCGTCGGCGACACCGCGCACTTCGCCGCCTCCGCCGAGGACCCCAACGGCAACGAGGTGGAGAAGGACCTCTCCTTCGCCTGGTCCAGCACGGACACCCTGGTCCTGACGGTGGACGAGGACGGCGTGGCCACGGCCCGGGACACGGGCGAGGCCGAGGTGGTGGCCACCGTCTCCGACAGCTCGGGCCGGGCCCGGGTCGAGGTGGCCCGGCCGGATCCCGAGATCACCGAGGTCTCCCCCGAGACCCTCGAGGAGGGCGGACCGGCGGTGATCCGCGGCTCGGCCTTCGGCGACGACGCCTCCCGGGTCGAGGTGCTCATCGACGGCGAGCCGGCGGCGGTGACCGCGTTCAGCAGCACCGAGATCCAGGTCACGGTGCCCCGGTACGACTGTCGTCCCCCCCGGGACGTCCAGGTGGAGGTGATCGTGGGCGGCGACGCCTCCGACCCGGCGCCCTCGGCCGTCCGACCCGACGAGGACCCCACGGAGCTGGCGGTGGGCGAGCAGCTCGTCATCTCCCGGCCGGACGAGGACTTCTGCGTCCGGCTCGACGGGACCTCCGTCGAGGAGACCTACCTGGTGGGCATCCAGGCGGTGACCCAGTCGCTGGGGGCCACCTCGGCGCAGGTCACCCTGGACCGGGGTGACGCCGACGTGGCGGCGTCGACGACCGGCGGGACCCCCGGCGCGTCGGCGGACGAGGGCGGGAGGGGCGGACTCGTGCCGTCGACGGCCACGAGGGGCGCCGCGACGGCGGGCCTCTTCCCCGACGCCTCGACCCCGGAGATCCGGCTCCGGGAGTGGGAGCGGCGCCACCTGGGTCCCCACCTCTCCTCGTCCATCCCCCGGCGCCGGGGCGCGGACGGTCCCCCCCGGGCCCGTTCGACGACGGACGAGGAGGGCGAGCAGCCGCTGGCGGCGTCCATCGGCTCGAACCCGAGCGAGGGGGACACCGTGCCGATCAGGGTGCCCGACCTGACGGCCGACGACGCCTGCGCCTCGTTCGAGGAGATCTCGGCCGTCGTTCGGAAGGTGGGCACCCGGGGCATCTGGCTGGAGGACGTGGACAACCCCGACGGTGGCTTCTCCTCGAACGACTACCAGGAGATGAGCGACCAGTTCGACGACCCGGTCCACGGCACCCTCACCGACTACTTCGGCGAGCCGACCGACATCGACTCCAACGACCGGGTGGCGGTGGTGGTCACCAAGACGCTGAACGAGTTCGGCGGGGTCCTGGGGTTCGTGTTCGGCGGCGACCTCTTCCCCCGAGAGAGCGACTCGGGGACGAGCTGCTCCTCGAGCGACGAGGGCGAGCTCACCTACACCCTGGCCCCCGATCCCGAGGGGACGTTCGGCGACACGGTGTCGGTGGAGTCCATGCGCCGCGCGTATCCCGGCCTGGTGGCCCACGAGGTGACCCACGTGATCCAGTTCGGCCGGCGCTTCGAGTGCAGCGCCTGTGACTTCCCGGTGATCTGGATCACCGAGGGGCAGGCCACGCTGGCCGAGGAGGTGGCCGGCCACGCCGTCAGCGGGCGGACCACGGGCCAGAACTACGGCTTCGAGGTGGCCTTCGACCCCGACGACTCCGACGATTCGGACTGGTACCGCGACATCTTCGTGGACCTGGCGGTCTACTACGGCTTCCGGAGCCAGAACGAGCAGGAGGAGGACGCGCCCCACCGGTGCACGTGGCAGATGCCCCGCTGGGACGGTCCGTGCATCGGGGGACGGGGCGTCTACGGGGTGCCGGCCACCCTGCTCCGGTGGATCAACGACCACCAGGGACCGGGATATCCCGGCGGCGAGCAGGCCCTGCAGCGGGACATCACCGGAAACGACGACCTGGGCTTCGCCAACCTGGAGGAGGTCACCGGCGAGTCCATGAAGTCGCTGCTGGCCGACTGGGGGCCCATGCTGTGGACCGACGACCGGGTGAGCGGCGTGCCCGACCGGCTGACCCTGCCGAGCTGGGACATGGTGGACGTCTTCTCCAACCTGGTGACCACCGCCCGGCTGAGCCCCGCCGTGTACGACTTCAGCGGCTTCAGCGAGACCGTGGGCGTGAACGCCGGCTCGGCCGCCTACTTCGTGGTGGGGGGGAGCGACCGGCCCCCGGTGACGCTGAGGGCCCGGACCACGGGGGACTCGGAGCTCCCGTCCCACATGCAGATGTGGGTGGTCCGGACGCAGTGACGCCCGCGACCTGACGGGAGCTCGACCCGGCTGGACCCGGCGGCTGGACCTAGAGGGAGTCGGCGGGCACCGGGACCTGGTGCGGCCCGGTGAGCTCCACCGTGATGCGGGAGCCGGCGGGAAGCACCGCCCAGCTCTCCCTGTTCCCCAGGACGATGGCGGTGCCTGCGGCGGCGCCTGCGGCACCACCCACGACGACGCCCTCGTCCTCGCCGGTCACGACCTTGCCCAGGATGGCGCCGGCGGCGGCGCTCAGGCCGACCCTGGCCGCGTCCTCGGCGGTGCTGCTGTTGCTCCGCTCCTCGGGGTTGGCGCTCACGAGCCGGGCCGAGATGGGCCGCTCCTCGCCCCGCACCTCCAGGGAGGTGAAGTCGAGGGTGAGCACGGCGGCGGCATCTTCCGAGCGGCTCTGCACGGCGGTGACGGTGCCGTGGAGGACGGCGCCGGAGGGCACCACCACCGTGTCCCCCCGCGTGACGCTCGCCGCCACGGTGGCGCTGAACTCGTCGCCCTCGCTGTTGTTCCGGGTGCTGAGCTCCTGCTGGAGGTCGGCCTGGATCCGGGTCCCGGCGTCCAGGGTGACGCTCGGGCTCCCGGTCCCGTCGCAGGCCAGGAGACCTCCCGACGCTCCGAGCACGAAGGCCGCGAGGGCTGCGGCGGGCACGCGTCGTCGGGTGACTGCTCTCTCGCTCATGGGAGATCTCCTCGGTGGAAAGGTCTGGGATGGGACGGGATCGTACCGTCGGCTCGGCCCCGAAGACGGTCGTCGCTCGACCCTCCGGCACCCTGGATGATGCAACCCCCGTTCCCCGTCAGCGGCCGGAGGTCCGCAGGAGCTCGGTGACGGCGTGGGCGGCGGGTGCCGTGCTGGCGCCCGGCTCCGGACCTCCCGCCCCCCTCTCGGTCACCAGGGGGAAGCGCGACTCGTGCACCACCAGGAGGGGATCCTCCCAGGGCCGGTCGCCGGCGACGACCTGCGGGAGCCAGGCCAGCGTTTCCCCGACCCGGACGCGTCGGAACTCGGGCCGGTCGGGCATCCGCCGCCACCGAACGGGGAAGATGGGCATCCGGGCCTCGTAGTTGTCCAGGACCACCAGCTCGCGCTCCACCGCCAGCCGGTCGTGGAGATGCACGTAGGCGGCGATCCGGTGGAAGGGCCCGAAGGGCTCCCAATGGGTGGCGGTGATCCACGATCCGGGCGGCGCCCCGTGGGCCGCCAGGGCCCGGTCCATGGACCGGAGGTCCGCCTCCATCCGGTCGGCGAGCCGGACCGTCTCCAGGCCCCGGAACAGGAACGCTCCCGCCAGGACCAGGCCCAGGGCGGGTGCCAGCAGCCGGGCCCACCCCCCGGCGAGGCGGACCACCAGGAGTCGCAGCCCCACGGCGGCCGACGGCGTGAGCAGCAGGAGCGCCAGCAGGCGCAGCCGCTCCGGAGCGTACTGCCCGGTGCCCACCCGGGCCGGGATCAGCAGCGAGCCGGCGAAGGCCAGGAGCCCGAAGACTTCCAGGGGGCTCGGCTCGCGATCCACGGCGCCCTCCTCCTCGTCCTCGTCCGGCGCCTCCCGCGCCGTCCAGGCCCGGCGCAGGAAGGCGCCCGCCACCACCAGGGCCGTCACCGTCCGCCCGGCCAGCCGGTCCGACTCCAGGATGGCCGTGGCCCAGTCGGCGCCCAGCAGCCCCTCCGCGGCCACGTCCCACGGGTACCACGTCATCCCGGTGCCCCCGGTGGCGCCGCCGGAGACCACCAGTCCCAGGGCCACGGCCCCGGGGACCGCTGCCGCCAGGTGGACGGCGCCCAGGCGCTCCCGCCACCAGTGCCAGGCCAGGGCGAAGGCGACCATGGCCAGGGTCACGGCGAAGGTGAACAGGTGGGCCAGGAGCGCCAGCGCCAGGGTGGCCTGGAGCGCCAGGTGGAGGGGCCATCCCGGCCCCTCGCCGGCTCCGGGTGCTGCCGACCTCGCCCCGCCCATCCGACCGAGGACCAGGGCGGCACCGAGGAAGGCCACCAGGGAGAAGGAGAAGTCGTAGAAGCCCTTCCAGAAGAACCAGCTCCCCGCCATCCACAGGCCGGCGGCCAGGAGGAGGCCGGGGATCCGCCCCGTCCGGTCCCGGAGCCAGAAGCCCAGGGCCGCCAGGGGCAGGGCGGTGGCGGCCGCGGCCACCACCCGCTCGGCCAGGGACCAGCCCAGGAGGGGACCCAGGGCGGTGAGGAGATAGTGGCTCAGCCGGTTGGGCCAGAGCCCCGGGCCCAGCTCCAGGTGCGAGGCGAAGAGGGGGTCGCCGGCCTCCAGGCGGCCGGCCAGGAACGCGTTGTAGAGGTGGCTCGGGCCGTCCTGGGTCGGGAGGACGGGCGAGAGGACCACGGGCACCAGGGCGAGCCCCAGGGCTCCGGCCAGGAGGAGGCCGTCCCGGCGCCGGGTCCGGCTCACCGCGGTCGCGTCATGCCGCGGGGGCGGCGGCTCCCTCGTGACGGGCCGCGACCCGGGCTTCCACCCGGTCGATGGCCGCGTCCACCCGGAGGTCGCCGCTGGGCCGGCCGTCCAGGTCGTCCCGGCTCACGCCGCAGTCTCCGCATTCCAGCAGGGAGAGGGTGAGGAGGGCGCCGAGGACGCTCATCTCCTTCTCCCGGACCAGCCGCTTCAGGCTGTAGCCCTGGATCTCCACGTCCTCGATCCGGCCCGTGAGCCACCAGCGCTGGAAGGCGCCGCGGATGGTGGGCGTGCTGGCCAGGAGCCGGTCCACCATGCCCCGTGCCTGGTGGGGACGGAGGCCCTGCTCCCGGGTGAGCCATCGCTCCAGCTCCACCTCGCGGAAGATCTTGGCGGCGGAGCGCCGCAGGGGGGCCCTGTCGCTCCGGGCCAGGACCTCGGCGGGCCCGCGGGAGGTCTTCCACTCCCTGCTCTCTTCTCTCGCATACCGGGGGACGTGCCGCAGTACCATCGGACTCTCTCTCTATGACTTCAGGGTTCGGTCCTACGTTCTCTATCGGGTCCTCGCCCTGGCTCGGGCGGGAGGGGATAGATACGGACTCGGAACGACGGGCGTTCCGCGTCTCTCGCAGTGCAAGTCCTACACCGCGGCGCACCAGGGATCCACACCCCGGCGCGCCAGGGATCCATCCGGCCCCCGAGCGTGGCTCCCGCCGGCCGAATCCCCTGTCTCGCGCCGGCGCCGGTGCCTACCTTTTCGGCTCGGAGACGGCAGGGATGCGGAACCGAGGGGAGGGGACGGACGCGATGATCCACGACGTCGGGCGTCGGGCGACCGAGTCGGAGCGCCGGAGCGGTCCGATCCTGGCGGCCTTCCTGCTGATCGTGGCCGCGGCGGCCTGGGCGCCGGCGCTGCCCGGCTCGGCGCACGCGGCGGCGCAGGAGACGGCGCAGGAGGCCGGGCAGGAGGAGGAGGCGGAGGGCGAAGGTGCGGCCGACGGGGTCCGCTTCGAGGACGCCCGGGGCGACATCAGCTTCGCCCTCACCGGCGACGCCATCATCACCCGCCGGCTCTCCGTCTACCGGGAGGATCCCTTCCTCCGTCTCCGGGAGCTGATCGGCGGGGCCACGGTGGGCTTCACCAACCTGGAGGTCCTCTTCCACGAGTGGGGGCCCGGCGTGATCCCCCAGGAGGAGAGCGGCGGCACCTACATGCAGGCCGATCCGGAGCTGGCCGGGGACCTGGCGTGGATGGGCTTCGACATGGTGAGCCGGGCCAACAACCACACCATGGACTACGGCGTGGGCGGGATGCGGGCCACCACCCGGGCGGCCGAGGCGGCGGGCCTGGTCCACGCCGGCGCCGGCGAGAACCTGGCCCTGGCCCGGAAGCCGGCGTACCTGGAGACGCCGGGGGGGCGGGTGGCCCTCATCTCCGTGGCCTCCACCTTCGACGATCCCATGATGGCCGGCCCCCAGCGGGGGGACCTCCGGGGGCGACCGGGGCTCAGCCCCCTGCGCTACGAGCGGATCTACCGGGTGCCCCGGGACCGGCTGGAGGCGCTGACGGCGGTGGCCGACGGCCTGTACGGGGACCGCCCGTGGTGGAGCCCGCCCTCCGGCGACACCCTGCGCCTGTTCGGCGAGACCTTCGTGGCCTCCGGCGGCGACGGCGGCGGGGCCGACGACGTCGAGGGCGGCGGTGACGGCTACGCCATGGAGACCCGGCCCCATCCCGGCGACGTGGAGGCGATCCTGGAGCAGATCCGCGACGCCGAGCGCCAGGCGGCGTGGACGGTGGTCTCCAGCCACACCCACGAGGGCGGGGCGTCGGGCCAGGTCCCGGCGGAGTTCCTGGAGGAGTTCGCCCGGGCGGCGGTGGAGGCGGGGGCCGACGTGGTGGTGGGACACGGGCCCCACGTGCTCCGGGGGATCGAGATCTACCGCGGGCGTCCCATCCTCTACAGCCTGGGAAACTTCATCTTCCAGAACGAGACGGTGGCGCTGCAGCCGGCGGACAACTACGAGTCGTACGGCCTGCCGCCCTCGGCGCTCCCGTCGGACTTCTACGATCGCCGCAACGAGGCCTCGGGCGGGGGGTTCCCGGCCGATGCGGCCTACTGGGAGAGCGTTCTGGCGGTGCCGGAGTTCCGGGACGGGGAGCTGGCGGAGATCCGCCTCCACCCGGTGACGCTGGGCCACGGCCACCCGCGGCCGGTGCGGGGACGGCCGCTGCTGGCCGACGGCGAGACCGGCCGGGCCATCCTGGAGGAGCTGGCCCGCCTCTCCCGCCCCTACGGCACGGAGGTCCGGATCGAGGACGGCGTGGGCGTGGTGGACGTCAGGCCGTGAGGCCGATCCCGTGGCTCAGAAGACCAGGGTCAGCAGGAGGTACAGGAGCAGGACGACGATGATGACGATGTACAGCTTCTTCCGACCGGCGCTTCCTTCGGCCATCGTCTCCTCCGTGGGTACGGGGGGCGTTCGCAGGAGCGGTCCGCTCCGGCTCGGCCGGGCCCCTCGCGGGACGGAGACCCGACGGGAACGTCACTAAAGAAGGGATTGCCAGGAGCGATGGCAAGACGTCGGGACGATCCGGGGGCGGCAGAGGCCGGGGGAACGGCTGGAGGCGTCGACCTGCACACCCACCTCATGCCGGCGGTGGACGACGGCGCCCGGGATCCGGAGGAGGCGGCCGCGGCGGCCTCCCGGCTCCGGGAGGCGGGGGTGGGCACGGCGGTCTCGACCCCCCACCTGGCGGCGTCCCTCCTGGGGAGCGAGGCCCTGGCCCGGCGGATGGAGGCCTTCGACGAGGCCTGGGAGCGGCTGGTGGAGGTCTGCCGCGACCGCTGCCCGGAGCTCACCCTGGAGCGGGGGGTGGAGCTCCGGCTGGACGAGCCCGATCCCGTCCTCTCCGATCCGCGGCTCCGGCTGGCCGGCGGCCCGTCGGTCCTGGTGGAGTTCAACCGATTCGAGATCCCCCCCTATGGCGCGCGCCAGCTCGGGGACCTCTCCCGGGGCGGATGGCGCCCGGTGCTGGCCCATCCCGAGCGGTACGTGGGCATCATGCGCCGGATGGATCGGGTGGTGCCCGAGTGGCGGGAGGCGGGAGCGGCGCTGCTGGTGAACGCCGGCTCCCTCCTCGGCGCCCACGGCCCCGAGCCCCGAGACGCCTCCCGGGAGATGCTCCGGCGGGGCTGGGTCGACGCCCTGGCCAGCGACTACCACGCCCGGGGCGAGCTTCCGTGGACGGTGGCCCTGGAGACGCTCCGGGGGATGGAGAGCGGCTCCACGGAGCAGGCCCGGCTCCTGTTCCGCACCAACCCACGGCGGCTCCTGGAGGGCGAGGCGCCCCTGCCGGTGCCCCCGCTGGAGGACGCCTCGTCGGTCTGGACCCGGCTGCGCCGGTGGCTCGGCTAGTACATCCGAACCACGTTTCCGCCCGGACCGCTCCCCGATCGTTCCCCGACCGTTCCCGGACCGTTCCCCCGGTCCCGGGGGTAGTCAACCATCGTTCCGCACCCCGCGGTCGCTGTCCGGATGCGGACGCCGGGCCCGGTGACGCCGGGGCCGGTCACTCCCTCACGGAATCAGTTCGGAGGTAGGACATGAGATCGCCGAACGCATACGGATCGCTCGTCCGGCGGACCCTGGGCGCCGCCGTCGTGGCCCTGACGGCCGCCGCCCTGCTCCCGGCCGAGGCGCCGGCCCAGAGCGGCGAGGAGCTGCTCAGGGAGGCCCTGGAGCGCTACGAGGAGCGGGCCGCCGGCATCGACAACTACACCGTGGTCCAGGAGGTCATGGGCACGGAGACCCGCGAGCGGTTCGTCAAGACGGAGATGAACGGCCATCCGGTCTTCCTGCCCGAGGGCACCGACCGCGACGAGATGGAGGACGTGAACCCCTGGGCCATGTTCCCCCGTCTGGTGGATCGTGCCCGGGTCCAGGGCACCGAGACGGTGAACGGCGTGCAGACCCACGTGCTGGCCATCGAGGATCTCGAGGGCCTGGGGCTCTCCGACGCCGTGCCCCAGTCGCAGGGGTCCGGGGAGTTCACCCCCGAGACCATGACCATGTACCTGGGGGCCGACGACTACCTGATCCACCGCATGCGGCTCACCGGCTCCATGCAGATGGGCGGGGACGCCAGCGAGGTCACCCTGGTGGCCAACATGAAGGACTACCGCCAGGTGGAGGGCTTCTACCATCCCTTCCTGATGGAGGCCCGGCTCGAGGGCCTGACCGCCGCCCTCCCGCCGGAGCAGCGGCAGAAGCTCCAGCAGATGCAGGAGCAGCTCGAGAGCATGCCCCCGCAGCAGCGCGAGCAGATGAAGAAGATGCTCGGCCCCCAGCTCGAAGCGCTCAGCTCCGGGCAGATGGAGTTCACCGTGACGGTGAAGGACCTCCAGGTGAACACCCCGTCGCCCGAGGGGGGAGGCACCGGGTCCTGACGGGTCGGCCGGGTGCTCGCTCCCCCCGGGTCCGGGCTTCTACGTCCGGACGTTCCGGAACAGCAGGAGCCCGGCGACCAGGAAGAGGCCGTTGGGGAGCCAGGCGGCGGCCACCGGCGGGAGCACCCCGCCGGCCCCCAGGGCTTCGGCCACCCGGATGATCATGAGGAACACGATGGTGATGGCGAGGGCCACGCCGATGGCGAAGGGGGCGCCGCCCCGGCGGGTGCTGTTGGCCAGGGGCAGGCCGAAGATCACGATGATCAGGCAGGTGAACGGGTAGGAGATCTTCAGCGCCCTCTGCACCTTCTCCGTCAGCGCCGAGCCCCCCGAGCGCTCGATGGCCTCGATGTAGCGGCCCAGCTCGTCGTAGCCCATCTCGTCGGGCTCCCGGGGGTCGGCCAGCAGCTCCCGGGGCGTCTCGGTGAAGGGCCCCTGCCAGAGCTCCCGGAATCGGAAGCTCCGGGTCTCGGTCCGGTCGGGGAACAGGCGGAGCCGTCCGTCCCGGAGCACCCAGCGGCCGGCGTCCTCCCGCCAGACGGCGCTGTCGGCGACGGCCGAGTAGGTGGGGTAGCTCCAGTCCGTCCCCTCCCGGGTCACCTGCACCCGGCTCATGGTGCCGGTCCGCACGTCCAGGCGGCTCACCCGGTACACCCGGCCGGCCTCGGCCCGGAAGACGAAGTCCTGCCGCACCGTCTGGGAGCGGCGCTCCTCCTGGCCCAGGGCCTCCTGGGACTTCCGGTTCGTCTCGGGCACCACCTCGGTGAGGCCCAGGGCCATCACGCTCACCCCCAGCCCCGCCACCAGCAGCGGCGCGCTCAGCCGGTAGAAGCTCACGCCGCCGGCCTTGGCGGCGGTGACCTCGAAGTTCCTGGTCATGCGGCTGACGGTGAAGACCGACGCCAGCAGCGCGGCGATGGGGAAGGCCACCAGCGACTGATAGGGGAACTGGTAGACGTAGTGCAGGAGGACGTCGAGCTGCGAGGCGCCCTCGGCCAGGAAGCCCTGGAGGCTGTCCACCAGGTCGATGACGATGAATACGAAGGGGACGCCCAGCACGCACAGCAGGAAGATCCGGAAGAACTCCCGGAGCACGTAGCGATCCAGGATCCGCGAGCCCAGGGGGCCGGGGCCGAGCCGCGGTCGGCTCATCCGGCCTTCACCGCCCGCCAGACGAAGCCCAGCCCGACGCCGCCGAACAGCACGTTCGGGGCCCACATGGCCCAGAACGGGGACAGGATGAGGCGGTCCGCCAGCTCCTCGCCGCCCACCAGGGAGACGTAGTAGGCGCAGAAGAAGCCGAAGCTCACCCCCACCACCATGCCCACGCCGCCCAGCGGGTAGCGCACGGCGATGGGAGCGCCGATGAGGACGAAGACGATGCACGCCACCGGGATGGCGTACTTCTTCTGGATCTCCACGGCGAACCGGTTCCGGGTGCTCAGGGCCGCCGACAGGTCGGCGCCGTGGCTCTGGAGCCGGGAGACCACGGCGCCGGCCGACCGGACGCCGGCGGCGGACGCCAGCACCTCCTCCAGCTCGGCCCGGGCCGCCGAGTCGGCCAGCACGGCGGCCGCCCGGGCCGAGTCCCCGGCGAAGAGCTCGTCGAGGAGTCCGTCCGGGATCCCGCCGTCGGCCCCGTCGCCGGCCTCCCCCTCGATTCCGGCGCCCTCGGCCAGCGTCAGCTCACGGGTCACCCCCACGGCGAAGGCCTGGCTCCGGCCGCGGACCGCCCGCTCCACGCGCCGCGCCGAGTCCACCCGGGTCCGCATCTGGCCGATGGACATCTCCCGGTCCCCCCGGTAGTCGGAGCCGCGGTTCCGCTCCAGGACGTTGCTCACGCCCTCCACCACCATCACGTCCTCCCGGAAGAAGATCCGCTGGTAGGAGGCGGGCTCGTCCTTCCGGTAGGTGTGGGTGACGCCGTCGTAGAGCGTCAGGTACAGGTCCGTCCGGTCCTGGCTGTAGGCCATGTGCCCGCTGTCGGCGTAGACGGTCCGGGAGCGGACCGGGTTGCGCTCGTCGTAGATCTGCACGTCGGAGAGGGTGCTCCGGGTCCGGTCGATCTGGCCCGCCTGGAGGTAGAGCTCGCCGGCGATGACCTCGTTCATGGTCCGGGGACTCAGCGAGAAGGTGGGCTTCTTCTGGGCCACCTCGGTGAGCCGCTGCTGGAGCATGTGGTTGGCCTCGGGGAGCACCCGGTCGTTGAACCACACCATGCCGCCGGCCAGGAGCGTGGCCACCAGCACCACGGGTCCCAGGAGCCGGGGCATGTGGAGCCCGCTGGCCTTCATGGCCGTGATCTCGTTGTCGCCGGCCAGCCGGTTGAAGGTGTAGAGCACGGCGATGAGCACGGCCATGGGCAGGCTCATGGCCACGATGTAGGGAATGGAGAGGCCGACGATCTCCAGGATGATCCCCGCCTCCAGCCCCTTGCCCAGGAGCTGGTCGAAACGCTGGCTCACCTCGTTCAGCAGGAGCACGAAGGTGAGGGCGCACGCCGCGAAGACGAACGGCGCCAGGTGCTCCCGGAGGATGTATCGGCTGAGGATTCGCATGCCGGGGGGGTTCGCGTGGGGCGGGCGCTGTCCTTGCGGTGCGGTGGCGCCGCCGCTGGTCATCGGTCGTCGTTACCGCTACCCTCCCGGCGTACAATTGTGGCGCTCCGCCGGCGGCCGGCCGGCGGCCGCCCGACCCGTCCATCGAGCACCCGACCAGCCCAGGAGGCCCCCATCCCCACGCCCGGCACCAGCCCCGAGGCCCCCGTCCGGCCCGCGCCGGAGGGCCCCCTGGAGCGGCCGCCCCGGTCCGTCGCCCTGGTGCTGCTGAGCGCCATCGGCGACGTGGTCCACGCCATGCCGGTGGTCACGTCGCTGCGGCGGGCGTGGCCGGCGTGCCGGATCACCTGGGTGATCCAGCCCACGGGCCGGGAGCTGGTGCGGCCCATGCCCGACGTGTCCGAGCTGCTCACCTTCCGCCGACGGTCGGGGGTGGCCGGCCTCCGGGAGTTCCTGGAGTTCCGCCGCCGCGTGGAGGGCCGGCGCTTCGACCTGGTGGTGGACCTCCAGGTCTACCTGAAAGCAGGGCTCCTGACCTGGATGCTCGAGTCGCCGGTGAAGCTGGGCTTCGACCGGGCCCGGTCGCGGGACCTGAACGGGCTGTTCGTCACCCACCGGATCCCTCCCCGGGAGCCCCAGCACGTGCAGGACCAGTACTTCGAGTTCCTGGAGCACCTGGGCGTGCCCGTGGTCCGGGCGTGGGACTTCGCCTTCACCGCCGAGGAGCGTGCGGCCCGGACCCGGTTCTTCGGGCAGCTGGACCGGCCGGCGCTGGCGGTGGTGCTCAGGACCACGCGGGAGGGCAAGGACTGGATCCTGGAGCGGTACGCCCGCGTACTCGAAGTGGCGGAGGCGGACTTCGGGCTCCGGCCCGTGCTGGTGGGGAGCGAGGCGCCGGCCGAGCGGGCGGCGGCCGAGGAGCTCTGCCGGATGACCCGGGCCGAGCCGGTGAACGCCCTGAAGAACGACCTCCGGCGCCTGGCGTGGATCCTGGACGGGAGCGCCCTCTACCTGGGCCCGGACACCGGCCCCCTCCACGTGGCCGACGCCCTGGGCACCCCGACGGTGGGGCTGTACGGCTACACGGATCCGGCGCGGGTGGGGCCCTACCGCCGGGAGTTCCGGGAGCTGGTGGTGGACGCCTGGGCCCGGGACGACGAGCCCGCCGCCGACCGCCGGACGCCCTCGATGGAGTTCCGACCCGGACGCATGGAGCGCATCACCGTGGACGACGTGCTGGAGAAGCTGGAGCTGGCGGTGGACCTCCACCTGTGACCACCCCCGAGCTGGAGGCCCGCCGCGACGAGGAGGAGCGTCCCCTGGAGCCGGAGGCCCCGCCGGTGCAGCTCTACCGGCGTCTGCTGCGGACCTACCTGAAGCCCTACGCCGGGCTGTTCACCGCCAGCATCGTCTGCATGGGGCTGGCGGCGGCGTTCGACGCGCTCAGCATGGTCCTCATCATCCCCTTCCTCCGGGCCCTGTTCGACCTGGGGGGCGGGGGCGTGGCCGGGGAGGGCCCGCGGAACTCGGCCGAGGAGTTCATCGACTTCCTGGTGGGCGACTTCATCTCGGCCGCCGGCGGGCTGGAGGCCCTGCGGAACGTGTGCGTGGTGGTCTTCGCCGCCCTGGTGCTCAAGAACCTGTTCTTCTACGGCGGGAAGCTCCTGAGCATCGTGGTCCAGGAGCGGGTCGAGCGGGACATGCGGGACGACGTCTACGCCACCATGGAGCGGCTCCCGCTGTCCTTCTTCCAGGGCACGAAGGCGGGCCAGCTCATCGCCCGCGTGCTCACCGACACCCGGGAGACCAAGTCGGTGGTCACCTTCGGCCTGGCCGACGTGATCCGGCAGGCGGCCACCGCCGTGGCCTACCTGGCCATGCTGCTGGCCATCTCCTGGAAGCTCACCATCTACGCCGTGGTGCTGGCGCCGCTGCTGGCGCTGGTGCTCAAGCCCGTCTTCGCCCGGCTCCGGAGCGGCTTCCGGACCGCCTTCGACCACCAGGGCGACCTGCTGGCCATCCTCCAGGAGACGGTGAGCGGGATCCGGCTGGTGAAGGCCTACGGCGCCGAGGAGTACGAGGAGGGCCGCTTCCGGGAGCGCTCCGACGACTACGCGGGCTCCCTGGTGAAGTCGAAGGCCATCGCCCACCTGGCCTCGCCCCTGTCGGAGACCATGGGCGCGGCGGTCTTCCTGGCGCTGGTCTGGTTCGGGGCCACCATGGTCATGGGCGACGCCACGGTGGGGCCGGAGAGCTTCGTGGCCTTCGTCACCATCGCCCTGCGCTTCATCTCGCCCATCAAGGCCATCAGCCAGTTCCCGGCCCAGGTGCAGCAGTCCCTGGCCGCCGCCGACCGGTTCCTGGACGTGCTGGACCACCCGCCGGAGCCCGAGGACCGCCCCGACGCCCGGGAGGCCCGGGCCGTGGAGGAGGCCATCCGCTTCGAGGGGGTCACCTTCGCCTACGAGCCGGGCCGGCCGGTGCTGGAGGACGTGAGCTTCACCGCCCGCCAGGGGGAGACGGTGGCGCTGGTGGGTCCGTCCGGGGCGGGCAAGAGCACCCTGGTGGACCTGCTGCCCCGCTTCATCGAGCCCGACGAGGGCAGGATCACCCTGGACGGGACGGACCTCCGGGAGTTCACCCTGGACTCCCTCCGGCGGATGATGGGCATCGTGAGCCAGGACGTGGTGATCTTCAACGACACGGTCCGGGCCAACATCGCCTACGGCGACCCCGACGGATGGTCCCCGGAGGAGATCCGCCGGGCGGCCGAGGCGGCCCACGCCCACGAGTTCATCCGGGAGATGGACGGCGGCTACGAGGCGCCCCTGGGCGACCGGGGCGTGCGGCTCTCCGGCGGGCAGCGGCAGCGCATCGGCCTGGCTCGGGCGGTGCTCCGGGACCCGCCGATCCTGATCCTGGACGAGGCCACCTCGTCGCTGGACACCGAGTCGGAGCGGCTCATCCAGGACGCCCTCTCCCGGCTCCTGGTGGGCCGGACGGTGTTCGTCATCGCCCACCGGCTCTCCACGGTGCAGGGCGCCGACCGGATCGTGGTCCTGGAGGACGGCCGGCTGGTGGAGGAGGGCACCCACGGGGAGCTGTACGAGGCGAACGGAGTATACCGCCGGCTGTACGAGATGCAGTTCGAGGGCGAAGGCGTGACCCTGGGAACGGGAGCGGACTGACGGGAGATGGAGCGTCTGCGGGAGATCCGGGAGATCCGGGAGAGGAAGGTGCGACGCCGGCTGACGGCCCTGATCGGGGCGGCGGCCGCCGCGCTGCTGCTGGCCTCGGCGGCCCGTCTGCCCGCCCAGGCCCCGGACACCTTCCGCTACAGCCTGGAGGTCGGCCCTCCCGGCTCCGGCTCGAGGGGAGCCACGACGTGGCACGTGTTCCAGGGGCCCGAGGGGGCCGCCCTGGTCCCGTCCCGCCGGGGTCCGAGCCGGGACACCGCGTGGGCCGTCGCCCACGACGGGGTCACCGGCGGGCTCCCCTACCAGGTCCACCACGCGGAGGGCCTCCTGACGCCGATCTGGGAACCGGAGTCCGCGTATCGGCCGAACGTGGAGGTCCAGGGCGGTCGGTCGGTCATGATCCTGCGGCGGCTCACCTGGGACCTGATCCGCGGCTCCTCGGACCGCCGGGTGGCGGGCCGGCCGACCGAGCACCACGTGGTCACCGCCAGCATGGTGCTGGTGGCCCTGCCGCCCCCGGGTTTCGAGGGGCTGGGCGCCGACAGCGCCCGGGTCACCACCCGGACCGACCTCTGGATCGACCGGAGCCTGCCCTTCAGCTGGATGCCGTTCGCCGTCTGGGGGAACCGGGCCCTGACGCTCACCCAGCCGGTGGCCGACGCCGGCCTCCGCCGGGAGGTGGGGCCGCGGCTGCGGGAGCTGGGTCTCCCGCTCCGCATGGAGACCCGGCTGACGGTCGACCCGTACGGCGACCCGGACGTGGCCTTCGCCGAGAGCGCCCGGTCGGTCCACCGGGTGACCGACCTTCAGCCCGTCGATCCCCCGGCGGTCCCGTCCCGGCTCCTCCGGTACGAGCGCAGGAACCCGTCCCAGTGATCCAGCGCTCCCTCCAGGGAGAGCTTCTCCAGGGACCGGCGCAGCCGCCGGAGGTTCCCGCGGGCCGCCCGCTCCGGTAGCGGCGGATCGCCCAGGCGCCCCCGATCCAGGTCCACCAGGTAGACGGGACGATCCGACGGCCCGGGGTCGGCCAGGAGGTTGTGGGCGTTCAGGTCGGCGTGGCGGGCGCCGGCGGCGTGGAGCCGTCCCACCGTCCGCCCGGCGGCCTCCATGAGGCGGCGGGTCCGGTCCGGCGGGCCTTCCGGGAGCAGCCGGGAGAGGGGCTCGACGCCGGGGATCCGGCGGGTGACGAGGGCGGCGCGGTAGCCCGGGATCCGCCGGCTCTGGACGGCGGCCAGGGGGCGGGGCACCGGCAGGTCGCGGGCCCGGAGCCGGACCAGGAGCGCGAGCTCGTGGAAGGCCCGGTCCCCCAGGAAGTACCGGGCCTCCACCAGGTGCCGGACCAGGCCGCCCCGGCGGAACGGCCGGACCACCGCCTGGCCGCCGCCGGCCAGGCGGACCACGTGGATCGGCCCCCGCCCCGGGACGTCGGCTCCGTCGCCTCCGTCTCCACCCCCGTCCCCCTCCCGCCGCGGCGGCCGCCAGCCGGGCTCGGCGGATCGGATCAGGTCCAGGCGCTCGAACTCCCGGCGGAAGGACGCCCGGAGGAGCGCGGCCCGGGGCGGGTCCCCGACGGCCACGAACGTCCCCCGGAGGTCCCGGGGCACCCGGGGCGCGGAGGGAGCCTCCGGGCCCGGCTCCGGACGATCCGTGGGGTCGGCGTCACCTGTCGCGGGAGGCATGAGGCCCTCAAGATGGGGAGGGGCGCCGCGAGGGGAAACGAGGAGCAGCGCGGCCGGGGCGAGCGGCCGGAGCAGCGCCCGGGCGAGCGAGCGAGTCGGAGACCGGAGACACGGCGACGGGAGGGGAGGCCGGAGTGAAGGAGCCGGGAGACGGGGGCGGCTGGGTCCTGCACGTGGCCCGCCGGGAGGGCCACGATGCACCGGGCCCGCCTCCCGCGGAGGCCCGGGCGCGGTCCCGGGAGGAGTCCGGCCGGCCCGTGTCGACCGGCGGTCCCATGTCGGCCGGCGACTCCCTCTCGGAGCTGGTCCGGGCCCTGGCCTCCCTGGGGCTCCGGCAGGCGGCGGCGGTGCCCGGCGACGGACGGCTGGCCGGCGCGCTGGACGGCCGGGTGGCCCTCCTGCGCCCCTCCCTCCTCCCGGTGGCCCGGGCGCTCCGGCGGCGTCCCGATCCGTCGACGGCGGAGGTCCGCTGGCCCGAGGTGGGACCGGTCCCGGTGCTCCACGCCCACGACCCGGCGGCCCTGCGCGTGGCCTGGCTCGCCCTGTGCCTGACCGGGGCGCCGGCCCGTCTCACGGCCCTGTGGACCGCCGCGTCCCCGCCCCCCGCGCCCCCCTGGTCGGGCCTCTGGCGCCGGTGCGACGCGGTGATGGCCTCCAGCCCCGCGGCGGCCCGGGCCCTCCGGTCGGTCGGCGTCGCCGGCCGCCGGATCCGGCGCCTGGACCCGGAGGCGCCGGCCGAGGGCCTCCTGGCGGTCTACGGGGAGCTGTCCCGGGCGCCCGCCCTCCAGGCCCGGCGGGTGGACTGGTCCCTCCGGCCGCCGTCGGACCGCCGCGAGTCGGCGGGGCCGCCGCCCGAACGGCGCCCACGAGCCGGCCACCCGTGAACCGCCTCGCCGCGTGAGCGAGAGGGCGCCGGAGCTCCGGGAGCGCCTGGAGTACGCGGCGATCCGCGCCGTCGCCGGAGGGGTGCGCCGGTTGCCGGCCCGGGCGGCCTACCGTCTGGGGGAGACGGCCGGCGGCGCCCTGCGCCGGGCGGGGCTCCGCCGGGAGATCACCGAATCCCACGTGGCTGCCGCCTTCCCCGACCGGAGCGAGGACTGGGTCCGGGCGACGGCCCGGGCGGCGTACCGCCACTTCGGCCGCGAGGCGGTGGCGGTGGCCCGGCTGGGCTCCTCGGCCGACCGGGGCCGGGAGCGCGGCCTCCGGGCCGGGCCCGGCGAGGCGTTCCGGTCGTTCTACCGGGCCCGGGTGCCGGAGGGGAGCGGCGCCGTGCTGGTGACCGGCCACCTGGGGAACTGGGAGGTGGCCGGCGCCGCGGTGGGCGAGGCCGGCGTGCCGGCGGTGGCGGTGGTGAAGAACCAGCGCAATCCCCTGGTGGACCGGTGGGTCCGCCGCCGCCGGGCGTCGGCGGGGGTGGAGACGGTGCCCCTCTACGGGGCCAGCCGGCGCCTCACCCGGGCCCTGGCCGACGGGGAGCTGGTGCTCCTGGTGGCCGACCAGGACGCCCTGAGCCACGGCCTCTTCGTGGACTTCATGGGCCGGCCGGCCTCCACCCACCGGGGGCCGGCGGCCCTGAGCCTCCGGTACGACGTGCCCCTGCTCTTCGGCGCCCTGGTCCGGGAGCGTCCCGAGCCCATGGCCCCCTACCGCGCGGTGCTGGAGGAGGTGGACCGGAGCGGGCTGCCGTCGGGAGAGGAGCTCCGCGGCGGCGGCGACGAGCGGGCCGAGGCCGAGCGGGAGCTCACCCGGCGCTGGGTCTCGATCCTGGAGCGGGAGGTCCGGGAGCGGCCGGGCCAGTACCTGTGGTTCCACCGGCGCTGGAAGACCCGCCCCTCCACCGGAACGACCCCGGGCTCCCGACGGTATCATGAGCCGACATGATATACATCGGACTGCCCGTACGAGACGAAGAGCACACCGCCGGCGTCCTCCTGTGGAGGATCCGGAAGCTCCTGGTGGAGGAGGACCGGGAGTTCCACGTGGTGGTGGTGGACGACGGCTCCACCGACGCCACGCCCGACGTCCTGGAGCCCTACGAGCGGGTCCTCCCCCTGACCCTGTTCCGGAACGAGACCCCCCGGGGCTACGCCGACTCGGTGAGCCGGATCGCCCGCGCGGTGGTGACGGCCTCCGACTACACCCGGCGGGACGCCCTCGTCCTGCTCCAGGCCGACTTCACCGAGACCCCGGAGGCGATCCCCGCCATGGTGCGCCGCTTCGAGGGCGGCGTGGACCTGGTGGGCGGCGTCCCGAGCCCGATCCGGGGCGAGTCCCGGCAGATGACCCTGGCCCGGCGCGCCGGACGCTACCTGGCCCGGCGCACCGGATGTCCCGAGGTGGCCGGCGACCTCCTGACGGGATACCGGCTCTACCGGCTCTTCGTGCTGGAGCGGGCGCTGGAGGTGGCCGACGACGCCGACGAGCCCCTGGTGAGCCATGACGGGTGGGCCGGCAACGTGGAGATGCTGGCGCGGACCCTGCCCCACGCCCGCCAGGCCGAGGCCGTGGAGTTCGCTCTGGACTATACGCGACGCTACCGGGAGAGCCGGTTCCGGCCCCTCCGGGAGCTGTGGGAGCTGCTCCGCCTGTCGACCGAGCTCTCGCTGGACCTGGACGAGGTGCCCGCGGTGGGCCGGGAGGATCGGGGCCGGGAGGCGTCGTGAGCCGCCCGGACCGGACGCTCGCCCTGGTGGCGGCGGCCGGGGCGCTCGCGGAGGCGGCGTCCGGGGCCGTGGCCCTGGCGGCGCCGAGCCCGGGGCCGGGGGCGCCCTCGGCGACGGCGACCCCGGAGCCCGCGACCGCGGGGCCCGAGACCACCGCGCCGCCGGCACCCGCGACCACCTCTCCCCCCTCGGACACGATCCGCGATCCCGAGCCGCTGGCCTGGCGGTTCCCGGTGGGCGAGGAGGCGGTCTACGACGTGACCTTCGGACGCGTCCGGGTGGGCGAGAGCACCCTCTCGGTGGCGGCGCTGGACACCATCCGGTCGGAGCCCGTCTACCGGATCCGGTTCACGGTCCAGGGAGGTCCCTTCTTCTACAAGGTGGACGACCGTCAGCACACCTGGGTGGCTCCCGACCCGGTGCGCTCCCTCCGCTTCGAGCAGCGGCTCCGGCAGGGCGACTACGAGCGGGACCATCGCTACGAGCTGGATCAGGCGGCGGGCACGTACTCGCTGCTGACGTGGGACGAGGAGGCCGGGGAGTGGACGCCGGCCGAGGAGCGGACGGACGTGCCCATGCCGCCGGCGGCGCTGGACGAGATCTCCTTCCTGTACCTGGCCCGGCTGCTGCCGCTGGAGGTGGGGCGGACCTACCGGTTCGAGCGGTATTTCGAGGAGGAGGGGAACCCGGTGATCCTCCAGGTGCTGCGGAAGCAGGAGGTGCGCGTGCCGGCGGGGACGTTCCGGACGGTGGTGGTGCGGCCCATCATCCAGACCGACGGCCTCTTCGCCGAGGGGGGCGAGGCCGAGGTCTACATCAGCGACGACGCGGAGCGGCGGATCGTCCAGCTCAGGTCGAGCATGAAGGTGGGCTCGCTGAACATGTACCTGAAGGACTACGAGCCCGGCCCCTCCGACGGGCTCCTGTCGGCCCGGGACTCCTCCGGGCGCTGAGCGGGACTCCTCCGGGCGCTGAGCGGGACTCCTCCGGGCGCTGAGCGGGCGGACCTCGGGGTCGGTCCGAGGGAGGCCCGTCCTTTTGTCCGTCCGGGGGGCGGAGGTATATTCGCCGCGGCCGCGGGAACGGACCCTGGATCCGATGCCGGGTAGTACGAGACGACCGATCCCCGAGGGACCGCCAGGAGGTCGAGGGATCGGGACCCGACCGACGACCCGACCGACGACCATAGAGCAAACGAGGAGGATGTCTTGTCCGGAGGAAAATACGAGCCCACGGCGTTCGAGCACGCCCGGGACGAGCTGTTCAGCCACATCCAGCGCTGCGACGTCATCGAGGCCGACCCCGAGCAGCAGCAGGAGTGGCTGACGGACACCATGGACTACCTCTCCGATCGCTATCCCGAGCTCTCCAGGAAGGAGCTCGAGGACCTCAACAAGATCGGACTCCGCTACTGCAACCCCGTGATCCCGCACGGCGAGACCGACGCCCGGGACATGGACGAGTTCGAGAGCGTCGAGGAGCGGGTGGCCGTCACCTGAGCCTCACCGTCGATCGACGCGCCGGTCCGCCGGGGGAGAGGCGCGGACCCCTGATTCCTCCGGGAACGCGGCCGGCGTGATGGGCCCATCCTCCGGGGCTTCCCCTGGGCGGGGACTCCGGAGCATACGCGGCTGAATGGATCTTTCCGTCCTCCTCAAACTGCTGGCGGTCCTCGTCCTCGTCGGGGCGAACGGCTTTTTCGTCGCCGCCGAGTTCGCGCTGGTCGGGGTGCGCCGGACGAAGATCCGGACCATGGTCGAGGAGGACGACCGCCTGGCCCGGTCGGTCGAGCGCTCCCTGGAGAACCTGGACCATGCCATCTCGGGCACCCAGCTCGGGATCACCCTGGCCTCCCTGGGCCTGGGCTGGATCGGCGAGCCGGCCCTGGCCCGGACCATGGAGGGGGCCTTCGCCGGCCTGCCGGGGGTCCTCTCCCTGCTGGCCCGGCACGCCGTGGCCACGACCGTGGCGTTCGGCATCATCACCTTCCTCCACATCGTCCTGGGCGAGCTGGCGCCCAAGTCGCTGGCGCTGCTCCACCCGGAGCAGGTGAGCCGGTACGTGGCGCCCCCCCTGAACCTGTGGAACCGCCTGGTGCTGCCCTTTATCTGGGCCCTGAACGGCTCGGCCAACGCCTTCCTGCGGGTGGTGGGCGTGGACCAGGCGCCGGCGGCCCACGCCCGGGTCCACAGCGCCGAGGAGATCCGGATGCTGGTGCGACAGAGCTTCCGGCAGGGGGTGGTGGAGAGCGACGAGGAGGAGATGATCCACGGCGTCTTCGACCTGACCCACACGGTGGCCCGGGAGGTCATGACCCCCCGGCCCGACATCGTGGCCGTGCCGGCCGACGCCGCCCTGGAGGAGGCCCTGGAGATGGCCAGCGACTCCGGGTTCTCTCGCCTGCCGGTCTACGGCGAGTCCATCGACGAGATCCTGGGCGTGGTGCTGGTGAAGGACCTCCTGCCCTGGCTCCAGCGGGACGACCGCGCGGATCTCAGGCTCTCGGAGGTGGCCCGGGAAGCCCTCTTCGTGCCCGAGACCAAGCCGGTGGACGACCTGCTGGCCGAGCTCCGGGCGGAGAAGGTCCACATGGCCATCGTGGTCGACGAGTTCGGCGGGACCGACGGGATCGTGACCCTGGAGGACCTGCTGGAGGAGATCGTCGGCGACATCTACGATGAGCACGACGTGGCACGTGCCCGCATCGTCCGGGAGGACGACGGGCGGATCCAGGTCGACGGGAGCGTGCCCCTGACCGACCTGGTGGAGCAGTACGATCTGGAGGGGGTGAACGAGGCCGGCTACGATACGGTGGCCGGTTACGTCATCGGCGGCCTGGGCCGGATCCCCGAGCGCGGGGACCGGGTGGACCTGGGTGACGCCGAGGTGGAGGTGACCGAGGTGGAGGACCGCCGGGTCACCCGCGTCCGCTTGCACCTGCCGGCCGGAGCGCCGGAGGGATCGTCGGATGGATCGTCGGATGGATCGCCGGAGTCGAGCTCCGCTCACGCATCCACGGAGGAGGAGACCTCATGACCGACACGTCGCGCCGGGAGTTCCTGCGGAAGCTGGGGGTGGCCGCCGGGGTGGGGGCGCTGGGCCCGGGGCTGGCGGCGGAACGGGGCGAGGCCGCGGAGGCCGCCGGGGCCGGGGCGGCCGGCGGGCCGGCGTCGTCGGCGGCCTCGGGGCCGTTCATCCGGGACGGGTCGGCCTCCGGTCCGGTGGTGATCTCCTCCTCCAACGGCCTGGAGACCACCGAGCGGGCCATGGAGCTGCTGCGCCAGGGGGCCGACACCCTGGAGGCGGCGGTGAGCGGGGTGAACCTGGTGGAGGAGGACCCCGAGGACTACACCGTGGGCTACGGCGGACTTCCCAACTACCTGGGCGAGGTCCAGCTCGATTCCCAGGTGTGGCACGGCCCCACCCGCGGCGCCGGCGCGGTGGCGGCGCTGGAGGGCTTCGTCAACCCGTCGCGGGTGGCCATGGCGGTGATGCGCTACACCGATCATGTGATGCTCATGGGCGAGGGCGCGGCGCAGTTCGCCCGGGAGTTCGGGTTCGAGGAGGAGGAGCTCCTCACCGAGTGGGCGCGGCGGCGGTGGCTCCGCTGGCGGGCCGAGATGAGCGACGACGACGATTACCTGACGCCGGAGCAATCCGGAGAGCCCATCGAGGGGTACGAGGATCCGGGCGGCGCCGGCGCCATGGAGGAGCGGGCCGACGAGCAGGCCGCCCTCATGGATCCGGCGGCCGTGCGGGAGAAGGACGAGGGGTGGCTCCACTCCGGCGACGGGCATCGGCCCTGGGGCACGATCCACTGCTCGGCGGTGAACGCCGCGGGGGAGGTCTCCTCGGTGACCACCACCAGCGGCCTCTTCTTCAAGGTGCCCGGTCGGGTGGGCGACAGCCCGCTGCCCGGCTGCGGCTGCTACTGCGACAACGACGTGGGCGGCGCCGGGGGCACCGGCCGGGGCGAAGCCGTGATCAAGACCATCGGCGCCCACACGATCGTGGAGGCCATGCGGCGGGGCGAGCACCCCACCGACGCCTGCGTCCACGCCCTGGAGCGGCTGGTGGACTGGACGGTGGAGGACCGGCTCCTGCGGGACGACGGCCGCCCCGCCTTCAACGTGAACTACTACGCGGTGAACAGGGAGGGCGAGCACGGCGGCGCCGCGCTCTGGGCCGGAGCCCGGTACGCGGTGCACGACGGCACCGAGAGCCGCCGGGAGGACAGCGCCTACCTGTTCGAGGAGGACTGAGCCCATGAGCGAGGATCTCTGGAGCAGCGAGGAGTACGACCGGGAGGCCCAGAACCTCTACGAGGCGGGCGATTACGAGGGCGCCCTGGAGCTGCTGCACGAGGGGCTGACCCTGTACCCCAGCTCGGGGGGACTCCACGTGTCCATGGGCTACGCCCAGCTGGCCCGCCAGGAGTACCTCTGGGCCCGCCAGTCCTTCGAGCGCGCCCTGGTGCTGGAGCCCGACCACGAGGAGGCGCTGCTGGGCCTGGGCGAGTCGCTGCTGAAGTTCGGCGAGCGGAGCCGGGCCCTGGGGTCGTTCCAGCGGCTGGTGGAGCTCGGCTTCGACGCCGACGTGCAGCTCATGATCTCCGCCGGCCGGAGCCTCTACCGGGAGGGGATGAACGCCCAGGCCGAGCGCTTCTTCCGGATGGCGGTGAAGGCGGACCTCCAGAGCGCCGACGCCGCCGCCGAGCTGGCCTACGTCCTCCACGCCCGGGAGGAGACCGAGGAGGCCCGGGGGTGGCTGGAGCGGGCGCTGGAGCTGGACCCGGCCCACCACGAGGCCCGGACCTTCCTGGCCCACCTGATCTACGAGTCCGGCGGCTACGAGGAGGCGCTGGCGGAGCTCCGCTCGGTGCCCGTCCACGAGCTGTGGGATCCGCTGGCCGTGTGGCGGATCATCGAGTTGCTGCGGGGCTACGAGGGCCTCGGCCCCGATTCGCCCGAGCTGGAGCCGTACCTCCAGCGGATGGAGGAGCTGAACCCCGAGCCCCGGCCGGAGGACCGCCTGCTGGCCGAGGTGGAGGCCGCCGCCGAGTCGGGCGAGCTGCCGGAGCTGCCGGAGCTGCCGCGGGACGAGAACCAGCTGGAGCTCTTCGTGCCCGAGCGGACCTCCCGGGGCGAGGAGTTCGCCCGGCATCGGGTCCGGACCCTGGACGGCCGGACCTACGAGGGCACCTGGCCCGAGATCGTGCGGGCCCTCCGGGATGACGGCCCCGACCCCGGCCAGACCCCGACGGAGTTCATGCGGGACTTCGGCCGCCGGGTGGAGAACGTCACCGGCATCCGGATCCCGGTGGAGGATCCCGCCGCCTTCATCCGCGGCGCCGTCCACGCCGGCATGCTCCTGCTGGAGGAATAGCGGTGGGCTCCGGGGAGACGAGGCGAGGGCGCGCGGGAGCTCCGGGGGAGACCGCCGCGGAGCTGGCCCGTCTCCTGGCCCGGCGTGTTGAGGCCTCGGGCCAGCCCGCCGACGGCGAGGTGAGCGTGGCCGAGCTACGCCGGCGCCTGGTGCCCTACGAGGTGGCCAGGACCGACCTGGCGCTGGCCACCAAGGCCGAGTACGACCTGGCGGTGCTGGAGCTCCTGGCCTCCGGGGAGCACCTGGAGTCGGAGGACGGGGAGCTGGTGGAGGCCGTCCGGCGGGAGCTGGACTCCCCCGAGCCGGGCCTGGCCTTCCTCCAGGACTACGCCGCCTCGCACCTCCAGCTCCGCCTGGAGGGCCTGGCCGAAGCGTCGGCCGACTCCCCCGCGGCGCGCCGGGCCACGGCCGCGGCCGACGGCCCGGAGCTGGACCCGGAGCCGGAGGATGCCCCGGAGGCTCCGCCCGGGACTTCGTCCGACGCCCCGTCCCGTCCAGCCTCCGCCTCGGCGGCCGACCGAGCGACCGGTCCCACATCCGGACGAACGTCCGCCTCGGCGGCCGACCGGACCGCCGATCCGATCGCCGACCCCACCGCCGGCGCCACCGCCGACGGGACGGGCGACGGGACGGGCGAGCCCTGCTGGCGCTGCGAGGAGGAGCTCCCCTCCGAGGCGGGGGAGGCCCGCTACTGCGTCTGGTGCGGCGCCGACCTGAGCATCCGTCCCTGCCGGGCGTGCGGCACGGAGCTCCGGGCCGAGTGGGACTTCTGCCCGTCGTGCGGGCGGGAGGCGGGGGGGGCGGAGCGATGACCGGCGCCGGGCGGCGGCTGGCGGTGGGAGCCTGCGCGGCGTTGCTGGCCGTGGCCGGGACCTCGGCCGCGTGGGTCCTGGACCGGGAGGATCCCTCCGCCGGTGCCGCCGCGCCCGCCCGGACCGCCGCGCCCGGCCCGACCGCCCAGATGCCCGGCCCGATCGCCGCTCCCGCCCGGGCCGCCCAGATGCCCGGCCAGGAGCTGCCGCCGGGGGTGACGCCGGAGATGGTGGAGCGGGGCGGGGAGATCTTCCGGGACGCCGGCCTCTGCTACACCTGCCACGGCCGCGACGGCACCGGCCGCCCGGGCCTGGGGACGAACCTGACCGACGCCGAGTGGCTCCACGGCGACGGGAGCTACGAGTACCTCCTGGAGCGGATCGACGACGGCGTGCCGGCCCGGGTCTCCACCACCGGCGTCCCCATGCCGCCGCGGGGGGGCAGCGGGATCACTGACGAGCAGCTGCAGGCGGTGGCCGTCTTCGTCTGGACGCTGAGCCGTTGAGCCGCTGAGCCGGTGAGCGGATCCCGCGGATCCCCTCCGTGAGCGAGGGATCGCCCCGCCCGTGAGCGAGGGATCCCTCCGGGTGGCCCTCCTCCCGGGAGACGGCATCGGCCCCGAGGTGGTGACCGAGGCGCGCCGGGTGCTGTCCTCGGCGGTGGGCGCCGGGCTGGCCGAGCTCCGGATGGAGTCCTTCCCCCACGGGGCCGACCACTACCTGGAGACGGGCGAGACGCTGGGGGAGGAGGCCTTCCGGCGGCTCCGGGACGAGTTCGACGCCATCCTCCTGGGCGCCCTGGGCGATCCCCGGGTGGAGGACGGGACCCACGCCCGGGACATCCTCCTGGGGCTCCGCTTCCGCCTGGATCTCTACGTGAACCACCGGCCCGCCGTGCTCCGGGCCCCCGATCTCTGTCCCCTCCGCTCGGCCCCCGACGGCCTGGAGATCCACGTCTTCCGGGAGAACACCGAGGGCCTGTACGTGGGCGCCGGCGGCCGGATGGGGGAGGGGACGGACCGGGAGATGGCGCTGGCCGAGGCCGTGGCCACGCGGAAGGGGGTGGAGCGCATCGTGAGGGCGGCCTTCGGGTTCGCCGCGGATCGGGGTCTCGGGAGCGTGACGCTCGCGGACAAGGCGAACGCCGTGCCCCAGCTCTACGGTCTGTGGCGGGAGGTCTTCCGGGAGACGGCGGCCGCGCATCCGGGGATCGAGGCCCGGGCGGCCTACGCCGACGCCGTGGCCATGGAGCTGGTCCGCGATCCCGCCCGCCACCAGGTGATCGTGGCCGACAACCTCCTGGGGGACGTCCTCTCGGACCTCACATCCGAGATCACCGGCGGCCTGGGGATCGCGCCTTCGGCCAACCGCCACCCCGGCCGCCACGCCCTCTACGAGCCCGTCCATGGGAGCGCCCCGGACATCGCGGGCACCGGCCGGGCCAACCCCATGGCCGCCATCCTCTCGGCCGCCCTCCTGCTCCGGGACGTGGGCTTCGACGAGGCCGCCGACCGGGTGCAGGGCGCCGTGGACGACGCGCTTGCCGAGGGAATCCGCACCCCCGACGTGGGCGGCGAGGCCACCACCGAGGAGGTGGGCCGCTGGATCGCCGGGAGGGTGGCGGGAGGCTCCACGGACTGAGGGGCCCGCCCCCGGGCTTGTGGCTGTACATCCACAAGCGACGCGAGGGACGACCGTCGCCGGACCGTCAACGGGAGCGCCTCCGCGGAAACGTCATCGCTCCGTCAACTCAACAGCGGCGCCTCCGCGGATGCGTCAACACCGACGTCGTGTTGATAGGGCCGCCCGTTGAGAGGAGTTCCTGACGGCGCCGGCCCGGAGCATCGAAGTTGCATCTGTCTGCGGGCGCGGCGGCGCTCGAAACCGCCGCCTTCCTTCCGGATCCGGATCGGACAGAACATCCCAGATGGAGACGAGATAGATGGGTACCATGGACTCCGACGTGGACGTGGTCTTCCTCTCCGCCGCCCGCACCCCCTTTGGCTCCTTCGGCGGGAGCCTGAAGGGCGAGACGGCCACCGACCTGGCCGTCCACAGCGCGGAGGCGGCCGTGGAGCGCTCCGGGGTGGACCCGGCGGCGTTCGATCACGTCTTCTACGGCAACGTGATCCAGACCTCCCGCGACGCCGCCTACCTGGCCCGGCACGTGGGCCTGCGGTCCGGGCTCCCCCAGGAGGTGCCGGCGGTGACGGTGAACCGGCTCTGCGGCTCGGGCTTCCAGGCCGTGGTGGACGGCGCCGGACAGATCGTCATGAGCGAGGCCAACGCCTGCCTCACCGGCGGGACCGAGTCCATGAGCCAGGCCCCCCACGTGGTCCGCGGCGCGCGCTGGGGCTTCCGCCTGGGCCCGGCGAAGGACTTCGAGGACGTGCTCTGGGAGGCGCTCACCGACACCAACTGCGGCCTCTCCATGGCCGAGACCGCCGAGAAGCTGGCCCAGCAGTACGACGTGACGCGCCAGGAGGTCGACGAGTACGCCCTCCGGAGCCAGCAGCTCGCCGCGAAGGCATGGGACGAGGGCGTCTTCGACGAGGAGGTCGTCCCGGTCCCGGTGGAGGTAAAGGGGGAGGAGACCCTCTTCGAGCGGGACGAGGACATCCGCCGGGACACCTCCATGGAGGCCCTCTCCGGCCTCCGGCCCTACTTCCGGAAGGACGGCCTGGTCACCGCCGGCAACGCCAGCGGCATCGGCGACGGCGCCGCCTCCCTGGTGGTGGCCAACTCCGAGTTCGCCGAGGCCCACGGCCTGGAGCCCATGGGCCGGATCGTGAGCTGGGCCTTCGCCGGGGTGGACCCGGAGATCATGGGCATCGGCCCGGCACCGGCCGTCCGGAAGGCCCTGGACCGGGCGGATCTCACCCTGGAGGATATGGACGTGGTGGAGGTCAACGAGGCCTTCGCCCCCCAGTACGTGTCGGTGGAGAAGGAGCTGGGGCTGGACCGGGAGAAGGTGAACGTGAACGGCGGCG
>CAZVIY010000015.1:0-61638 GCA_964627425.1 uncultured Gemmatimonadota bacterium
GGCCGCGGGCGGCACGGTGGAGCGGATCGAATAGGATGGCCGACGGCCAGTTCGGTGGGGCCCGTGCGATCCCCAACCTCTTCAAGGTCCCGGAGCTGAAGGAGAAGATCCTCTTCACGCTCCTGTGCCTGGCCGTCTATCGGCTGGGATCCCACATCACCACCCCGGGCGTGGACCTCATCGCCCTCCAGGAGCTGGCGGGGCAGTTCCAGGGCACCGTCTTCGGGCTCTACGACATGTTCGTGGGCGGCGGCCTGCGGCGGGCCACCGTCCTGGCGCTGGGGATCATGCCCTATATCTCCGCCGCCATCATGTTTCAGCTCCTGGGCGCGGTCTTCCCCACCATCGAGAAGCTCCAGAAGGAGGGAGAGGAGGGCCGGCGGAAGATCACCCAGTGGACGCGGTACACCACCGTCCTGCTGTGCGTCATGCAGTCCTACGGCTACGCCATCTTCCTGGAGTCCCAGCCCGGGGTGGTGGCCGATCCGGGGTGGGCCTTCCGGCTCCAGACGGTGCTCATGCTCACCACCGGTGGCGTGTTCGTCATGTGGCTCGGCGAGCAGATCACCGACCGGGGCATCGGCAACGGGATGAGCCTGCTCATCACCTTCTCCATCATCCAGGGCTTCCCCGGCGCGGTGATCAACACCCTGGAGCTCTACAGCGCCGGCGGCATCACCACCTTCCGGCTCCTGGCCCTGGTGGCGGTGCTGGTGGCCATCGTGGCGGGGACGGTGGCCCTCACCATGGCGGCCCGGCGCATCCCGGTACAGATCCCGCGGAAGGTGGTGGGCCGGGGACGGGTCCGGGAAGGGAAGAAGTCCTTCATCCCCCTGCGGGTGAACTCCGCCGGCGTCATGCCCATCATCTTCGCCCAGTCCATCATCATCGTCCCGGGGACGCTGGCCAACTTCACCGGCGTCCAGGGGCCGGGCGCGGGCGGCGTGGCGGGGATCCTCTACGACCTGAACCAGATGTTCCAGGTGGGCACCACCTGGTACTACGTCACCTATTCCATCCTCATCATCTTCTTCACCTACTTCTACACGTCGATCATCTTCAACCCCATCGACCTGGCGGAGAACCTGAAGAAGCAGGGCGGGTTCATCCCCGGCGTGAAGCCCGGGACCCAGACGGCCGAGTACATCGACAGGGTCCTGACGCGGGTGACGCTGCCGGGTTCCATCTTCCTGGCCCTGATCGCCGTCCTACCGTTCTGGATCTTCGAGATCTTCGACATCCAGACGTTCTTCTTCGGCGGGACCTCGCTCCTGATCGTGGTCGGCGTGGGGCTGGACACGGTGCAGAAGATGCAGCAGCACCTGTTGCTGCGGCAGTACGAGGGCTTCATGAAGAAGGGGCGGGTGGGGTATCAGGGCCGCCAGCGCTACATGTGATCCCGCTGCGATAAATGACCCATGCCTTCGTCACACTCCTCGCGGGCGCCTGCGACGTACGTAACTGTACGCCTCGGCGCTCGCTCGTCGAGGTCCTCGGCATGAGCCATTTCTCTTTGCGGGATGGGCGGGCAGCGGGGCGGCGTGCTAACCGCACGCTTCGGTCGCCTCGCCTCGGGCTCCGCGGCCTGCGTCATTTCTCTCGGCGATTCGGCCGGGGGCGTGACTGATGGGCAAGCGCGTGATCCTCATGGGGCCGCCGGGTGCGGGGAAGGGGACGCAGAGCGAGATCCTCGCCGAGGCCCTGGACGTGCCGCACTACGCCACCGGCGACATGCTGCGGGCCGCGCGGGACGCGGGGACCGAGCTCGGGCGGGAGGCGCAGGAGTACATGAGCGCCGGCGAGCTGGTGCCCGACGACGTGGTCATGGGGATCGTGCGCCAGGTCCTCACCGAGGGGTCGGGCCGACGGGGCTTCGTCCTGGACGGGTTTCCGCGGACGGTTCCCCAGGCGGAGGGCCTGGCGGAGATCCTGGACGAGGCCGACGAGGAGCTGGACTGCGTGCTGAACCTCCGGGTCCCGGAGGAGGAGCTCGTGGGCCGGCTCTCCGCCCGACGGGTGTGTACGGCGAACGGCCACGTGACCTCGGCCGAGGAGCTGGACGACGGGTCGTGTCCGGTCTGCGGATCGGACGTCCGACGGCGTGACGACGACGCCCCGGAGACGGTGCGGAATCGGCTCCGGGTGTACGAGCGTCAGACCCGGCCGGTCCTGGAGTGGTACCGGCGCGCGGCGGAGGTGCCCGTGCGCGACGTGGACGGGACCGGAACGGTGGACGACGTCAGCGGGCGCCTCCTGACGGTCATCGGCCCGTGATCGAGCTGAAGAGCCCGGGAGAGATCGAGGTGATCCGGCGCGCCGGAGAGATCGTCGCCGAGGTCCACGACCTGGTGGCCGAGCGGATCGCTCCGGGGGTCGACACCCGGTCGTTGGACGAGGAGGCGGAGGCGTTCATCCGGGACCGGGACGGAGCCACGCCGGCCTTCAAGGGCCTGTACGGCTTCCCCGCCACCCTGTGCACCAGCCGGAACGAGGAGGTCGTCCACGGCATCCCGAGCGCCGACTGTGTCCTCGAGGAGGGGGACATCCTCAGCGTGGACGTGGGCGTGGAGCTCGAGGGCTTCTTCGCCGATGCCGCCCGCACGCTGGGCGTCGGGGAGCTGGATCCGCAGGTCGGCAGGCTTCTGGAGACCACGCGCTCCGCCCTGGAGGCCGGGATCGCGGAGGCGCGCGCCGGAGGTCGCCTCGGGAACGTGGGGGCGGCCATCCAGGGAGTGGTGGAGGAGGCGGGCTTCAGCGTGGTGCGGGAGCTGGTGGGCCACGGCGTGGGCCGATCCCCCCACGAGGATCCCCAGGTCCCGAACTACGGAGAGCGGGGCACGGGGCGGACCCTGGAGGAGGGGCTGGTGCTGGCCATCGAGCCCATGGTGAACCTCGGGGGCCGGGAGATCCGGACCCTGGAGGACGGGTGGACGGTAGTCACAGCCGACGGGTCGCGGTCCGCGCACTTCGAGCATACGGTGGCGGTGACGGCCGACGGGCCGAGCATTCTCACGGAGCGACGGGCGGACGTCATGAGCCGGAGGAAATAGAGCAGGTGCCGAAAGAGGAACCGATTCAGATGCGGGGTGAGGTCGTGGAGGCCCTGCCCAACGCCATGTTCCGAGTCGAGCTGGAGAACGGCCACGAGATCACGTGTCACGTGTCCGGCAAGATCCGGATGAACTACATCCGGATCCTCCCCGGCGACGAGGTGCAGGTGGAGATGTCTCCCTACGACCTGACGAAGGGCCGGATCACCTATCGCTACAAGTGAAGGGAGGCGGGCGGAGACGGGTCGGCTCGATTGTGGCCGGCATGTTTCCCGCGTAAGTTACTGGGCTCCCCGGCAAACGGATCGACGGGGGGCGGGTACGAAGGGGCCGCGACAGGATCAGGCCCTTCGCCTGAACGAGGATCGAGGGGGACGAGAGCATGAAGGTACGGAGCAGCGTCAAGAAGATCTGTGAGCACTGCAAGATCGTGCGGCGGAAGGGCGTCGTCCGGGTGATCTGCAGTCGGAATCCGAAGCACAAGCAGCGTCAGGGCTGAGGAGCTATGGCTAGAATCGCAGGCGTCGACCTACCGCGGGACAAGCGCGTCGAGATCGCGCTCACCTACATCTATGGGATCGGACGCTCCACCTCCCAGGAGATCCTGGAGGACACGGGCGTGAATCCCGATCTGCGGGTCCACGAGCTGGGAGACGAGGACCTGAACAAGCTGCGGCGGGTCATCGAGAACCGCTACAAGGTGGAGGGATCCCTCCGGACCGAGGAGTCCATGAACATCAAGCGACTCATGGACATCGGGTGCTACCGGGGGATCCGCCACAAGAAGGGGCTCCCGGTCCGGGGGCAGCGGACGCAGACCAACGCCCGCACCCGGAAGGGACCGCGCCAGACGGTGGCGGGGAAGAAGAAAGCGCCGACGAAGAAGTAGACGCACCAGAGACGAGACGAGCAGGCGAAACGGGACAGAATGGCGAAAAAGAAGCAGTCCAGGAGCCGGAAGAAGAGCGGCAAGGCGCCGCCGGAAGGGATCGTGCACATCAAGGCCACGTTCAACAACACGATCGTGACCATCACCGACACCAGCGGAAACACGATCACCTGGTCCAGCGCCGGCAAGTCCGGCTTCAAGGGCTCGAAGAAGTCCACGCCGTTCGCGGCGACCATCGCGGCGGAGAACGCCGGGAAGGAGGCCGCGGCCATGGGCATGGAGCGCGTCCAGGTGCACGTACAGGGGCCGGGCTCCGGCCGGGAGTCGGCCATCCAGGCGCTGCAGTCGGCGGGGCTCACCGTCCGGTCCATCAAGGACGTGACGCCCATTCCCCACAACGGGTGCCGACCGCCCAAGAAGCGCCGGGTCTGAGCTTCCGCCCGCCCTCCCGTCCGCCGGGAGGGTCGAGGCATCGACGAGGGAATCCAGCGGGCGGATCCGGAGCGGATCGCTCCGGACCGTCCGATGACGAACATCAATCGAGACGAACTACACACAGGGAAAGATGGCTGCATCTCTTGATCTGACAGGTCTCGTCCTCCCGGAGGTCGTGGAGGAACTAGGCCGCTCCGACGACGGCCAGCGGGCCGAGTTCGTGCTCCAGCCACTGGAGCAGGGCTTCGGCCATACGCTGGGCAATTCCATCCGACGGATCATGCTGTCCGCCCTTCCCGGCGCCGCCATATGGGCCTTCCGGGCGGACGGCGTGCAGCACGAGCACCAATCCATCGAGGGGGTGGCCGAGGACGTCCACCAGATCATCCAGCACCTCAAGAACCTGATCCTCGAGCTGGACGAGGAGAAGGAGACGGCCACGCTCTCGCTGAGCGTGCACGAGCCCGGGGTGGTCCGGGCCGGGATGATCGAGGAGAACGCGGACGTCGAGATCCTCAACCCCGAGCAGAAACTGTTCACGCTCCAGGAGGAACAGCCGGAGAACCGCCCGCTTCGCATGGAGTTCTGGGTCAAGCGGGGCCGCGGCTTCGTGATCGCGGACCGGCACCAGGAGCCCGAGGACGGGATGCCGGTGGACCTCATCAAGATCGACGCGATCTTCAACCCGGTGACCAAGGCCAACTTCCGCGTCACCGAGACCCGGGTGGGGCAGCGAACCGACTTCGACCGGTTGAGCCTGCGGGTGGAGACGAACGGTGCGCTGGACCCGGCCGACGCGGTGGCCTACGCCGCGGAGATCGCCCGGACCCACATGGAGTACTTCGCCAGGTTCGGTGGTCCCGTGGAGGTCGTCACCGGAGAGGGGGACGGCGCGGCCGCGGTCCACGGCCGTCGGATGCTCCCCGACGAGCTGGCGGAGCTCCTGAAGCGCCCCCTGGAGGACTTCGACGAGATCTCCGTCCGGTCGCGAAACACCCTGGACAAGGCGGACATCCGGACCCTGGGCGACATCGCCAGCCGATCGCGCGACGAGATCCTGGACGTGCCGAACTTCGGCGAGAAGTCCCTGGACGAGCTCGACGACGTCATGGGACGCTTCGGCCTGAACTTCGGCATGGCCCTGGAGCGCGACGAGGAAGGCAACCTCTACATCCGGGAGGCCGGCACCGGGGCCAACGGTGCCGGTCGGGAGGACGATGAGGCATAGGAAGAAGGGCCGATCGCTCAGCCGGACCTCGAGCCACAAGCGGGCCACGCTCCGCAACATGGCCACGAGCCTCTTCCGGCACGAGAGGATCCGCACGACACAGGCGAAGGCCAAGGAGCTCCGGCCGTTCGCCGAGAAGCTCATCACGATCTCGAAGAGCGACGACGTCCACAGCCGGCGCAAGGTCCGGCGTCACGTGGCCGACCGGGAGATCCTCCAGAAGCTCTTCGATGAGATCGGTCCCCACTACGCCGGGCGTGACGGTGGCTACACCCGCATCCTGAAGCTGGGGGCCAGGAAGGGCGACGGGGCCGAGATGGCCCTCATCGAGCTCGTCGACCGCGAGGGCTGAGCCCCCGGCGACGTTGGATTCGAGGACGCAGGCAAGGGAGCTGAACGAGATGTCTCGATTCGATGCGCGGGGGAACGCCACGCTGCTCACGGTGCTCGCGGTGGCCCTCATCGGCGGCTTCATGTACTGGCTCTACTGGAGGGCCCAGAACCTGGAGACCAGCTTCCAGGCGGCGCCCCAGGACACGGCCGCCGAGCAGGTCCTCACCAGCGTGGACAGCCTGACGCTGGATTCCGCCGGCGGGATCGCCGGCCGAAGGGTCCTCTTCGACAGCGCCCTGGTGGAGCAGGGCCTGGGTCGCGGGGTCTTCACCCTCCGCCTCGACGACACGACCAGCTATCCCGTGCTGATGAATCCCAGCCTGATTCAGCGCCAGACGGAGATGTACGGGGGCGACGAAGTGCTGGTGGGAGGTCGGATCTACACGCTGAACGACTCGATCCAGGCGTCGTGGGTGGAGAGCGGAGCCGTGGATTCCAGCATGGCCGACGCCGTGCCGGCCAGCCCCACCTTCCTCCTGGCGGACACCCTGACCCTGGGCAGCTGAACCCGAACCCTGAGGACCGATGGCCAACGTCTGTCACGTATGCGATAAGGGCCCGGGGACGGGCAACAACGTGAGCAACGCCAACAACCGCACCAAGCGGCGGTTCATGCCGAACCTGCAGAGGGTGAAGATCCTGGAGGACGGGGTGAAGCGCCGGGTGAAGGTCTGCACTCGCTGCCTCAAGGCGGGGAAGGTCCGGAAGGCGCCCTGACCGGGGAGGGGCCGCTCCCCCCCGCGGGAGCCGCAGCTGCCGGTCGACCACGGGGCTCTGCCGTCGGCGGAGCCCCTTTTCAATGTCTCTCCGCCGATGCCTATATTTCCGCGCCGGACCGGCCGCGGGTCGGCGCGCAGAAGGATCCCCACCCGTGGGCAGGCGACACCACCACCCAGCCAGGAGGCCGCGCTCCGTGAACCCCGAGGAAGGCCAGAGAGTCTCGGAACGGAGGGATCCTCCCCTGCTGGGACGCCGGGTGGCCGTGACCCGTCCCGAGGCCCGCGCCCCGGCCCTGAGCCGGCGTCTCCGGGCCCTGGGGGCCGAGGTGCTCGCGTGCCCGGCCATCCGCCTCCGAGACCCGCGGGACGTCGAGCCCCTCCGCCGCGCGGGGCGCCGTCTGGCCGCCGGGGACTACCACTGGCTCGTCTTCACCAGCCCCGCGGGCGTGAGGCAGCTCCGTCGGTCCCTGGCGGCCGGGGGCCTCCTGATACCGGGCGCGGACGAGGGTCCCCGGGTGGCGGCCATCGGATCCACCACGGCGGAAGCGGCCCGGGAGGCGGGGTTCGGCGTGGACGTGGTTCCCGACGAGTACCGGGCCGAGGCCCTGGCCACGGCGATCGTTCGTGCCGCCGGGGCGGGGAACGGGGAGGGAGGCGGAGGCATGGCCGGCCTCCGGGTCCTCCTGCCCCGGGCCGCCGAGGCCCGGGACGTGCTGCCCCGGGAGCTGGAGGGGGCGGGCGCCTCGGTGGAGGAGATCCCCGCCTACGAGGCGGTCCGGCCGGAAGAGGGCGAGATGGAGGAGCTGGCCCGGGCGGTGTCCGGAGGCGGGCTCGACTGGGTGACCTTCACTGCCTCCTCCATCGTCCGCAGCTACGTGGAGCGCGTGGGGACGGAGCTCGGCGGCACCAGGGTGGCGGCCATCGGACCGGTGACGGCGGACACGGCCCGTCGTCTCGGCCTGACCGTACACGCCGTGGCGGAGGAATACACCGTCGACGGGCTGGTGGAGGCCCTGGTCCGGGCCGAGGCCCCCGGCGTGCCCCGCTCCGGAGCAGGGGAGGCGGGATGACGCGGTATCCCGACGTCCGGCTCCGGCGCCTGCGGCGGACTCCTTCCCTCCGGGCCCTGACCCGGGAGACGCGTCCGGCGCCGGAGGACTTCGTCCTGCCGCTCTTCGCCGACGCCACGACCCGGGAGCCGGTGGACGTGCCGTCCATGCCGGGGGTCCGGCGACTCCCCGTATCGGGGTGCCTCCGTGAGGCGGAGAGGGCCCTGGAGGACGGGGTCCGGGGGGTCCTGGTCTTCGGGATCCCGGCGGAGAAGGACGAGGAGGGGGGACGGGCCAGCGTTCGGGACGGCGTGGTGCAGCGGACGGTCCGCCGGCTGAAGGAGGAGCTTCCCGAGCTGGTGGTGGTGACGGACGTCTGCCTGTGCGAGTACACCTCCCACGGCCAGTGCGGCGTGTGGCGCGAGGGCCGGGTGGACAACGACGCCACCGTCGCGCGGCTGACGGCCCAGGCGGTGAGCCATGCCGAGGCGGGCGCCGACGTGGTGGCGCCGTCGGACATGATGGACGGCAGGGTGGGGGCCATTCGCTCGGCCCTGGACGGGGAGGGGCGGCACGAGACCGCCATCCTCTCCTACGCGGCGAAGTACGCCAGCGCCTTCTACGGTCCCTTCCGGGACGCGGCGGACTCGGCTCCGCGGGAGGGAGACCGGCGCGGTTATCAGATGGATCCGGCCAACGCCCGGGAGGCCATGAGGGAGGTGGAGCTGGACGTGGGGGAGGGAGCGGACGTGGTGATGGTGAAGCCCGCCATGCCGTGTCTGGACGTGATCCGCCGCGTCCGTCGTCGGTTCGACCTCCCGGTGGCCGCCTATCAGGTGAGCGGGGAATACGCCATGATGCGTGCGGCGGGCGAACGGGGATGGCTGGACGCAGGGGAGGTCCTGTGGGAGGCCGCGGTGGGGATCCGTCGGGCCGGGGCGGATCTCATCGTGAGCTACGCGGCCCGGGAGCTGGCCCGCCGGGCCGCGCGGGGAGGGGATCCCTCGTGAGGACGCTGGTCACCGGCGCGGACGGCTTCGTGGGGCAGCACCTGGTCCTGCGGCTCCTGGAACAGGGCGAGCGGGTCTCGGCAGCCGCGCTGACGCTGCCGCCGAGCCGGACGATCCTCAGCTCCTCGCAGATGGCCGCCGTGGACTGGAAGGCGGCCGACGTGACCGATCCCGACGCCCTGTACCGGCTGGTGGCGGCGGTCCAGCCCGACGGGATCTATCACTTCGCGGGCTTCTCATCGGGGGCACGGGCCCGGGACCGTGCGGACCGGGCCATGGAGGTCAACGCCGGCGGGACGGTGAACCTCTGTGATGCCGTCCGGGCGGTGCAGAAGGACTTTCCGCAGTGCGAGCCCCGGATCCTCATCGCCGGTGCCGGCGATTCCTACGGGGAGAGCATCCGGGCCGGGACGCCGGTGCGCGAGGACGCCCATCTCCGGCCCGTCACGGCGTTCGGACTCTCGAAGGCGTGCCAGGAGCTGGTGGCCCATACCTACCGGCGTGCCTACGGGCTGGACACCGTGGTGGGACGGGGCTTCAACCTGGTGGGACCCGGCCAGGAACCCGGCTTCGTGGTGCCCGACTTCTGCCGTCAGGTGGCCGCCATCGCCCGGGGCGCGCAGGAACCGGTGATGCACGTGGGCAACCTGGACGTGGAGCGGGACTTCACCGACGTTCGCGACGGGGTGCGAGCCTTCCATCTCCTGATGGAGTCGTCCGACGCCGGCGGGTCCTACAACGTGGCCTCGGGACGGGCCGTGGCCGTGGGACGGCTGCTGGAGTGGATCCTGGACGAGGCGGACGTGGATCCGGAGATCCGGACGGACGCCGACCTCGTGCGGGAGGAGGAAATCCCGTGGCAGTCGGGCGACCCGGGCCGGCTGCGGGACCTCACCGGTTGGGAGCCGGAGCACGATCTGGAGGAGACGGTACGGGCGGTATACCGATGGGTCCTGGACCAGGAGTGAGGAGAGCATGGACGTCGCAGTCGTAGGCACCGGGTACGTGGGGCTGGTGGTGGGTGCGTGCCTGGCGGAGACCGGGAACCAGGTGACGTGCGCCGACGTGGCCGAGGAGAAGATCCGTGCCCTGCGGGAGGGGGAGATCCCGATCTACGAGCCGGGCCTCGAGCGGCTGATCCCCCGGAACGTCGAGGACGGTCGGCTGCACTTCACCACCGACGTCCGGGACGCGGCCCGGGGGGCCGACGTGGTCTTCCTGGCGGTGGGCACCCCGCCGGACGAAGACGGGTCGGCGGACCTCCGGCACGTCCTCTCGGCGGCCCGGACCGTGGCGCCGGCCCTGGAGGAGGGGGCGGCGGTGATCACCAAGAGCACGGTGCCCGTGGGCACGGCGCCCAGGGTCCGCCGGGCCATCGCCGAGGAGACCACCGCGGGGTTCCACGTGGTCTCCAATCCCGAGTTCCTGAAGGAGGGCTCGGCGGTGGACGACTTCATGAAGCCGGACCGGGTGGTCCTGGGCGTGGACTCCGAGGCCGTGAAGCCGCTGCTGGAGGAGCTCTACGAGCCCTTCGTGCGAACCGGCAACCCCGTGATCTTCATGGACCTGGCGTCGGCGGAGATGACCAAGTACGCCGCCAACGCCATGCTGGCCACCCGGATCAGCTTCATGAACCAGATCGCCCGGCTGTGCGAGGAGACGGGGGCCGACGTGTCCAGGGTCCGGCGCGGGATCGGCTCGGATCCCCGCATCGGCTCGTCGTTCCTGTTCGCAGGGACGGGATACGGCGGGAGCTGCTTCCCCAAGGACGTCCGGGCCCTGATCCGGACGGGCGACGAGGAGGGCGTGGACCTCTCGATCCTCAGGGCGGTCCACGAGACGAACGAGCAGCAGAAGGGGGTCCTGCTGGAGAAGGTGGCCGACGCCTACGGCCGGGACCTCTCCGGGCGGCGCTTCGCCGTCTGGGGTCTGTCCTTCAAGCCCGGGACCGACGACATGAGGGAGGCCCCCGCCCGGGTCGTGGTGACCGGGCTCCTGGACCGGGGGGCCGAGGTGGCGGTCCACGATCCCGAGGCGCTGGAGAACGCCCGTGAGATCTTCGGCGACCGGGTGAGCTACCACGAGGACGAGTACCGGGCGTGCGCCGGAGCCCACGGACTGCTCATCGTCACCGAATGGCTCCCCTACCGCCGGCCCTCGTGGTCCCGGCTCTCCGAGGAGCTCGAGGAGCCGGTCGTCTTCGACGGCCGGAACCTCTTCGAGCCCGACCGGATGGAGGAGCGGGGCTTCCGATACTATCCCGTGGGGCGGAAGGCCGTACGTTGAGGATCCTCATCACCGGGGTCGCCGGCTTCCTGGGCTCGCACCTCACCGACCGCTTCCTGGCCGAGGGCCACGAGGTGATCGGAATGGACAACCTGATCACCGGGACGGCACGGAACATCGCGCATCTGTTCGGCCGCGACCGGTTCAGGTTCATCGAGCACGACGTCACCGACTTCGTCCACGTGCAGGGCGATCTGGACGGGGTGCTCCACTTCGCCTCGCCCGCCAGCCCCGTGGACTACCTGGAGCTGCCGATCCAGACGCTCAAGGTGGGGAGCCTGGGCACCCACAAGGTCCTGGGCCTGGCCAAGGCCAAGGACGCCCGGTTCCTCCTGGCCTCCACCTCCGAGGTCTACGGGGATCCCGAGGTCCACCCGCAGCCGGAGAGCTACTGGGGCAACGTCAATCCCATCGGGCCCCGGGGCGTCTACGACGAGGCCAAGCGCTTCGCCGAGGCCATGGTCATGGCGTACCACCGCGTCCACGGGGTGGAGGCCCGGATCGCCAGGATCTTCAACACCTACGGCCCGCGAATGCGGCCGGCGGACGGCAGGGTGGTGTCCAACTTCATCGTCCAGGCGCTGCTGGGAGAGCCCCTCACGGTCTACGGCGACGGCTCCCAGACCCGGAGCTTCTGCTACGTATCCGACCTGGTGGACGGGATCTACCGCCTGTTCACCAGTGGGGTGCAGGGCCCGATGAACCTGGGCAATCCGGGGGAGTTCACCATCGCCGAGCTGGCGGAGATCGTCCTGGAGGAGACGGGATCGGACGCCGGGATCCGGCACCTCCCGCTCCCGGAGGACGACCCGAAGGTGCGGCGTCCGGACATCGGCCTGGCCCGGGAGGCCCTGGACTGGAGTCCGACCGTGCAGCTCAGGGAAGGCCTGGGCCGGACCATCGACTACTTCCGGGAGCTCCGGGACGAGGGGGCACTGGAGAGCCCGCCGGTGCTCGCCGGCGAGGACGGCGGGGCCGGGGCGTGAGGGGAACCGCGCCCCGGTACGCCCCGGAGCCCCCGGGCGAGGAGCCGGAGGATCTCCTCCTGTCGGTGATCATGCCGGTGTACAACGAAGCTCCCACCGTGGAGCGGATCGTGCGACGCGTGAAGGCCGTGCCGCTGGATCTGGAGATCGTGGCGGTGGACGACGGATCCAGCGACGGCTCGGGAGAGATCCTCTCTCGCCTGCGCGACGAGGGGATCGTGGACCACCTGGTCCGCCACGAGCAGAACAGGGGGAAGGGGACCGCCGTCCAGACGGGATTCGACGCCGCCACGGGCGACGCGCTGGTGATCCAGGACGGCGATCTGGAGTACGATCCCTCGGAGCTCCCCGCGCTCCTGGAGCCCATCCGGGAGGGGCGGGCGGACGTGGTCTACGGCTCACGGTTCATGGGCGGACGACCCCATCGTGTGCTCTACTTCTGGCACTACGTGGGCAACCGTCTGCTCACTCTCCTGTCCAACATGACCACGAACCTGAACCTTACGGACATGGAGACGTGCTACAAATGTCTCCGCCGGGAGGTGGCCGAGGCCATACGTATCGAGGAGGACGCGTTCGGGATCGAGCCGGAGATCACCGCCAAGGTGGCGCTGGGGGGCTGGAGGGTCTACGAGGTGGGGATCTCCTACAGCGGACGGACGTACGCGGAGGGGAAGAAGATCACGTGGCGCGACGGGGTACGCGCCCTCTGGTGCATCGTCAAGTACGGGCTGATACGAAGGGTCACGGGATGAGGCATGACGACGCTGCAGCGCCCCGGCGGGAGAGGAGGCTCCCCGTCGGATGGCTCCTGGCCGTCCCGCTGGCGGGCCTGACGGCCGCGTGCGCCGCTCCGGACGACGCCGTGAGCCGTGGGGACAGGCTCGCCGCCATGGACCACCTGCAGGAGGCGTCGGCGGAATACGAGCTGGCCCTCCGACGGGAGGGTGAGGAGCCCTCCATCCTGGCCCGCCTGGCCGACCTCAGGGTCCGGCAGGGGGACCTGGGAGGTGCCCTGGATCTCTACGGCGATCTCCTGGCCAGGGACTCGACCTACGCTCCCCGGGCGGCCATGGGCCTGCTGAGCCTGGCCGAGAACGCGCGTCGTCGGGGGGAGACCGATCGGATGCTACGGGCCCTGGAGCCGGTGGTGGCATCGTCCGGGATCCGGTGGCTGCCCGACTCCCTCCGGCTCGCCGCCGCCGCGGGATACTGGGAGCGCGGGGATCCGGCCCGGGCGCTCCCCCTCTACCTGTCCCTGGGCGTCGAGCCCTCCGGTTCCTCCTCCGAGGAGGCCCTCCTCCACCTGGCCCGGTCGTACGAGGAGCTGGGCGGCTGTACCGAGGCGATCCCGTACTTCGACGAGTACCTGGACCGGGTCCGCTCCCCCGGTGCGGCCAGGACCGGCGCCGAGTGGCACTACGGGAGCTGTCTGTACGAGGTGGCGGGTCGACTGCGCGAGGCGGGCGAGAACGCGCGAGCGGCGGAGATCCTGTCCCGGCTCATCGATCTCGAGGCACCGCGCCCCCTCCTGGACGACGCCCACTACGCCCGGGGGGAGGCGCTCCTGGCCCTGGACCGGCGGTCGGAGGCCCGGGAGGAGTTCGAGACCGTCCTCCGGATGAATCCGGCCCGGAGCGGTCCCCTGGTCCAGCAGGCGGAACGGCGCCTGAGGGAGCTGCGGTACGGTGGCTCGTGAGGAGGACGGGAGATCGCCGATGAGGGCGGAGGCGTCGAAACGGGGGCTCCTGGCCGCGGCTCTCCTCGTCGTGGGGGCGGTGGGGATCGTGGCGTGCTCCGGCGCCCGTCCACCGGTGGACGCTCCGGCGTCCGATCTCTTCCGCTGGTCCCTGGAACGCTTCCAGGACGGCAGCTACGGGGACGCCGTGGGTGGCTTCCAGCTGTTCCTGAATCAGAACCCCGTCCATCCCAAGGCGGACAGCGCCCAGTTCCTCGTGGCCGAGTCCATGCTCCAGAGCGACCGGGCGCTGGAGGCCGCCCAGGAGTTCAGCCAGATGGCCCTCACCCGGCCGGGGAGCCCCCTGGCCGACGACGCCCAGCTCGGAGCCTGCCGGGCCTACTGGGAGAGCTCGCCGGGGATCGAGCGGGGTCAGGAGCACACCCGCTCGGCCCTGGAGGAATGCCAGCGCCTGAAGGAGTTCTTCCCGGAGAGCGACCTGCTGCCCCGGGCGGAGGAGATCATCGCCCGGGCCCGCGAGAAGCTCGCCCGGAAGCAGTACCGGGTCGCCCGGTACTACTACGACGATGGATTCTACGAATCGGCGAACATCTACCTGGAGACGGTCCTCAACGACTACCCGGACGCGAGCATCGTCCCCCGGGTGCTGGCCACCTACCACCGCAGCCTGAAGGAGCTCGGGTTCGAGGCGGAGGCGCGGCAGGTGCGGGAGCGTCTGCTCACGGAGTTCCCGGACAGCGAGGCGGCCCGGAGCCTCGAGGGGGCCGAGGGGGAGGATGGAGGGTCGAGCGCGGACTCCCGGCGCCGCTAGCGACGCCCGGGAGGGCCGGATCCCGGATCCTCCCCGGAGGATCGCGGTCCTCGGGGGGACCTTCGATCCCCCGCACGTGGGCCATCTCGTGGTGGCCCAGGACGTCTTCGAGGGGCTGGACCTGGATCTGCTGCTGGTGATCCCCGCCGCCGCTCCTCCCCACCGGGAGTTCGTCCTTCCCCCGGCCGTCCGCCACGACCTGGTGGAGGTCGCCTTCCGCGGGGATCCCCGCATGGAGGTGAGCGACCTGGAGCTCCGGCGTGACGGGCCGTCGTACACGGTGGAGACCCTCCGGGAGATCCGTCGACGCCGGGAGCCCTCGACCCTCTTCCTGGTCATCGGCGCCGACCAGCTCGCCGAGTTCGGGAGCTGGCACCGACCCGAGGAGATCGTGGAGCTGGCGGAGCTGGTGGCCATCCCCCGGGGGGAGCGGGACGTGCCGCCTCCGGAGGAGGGGGACGTGCCCTATCGGCGCCTCGACGTGACGCGCATCGACGTCTCGGGCACCATGATCCGGCGGCGGCTCCGGGAGGGGCGGTCGGTCCGATACCTGGTCCCCGAGGGCATCCGACCGGGGCTGATGGACGCCTGGCGCCGTCACGGGAGGTAGCTCACGGCGCCCCGGAGCGCCGGGTCCCTCCCCTCGTGCGCGCCGGAACGAATCCCGCCGATCCGACTATTAGGCTCCGACCGTAGGCGCCTTTCGTCCCCGGGCGGGGCGCGGCGAACTCCTGCCACGCGACCCCCGCTCCGCAACCCAGGCCGACCCCAGTATGCTCCAGGACCTCCTGCAGAGCGTGCTCGGCACCCAGTTCGAGCGCGAGATGAAGAAGCTCCAGCCCATCGTGGACGACATCCACGAGGCCGAGGAGCGGGTCTCCGAGCTCTCCGAGGAGGAGCTCAGGGCCCAGACCGAGAGGTTCCGGGACCGGATCCGCGAGGTCACCGATCCCTACGACCAGGAGATCGAGGAGCTCCGGGAGGAGCGGACCCACACCGAGGACCCGGATCGTCGGGCCGACCTCACCGGCGAGATCAACGCCCTGGAGGACGAGCTCCGCGACGCCACCGACGAGATCCTGGACGAGCTGCTGCCCGAGGCCTTCGCCACGGTGCGGGAGGCGTGCCGGCGGCTGCTGGGAACCGAGATCGAGGTCACGGGCAACACCATGGAGTGGGACATGGTGCCGTACGACGTGCAGCTCATCGGCGGCATCGTCCTCCATCAGGGGAAGATCGCCGAGATGGCCACCGGGGAGGGGAAGACCCTGGTGGCCACCATGCCCCTCTACCTGAACGCCCTCCCGGGCCGCGGCTGCCATCTGGTCACGGTGAACGACTATCTGGCCCGGCGGGACGCCCAGTGGATGGGGGTGGTCTTCGAGTACCTGGGCATGAGCGTGGGATGCATCGACGAGCACGACGCGGGCAGCCAGGAGCGGCGGGAGGCGTACCGCTGCGACATCACCTACGGCACCAACAACGAGTTCGGCTTCGACTACCTCCGGGACAACATGGTCGTCCGGCTGGAGGACCGGGTCCAGCGGGGCCACAACTTCTGCATCATCGACGAGATCGACTCCGTCCTGGTCGACGAGGCCCGGACGCCGCTGATCATCAGCGGCCCGGCCCAGCGGGACCGGGACGACACCTACAAGAAGTACAACGCCCAGGTGGCCAACCTGGTGCGGAAGCAGAAGCGGATCTGCCGCGAGCTCATCTCCGACGGCGAGGAGCTCCTGGAGGAGGCCCGGGAGGAGGAGGACGACGCCAAGCGCTGGCAGGCCGGCCGGCTGCTTCTCGCGGCCCAGCGGGGCGATCCGAAGAACAAGCGCCTGTTGAAGGTGCTGAACGAACAGGGGGTGAAGCAGCTCGTCCAGCGGGTCGAGGGCGACCTGATGCGGGAGAAGCGCCTCCACGAGGTGGACGAGGAGCTCCTCTTCTCCACCGACGAGAAGGGCCACACCATCCAGCTCTCCGACCAGGGGCAGGACGTCCTCGCCCCCGGCGATCCCGAGGCCTTCGTCGTGCCCGACATCTCCGAGAAGGTGAAGGAGATCGAGGACCACGAGGAGCTGGACGCCGACGAGAAGCGCCAGCGCCTGGCCGAGGTGGAGGAGGAGTACGCCCAGAAGTCGGAGAAGATGCACGTCATCCACCAGCTGGTGAAGGCCCACTCCCTCTACGAGAAGGACGTGGAGTACGTGGTGGAGGACGGCGAGGTGGTGATCGTCGACGAGTTCACGGGCCGGAAGATGCACGGCCGGCGGTGGAGCGACGGCCTGCACCAGGCGGTGGAGGCCAAGGAGGGCGTGGCGGTCCGGGGCGAGACCCAGACCCTGGCCACCATCACCATCCAGAACTACTTCCGGATGTACGACAAGCTGTCCGGCATGACCGGGACGGCCGAGACCGAGGAGTCGGAGTTCGACGAGATCTACGACCTCCCGGTGGTGGTCATCCCCACCAACCGTCCGGTCCGGAGGATCGACCACGAGGACGTGGTCTTCCAGACGAAGCGGGAGAAGTACGCCGCCCTCCTGGACGAGATCGAGCGGCTCCACCACCGGGGGCTCCCCATCCTGGTGGGCACCACCAGCGTGGATGTCTCGGAGAAGATCTCCCGCATGCTGAAGCGACGCGGCCTGGCCCACGAGGTGCTGAACGCCAAGCAGCACGAGCGGGAGGCCCAGATCGTCGCCGACGCCGGCCAGCCGGGGGCCATCACCATCGCCACCAACATGGCCGGCCGGGGCACGGACATTAAGCTGGGCCGCGGCGTGGTGAAGTGCGACGTCTGCGGGATCGTCTCCGACGAGCCCGCCTTCGGCCAGGTCCGGGAGGAGCCCGACCTCACCGAGGAGGAGGTGGCCGAGCTCGGCTGCCAGACGGATCCTCCCTGCGGCCTCCAGATCCTGGGCACCGAGCGGCACGAGTCGCGGCGGATCGACCGGCAGCTCCGGGGGCGCTCCGGCCGGCAGGGCGATCCCGGCGCCAGCCGCTTCTTCCTCTCCCTGGAGGACGACCTCATGCGGCTCTTCGGGTCGGACCGCATCGCCAAGGTCATGGACAAGATGGGGGCCGAGGAGGGCGAGGTCATCACCCATCCGTGGATCTCCAAGTCCATCGAGCGCGCCCAGCGCAAGGTGGAGATGCAGAACTTCGAGGCCCGGAAGAAGCTGCTGGAGTACGACGACGTGATGAACCAGCAGCGGGAGGTGGTCTACGACCTCCGGCTGTTCGCCCTGGAAGGCGGCGAGGACCTGAAGGGCGAGGCCTGGGAGATGATCGCCACCTCGCTCCGGGACGACATCACCGGGTTCGTGGGCGAAGACCGGCACCCGGAACAGTGGGACCTGCCGGGCCTCCGGGAGCACCTGGTCATCGAGTACTTCCTGCTGGCCGGCTTCCTCCCCGAATCCGAGGAGGAGGCGGATCCCCACGTCTGGGACGGTGCCTTCGAGGTGGAGGAGCGGGTCCTGGAGCACGCCCGGGAGGCGTACCACGAGAAGATCGAGCACTTCGACGAGCACTGGGAGAGGATCCTCAGCTTCATCGTGCTCTCGGTGATCGACGAGAAGTGGAAGGACCACCTCTACGACCTGGACCAGCTCCGGGACTCCATCCGCTACCGGGCCTACGGCCAGAAGGACCCGGTGGTGGAGTACAAGAAGGAGGCCTACGAGCTCTTCGTGGACTTCATGGCGGATCTCCGCCGGTCGGTGGCCAACTACCTCTACCGGGCCCAGGTGGAGCCCCAGCCCGAGCAGCGCCTCCGGGCGCCCCAGGTCACCGAGACGTCCGGCCCGTCGGAGTCGTTCGACACCGGCGTCCGGGCGGGTGCGGCGGGGGGGGACGGCGGTGGACCCGAGGAGGGGGCGTCCCGGGAGCCCGCCATGGCGGCTACGGGCGTGTCCAGCGCCGCCCGGATGGAGGCGGGCGGCGGCGGATCCTCGCCCCAGCGCGGCGTCATCCGGCCCGACGAGCCCCTGGAGGTCGAGGAGGAGCCCGGCCGCAACGATCCCTGCCCCTGTGGCAGCGGGAAGAAGTACAAGAAGTGCCACGGGAAGCTGGGGTAAGTGCTGTTAGCACAAAGGATTACAGGGTCGGCACCCCCGAAATTGTGACGTATCTGTGACGTAGCCGCCCGGTTTCTACCCTTCACGGGCTTCCTTCAGCGGAATGGTGGTTCGGCCTTCTTCATCGTCCTGGTGGAGCGCGGCGAGCTTCTCCACGCCTTCCTGGAGCGCCGCTTCGTCCGCGATGGCGTACCGGCGGTAGACGCTTTCGGTCTTGTGGCCGGTGAGCTTCATCGCCACCGACCGGGAGACACCGGCCCGCTCCAGGTTGCGGACGGCGGTGCGCCGCAAATCATGGAACCACGCTCCCTCGTGACCGGCCTTCTCGGCCGCCTTGTTCCACGCCTTCCGCATGGCGCGGATCGGTTCCCCGTCGCGATGGAATAAGTGGGAGACGATCTCTCCCCGTTCCCTCTCTACCGCGTCGGTACGCTCGCGCTGGCGGCGTAGGAGCTCCTCCAGGGGAGGGAGGGCGCTGAACGGGAAGGTTCGCCCCTCTTTGTTTTTCGTGGTCCCGGGATCGAGGTGGACGGTGCCGGCCTCAAAGTCCACCTGTCGCCACCGGAGGCCGGGATTGTCCCGGTAGGCGATGATCTCCCCCTTCCGCCAGCCAGTGAGTGCCGCGAACCGGACCACCGGGGCCAGATGCTCGTTCAGGTGCCGGCAGATGGCGTCCACATCGTCCATCGTCAGGAACCGCTTGCGGACGTTATCGACCTCCACGCTCGGGAAGGGGGGCACCTTCGAGAGCCGCTCCGATTCTACGGCCAGATTGAACGCCCGCTTCAGCGTGGCCATGTGCCGCCGGATGTACCCGTTGGAATACCCTTCCTCCTGCTTCTGCCGGACGTAGCGCCGGAGGTGGTCCGGGCGAATGTCCACGGCCCGCCAGCCTCCGAAAAACTCCTTCAGGTGCTTGAGCGCCGTCCGCAGGTTCGCAAGGGAAGCCCGGCCCTTCGTCACGTAATCGTCCTCGATCATCCGGGCCAGGTCGGAGAACATGACCTCCTCCTCGTGGACTCGGGGGCCGCCCTTGCCCATCTCCTCCATGCGCTTCCGGAGGAGGGCCCGGGCGTCCTTTTTCTTCGTGGACCCGCTGGACTCCCGGTGCCGCTCTCCCCGAAACGAATAGTCGATCCACCAGACACTCCCGCGCTTGTAGATACTCCCTGTGCCGTCACTCATCGGCCTTCTCCTTCTGTAGTGCGCGGCGGAGCTTCGTCTCGGCCGTCCGACAGTCCTCCGACCACCGAGACAGGGCCCCGACCAGGGCACGGGCCACCTCGGGGGTGCAACCGCGCTTCCCGTGTCGAATGCGGGAGATCGTGGACTGCGGCACACCGGCCTCTTCGGCCAGCTCCAGGTCGGTGCCCGGCACCGCGTCAAGGATCTCCCGAACCACCTCCGCCAGCTCTTCGCTCATGGCATACTACATATGCCACAAAGGAGAGGCAGACAAGGCGGTCATGGCCGCGTTTCCAGCCAGCGGTACAGGCCCCGCTCGGAGAACCGGAGGGTCCGAGGGGCGAGCTTCCGGGCGAAGGGAAGGGAGTCGGAGCGGTCATAAAGCCACCGCTCCTCCACGCCCAGGATCTCAGCGGCCTCCTTCACGGTGAGCATCTGGTCGGGGTCGGGTTGTCTACGGCCGTCTGCACCTCCGTTCCCGCTCGGGCGGGACAGTCGCCCCCACGCCCGGGCCCGGAGCCGTTCAAGCTCGGCCACAACGTCCACCAGGTCCTCCTCCGGGAGGTCCTCCAATCGGGATGGGTCGGCGACCAGCTCGGCCAGGGCGCGAGTCTCCATGATTATGCCTCCACCTCCCCGCCACGCCGCTTCCGCTCCATTGCCAGGCGTTCCTCCAGGACCTCGGCCACGCGGCGCACGGCGTTGGGGTCCTCCAGGCGGCTCTCCCGGGAGAGGCGGGCCACCTGCTCGCCGGCCCACCACCAGGCCCGGTCCCCGCCACGGAGGGCGTCGATGGCCTCGGCCGCCGTCCACAGACGCACGGCCAGCTCCCGGAGTTCGGCGTCCCGGTTCATCGGTCCCCCTCCAGCATGGCCTCGAGGTCGGACTGGAGGTCCTCGGAGGGTTCCTCTCGCTCTTCCTCGACGCTCAGTCGTTCAGCCCCCTTAGGGTGTTGAGCGACTGAGCGTGTTTCTCCGGCAGCCGAATCCTGACCTTCCGTTGAACGTGTTTCCCCTTGTGTCTCCTGGCCTTTCCCGGGACGCTCAGTTGTTTTATTGGGACCGTTTGAGCGACTGAGGGAATATCTGTACGGGTCGCGCTTACCCCCTTCGCCTGAGCGTCTGACCAGTCCGGCCGAGGTGAGTTTTCCGAGTCGGCTGCGAACCGTGGATTCGGCCACGTCGTCCTCGGCCTCGGGATACCGGGAACGGAGCATCTCGTAGATGGATGAGACGGTGGCGGGCTTGGGAGTAAGTACCTCCAGTAGCCGCTCCAGGGAGGAGTCCTCCAGAATGGAGACTACGTCTACCTCCCCGACAGCCTCGTATCGCGCCTCGGAGGCATTCAGCTCGATAACCAGCGGAGCCGCATGATTTAGGCGCGTGCCCTCTACCTTGAGGGTCCGCCGGTGGTCGGCCTCTTCGGTAGACTGGAGGGAGATCGCCACGTCTACGGAGCCGAAGATGGCGGAGGCTCCACGGATTCCCTCTCCGTCCTTCCCCCCGCTTTTGCGGTCATGATGCACGGCCAGCCAGACCGCGCCCGAGTCGTGAATTTGGTCCCGGGCCTCCCCGAACCAGCGATCCCACTCCGCGTTGTCGTTTTCATCGGAGATCCCTGCAACCCGGAGCAGGGTGTCCAAGACTACAAGCTCGGCCCCGATCTCCTCCGCCCGGTGGGCGATTCGGTTTATTGAGAGGTCACGGCCGCGCCAAATATGGACGCTCTCGCCGGGCACACCGAAGGATCGGAACCGCCGTACCACGTCCCGCCAATTTTCATCGGGAGCCACGTACAAGACCGTTCCGGGATCGAGAGACTGGCCGAGGAACGACCCGCCGGTGGCCTTTGCACGGGCGTAGAGGCTGGCGAAGGTGGATTTTCCGCGCTTCGGCGAAGCCGAGAGGAGGGTGAACCGGCCGCGGGCGGTGTAAGGCCGGAGATCGTATTCCAAGCCTGGTCCGTCAAGTAGCGCGTAGAGGTCGGAGAGCGGCATGGAGGTGGCGGTTTCCCCGCCTCCAGCCGTTGAGTCCAATACCTGCCGGTCTTTCGGGCGTCGATGTGTCTGGGCCACGTCCATTACAGCCCAGGTCACAGGTTTTGCGCCGCCGTCTGGGAAGAACGGGGACAACGATTTTTCTGCCTTGAATTTGAAGGCCGAGCGCGTCGTGGACGGGAGATTCGGGTCCAGTCGCTGGACTACCTGCCCGAGGGCTCGGGCGGCACCAACCTGGTTCTCCGGTTTGACGTTCTCCAGCGCTGCTTCGAGGGCTTCCTTAGCAGCCTGCCAACTCGTGAGCCTACTCACTGTGGTCCTCTCCCGCGTCCGTCCCCGCCTCGTCTCGAACGAGTTCGAGTGCCTCCCGACGGCCCTCGGATACGGCCTCCACAATGGGATCTCGTGTTCCCGCAGCCGGACGGGTCAGCCTGGTGTTTTCGGCCTGGAGTACGGCCGTGGCGAACTGACGTACCAGATGCGGGTCGGCCGTGACGGCGATAACCGTGGCCCGTTCGATGTCTGGGCCTCGGTAGAGTGCGAGGAAGGTAATCATGCTGACCTCGTGGAAGGTGATCTCTCCTTCTTCACCCCGTAAGGCCAGCGAACTGGAAGATCGTAAGTGGGACAATTATCTGGGCAGCCGCCCAGACAGTAAGCGGGGAGATCCCTGGTTTAGGCGATTCGGTCTCGAATCGCCCCCAGCTCCTTTCTTCCTTCGTACACTGCCTGCTTTACGGCGTCCTCGGTTTGCCCGGTCCGGTCTGCGATCTCTTGGTATGATAGGCCCTCGAGTGCATGTAGCCTGAGATCGGTTTCCACGGTCGCCGACAGGTCGGCTCGGGCGAGACAAGTGCGGATCAGCTCCCGAGTCTCAAAGTTCGAGACGAAGTCCGGTTCAGGGTCGGGCGACTGGGTCACCATAGCTGGCGCTGCAGTGTGGAGCGGGGTCCTCTCTGGGTGCGGCTCGTACCGTTCAGCGTGGTCCATTGCATCCGGCGCGTCCCCGTCTGACGGCTCGACTGCTGAAGCGCGGAGTTCCTCGGTGATAGCCGCTCGCGACTTCGCGATCAGCTGGCGTACGAAGTACATGAACTCCAGCGGCGTGCTGGCGCTTGCCAACTGCACAGGCCGGCCTTCCCACCGCTCTCCCGAGGGTGCCTTCACCCACTGATACGAACCGATTTTTGTTGGTCGGGGCTGCTTCAGGTCTTGAAGGCCGGCCAGCAGCGCCGCACGAAGTTCCGACTGGAGGAGCGTGGGCCACGGGGTTCCCGTCGCGGCCGATTGGCGCTTGAGCTCCTCCGCCGCAGCAGGTTGCTTCGGGGCACAGAATCGGCTCAACCGAGAAGCCAATCGGTCCAGGGAGTTCAGACTGTTTTGGTCGAGGGAGCCGAACACTGCCGCCTGGAGGTCTTGACGGAGGAAGCCGACGTACTCCAGACGTAGATGCCTCTCCGTGCTCTCAACGGACCCATAGCAGGTTCGGCGATGAGCTTCGGTACCATGGGCCAGAATCGTATCGGTGAAAAGATTCCGCGACTCGGAAGACCAGTTCCTGGGACCCACCACCACGACGATTCGGCGGCCCGGGCCGAGGTGAAGGTCGGCCTGCTTCAAGGTGGCCAAGACGCGGGTGGCCTCACGACTCCTAACGAGTTCGGCCCCGCGGAGGGGACGACGGGCAGGATCGACTTCGCGAGCGGTTGGTTGCGGGAGAACCTCGTCGAGCACGTTACCCGGATCAGGTGCCGCCGGGATCGTATAGTTCGGAAACCAGGCCTCCCCAACTCGGCTCACCGCGACGGATCGCACGTACCGGTAGGCCCGCAACCTTTGATTTTGGTCGGTAACATCACCGAAGGTCCCGGCGTCGGCGTAGACAGCCGGGAGCAACGCCACCTTCTCGGCTTCCTCGCGGACTCGTGCGAGCCACCGGCGCAGGGATTCCTCACCAATCCAGGGCCAAGATCGATTCTCCTCGCGGGGATCTCCCGCCTGGTTGAGGCAGGAGAGGGCCACTTGGTAGGCAGGATCGGACCGCCACGGGTCCGCCCAAGCGTCGGAAAGCTCGACCGTCCATCCGAGGTGATCGTCTGCCGCTTGCGGCAGAGCCTGAACCGCTGCCGCTCCCCCGCTGGAAACAATGAGGGCTGTCTCGGCTGGGACATGTTCGGACGAACTCATACCCCCTCCTCTTATAACACCGCAGGCTCCTCTACGGGGTGATAGCGGCCGTCGTCTGTCTTCCGGGCTTCACCAAGGAGCACAAGGGTCTCCAGGTGGTGTTCGACCAGGTTCTGCTGTGCTCCCTGAAACCGGTCCGAAATGTCTGCAATCGTTCCAGGAGCCTCGGAGAGGTTGGCCTTGATGGCGGAGATCTGGCCGACGGCGTCATCCTCGGGCCATTGTGGAGGTGCTTCCTCTGCCTTTTCGTCCTCGAGTTCCAACTCGGGAGCTTCCAGCTCCTCCGGCGCGAAGCGAGGCACTTGATAAGCCGGCCGTAACCAGCGAACCGTGCCGTCTTCTTCCTCCTCCTTTCGCCTTTCGTCGTGAAGCTCCACCAGTTGTTCCAGGATCTCTTGATCGGTTAGCGGCCAGTCCCAGCTGTAGGCTTCTGCGACTAACCCGTCCAGCTCGTCATGTAGGTCTCGGAGAACCCCACAACCGGACGACTGGTGGATCTCCCGTTCCCTGTCCGAGAGCTTCTCCCCGGACCGGAGCTTTTCGATGATGTTGTACATACGGGTGACGGTTACGCCCTTCTCCCGGCCAGTTGCGGCCTCGCGATGATCGTCAATCTTCTCGGCCACCGCTCCGATTTTTGCTTCAAGCTCGGAGGAACAGGCCGGGAACGGGAACGGCTGGAAGCAGAGTGTTTGGTTGTAAACAGGGTCGTTGCCCACGCCCAGCCGTCCTCCTGCCGCAAGCGCCCAGAGCACGTGGATACGGGACGAGAGTACCCCCAGGTGGAACGCAGCGTGAGATGCGATTACACGCAATTTGTCATCGGGAGCAACCTCGGCGTCCAGGAACGTGAAGAACTGGTGCTTCGATACGTAAGGAGTGGCGATGTATCGGTCGAGGTCGGCAACCGCCTGTCGGAATGCTTCCCGGTTTCGTGCGAAACGCCACCAAATCTTGCGCGCTATCGGGTCATTGTTCGTATCACGCTCCGGCTTTACGCGGTCGCGGACGACGTCGAACAGGGCTGGCCATTCTCGGGCCTCTTCTTCGCTCCGCGTCCCGAAGTCGATGATGTAAACTCCCCGCGAGTACTGGGTGAGATCCCGTCCGTTCCGATACGGCCGGATAATCTCCGCTCGGTCGGGGTCTTCGTTTAGCAGTTTCTTGGCCTCTTCCTCCTCGAGCACGAAGCCTCGGCCGACGACGTTGAACCCATTCGACGAGAGTCCCTCGTTCGCCAGGAGCGGCTCATCGGCGGCCCGGGTGACGCTTGCATGCGCCGACAGGTCAGAGTTCACCTCCACCGTGCGGTGCTCCTGTACGATCTCGCCGGCGTCATCCACCTCGACGACCTTGGCTCGTGACGGCTTCCGCTCCAGTACGGTCATGGCCACCCGGACCTGTGCACTTCCTTCTTCGTCTACCCAGGGATGGTCGGGAACAGCCCACACGAGGTGGGCACCTTCATTGGCGGCATCCTCGATGATTTGTCGCTGGTGGGACTGGGTGATGGAGTTCGTCGTAATGAGCCCTGCTCGAATGGTCTCGCCGGATGCCACCTTCCGAGCGGCACGATACCACCAGTACATCACGTAATCCGCCGTTCTGGGCACGTCGTCGTAGACTTCCCATAGCGCATCGACATACCCATCGCCGAACTCCTCCCGCTGACGGGCACGTCCCATATAAGGAGGGTTCCCGATGATGAAGTCGGCTTCCGGCCATTCGGCTTGACGCGGATTCATGTGCTCCCAGTAGGCGACCGTCGCATCTGGGTCTGGAACGAGCTTCCCTGTCACAGGATGCTCGACCCGAGGCGTGGAGTCGGGGCGTGCCTTCTCTGGCCGCTCGACACGCTCGTCCCACTCAAGCACTGCGTCGCGGCACTCCAACGTCCCTGTGTCACGAAGCACGGGTTCCGGCGGCCGGACGTGGCCGTGGTGTTCCTGCCAAAACTGGTGGTAGCCGATCCAAAGCGTGAGCTCCGCAATTTCTCGAGCCCACGGCTCAACCTCTATTCCGTGGAACTGGGATGGGTCAATCTCTTCGAGGATCATATCGGGTTCACCTGTCAGGTCCTCGAGCGTTTGAAGTACCTCTCCCTCGATACGTTTGAGAGTGGCCAGAGACACGTACAGGAAGTTGCCGCTTCCACAGGCAGGGTCCAGCACCGTGAGTGAGCGGAGCCAGTTGTGAAATTCTCGGAGTTGCTTCGTTGCTTCCTTGAGGTCCTGCTTCCGACCACGTTCGCGAAGCTGAAACACAGAGGCTTCGACCGCTCGCCATCGCTCGCGGACGGGCTCCTCAATCGTCGGCCGGACCAACCGCTCGACGTATTCTCGCGGTGTGAACTGGGCTCCAAGACGATGTCGCTCCTCGGGGTCGAGGGCGCGGGTAAACAGAGTACCGAAGATCGATGGCTCGACCCATCGCCAATCAGCTTCCGCCGCCTCCAGGAGCACGACGAGGTCCTCTCGGTCGAGAGGCAGGGCAGTCCGGTCCTGAAAGAAGTGCCCGTTGAACCGAAGTATCCGACGGAGGCCGAACTCCTTCCCTTCATCCATTGCCACCCAGAGACGCTCTATAGCGGGGGCGAACTCCTCTGGTTCTTCAAGCCCGATGTCGCTGACTGCTTCGAGGAAAGGCTCGCCTTCAAGGAGCCCGATGTCCTCGGCGAACATTGTGAATACGCAACGGATGAGGAACCGGGCGACTTCTTCGTGACTGTGTCCTCGTTCCTCGAGGGAGGATGCAAGCTCCGCTAGATGCTGCGCGATTTGCCTCGTGACGGCATTGGACCGGGCACGGGGGTCCCGTTTCTCGGGTTGAGTCCAAATGTCCTGTACGAACGCGATGTCATCAGGCCGTTCATGCAGGGATCGAAGATCAACGTTCTCGGCAGCGGCGAACCCCCCATACGTCCCATTCCAGCGGTCCCAGATGAGCAGCTCGCGTCCGACGTCCATCACCAGCAGGTACGGCGGAGGATCGCCGGGAAGATGGGTGACGTATCCCCGTGCTTGACCGTAGGCCCTACGGAGGAGCGACTCGTCGCTCTTGCCCGGTTCGATGTCCTTGGCCTCGAGAAGGAAGTGGTCCTTTCGGAATAGATCCGCCGGCTTGGTCGTCTCGGTTCCATCCGCTTCGACGACCTTCACCGGGAACTCGAACTCGTATCCGCTGCCCTTCGGCTGCGGACGGGCAACATCGAGTGCATCGCACAACTCGGTGAGGTAGAGCTGGAAGTTGGATCGCTCGCCGGCATCCGCTTCGGCCCAGCGATCGGCCAGGTCTTCCAAGTTGCTCCGTACGCTCATCACTTTCTCAACCTGCTGAAGAAGGGAAAATGGGAAGCTGTCTGTGCACTCTTCTGGGTCGGTTCCAGCAGAGAGAATAGGTGGTGATCTTGTAATACGACACCGTTGATAGGCGGGGTAAGAGGTGGGCTCCTCCTACGGTTGGGTGTATCGGGTGAAGGGAAGTTGGGGGGGCTGGCCGGCTCCACGAAGAACGAAAAATCGCTCGCGCGGCGGAGGGTTCCCTAAATGGGTCCCATCGCCGCAAACCCCTTTTTGCCTTTCACGCCCCCCCCCCCGGACCACTGGTGAATCCTACTCGCCTGTGACTTTGCTTTCCTCGGGAAGCTTGTACCACTTGTCGTCGTCAGCTTGCCGGACTGCGGATAGCACCCATGCCTCTCCAGTCTCGCTGTTGTAGCGAATGGCGTAAAAGCCTTGGTCACCTGGACCGGCACCGAGTCGTGCATCCGAGTGCTCCACATGCCAAGGCCCGCAGTGCTCGTGACCTGGCTCTTGGTCTTGCGCTGGTAGGCTCCCGGTAGAGCTTCCAGCCAGGAATCCCATGGTAAGCAACCCAGCTCCAAGCAGCGTGGATTTGAAGTCCATTTTGGTCCTCCAGCTTGTGAGTGTTAACGCCCTACTTCGGGTCCAGATTGGCGGTTGCAGGCCGGAGCCCTACGTTTCTCCGTCCGGAGCGTCGTCAGATTCCAGGCTGCGAGCTTCGATGGCCCGGCGTCGGTCTGACCCTTCCGGAGGGACATGCTCTGGGCTGTGAGGCGGCCCGGCGACGTAGGCGATGATCGGCTCTTGCTGTATCTGGTGCTCGTGCTTCTGCTTCGGTGTGCCCTCGCACCGGGCCACGATCTCCTGGGACGCCTTCACCGCAGATCGGAGCTCCTCGGGCTCCTCATACTCGAACTCACCCCGAGCAACCTGGTGTAGCGTGCGCTGGGCGTCCGGGTACAGCTCCCACCAGTCGCGAGCCCGCGCCTTGGCCTCCTCGGCGACTTCCTCCCGAATCTCCTCGATACGCGCACGAACCTTATCATTCCCGAGCAGGCGAGAGGCCCCTACCGCAGCGCTGTCCTCGTTCTCTGTCTCGTAGGCTTCCAGGTAACAGCGCGTGCCGTTGCCCCGGAGATGATCCGGGCCGGCGTAGTACAAACGGGCGAACTTCTCCTGGCGGGGGTTCAAGCTGTCATTGGCGCTCATTGGAGCTCCTTGTCGGGGGAAGCGGCCAGTCAACGATGATAAGGTTATCGTTCTCCCTTACCCGAATAAAGGCCGAACATTCTCCGTCTTAACCTCGGCGACAGCCCTCGAACGGTCCCCGGTAACAGCCCCCAGAATCGGGAGATGGTAAAGGAATCAAGGGTTGTGAGCCGGTTGCCGCCTGCTACCGCAGCAGGCACAACCGCTCATAGGCATCGTGACCCCCCCCCGGCAATCGCATTGACGTATGAGCGATTACAGTCCTTTGGTGCGCTTCGGGACCGAAGCCCCAAATATTGTTCTTGAGAATTCCTTCTGCAGTCTCACAAAGGAGGAAGAGCCATGGCCTACGTTCGTAAAATTGTCTACGCAATCATAACTCTCGGCGCAGTTGCTGGCGCAGCGTATCTAATCTTCTGGGTTGGGAATCAACTCCTCACCGGGCTTCTCGAACTCAATCGCGATGTTGCTGTGGCAGTAATTGGAGCACTGGGGACAGTTGGCGCGGTGATCTGGAATCACCGTAGCCTGAAGAAGCGAGAGATTGCTGAGGCGCAACGACCCGAGAAGATGAAAATGTATACTAAGTTCATGGAGGACTTGGTCGTTAAGACTCTGAAGCAGACGAGAGAGGGGAAAGTCGATGAGGAGTGGGTAAGGGATGAGCTGCAGGAGTTTTTCTTCGAGTGGACTGGTAAGGCAATCTTCTGGAGCTCACCCGGCTTTATCCGCGCTTATAAGAAGTTTCGCCGCCTCGGTCGCGAGGAAGATCCCAGTGTCATTCTCTTCCTCGACAAAATGCTGCAGGAAGTCCGGAAGGATCTCGGGCACACCGATTGGTCCTTAGCCGATGGCGACCTCATAGGACTCTTCCTCACAGATCCAGAGACGGTCCGAGAGCTCAGCCGAACTGAGTGATTCCGACACTTGCCGCCCGTGCAGGGATGGCTCCGACCGCTCTGAGCCAGGAGGCGTTAGAGGGTGTTCACCATCTCAGAGGGCTCCGGTGGCGTGACAGGGGCCGCCAGCTTCCAACCGCCGCCTCGGTTCGTCTGCTGGGAGGTCTCCCCCACGCCAGATCAAGTTGAGGTTATGACTTAAAATAGTGAGAAGGCGTCGGCTGGCGTCGCCCGCTTCCAGCCTGCGTATCGATCCACACCCGCCGATCAGCTGCTCCGCAAAATCCGAAGGAGGATACCCGTGAATGAGGACAAGAGATTTGCTAGTCAGTCTGAGATTGGAATGGAGTTCCTTGAGAAGTTCGAGGCGGCAGTAAATAGTGAGAAGACTATTAATTTTGGTGCGGGCGGAGCGGCCGAGGGAGGGGAGAGTACCTGGTTTCATCTTCGATTTGGCGAACTTGGTGCAGAGGAGCGAGTGACACTCTATGCCTGCGTCTGCCAGGGAGAGCGAGGTCCTTTTGTCAGGGGGGGACTCTTCCAGGGAACTCAGGAGGAGATTCAAGAACAAATTCAGCGGTTCCGGGAAAGATACAACGCCTTATAATTTCCCATCATCAAAGCTTCACTCACGCCTGAATAGTCCCGCGACGGGCAGGTGCGAAGTCGCGTTCGGAGTGGTACCTGCTGTGGTGCTTGTTGAGCTATGGAGAGGCCTCGGACAGAGCTCGGAGAGTATGGCCGCTCCTCCGTGATCCGATTCGTGCGTTCATCCTCCGGTGGAATCAGAGGATGTGATACGAGCCGTGATGTCAATTGGGACGGTGGCCAGCTTTCGGCCGCTCAGATAAACTACTATAGGGAAGACATCTGTTTCGTGCTGATCGAGGATCTATGAAAGTTGTCCTCAATTCGGACGTGCTGTATGCCCACTTCCTCCTGGAGGATAAGCTTCCCGGGCATATTCAAACGCTGTGTGAGGCTTGTGCGGAACGTGATGTTCCCATTGTAGTGCCCGAAACCACGCTCATGGAATTCGAACGGTCACAGCGACAAAGATTTGTTGAGTCGAAACGGGACGATCTGCGGGGCGCCTACGAATTACTGGACAGCTATGGCGTAGCCTTCGATCAGGAGGATCCCGATTTACTGGTTCAGCTAGTGGATCTCCAGGCGCTGATGGAGGCAACCGGTGCGAGTATTGAAGTTGTTTCGCCTACGTGCGAGGACTTCCGCGAAGCACACCGCCGGACGTGTCGGCACCAACCCCCTCATCCTCCCGAGTCTGGATCAAGCGAAATGAGGGATGTCTTAATCTGGTTGATAGCATTAAGAACGGCTCGGGATGAGGGTAGGGCAATTCTCTTGAGCCGAGACGAGGTTCATTCTGGGTCTTATGGAACCTCAGAAGCGGAGGAGGCTGGCCTGCTCCGATTTGATGAGGTTGAAGATGTTCTTACTGCCTTACAGATAGAGACCCCAACTGGTACGCTGATTCATGCACTACTGCGACCAGTCTGGGAGAATCTGCTCGATGCAGGAGTACCAGGTGGAAGCCCCATCGAGCTTCGTGGAATCGACGCGCCCGTCTTCGTCCGGGGGGCAGAGAATCTCAAACGCGCTCGTGCCTGGATTAGAACATCGGGAGCGGAGGAGGGGCAAGAGCTGACTGGGCGAGTGGAGTTCGAACTTGATAAAGGTGCTGTGACACGAGTACAGGTCTCGGAAATCTTGGTGGACGGAGAGGAGCGGGAAGCGATTTCTGTACCGTTTGAGGAGCCTCGCGAGATAGATATTGACTTGCCCGCCTACGCGGAGCGGTATGAGGCACTGATTCATAAAATTACTGGGCGCCTCCATGGATCTTGATGTCGGCGGTAATCGATTTGTGGACGTTAAGGTTCCAGTCTTATGGGGGAAGCGTGCAATTCTACAAGATGAAGATGGTAGGATTAGCGTGATTAATCTTGGGGGAAGTAAGGCGAAGGCAGAAATTGTGGGGGATGAGCCAGCACCCGACGTGGAGTACAGTCCTATGGTGGATGGATTTAAGATTTTACGTGATGGAGAAACGCAATACGCGTATTATAAGCAGCAGAAATCGTTTGTTAGTCTCTCCTTGGATCTTCCTGATGTTCACATATCCCAGCGCGAGATTCGGGTTGGCCAGCGAAGCGTGATTGAGCGGTCAATGTTTCGAGGCTTCGATGTCGGAGTACACGTTTCTGACGAGGGTATCGCTCTGGGCAAGTCGATGCCGGACGGGCTCGCAAAGTTGAAGCTATAGATTGACCTATCCTGCTTCCGATCTCCTGTCCTTGTGTTACCCATTGTTGCCCGAGCAGACGGATTCGGACGGATTTAGGAGGACTCACGAGGTACGGTAATCGCCGATACTCCCGACGAGACAGGCTCTCTCGGATGCAGCGAGACGCAAGGCGGAAGGCCTCGATTCGTCTTGAGAGCCGACGTACAGGGATCGGTCGTGACCACTCCTGTTATGGTAGCAGGTACAGGTTTCCAGGAAATACCTTTACAGTTGCTGAAGCTGTATACGTCCAGATAAGGATGGAGTTGATGATGACAGAGGACACACCCGACGACGAGCGCGACAAGCCCTACTCATCCCTCGACCAACACAGACGGGAGGGCAAGGAGCTCATACCTCCCCTCAAGGATGTACCGCGGCTGTCGTTGGTATCGTGGCGAAACAAGAGATTGCCCGACATGCTTTGGGCAGCACTTATCAGGACACATATGCCGCGTGAACAGGCCCTTGCCCATTTCCGGCAGATTGCGATGGTCTTCGATGACGTGGCCGAGGCGATTGAGCCTACCTGTACGCTCACAGGCCTTACTCATCTACCTGATGAAATCTCCCAAAAAGTTCGAGAGAAAATCTTATCTGATCCTCATGTGGAGAACCTCCTCCGCTCCATGCTGTTGCTGGACAGCCTCCCTGGCCGGGAGGCCTGGAGAGAGCTTATTGCTGGTGAACCGTCAAATGCAGACTGGCAACAACTGAAAACCGCTATTGCTCACACATTGGATCATCAATCGATCCCATCAACTGATTGTCGATGGGTGCGGGTCGTGTGCTGGCTACGAGCCGGACGTCTGCGTTTCCAAAGGGATCAGACACCAATATTCGAGCAGCTTCTCTTTTACCCAAGATTCAGTCCTAAGTTAGCTCGGCCCGTGGTTAGGTCGTTGGAGGGGGCGATCTCTGGTATGGATGACTATCGGAATCACATGGAGGAGTGGTCCGAGAGGTTCTGGAGGGAGGTCTGGGAGAAGACTGACTGCGGTCCTGGCCTACCTTGCTCGGCATCGGTACCTGGCGAATGGGGTACATCACTCCAAGTGGTGAAAGAGGTCCGCAAGGCCCTCCAAGCCCACTACATGAGTACCGTTCCCTCAACGGAGGCTAACCCGATCCATGAGGCAACCTTCGGTTTGGCAGCCTACTCATTAGCGGTCCTCACTGAACTTCTACAGGCCGAAAATGCATCGCGCATACTCGGACGTATGGGACTTCGGGCAATCTTGGAGTCGCTGATCACACTCCACTACATGGAGAAAAGCAACGATCCTAAAATCTGGGAAACGTACCGAAGATATGGTACTGGACAGGCTAAGTTAGCCTACATCAAGTTGGATGATTACGGCTTGGAGCCTCCAGAGTTCATTTCACAGGAAGCGCTTGAGGTGCTTGCAAACGAGGATCAATGGCTTGAGTTCTCGGAGGTCGATTTGGGTCACTGGGACAACACAAATCTGCGTTCGATGGCGATAGATACCGGGCTGAAAGACGAATATGATCGGATCTACGACTGGACATCCGCCTTCTCACACGGGAACTGGGCGGCAGTGCGGAATAGTACGTACGATATCTGTTCGAATCCGCTTCATCGCCTACACAGGATCCTTCGGGAAGAAACCTCTCCATTCGACGACGTGGTCGAGGACGCGTGCAGTCTGACGGAGAGGATGTTGGAACGAGTAGGGAAGCGATACCCAGGATTCGACGAGTCTCTCTACAGTTCAGCGTAGGCGGATCACGAGGTGTGGGCTATATTTAGGGGCTGTTGAGGTACGATTCAGCGCCGTATAGCCTCCAGGTGATACGGATGACATCCGTAAGAACCCGTGTAGATACGGGGATCTTCTGTTAGCGGGCAGTATGGTGCACGCCTTACAACCAGGAGGGCGCTGGTTCGAATCCAGCCGCCGGCAGCTCCTCCATAGCCGGTTCGACAGCCGATTCCGGTGTCTGGAAGGAACGACACAACCGCGTCACAGCGCCCCCGAAGGTGCCGGCGTTATGCGGGTCCTGGCTGGGGCGATGTACTGGGAATGTCACGGGAGACCCCGGATAGGCCGATGGCACGCCCCACGGGCGAAGCGATCGCTCCCCGGACCGGCAAAGACCGGAACCAACTCCTTCCCATCGCTTCTCACTTGTCGATCCCGCGCCCCGGTCCGTACCGTGAGGCATGTCCGAGAACGCGGCGGGGCGGGTCTGGGAGTGGTGGGGGTGGCCGGTCCTGATCTTTTCCCTCGGTCTGCTGGCGGCCGTTGTGGTGTCCTTCCGTGTTCGGAGCGGAACACCGGGCGCGTTACGCCTCGCGGGACTCTTCCTGGAGCTACTCGGGCTGCTGGCCGGCGGGTTCCTCCTCTCAAAGTCTTGGGTCGAGTACGGGAATGCCCACGGACTCTTCCGAAGGCTCCGAGATGCCGGATCCCGTGGCCGCCGTGCCCTACGCCGCGCGTGGCACCGGATGCTGGTAAGACTCGGATTGGCGGAGGAGGAGCCCGAACACCAAGTCGTTACGGCCGGCACGGCTAAAGCGACGGCTGAAGCGGGGTCTGTCGGCATCTCGCAGACCGCTCCGCCGGAGCGAGACCTCGAAGACCGAGTGGAGCACCTTGAGGAGCAGGTGGAGCATCTGCACGGCCAGATCACGGACATGCGGAAGGAGGCGAGCCGGAGGGCGCATCGGTTGGAGGAGAAGCTGCGGGCAGCGAAGAAGGACCTCCGGAAGGCTCGCCGGCGCCTACGGAACGACTTGGAGGAGCAGGTCCGGGATGTGGCAGTGGGATCGCTCCGCTGGGAGTGGGTCGCGCTCGGGTGGTTTGTCGCCGGAGTGCTGGCGACGGCCTGGGCGGGCGTCCTGTCGGGATGAAGGTGGCGTCCGGTGTGACGCGATTGTGACGTGGCCTCGACACATTTACGGGAAAACCGGCCTTCCTGACGCCCCGCAGAATTAGCCGAACGTCTTGGAGTTATCCGCCTTGGTCCGTCTTGGCCACGCTCGGGAGAGCTCCCTATCTTGTCCAAGAAGTGCCACGGGAAGCTGGGGTAGAGCCGAAGGCCCGCGCCGGTTGGCGCCCCCCCCGCGATCTCGTTACCCTTACCCGTCCTGCCCGTCGATCTCCCCGAGCTCGGACGGGAGCTCGGGCCGGGGGAACGAACCCAGGGAGGAAGCCCATGTGGAAGAAGGACGAGAAGAAGGACGAGGGTGAGGATCGACCGTCGGAGCGGCGCGGAGAGCAGGCCCGTTCGGGCGCGTCCCGCGGGCCTACGACCTCTGCCGCGGAGCAGGCCACCATCGGGAGCTCCATCAAGATCCGTGGCGAGGTGACCGGAGACGAGGACCTGCTCATCCAGGGCCACGTGGATGGGTCCGTGGAGCTCGCCGAGAACTCGCTCACGGTGGGCCCGGACGGGGAGGTGGAGGCCAGCGTCACCGCCCGGGTCATCACGGTGGAGGGTCGGGTGGAGGGCGATCTGAGCGCGGAGGAGCAGATCGTGCTGCGCAGTTCGGCGCGGGTGGAGGGCGACATCGTCGCGCCCCGGGTCGTGCTGGAGGACGGGGCCCGCTTCCGTGGCAGCGTCGACATGGGGGAGCGATCGGAGCGGGGCCGCGCGGACGAGAAGGCCTCGGCCTCCGCCGGGACCGGTGGGAGCTCCGGCTCCGGCTCCAGTTCCGGCTCCAGTTCCGGGAGCGAGGCGAGCGGCACATCGGGGTCCGGGAAGAGCTCGCTCGCTCCGGCCACGTCGTCCGACGGCGGCGAGAGGAAGAGCGGATCGGACTCCGCCGTCGAGGCCGCCACATAGGGGTTGATCGGGTGGGCTGGCTGGCCCGCGACGATCGATCCTCCCGCTCCTCCGCGGAGAGGAGCGGCGAGTCGCCTGGACCCGGGCCGGTGGAACGCTCCGCGCCGGGGGTGGCCGCCGTCCTGGAGGGCGTGTCCACGGACGGGACCCATTCGGTCCTCGATCTGGGGCCTGCGGCAGGTTCCAGCCTCGAGGTCTACGGCCGATTCGCCCGGTGGGTCCGGTTCGCCGATCTCCTGTCGGCCGGCTCCCGGAACGGACGCGTCAGCGCGCTGGAGAAAGCCGTACCGGCGCAGCCGGACAGGCCCTATGACCTGATCTTCGCCTGGACCGTCATCGATCGGCTGTCCCGGGCCGGGCGGTCCCGGCTCATGGAGCGGCTCGAGGAGGTCAGCTCGGCCGACGCCCGGCTCCACCTGGTGGTGCGGGCCGCCGAGGGAGGCGCGGACGCTCCGCCCCTCCGGTTCGCTCTCCTCGACGTGGATCGGGTCCAGTGCCGTGCCGCCGGCGGGGCCCGGACCTCCCGGGGCCGGCTGCTGCCCGCGGAGGTCGAGGAGCTCCTCGATCCGTTCCGTGTGATCCGAGGATTCACCCTGAAGGGGGGACTGCGGGAATACGCCGCCGTCCGTCGCCGCGATGGATGATCGACCCCGGTTTCGCACGGGTGTCTCGCCGTCCCCCGACCCTCACTCCAGCTCCCCTCAGCCATGAGACGATCCAGACAGCAGAGATCCGGATTCGGAGGGCTCCTCCGTGTCTCGGGGTGTGTGGCGGCCCTCGCCGCCCTCGCGGCCTGCGGCGGCGGAGACGGAGGGAACGGAGGCGGAGACCCCGCCGGCGACGTGGACCTCCAGACCGTCGAGGAGGGTGACGTCCGCCTCGAGCTCCCCCGCAACGTCCCGGCGGGCGCTCCCTTCGAGGTGACGTGGGAGGGACCCGACGAGAGCGACGACTACATGGCCCTGGCCGAGGAGGGGACCCCCGGCGACGAGACCGTGGACTACACCAGGACCCGGCAGGGAAGCCCGCTCACCCTCCGGGCCCCGGACACGCCGGGTTCGTTGGAAGTCCGGTACGTCCGGGCGGAGGACGACTCGGTGCTGGTGCGGGCGCCCCTGGAGGTGACCGCGGTCGAGGCCACCCTGGAGGTGCCTTCCCAGGTCGGGGCGGGTGCTCCCTTCGAGGTCACGTGGCGGGGACCGGACAATCCGAACGACTACATCGCCCTGGCCGAGGAGGGGACCCCCGGCGACGAGACCGTGGACTACACCAGGACCCGGCAGGGAAGCCCGCTCACCGTCCGGGCCCCGGACACCCCGGGGCGCTACGAGCTCCGGTACGTGATGTCGCAGGCGGACCGGGTCATCGCCCGCTCTCCCGTGGAGGTCACCCCCGTGGAGGCCCAGCTGGACGTCCGGGACACACTGATGGTGGCCACACCCGTCGAGATCCGGTGGAGCGGACCGAGCAATCCGAACGACTACATCGCCTTCGCCGAGATCGGGACGCCGGGCGACGAGACCGTAACGTACGCCCGGACCCGCCAGGGAAGTCCCCTCTCCCTCGTGACGCCGGAGCGGCCCGGCCGGTACGAGCTCCGGTACGTGATGTCCCAGTCCGACCGGATCCTGGTTCGGGACACGGTGAGCGTGCTCCCGCTCCAGGCCCGGCTGGACGCGCCGGACACCGTGACGGGTGGGCGGGAGGTCCGGGTCTCCTGGCTGGGTCCCGACGGCCCGGACGACTTCATCGCCCTCGCCTCGCCCGATGCGGGGGCGGAGGCGTACGAGAGCCGGGCCCTGAGCCGGGCCGGCGATCCGGCGACCCTGTACGCGCCCACCGCGACGGGGACCTACGAGCTCCGCTACGTCTGGGCCGAGGAGGACAGCGTCCTCGCCCGCCGCCCGCTGGTGGTGATCCAGCCCTGAGGCTCTCCGAGCCGGTGCGGGCCCCAGGTCGGCGTGCACGCCCCCCTCCGGCGCCGGGGAGGAGGGGATTGAGCCGCCGATGAGCCTCGCTCCCATCCTCCTCCGACATCACCGGCGGGACGGGAGGCGCCCCGCCACGACACGGCGGACGGCGGGAGGTGGCGCGTGGGCACGAGGATACGGGAGTGGCCCCGGGGGGAGGGCCCCAGGGAACGGATCGGCTCCGGCCTGGCGGGCTCGCTGGCCACCCACGAGCTGCTCGCGGTGCTGGTGGGCTCGGGCACCTCGGGCCGCTCGGCCGTGGAGGTGGCCGCCGGCCTGGTCAGCCGGTTCGACGGATCCCTGCGGCGGATGGCGGGCGCCGAGGCAGCCGAGCTCCGATCGGTCCCCGGCATCGGCCCGGCCCGGGCCGCGGCAGTCATGGCTGCCCTGGAGCTGGGCCGGAGGCTGGCGGCCGAGAGGGGACGTCGATCCCGGCGGATCCGGGGTCCACGTGACGTCCACACGCGGCTCGGCCCCCGTTTGCGCGACCGCCGCCAGGAGGAATTCTGGGGCCTCTACCTGGACACCCAGAACCGGGTGCTGGCGGAGCGCCGCATCACGGTGGGCCTGCTGAACGCATCCCTCGTCCATCCCCGGGAGGTCTTCGCCCCCGCCATCGCCCGGGCGGCGGCGTCGGTGCTGCTGGTCCACAACCATCCCTCGGGCGACCCCGAGCCGTCGTCGGAGGACATGGAGGTCACCCGGCAGCTGGCCGCCAGCGGAGCTCTGCTGGGCATCCCCGTCCGGGACCACGTGGTGCTGGGCGACGGCGCCTACGTGAGCCTCCGGGAGCGCGGCTGGGTCCAGGAGGGCCCGGAGGTGTCCTGACGGCCGGCCCCTCAGCGGCTCGCCGCCTCCCCTCCCGTGCCCTCGCCTCGCCGGCCCCGGACGGGAATCGCTCCGGGGACTCGCCTCAGGGGAGCGGTCGCAGCGGCTCGATCCAGTCGGCGTGGCCGAGGAATCCCGCCGGATCGACGGAGGTGAGGTCCACGTTGGGATCCACCAGCGGTTGGTGGGGTCGACCGTTCATGGATATTCGGGTTCTCGCCCGCACCACTAGGTCGGTCTGGTCCTCTCCCAACCGGTCGCCGAGCACGGCTTCCATCTTGACGGCGAACTGACGGATCTGTTCCGGATCATGGACGAGCTTCCATCGCTGCCAGGAGGCCAGCCACCGGGTCGCGTCGAAACGGACTTCCACCGGCTCCCCCGTAGCGGCATCGTACACCGCATAGTCCACCGTCCCCTCCTTGACCCGGAGCATCATCCTCCACGCGAAACGCTGTCCCTCCTCCGTCCAGCTGGCGTCTCCGGGGATCAGATAGTGCCGAAGGGGGAGGAGCAGGTGGAGGGAGACCCAGACGATCAGGAATCCCTCCAGGCAGCGACGCGTCCACCGGCCGCCGGGCCGGAGCAGGCGGGAGGGTGCGTCCGCTCCAGGTGCTCCGCCGCCCGCGTCCGTGTCCCGCCGCCGTGCGAGATCGGGGGCTACCGACGCCAGCGCCCGTCGGGGCCAGGAGGGATCGAAGAAGAGCGCGGTGGCGGCGATCATCAGCCAGGGAAAGATCCCGATGCTGAACCACCAAGCGTTCGTGAGATGGAAGAGGACGGCGACGCCGAAGGCCCACGGGCGGGTCCGCTTCCAGAGCAGGAGCGGGACCACGAAGAGGTCGACGGCTACGGAGCCGTAGTTGGCCAGCGCCACGAACCAATCCTCGGTGGCCACGAGGTTCAGGAAGGGCCAGTCCGCCCGCGCGGCCAGCCAGCTCCGCATGGGCTCCATGCGGAGCATCCAGTCCTGGTTCAGCTTCGACACCCCTCCGAAGACATAGGGGAGGCCGATCTGGAAGCGCAGGAGCCAGAGGGACCAGGCGGGGACGTCGTCGTCCCGCAGGCCGGGTCGCCGCCAGGCGTCGAGGGAGAAGCGGTGGTCGGACGGGATGACGATCAGCAGGAAACCGAGGAGGCAGGCCAGGTACAGATGATTCAGGTATCGACTCTCCGCCAGCAGGAACTGATAGGTGAAGCCGAGGAAGAAGAGAGCGGAGACGAACCTGGTGAAGAGGCCTGCGGCGATGAGCAGAGCGAGCACTCCCAATCCTGCCCAGAGCAGATACATCCCCTCGCCGGGGAGGGGTGCCAGCCAGCCGAAGCCCGGGTAGTGGAAGTGGAACTCGGGTTCGATCCAGTACTCGCGGATCCACCCGTGCTGAAAGTACCGGACGACCTCCCAGAACATGACGACCCCGAACACGACACGGAAATACGACAGGGCCGCCGCGTCCACCGGCCGGTAGAGCCATCGGGTGAGCCCCCCGGATTCTCGATCCCGAGTCAACGTGTGCTCCTCCCTGCCCGCGACTGCCTCCGACCGGCCGATCGCCTGAAGACGAACCCGGGTATCACAGAACCGTAGTATACATCATAGCTCGGTCGTTGACCGATCCGAATCGGCTCGGCCGTCCGCTCCTCCAGCTCCAGCTCCGCGAGTTCATGCCTCCTCAGGAAGACTCACCATCGGCGACCACGGCGCCCGGGCCGGGGGACGGGGGAGCGGACGCCGTCCACGGTGATGGTCCGGAGGCCATCCTCCCCCCGGACTTCCGCGACGCCATCCGCGGACGTGAGGACCGCCTGGACCTGGACCTCCTGGCGCTGGCGTTCCAGTACGCCCGGGAGAAGCACGCGGGCCAGAAGCGTCACTCCGGCGAGGACTACATCCGGCACTGCGTCGAGGTGGCCAAGATCCTCGGCGAGATCCACCTGGACACGGTGAGCATCGCCGCGTCGCTGCTCCACGACGTGGTGGAGGACACCGGCACGCCCATCTCGGAGATCTCCCGTGAGTTCGGGGGGGAGATCGGCACCCTGGTGGACGGCCTCACCAAGATCAGCCGGGTGGAGTTCGGCTCCATCGCGGAGCGGCAGGTGGAGAACTACCGGAAGCTCCTCCTCTCCATGGCCGAGGACGCCCGGGTCATCCTGGTGAAGCTGGCCGACCGGCTCCACAACATGCGGACCCTGGAGCACCTCCCCGAGCGGAAGCGGCGGCGGATCGCCCTGGAGACCCGGGAGATCTACGCGCCGCTGGCCCACCGGTTGGGCATGGGCCGCGTCAAGTGGGAGCTGGAGGACCTGGCGTTCAAGTTCCTGGAGCCGGAGGCCTACCGGTCCCTGGTGGAGAAGGTCGACCAGAAGCGCAGCGAGCGGGAGGAGCTCATCCAGAAGATGGAGGAGCCTCTCCGGGAGGTCCTGGCCGAGGCGGGGGTGGACGCCGAGGTCCACGGGCGGGCCAAGCACCTGTGGTCGATCCACAAGAAGATGCGGAGCCGGGACAAGGCGTACGAGGACATCTACGACATCCTGGCGGTGCGCGTCCTGGTGGGGAGCGTCCACGATTGCTATCACGCCCTGGGGATCATCCACAACAACTGGACGCCGCTCACCGAGCGCTTTCACGACTACATCGCCACCCCGAAGTCGAACCTGTACCAGAGCCTCCACACCACGATCTTCGGCCCCGGGGGACGCCTCTACGAGATCCAGATCCGGACCCGGGAGATGCACCGGACGGCCGAATACGGCATCGCCGCCCACTGGCGCTACAAGGAGGGCCGCCGGCCCGAGGACTCCGACGAGGTGGACGAGAAGCTGGCCTGGTTCGGGCAGGTCCTGGAATGGCAGCAGGAGACCCGGGAACCCGAGGAGTTCATGGAGTTCCTGAAGATCGACCTCTTCCAGGACGAGATCTTCGTCTTCACCCCCGCCGGCGACGTGAAGCAGCTCCCGAAGGGGGCCACGCCCATCGACTTCGCCTACGCGGTCCACACCGAGGTGGGCCATCAGTGCAAGGGCGCGAAGGTCAACGGCCGGATGGTGAGCCTCTCCACCGAGCTGGAGAACGGGGACACGGTGAAGATCCTCACCGACGAGCGGCAGACGCCCAGCCGCGACTGGCTCAACTTCGTCCAGACCAGCCGGGCGCGGCACCGGATTCGCCAGTGGATCCGACAGGAGGAGTTCGACTCGGCGGTGAAGCTGGGACGGGAGATCCTGGAGCGGGAGTGGAAGAAGCGACGGGAGTCGCCGGAGGACGGGGCCCTGGCCGAGGCCGCCGAGGAGCTGGGGCTGGACGGGGACGTGGAGTCGCTCTACGCGGCGGTGGGCCGCGGCGACGTGGGGGTGACCCGGGCGGTCCGGGCCACGCTCCCGTCGGAGGACGACGAGGAGGACGCCGGCGGCTCGGACGGCGGGACGAGGACGAAGATCGGCCGCCTGGTGGACCGGGTCTGGAGCGGCAAGCAGGGGGTCCGGATCCAGGGGATGGAGAACCTCATGGTCCGGTACTCCCAGTGCTGCCAGCCCATCCCCGGCGACGACGTCATCGGGTACATCACCCGGGGACGGGGCGTCTCCATCCACCGGGCCGACTGCCCCAACGTGCTGAACCTCACGGACCATCCGGAGCGCCGGGTGGAGATCGAGTGGGAGAGCGACGAGGCCCAGCGGTTCCTGGTCCGTATCGCCCTGGAGGGTACGGACCGCCACGCCCTGTTCGCCGACATCGCCCGGTCCATCTCCGACACGGGCACCAACATCCAGTCGGCGGACATCCACGCCGTGGAGGGGGGCATGCGGGGTCAGCTGGTGGTGGAAGTAGAGGACCTGGCCCACCTGAAGAAGGTGATGAAGAAGATCCGCCGGGTGAAGGGAGTGCTCTCGGTGGAGCGCAAGGAGAGCTTCGCCGACAGCGAGCTCCGGCTGGGCGGATGACGGACGTGGCCGAGCGATCCGAGCCCCGTCCCCTGGCCGGTGCGGGTCAGGGGGACGGCCGGGCCGACTTCGACCTCCAGCTCCCCTTCGAGCCCACGGGGGACCAGCCCGCCGCCATCCGGGACCTCACGGAGGGCGTGGAGCGGGGGGACCGCTGGCAGACGCTCCTGGGCGTCACGGGATCGGGCAAGACGGTGACCATGGCCGGCGTCATCGCGGAGACGGGGATGCCGACCCTGGTCATGAGCCACAACAAGACGCTGGCGGCGCAGCTCTACGGCGAGCTCAGGAGCTTCTTCCCCCGGAACGCCGTGGAGTACTTCATCTCCTACTACGACTACTACCAGCCCGAGGCCTACGTCCCGGAGACGGACACCTTCATCGAGAAGGACGCCTCCATCAACGAGGACATCGACCGCCTCCGCCTCCGGGCCACCTCCTCGCTCATGGAGCGGGAGGACGTCATCGTGGTGGCCTCCGTCTCGGCCATCTACGGCCTGGGCGACCCCCGGGGCTACCACGCCATGATGCTGACCCTGGAGGAGGGTCAGACCATCGGACGCCGGGACATCCTCTCCCAGCTGGTGGGCATCCAGTACAGGCGGAACGACATGGACTTCCACCGCGGCACCTTCCGGGTCCGGGGGGACGTGGTGGAGGTCATGCCCGCCTACGAGGAGCAGGCGGTGCGGATCGAGCTGTGGGGAGACGAGATCGAGCGGATCTCCAAGGTGGATCCGGTGACGGGCGAGGTCATCGCCCGTCTGCCGCGGACCGCCATCTATCCCGCCACCCATTACGCCACCGAGCCCGACCGCCTGGAGCGGGCCATCGAGCAGGTCCACGTGGAGCTGGAGGAGCGCCTCCTGGAGCTGCGTCAGGAGGACCGGCTCCTGGAGGCCCAGCGGCTGGAGACCCGGACGAAGTTCGACCTGGAGATGCTCCAGGAGATGGGGTTCTGCCCGGGCATCGAGAACTACTCCCGCTATCTGGACGGGCGGGAGCCGGGCGAGCGACCGTACTGTCTCCTGGACTACTTCCCCGAGGAGTTCCTGGTGATCGTGGACGAGTCCCACGTGACCGTCCCGCAGGTCGGCGGCATGTACAACGGGGACCGGAGCAGGAAGCTCACCCTGGTGGACCACGGCTTCCGGCTGCCCTCGGCCCTGGACAACCGCCCCCTCTCCTTCGAGGAGTGGGAGTCGCTGGTTCCCCAGACGCTGTTCGTGAGCGCCACGCCGGGGGACTACGAGCTGGAGCAGTCCGGCGGCGTGGTGGTGGAGCAGCTCATCCGACCCACGGGGCTCGTGGATCCCGAGGTGGAGGTCCGCCCGGTCCGGGACCAGGTGGACGACCTCCTCTCGGAGATCCGGGTCCGGGAGGAGCGGGACGAGAGGGTGCTCGTCACCACCCTCACCAAGCGGATGGCCGAGGACCTGTCGGAGTTCCTGGCCGCCCGTGGCGTCCGCGTCCGCTACATGCACTCCGACATCGCCAGTATCGACCGGGTGGAGATCCTCCGGGACCTCCGGCTGGGGAAGTTCGACGTGCTGGTGGGCATCAACCTCCTCCGGGAGGGCCTGGACCTGCCCGAGGTCTCCCTGGTGGCCATCCTGGACGCCGACAAGGAGGGGTTCCTCCGGTCGGAGACGTCGCTGATCCAGACCATGGGCAGGGCCGCCCGGAACGTGAACGGGACGGCCGTCCTCTACGCCGACGAGATCACCGGTTCCATGCGCCGGGCCATCGAGGAGACGGAGCGCCGGCGGGAGATCCAGGAGGAGTACAATCGGGAGCACGGGATCACCCCCCGCTCCATCGAGAAGTCGGTGGAGGAGATCCGGTTCTCCACGCAGGTGGCCGACGCCCGCGAGCCGGCGGCGGACGGGGTCCGGGAGACGGCCGAGCGCTATGAGGATCTGGAGCCGGAGGAGCTGGTGACCGTCCTGGAGCAGGAGATGGAGCGGGCCGCCGAGGAGCTGGACTTCGAGCGGGCGGCCCGCCTGCGGGACGAGCTGTACGAGGTGAAGGCGGAGATGGAGGGCGGGGGCGAGCCGACGGGCGGGCGGGCCGACCGCAGGGCACCCCGATCCCGGCTGTCCGCCATCAAGGCGTCGGGAGAGGAGGGGTGAGGCGCCGGGCTCGCGGGAGGGGGGCGTCGTGACCTCCTCGCCCCTGGACCTGGAGGGGATGGAGGCGTGGGGCCGGCGCCTGGGGCCCGCCGCGGCCCGCTGGTCGGGGCTGGTGGCGCTGACGGGCCCCCTGGGGAGCGGGAAGAGCACACTGGTGCGGGCGGCGGCCCGGGCCGCCGGGGTGGAGGGGCGGGTCCCGAGCCCGACCTATACGCTGGTGCACGAGCACCCCCTGCCCGACGGCCGGACGCTGTTCCACGTGGATCTCTACCGGATCGAGGACCCGGGGGAGCTCCCGGGCCTGGGATGGGAGCGGCTGCTGGCCGCCACGGGGCCGGTGTTCGTGGAATGGGCCGACCGGGCCCGCGGATGGCTCCCCGGGGAGCGATGGGAGATCCGCCTGGAGATGGACCCGGATCCGGGCCTCCGACGGGTCTCGGCCCGGGCCGTGGGGGACGCACCGGCTCCGCCGTCCCCGGCGCCGGCCGCGGCCGGAGGCGGTGCCGTCGGCGCCGAGGTCTCCGGCCCGTGAGGGAGGCCGGCGGGACCACCGGACTGACCCTGGCCCTGGAGACCAGCACGCGGCTGGGGAGCCTGGCGGTGGGAGAGGACGGGGAGCTCCTGGTGGAGTGTGCCCTCGGCGTCCGGGCCGGACATTCCGAGACGGTCCTGCCGGAGGCGGAGCGGCTCCTGTCCCGCTGCGGCCGGGCGCCGGGTGAGCTGCGGAAGGTGGTGGTGGGCGCGGGGCCCGGGTCCTTCACGGGAGTCCGGATCGCCGCGTCGCTGGCCCGCGGCCTGTGCTTCGGCGGAGCCTGCGAGCTGTACGCCTATTCCAGCCTCGCGGCGACCGCGGCGAGCTGCGCGGCGGGCCAGGAGTCCCCCGTCTGTGCCCTGTTCACGGCGCGAGGGCGGGAGGTCTACGCCGCGGCGGTGACGGGATTTCGTCCCCTCCGCTACGAGCTGGAGCCGTCGGTCCTCTCCCTGGACGAGCTCCTCGAGCGACTGGATCCGGGGCGCTGGCTCTTCGCGGGGCCGGGGGCCCGGGCCCACCGCCGGGCCATCGTCGGCGTCGGGGGGAGGGTCCTGCCGGCGTTCCGGGGGTTGCCGCGGGCAGCGGCCCTCCTGTGGCTGGCGGCCGTCGATCCGACGTCGGGCCGGGTGATGGAGACGGAGGGATGGGAACCCCGCTACGTGCGTTCGCCGGGCGCCACCCCGTCGGCCCCTCCCGGCCGGTGAGCGAGCGGCCCGGCCTCCGGCTCCGGCCCATGGAGGCGAAGGACCTCCCGGAGGTGCTGGCCATCGAGGAGGGATCGTTCACCGCTCCCTGGACCCGGGGGGCGTTCGAGCGCCTCCTCCGACGACCGGCGGCGGGGGCCCTGGTGGCGGTGGAGGGAGGATCGGTGGTGGGATACGCCGTGTTCTGGACCGTCGACGGGGAGACCGAGCTCGGCAACCTGGCCGTCCGCCCGGACGCCCGGCGGCGGGGCCTGGGACGGCGGCTGGTCCGGGCGGCATGCGGCGCCGCCCGCCGGGCCGGGGCGCGCACGCTGTATCTGGAGGTGAGGGAGAGCAACCAGGCGGCCCGGTCGCTCTACCGCGAGCTGGGCTTCCGGAACGTGACCCGGCGCCGCGGCTACTACCGGTCTCCCTCCGAGGACGCCCTCGTCCTGGAGCGGGAGCTCCGGGACCCCGTCCCCTCGACACCTCCGGAGAAGGAGGAGCGTTGACAGCCCCGGGCGCCCCGGGCACACTTCGAACCGGACGCGGCCGGTGGACCGGCCCGTCAGCACCTACCAACGACACGCAAGGCCGGAGGCCCCCATGTCCAGAAGCCTGAACAAGGCCATGATCATCGGCAACCTGGGTGCCGACCCGGAGATCCGCTCGACGAGCTCGGGCACGCCGGTGGCGACGCTCTCCGTGGCGACGAGCCGGCGCTGGACCTCCCGGAGCGGCGAGGAGCAGGAGCGGACCGAGTGGCACCGGGTCGTCTGCTGGGAGCGCCTGGCGGAGATCTGCGAGCGGTACCTGAGCAAGGGCGACCGGGTCTACGTGGAGGGACGGATCGAGTACCGGCAGTGGGAGGACCGGGACGGCCGGACGCGGTACACCACGGAGATCCGTTGCCGGGACATGGTGATGCTGGGCAGTCCGGGCGACGTGCCCCGGGGCGGGCCGGGCCGCCCGGCGCCCGACCGGGGCTCCGGCGACGGGGAAGGCGAGGGCGACGCCGGCGAGGGGGGGGAGGACGAGGACTATTCGGACTTCTCCAACGAGGCGCTCATGGGGGACGATGACCTCCCCTTCTGATTCGGATCGCGACGCCGGGCACGCGCCCGGCGGGCGCACCGGCGCCACGGGGAGGGCGGCCGTGGCGGGCGGTCTCGCGGCGGCCCTGGTGCTGGTGGCCGGCGCGACGGCCGCCCCGGCCCAGGAGGGAGCCGGGGCCGCCCGGGGGGACACCACGCCGCGTCCCCGGCCCGAGGAGAGCCTCTTCTTCCGGGGCGAGGGGGTGGGGATCGGCGAGCTCACCCTGGCGCCCTCACAGACCCTCTCCCGGGTGGCGCCCACGGAGTTCGCCCGGGCGCCCTTCCTGTACGACGACGCGCGAGGCCCTGCGCCGAAGCGAACCCTCGGGCGCCACGACGAGTTCGCCTTCGTCGGGGAACGGGATCTGCCGCTGAGCCTGCGTCTGAGGGACCGGGTGTACCTGTCCCCGGGTTCCTGGACCGTGGCGCCGGGGGACCGTCTCCAGGCGGTGCGCCTGGAGGAGCCCGTGGCCGGCCACGGCAGGATCGCCCGGCCCGTGGCCATCCTCCGCGTCCAGGGCCAGATCGGTGACACCGCGGTGGCGGAGGTGTCGGAGCTCTACGGATTCTATCGGGTCGGCACGGCCGTGCTCCCCCTTCCCGAGACCCCGGACCTCCGGGGAGGGGAGACCGTCCCCGCCGAGGTGGAGGTCACGGCGCGGCTGGTGGGGCCGGCGGTGCGTCGGCCCCTGGTGGTGCCCGGGGCCACGGTGTTCCTGAGCGCGGGCTCCCGGAGGGGGGTACGCACGGGAGACGAGTTCGTGGTGGAGCCCCGCCCCGACGATCCGGGTGGGCGTGGCGAGGTCGCGGTGCGGATGCGGGTGATACGCGTCGGAGCGGAGAGCGCCACCGCCCGGGTCCTGCGGGTCCGGGCGCCGGACGTCCCTCCCGGTACGGAGGTCCGCCTGGACCGCCGGCTGTCCGTCGATGGGGAGGGCTGAGCCGAGGGGCTCGGGCCCTCACGCGAGGACGAGATGATCCGCATCCTCCACCTGGTGGTCCTGGCGGGATACGCCGCCGCGTGGATCGTGCAGCTCCGTGCCTTCCGGTCGGAGACCGCCGGGGGCGCCGACGCCGGCCGGGGTCTCCTGGCCGGCTCGGTCCTGATCCACGCCGTGGCCCTGGGCGCCTTCGTCGCGCGGACCGGCTCCCTGCCGCTGGTGGGGCTCGGCCCGGCCTCCTCGACCCTGGCCCTGGTCCTGGCCGTCACGGCCCTGGCGGCCTCGCTGCGGGACGACTTCCAGCCCGCCCGGCTCTTCGTCCTCCCGCCCGCGGTGGCGCTGCTGGCCGAAGCCGCTGCGGTGGGGCTCGGGGCCGGGGCTCAGGAGACGGCGTTCCGCGGACCCTGGTTCGTGGCACACGTCGGGACGGCCTTCGCGGGCTACGCCGGCCTCTGCCTGGCGTCGGCGGCCGGGGCCATGTACGTGCTCCAGTTCCGGAGCCTCAAGGAGAAGCGGTTCGGGTCCGTCTTCCGGTTCTTCCCGTCCCTGGAGGCCCTGGACGGGCTGAACCGCCTGGGCCTGGCCGTGGGGTTCCCGGCGTTCACCGTCGGCCTGGTGACCGGCTGGGGATGGACGCTCACCTTCGGCCGCGGTCTGGCCCTGGAGGACCCCCAGGTGATGCTCGGGATCGTCACCTGGGTGGCCTACCTGATCCCCGTGGGCGCCAGGTACCTGGACCGGTGGGGAGAGCAGCGGGTGGCGTGGACCGCCGTCCTGGCCTTCCTCCTGACGGCCGGGGTGTTCGTAGCCCTCCGGATATCGGTGGGCGATCCCGCCGCCTTCCTCTGAGGCCGGGTCGCGGGATGACCGGAGGAGACGTGGACGGGCCCGGCCACCTGGCGGTGATCGGCGTGAACCACCGGACGGCGCCGATCCAGGTCCGGGAGCGCTTCCACCTCGGAGCCGCCGGGGTTCGGGAGGCTCTCCGGGAGGCGGGATCCCTGGATCCGGTGGCGGGATGCGTGATCCTCTCCACCTGCAACCGGGTGGAGCTGTACGTCTCCTCGTCGGCCGTCGAACGCGCCGTCCGGGAGCTCGAGGCTCTCCTGTCCGACCGCTCCGGCTTTCCCCCCGAGGAGGCCCGGGAGTACATGTACGGACACCGGGGCCGGGAGGCGGTGCGCCACCTGTTCCGGGTGGTGGCCGGCCTGGAATCGCTGGTGCCCGGAGAGGCGGAGATCCAGGGGCAGGTGGGAGACGCCTACGAGGTCGCCCGTCGGGTGGAGGGTGGAGGAACGGCGGACTCCCTCCTCCACCGCCTGTTCCAGGAGGCGCTGGCCGCCGGAGGAGAGGTGCGGGCCCGGACCGCCGTGGGCGAGGGGGCCGCGTCCGTGCCGTCGGCGGCGGTGAGGCTGGCCCGGAAGGTCTACGGGGAGCTGGAGGGATGCCGGGCCGTGGTGGTGGGGGCCGGGGCCATGGGACGTCTCACCATGGAGTGCCTCGTCGAGGACGGGGTCCGCCCCACCGCCGTGGCGAGCCGGACGCTGGAGCGGGCCCGGGGTGTGGCCGAGGCGGTGGGGGGAGAGCCCGTGGAGCTGGAGTCGGTGGGGGAGATCCTCGCGGACGTCGACATCCTGGTCACGTGCACCAGCGCCGGGGATCCCGTCCTCCGGGCATCGGACCTCGCCGAGCGGGGAAACAGGCGGGGACACCCCCTGGTGATCCTGGACATCGCGGTCCCCCGGGACGTGGATCCCGACGTCGAGCGGTTCCCGGAGATCTTCCTCTACAACATCGACGACCTCCAGCGGGTGGTGGAAGGGGCGGAGAGCGAACGGCTCTCGGAGGTCCCCCGGGCGGAGGAGATCCTGGAGGAGGGAGTGGACGCCTACTGTCGCTGGGTCCGATCGCGTCAGGCCGTGCCGATGATCCGCGAGCTCCGGGGGCGAGCCCGGGAGGTCCGGGAGGGAACGCTGGAGGAGCTCTTCGCCGAGCTCGAGCGGGGCGAGGAAGCCCCCGGGCTGGACGAGGAGGGTCGCTCCGCCATCCGGGATGCGGTCCGCAAGATGATGAACCGGCTCCTGCACGAGCCGACGGTGGCCCTCCGGGAGACGGCCGGCCGGCCGGACGGGGGGAGGTACCTGGAGGCCATGCGCCGGCTCTTCGACCTGGACGCCGGGGCCGGCGGAGAGCAAGGTACCAACGGACGAGGAGCCTCGAGCACGGACGCAGGGGAGGAGATCGACGATGGCTGATCGGGTGCTGGTCACGGGCGGGGCCGGGTTCATCGGCTCCCATGTCTGCGAGGCGTACCGCGATGCGGGATGGGAGGTCGTGGCGGTGGACGACCTGAGCTCGGGCCGCCGGGCGAACGTCCCCCGGGGCGTGGAGTTCCGGGAGATGGACATCCGGTCGGAGGCCCTGGCGGAGCTCCTGGCGACCGGGGACTTCCGGGTCGTGAACCACCACGCCGCCCAGATCGACGTCCGGCTCTCGGTGCGGGATCCGCGCCGTGACGCGGCGGTCAACGTGGACGGGTTCCTCAACGTCCTCGAGTCCGCCCGGACCGGCGGGGTCCAGCGGCTGATCTTCGTCTCCTCGGGAGGCGTGGTGTACGGTGAGCCGGAGGATCTCCCGGTGGAGGAGACGCGGGGGAAGGATCCGCTCTCGCCCTACGGGGTCACCAAGCTCGCCGGCGAGCTGTACCTCCACTCGTACCGGCGGATCCATGGGCTCGAATACGTGGCACTGCGGTATTCCAACGTGTACGGGCCCCGGCAGGACCCCCACGGAGAGGCCGGCGTGGTGGCCATCTTCTCCCGACGGCTCCTCCGGGGCGAGCCCCTGATGATCTACGGGGACGGGGAGCAGACGCGGGATTACGTGTACGTGAAGGACGTGGCGCGGGCGAACCTCCTGGCGACGACGCTGGGTCCGCGGGAGGGCGACGCCCTGGACGATCGAGCCTACAACGTGGGGACGGGAGTGGAGACGTCGGTGAACGAGCTGGCCGATGTGCTGGAGTCTGCGGCAGGGGTCGAGGCGGAGCGGATCCACGCCGATCCCCGGCCGGGGGAGCTGCGGCGTAACGCCCTGGACCCGAGTCGGCTCCGAGACGCCGGATGGGAGCCGGAGACCTCCCTCCGCCAGGGCCTGGCCGCGACGTTCGCGTCCATCGCCGGGACGGAGGAGGGGGAATGAGCCTCCCGACCATCACGATGCTCGCCCTCCAGGGGGCGAGCCCGGCGTCCCGATATTCCTCGCCGTGGGACCTGATCACCGGGGCGACCCTTCCCACGAAGGTGATCCTCGTGGTGCTCGCGGTCTTCTCGGTGGTCTCCTGGATCCTCATCTTCTGGAAGTGGCGCGAGTTCGCCGAGCTGGGGCGCCAGGGGGACGAGTTCGTGGAGGAGATGGAGGCGGCCGGGGGATTGCGGGAGGTCTACGCGGGGATCCGGAGCCTCCCGGCGTCCCCCTTCACCCGGACCTTCCGGGAGGGGGTGAACTTCTTCACCGAGCTCCGGCCGGCGGCGCTGAAGGAAGCCCCCTCGGAGAGCGAGGGGCTCACGCCGGCCCAGCTCGACACCTTCCGGATGGTGCTGCGGAAGGGGATGGCCGAGGAGCGTGACGACCTGGGCCACGGCCTCACGTGGCTGGCCATCATCGGCTCGGTGAGCCCCCTCCTCGGGCTCCTGGGGACGGTGGTGGGCGTCATGAACGCCTTCCTCGGCATCACGTCGCAGGGCTCGGCCAACATCGCCGCAGTGGCCCCGGGCATCGCCGAGGCCCTGACCACCACGGTGGCGGGCCTGGCCGTGGCCATCCCCGCCGTCATCGCCTACAACCACTACGCCGCCCAGCTCGGGGTCTTCGCCAGCGAGCTGGAGGGCTTCACGAGCGAGCTCGTGGGGACGCTGGCGCGGGAGGGGAGGATATGACGGCTCACGGGTCCGGCGGGAGGGCCGGCGGATGATCCCCGGAGGGATCGAGGCCGGCGGGGAGGGCGGCGCCGGGATGGGGAGCGGAGCGTTCTCCGTGCGGGCGGAAATCAACGTGACGAGCCTCGTGGACGTCGCCTTCACCCTCCTGATCATCTTCATGATCACCGCGCCCATCCTCCAGGGCGGGGTGGAGGTGGCCGTGCCACGGGCCCCCGCCTCACCCCTGGAGAATCAGACGGGCGTCATCGTGTCGGTGGATCGGGAGGGCCAGGTCTACCTGGACGAGACGGCGGTGAACCTGAGTGAGCTCTCGGCGGCGATCTCGGAGATCGCCGAGCGGCGCCCGGGGGTCCCCGTGTACGTGAGGGGCGACGAGGGCGCCGGCTACGGTGTGGTCCTCCGGGTGATCGGGACCCTCAACGACGCCGGGATCGACGCCGTGAGCCTCGTGGCCCGGCCGGACGCCGAGGAGGGAGGCTGACCGGTGGATGCGTCGTGGAGGCGCCGGCGCCGGGATCGCGACGTCCCCCGGGGGAGCGTGGCGGCCTCGGTGGGGGTCCACCTGCTGGGGGCCGCGCTCCTGCTTCTGGGCTCGGCCACCGTCGATGCGCCCCCCCGCCTGGAGACGTATCGGGTCCAGCTGGTGGCCGCCTCGGCCGAACGCGCCCCGGAGCGGGAGAGACCGTCGCCGGCGACGCAGGAGGAGCGCCCCGAGCCGGAGGAGCAGCTCCCGGATCCGGAGCTCGAGGAACAGCCCGAGCCCGAGCCCGAGATCGACACCCGCCGGGCTACGCCGGAGCCGCCTCCGGAGGTGGAGCCCGCCCGCTCCGACGAGAAGGAGGGCGCCGAGTCGGTGAACGTGGAGCTGGACGGCGAGATCTTCCCCTATCCCGGCTATCTGGAGAACATCATCCGTCAGGTGCATCGCTACTGGCGTCCGCCGGCGGAGAAGAGGGCGCTGCGGGCCGAGCTGAGCTTCGTCATTCACCGCGACGGGACGGTGTCGGACATCCAGTGGATCCGCAGGTCCGGTGATCCGACGTTCGACCTGGAGGCCCGGGGCGCCATCGAGGCGGCGGGGCGGCAGGAGGCGTTCGGCTCGCTCCCGGAGGACTATCCCAGGGATCGCCTCCGGGTCTCTTTCTTCTTCGACCCGTCCCAGCGATGATCCCACGCCACGCGGCCCGGACGGCGGCTCTCCTCCTGATCGTCCTCCTGTTCTCGCCGGGGATCGCTGGCGCCCAGGACACGACCCGTGCCGGGCCGGGAGACGTCCGGGTGGGGATCCAGTACACGCCCGGCTACCTCCCCCGTCTGGTCCTCCCGCCGGTGGCGGCGGAGGAGGAGCCGCTGGGTGCGGTGGCGGCCCGGGTGGACAGCATCCTCCGCCGGGACCTGGACTACAGCGATCGGTTCGACATGATGGAGGTCCCGGATTCGGTGGTGGTCGACGGGTCGGTCAACTACGGGCTCTGGGACCAGCTCGACGTGGTGTACCTGGTCACGGGGACCGTCTCGGGTGCGGCCGATGCGCCCCTGCTGCGGGTCACCCTCCACGACGTGGTGTACGGGCGGCTGGAGGACGTCCAGGCCTACCGTCTCCCGGCGCCGGACGAGGAAGGGTTCCGGATGGCGGTGCACCGGGCGGCGGACGACCTGGTGGAGTGGGCCACCGGGGAACCCGGGATGGCGGCCACCCGGATCGCGTTCCGCAGGCGGCGGGCGGACGGGACGTCCGACGTCTTCGTGGTGGACAGCGACGGGCGGGAGCTGCGGCAGGTGACCCGGGAGGGCACCATCGCCTACTCCCCCGCCTTCTCGCCCGACGCCGGCCGCCTGATGTACGTGATCTACCACGACGGTCAGCCGGAGGTACACGAACGCGACTTCGCCACGGGCGAATCCCGGGTCGTGGCCGACCGGCCGGGGCTCAACACCACGCCGGCGTACGCTCCGGACGGCAGGAAGATCATGGTGGCCCAGTCGCTGGAGGGCCAGGTGGGCACGGACATCTTCGAGCTGGGCATCGATCCGGTGTGCTGCCGGCGTCGCATCACCCGGAGCGGGGCCGGGGACGCGGTGGGGCCCAGCTACGCCCCGTCCGGCGATCGGATCGCCTACACCGGGAGCGCGCTGGGCCCTCCGCAGGTCTTCGTCCAGCCGATCCGCGGCGGCGGCCCGTCCATCGTGAGCGACTACGTGTACGGCGAGGGCTCGCAGGCGAGCTCGCCCGACTGGTCGCCCGACGGTGACCAGATCGTCTATCACGCCGGTCGTCCCGGTGCCTATCAGATCCTCGTGTCGCGGCCGGACGGGTCGAACCGGCGGCAGCTCACCTCCCGGGGGAGCAACGAGGACCCCAGCTGGGCCCCCGACGGCCGCCACGTGGTCTTCGCGTCCGACCGGGAGGGCTACCGGGCCCTGTGGGTCCTGGACGTGGTCACCGGCCGCATCCGCCCCCTCACGGTCAACCACGTGGACCAGATGCCCGACTGGTCCCCCCACGTGCCGTCGGGGCCGTGACGCCGGGACGATTGTACGGGGGCGGCGGGAGGCGTAGATTCCAGGATCCCGTCCAGGGGGCGGGCCCCCTGCCGCTCGCCGGGGCCCGTCCGGTGAGCCGAAACACTGAATCGCGAGGAGTGCGCGACATGTACCGAAGAAGCCTCCAGACACTGGCAGCGTTCGCCGTCCTGACCGTCGTGGCGTGCGGGGGCAACCCGCCTCCGGAGACCGAGCCGGCGCCCGACACCACCACCGCCGTGGACGAGACGGCGTCCGAGGATTCGCTGGCCCGGGAACGGGCCGCGGACGACCTCTGCGCACGCGCCGAGGCGGCCCTCGACGCCGGACGATACGACGAGGCCCGGAACCTGTTCGAGGAGGCGATCCGGGAGTACGGCGGGACGGGCTGCGCCGAGCGGGCGGGGCGGGCCCTGGACGCCGTGGAGGCCGTAGAGGTGGTCCAGGAGCGCATCCACTTCGCGTTCGACGAATCCGCCATCACCGACGAGGCGGCCGAGACGTTGCAGCGGAAGGCCGAGGTCCTCCGGCGGTACCCGCAGTGGCAGATCACCATCGAAGGGCACTGTGACGAGCGCGGATCGCTGGAGTACAACCAGGCCCTGGGGATGCGCCGCGCGCAGGCCGCCCGGGACTATCTGGTCAGCCTGGGCCTCGACGAGTCACGCCTCCGGACGGTGAGCTACGGCGAGGAACAGCCTCTCCGGGAGGCCTCGAACGAGTCCGCGTGGGCCATGAACCGGCGGGCGGAGTTCCTGATCCAGAACCCCGGCGACATCGCCCGGGGCGACTGAGGGTCAGGGTATGAACCGTCTCCCGAGCGCCGGCGTCTCCACCGTGGGCCGTGCCCTGGTCGTGGGCCTGGTCCTCTCCGCCGCCGGCTGCGCCACCAGGGGCGACGTCCAGGACCTGAGCGCCGACCTCGGGGCCGACATCGAGGAGGTCCGGGCCACCCAGGACAGCCTCCGGGCCCGGCTGGTGGCGATCTCGGCCCAGCTCGATCGGCTCGAGGGGAGCCAGGAGGACCTGATCGTGGGGCGCTCCACGGAGCTCCGGCGCGGGATCCAGGGGCTCCGGGACCAGATCTCCCGGCTCACCGCGCTGGTGGCCCAGACCCGCCAGCGTCTCGAGGAGGACCTGACGCGCCGGCCGGCCCCCGGGGACACGACGGCCGCGGAAGGGGAGACCACCGGGGAGGCCGACGCGGAGGGCGGGGCCTCCGACGATCCGGTGGCGCTGTACGAGGCGGCCCTCGAGCAGTTCCGGCGCGAGTCCTACGAGACGGCGGGCGGCGCGCTCCGGGAGTTCGTGGCCCAGAATCCGGATCACCGGCTGGTCCCCGACGCCCGGTACTACCTCGGCCGGAGCCAGGAGGAGACGGGAGAGGAGGACGAGGCCCTGGAGACGTACAGGCGGGTCGTCGAGCTCCACCCCAATTCCAACAGGGCCCCCTCCGCCCTCTATCGGCTCGGCATGATCCGTCTCGATCGCGGGGAGACCGGGGAAGCCCGCGGTCTCTTCCAGCAGATCATCCGGGGCTATCCCGACAGTCCGGAGGCGTCTCCCGCCACCCGCCAGCTCGAGAAGCTCGGCGGGGGCTGAGTCCCGCCGGCGGCCCTCCCACCGCCCCTCCTTCCCATGCGCTGTCCCCGCTGCGACCATCCCGACGACCGTGTAGTGGACTCCCGGTCCATCCGGAGCGGCCGGGCGATCCGGCGGCGGAGGGAGTGCGGGGACTGCGGGCATCGGTTCACCACCTACGAGACGGTGGACGTGGAGCCGGTGACCGTGCGGAAGCGCTCGGGGACCATCGAGCCCTACGATCGGTCCAAGCTGCTGCAGAGCGTCCGGGTGGCGTGCGCCAAGCGTCCCGTCTCCCTCTCGGAGATCGAGGGGCTGGTGGATCGGGTGGAGGACGCCATCAACCGGTCCGATCGCCGGGAGATCCCCACCCGGCGGATCGGGGAGATGGTCATGGAGGGGCTCCGGCGTCTGGATCAGGTCGCCTACGTCCGCTTCGCGTCGGTGTACAGGAATTTCCAGGACACGTCCGAGTTCACCGACGAGGTGCGCGAGCTCCTCCGTCGACAGCGGTTCCGGTCGCGGGGTCAGGGTGATCTGTTCGAGGACTCCGGGGAGCATGCCGAAGACGACGGTGGAGGGGACGGTCCGTGAGCACGGAGAGCCCCGCCAGGGAGATGCCCTTCCTGGACCACCTGGAGGAGCTCCGGTGGCGGATCATCTGGTCGGTGGGGGCTCTGGTCGTGGGATCGGCGGTGGGCTTCGTGCTGGTGACGCAGCTGGACGTCATCGGCCTGCTGGCCCGGCCCATCCAGGGCCTGATCCCGGACGACCGCCTGCTCTATACCAATCCCACCACCCCCATCATGGTGAGCTTCAAGCTGGCCTTCGTGGTGGGGGTCGTCCTGGCCCTGCCGGTGCTGGCCTATCAGGGATGGAAGTTCATCTCGCCCGCGCTCCTCGAGAAGGAGAAGAAGGCCGTGGTCCCCGCCATCGGGCTGAGCTTCCTCCTCTTCCTGGCGGGCCTGGCCATGGCCTACTTCCTGGTGCTCCCCCTGGGGCTCCGCTTCCTCCTCGAATTCCAGGCGGAAGCGCTGGAGCCGATCATCACCGTGGACGAGTACCTCCGCTTCGCCACCCGCCTGATCCTGGCGTTCGGCGTGGTCTTCGAGCTGCCCGTGATCCTGGGGGCCCTGGGGATCCTCGGGGTGGTGGACGCCGACGGGTTGAGGAAGTACCGGCGTCACGCGCTGCTGGGGATGTCGGCGGTGGCGGCGTTCTTCACGCCGGCCGACGTGGGGACGATGCTCATGATGCTGGGCCCGATGTGGATCCTCTACGAGCTGTCGATCCTCCTGGTGGCCCGGCTGTCCCCCCGGACGAGCGGGTCCGGGGACGGCGGAAGGGCGGCGTCGTGAGGGCCGCCGATGGCGGTCCCCCGGTGCTGGCGGCCCTCGTGGTGACGCTGGCGGCGGGTCTGGCCGTCGCGTCGACCCCGGACGCGGGGGAGGCGGCCGCGGCGGCCCGGCAGGAGGCCGGGGAGGCCGAGGCCGATACCGCCGGCCGGGAGGTGGCCCGCCGCGACACGATCCAGGGGGACACGATCCCGGGGGATACCACCCGGGTGGACGTGGCCGGCCGGCGTGAGGCGCTGGGCGGTGGTGAGTTCCCGGATCGGGACGAGCTCTTCCGGAGCCTCCTGGAGCTCCCCGGCTACCAGATCATCGAGTATCGGGGCGAGGAGGTCACGCTGCGGGTGCCCGAGAGGGTCATCGATCTCACCCGGAACGCCCAGGTCAACTACGGGTCCGACGTCCTCCGGGCCCAGGAGATCCGGTACCTGGGGGAGCTCCGGTTCCTCCGGGCCAGCCGGGAGATCGAGCTGGTGGGGAGCCAGACGGAGCCGGTCACCAGCGATTCCTCCCTCCTGTACGACGTATCGGGACGCCGCGGGACCATCTTCGACGCCCGGACCAGCTTCGGCGCGCGGGGCACCAACTGGTACTTCCAGGGGGACGCGATCCCCGTGGGCCAGGACACCCTGTACGGGGATCCCGGGCGGTTCACCTCCTGCGAGCTGGAGGTCCCGCACTACGCCTTCAGGGCGGGGCAGATCAAGGCGGTGAGCAACGACTTCGTCGTCGCGTGGCCCGTGACCCTCTACGTGGGGAACGTGCCCGTGATGTGGCTCCCGTTCTTCGCCCAGGACATCCGGCCCGGCCGGCGGAGCGGGATCCTGCCGCCCCGGTTCGGCTTCAACGACGTGGTGAGGACCTCCGACACCTACGATCGCCACGTCGAGGACTTCGGCTACTACTGGGCCATCAACGAGTTCATGGACGCCAGCGTGACCATGGACTGGTTCAGCGGGAACTACACCCGGGTGAACGCCGACTTCCGGTACGACTTCATGAAGAAGTTCATGAACGGGAGCCTGGGCGTGGGGCGGAGCTGGGGGGCCGACGGGAACAGCGTGGAGCTCTCCTGGACCCACAGCCATGACCTGAGCCCCGGGACGCACCTCCGGGCCTCGGTGGACTTCGTGGAGAACACCCGGATCTTCCAGGATCGGAGCTTCGATCCCGAGGACCAGACCCGGACGGTGGACTCGGACGTGGCCTTCAGTCACCGGATGGAGTTCGCCAACGTCAGCGTGAACGCCCGGCGCCGCCAGTTCCTCGGCGGCGACGGGAAGGTGCAGATGACCCTCCCGTCGGTGAACCTGAATTTCTCTCCCGTCACCCTGTTCCAGGCCCCGAGGAACCGTGCCGGTCCCTTCAACAACATCACCTGGAACGGGTCGGCCCGGTTCAGCCGGACCACCACCGACGAGGACCAGGGTCCGAGCGAGGAGCGCCGGCGCGGTAGCGCGAGCACGTCCTTCCGGGTGGGGAGCTTCAACCTCAGCGGGCGGACCAACTTCGACCAGCAGCTCCGGACGCCGGTGGACAGCGCGGGGGTGCCCCTGTCGGAGCGGGGTCAGACGACCCTGGACTGGTCCTCCTCCCTGGACTATCAGCTGGGTCTGGTGGGGAACACGGTGGCCCGGCCCAGCGCCGACGTCAGCGGGGCCGTGTTCCGCTCGGACAGCACCGGCGGGCAGTTCCTGTCCGCTCCGATCCGGGCCAGCGTGGGCGTGAGCCTCTCCACCGATCTCTACGGCTTCTTCCCCGGGATCGGTCCCTTCAGCCAGTTCCGCCACCGGATCTCGCCCCAGGTGAGCTGGCGCTACTCGCCGGAGGTCACGACCGATCGGGATCGGGCCGAGATCCCGGGCTTCCCCGAGGCGAGCGGGGAGGCCCGGAACCGCCTCTCCGTCTCGCTGAACCAGACCATCGAGGCCAAGGTGGAGGCGGCGGGGTCGGAGCTGGAGGGAGAGGGCGAGGCTCCCGCGGTTCCGGACACGACCGTTCTCGACACGGTCGCTCCAGACACGGTGGCCCCGGACACGGCGACCCGCGACACCACCCCAGGCGACACGGCCGCGGCGCCGGCCGGGAGGGACACGGCCGCGGGGTCCGGCGGGGAGGAGGCCGCCGGAGCGGGGACCGGAGCGGACGCGGACCAGGAGGGCCGGAAGATCACCATCCTCTCCCTGAACACCTCGCCCCTGGAGTTCGATTTCGAGCGCAGGAAGGAGGATCTCCCCGTCCTGGTCACGGAGGAGATCAGCGCCAACGTCGACTCCGACCTCCTCCGCGGGCTCTCGCTTCGGATGAGCTACGATCTCTTCGAGGGGAGCGGAAACCAACGGATCTTCAGCCCGTTCCTGACCCGTCTGAGCACGTCCTTCAGCTTCCGCTCGGGGATGGACCTGGGCGAGGCCCTGGGCCTGGGCCTCGGCGGGGACGACGACGAGGCGGGGCGGGACGACGCACGGGGACGGCCCGGCGGTGGCTTCGGCGCCGGCAGGGGCGGCGCCCTCGGCCGGCCGGGGGGGGGCTTCGACCCGCGGGGGCGCCGGGGTCGGGACCGGGGGATCCCGCCCGAGGCCCGGGGATCCGGTCCCTGGGACCTGAGCCTGGACTACTCACTCTCCCGGGGGCGTCCCGGCGAAGCAGGTCAGGAGAACCAGACCGTCTCGGGGACCCTCCGGCTGGAGCCCACGCCCAACTGGTCCGTCTGGTGGCGGACCCAGTACAATGTCACCAGCGGGGAGTTCGGGAGTCACCAGCTCGAGCTTGAGCGGGACCTCCACCGCTGGCGGGCCACGTTCCGCTTCATGAAGTCGCCCAACGGGAACTTCCTGTTCGACGTCCTGGTGCAGCTCATCGACGCTCCGGAGGTCCAGGTGGACTACAATCAGCGGACGCGGGCCGGCCAGTGACCGGGCCCCTCGTGGTGGACGGCACCTCCCTCACCGTGGAGTCCCTGGAGGAAGTGGCCCGGGGACGGCGTCCCGTCTCCACGACCCTGCCGGCGCCGACGCTCGAGCGGATGCGGGAGAGCCGTGCGGTGGTGGAGGAGATCCTCGCCGGCTCCGAGTCGGTCTACGGTGTCAACACCGGGTTCGGCCGGCTCTCGGAGGTCAGGATCCCCGACGAGCGCCTCCGTGAGCTCCAGCGGAACCTGGTCCGGAGTCACGCCTGCGGGGTGGGAGACCCCCTGACGCCGGCCGAGGCTCGGGCCATGATGCTGCTCCGCGCCAACAGCCTGGCGGTGGGCCGGAGCGGCGTGCGTCCGGAGGTGGTGGAGGCGCTCCTGAGGCTGCTGGGTGAGGGGGTGACCCCCGTGGTCCCCCGCGAGGGCTCGGTGGGGGCCTCCGGCGACCTGGCGCCGGCGGCGCACCTGGTGCTCGTGCTCATGGGCGAGGGGGAGGCGTGGATCGGGGGGGAGCGGACGGACGGCGCGACGGCCCTCTCCCGCGCGGGCCTCGATCCGGTGGAGCTGGAGCCGAAGGAGGGGCTCTCCCTGCTGAACGGCACCCAGGCCATGACGGGCGTGGGCGCCCTGGCCGTGCGGCGGGCCGAGCGCCTGGCGAAGGTGGCCGACGTCTGTGGAGCCATCACCCTGGAGGGACTCCGGGGGAGCCCGGCGCCCTTCGATCCGGAGATCCAGGCCGCCCGCCCCCACGGGGGTCAGGCCGCCTCCGCCCGGCTGCTCCGGGGCCTCCTGGCCGGTTCCGAGATCCGTGAGAGCCACCGGGACGGCGATCCCCGGGTCCAGGACGCCTATTCCCTTCGCTGCATGCCCCAGGTCCACGGCGCCGCCCGGGACCGGATCGGCGCGGCCCGCGAGGTCCTGTCCGTCGAGCTGAACTCCGCCACCGACAACCCGCTGGTGTTTCCCGAGCGCCCCGCCGGCCAGCGTGTGGTGAGCCAGGGCAACTTCCACGGTCAACCGGTGGCCTCGGGACTGGACGTCCTGGCCCTCGCCGCCTGCAACCTCGCCGTGATCAGCGAGCGGCGGATCGACAGGCTCCTGAACCCCGACCTCTCGGGGCTCCCGGCGTTCCTGACCGAGGAGCCGGGCGTCCGGAGCGGCCTGATGATGGCCCAGGTGACGGCGGCGAGCCAGGTGGCGGAGTGTCGGAAGCTGGCCTCGCCCGACAGCACGGGATCGATCCCCACCGGCGCGGCGAAGGAAGACCACGTGTCCATGGGGATGCACGCCGCCGACCACGCGGCCGGAGCGGTGGAGCGGCTGGCCCGGGTCCTGGCCGTGGAGCTCCTGGCGGGGGTGCAGGCCGTGGAGTTCCACCGTCCGCTCCGGGGGGGGCGGGGGGTGGAAGGGGCCGTGGACGCCGTCCGGGGGATCGTCCCGAGGCTGGAGGAGGACCGGGCCCTGGCCGGCGACATCCGGCGGCTGGTCGAGTGGCTGGAGGAGGGGGGACTGACCGGCCTGGTCCGCCGGGTCGAGGAAGCCGACGATCCGGGGAGAGACGCCAGGGGCGGGGGGTGAGCCCGGAGTGGGCTCGGAGACCGCAGGGGGCGCGATCCGGTGTTGTGGGGGGCTCAGAGGGGGCGTATCTTGGCCCCCTTCCCGGATTTCGTGC
>CAZVIY010000016.1:0-59056 GCA_964627425.1 uncultured Gemmatimonadota bacterium
GGACGTTGAAGCGCCAGAAGTCGATGAGCTCGCAGGCGCTGTCGATCTCCGCCTGGTGCACCGTCTTGCTCTGGCCCAGCATGGTGGCCGCGTTCACCGTGGCGCGCCACGGTCCCGCCAGGAGCTCGGCGGCCTTCAGGAACACGGCCGCCCGGTCCTCGAAGCTCCACGTGGCCCACTCCTTCCGGGCCTCGAGGGCCGCGTCCACGGCCCGGCGCGCCTCCTCGGGGCCGGCCTGGTGGTAGCGGGCCAGGACCGTCCCGTGGTCGTGGGGCATGACCACCTCGGCCGTATCACCGGTACGGATCTCCTCCCCCCCGATGATCAGGGGGATCTCGATCTCCCCGTCGACCATCTCGTCGAGTCGGTCCTTGATGAGCCTCCGCTCCGGGCTCCCGGGCTCGTAGCCCAGGACAGGCTCGTTGGCGGGCGGAGGCGGACGGTGGAATCCGGACCGGGCCTCCCTGGCCTGGGGCCGGAGCCCGCCGGCACCCTCTCCGGTCGCGCGCTCCGTGGCGGCTGCGGTCTCCTCGGTCATCGTCGGCTCCATGAGTTCGTCCCCTGACCTGAGTCTCCGGATCGTCCGGCGGCCCCCTCCGTCGAGGTCGTCGCAGCGCGTCGACGGATCCGGGCCCGCCCGTGCGGCTACCCTCTGTGGAACCCGCGGGCCGGCGAAAGCATTACCCAACCCGACGGACGGATGGAATACCGTCCGCTCGAAGCGGTTCCGCAGCGCGACCAAACTTCAAGATCGAGGCCAGCACGGGAGACGATGGACTACCGAGACTACTGGACCGACGGATACACCTGGGACGACTACTTCGGGGACGAGATCCAGGAGCACCGGGAGCTCTGGGAAGGGGTCTACGAGCGCCACGAGACGCCGGAGTGGGCCCTCCGGGAGCTCGGGGAGATCGGCGGCCGGTGGAGGCTGCTCGTCCTCACCGAGGACTGGTGCGGGGACGCCTCCAACACGGTGCCGGTGCTGGCGCGTCTGGCCGAGGCGAGCGAGCACGTGGAGCTCCGGCTGGTGAAGCGCGACGAGAACCCCGAGCTCATGGACCGTCATCTCACCGACGGCAGCCGCTCCATCCCCATGGCCGTGATCCTGGACGACGGGTTCCGGCCCGTGGCCGACTGGGGGCCCCGGCCCGAGGAGCTCCAGGAGTTCGTGATCTCCGAGAAGGAGAAGGAGGAGCGCCCCACCAGCGAGATCTACCGGGACGTGCGCCGCTGGTACGCCCGGGACGGAGGGGAGAGCACGCTCCGCGAGCTCGTCGAGGCCATCGGGGAGGCGGCCTCGGCCGAGCCGGTGAGCACCGCCTGATACATCCGGAGGGGGAGGGCGCCTGGGGGAGAGGGCGACTGGAGGAGGAGGGCGCCTACCGTCTCCGCGCTCGGGTCGGCCCGAGCAGGGTGTTGGCCGGATCCAGCTCCACCGCCTCCACGGACCCCGCCTCGGCGGCGCCCGGAGCCGGGAGCCACCACTCCGCCCGCCGGCCCTCGAGCCAGCGGCGGTGGACGACGGCCGCGCCGCCGGCGCGCACCTCCACCGGCACCAGCAGGCGGAACGGGGGTCGGGACGCGGAGCCCTGCTCCGGGACCGGCTCCTGCCGGAGACGGACCAGCACGCCCGGGCGTCCGCCGCGCTCCCGGGGGCTCCACTCCGCCCGCAGCTCCGGATAGCCCGGGCGCCGCAGCCACTGCTCGAAGAACCACCCGAGATCCCGTCCGGAGGCGTCCTCCAGGGCTCCACGCAGGTCCCGGGTCCGGGCCGTGGCGTGGCGGTGGCGGAGGAAGTAGCGCCGGAGGCCCTCGTAGAACGCGTCGTCCCCCAGGTGGGCCCGGAGCATGTGGAGGACCCACGCCCCCTTCTCGTAGTTGTTGTCGTTCAGGAGGAGCAGGAGGGAGTCGGGGGTGACCTCGGGGATCACCGGCTGGTCCACCACGTCGGAGCCGAGGTAGGAGCGCTCCAGCTCGGCCATCTCGCGGTCGAAGCGGTCCGGGCCGTCGGCCCACAGGTGCCACAGCGCGGCGAAGTAGGTGGCGAAGCCCTCGCTGAGCCAGAGCTCGGCCCAGCGGGCCTCGGTCACCGCGTCGCCGAACCACATGTGGGCCACTTCGTGGGCCACCAGCGTCTCGGAGATCTCGCCGGCCGCCACCGCGTCCTCGGGAAAGAAGATGGCCGTGGTGTTCTCCATCCCTCCGAAGCGGGTGGCTGCCTGGACCAGCGAGAGCTTCCGGTAGGGGTAGGGTCCCAGGCGCCCGGCGAACCGCTCCACCATCTCCCCCGCGCGCCGGAACCCCTCCTCGGCCGCGCCCACGTCCTCGGAGAAGGTCACCCGCCACAGGGGGATCGGCGCCCCGCCCGGTCCGGCACGGGCGAACCCGGCCCGCCGCTCGGCCAGCCGCCCCGCCCCCACCACCATGGTGTAGGTGGGGATGGCCGCGTCCATGTGCCACACCTCCAGCTTCCGGCCGTCGGCCAGCGGGCGGCTCTCCCGCCGCGGGCCGTTGGCCACCGTGGTCCAGTCCCCCGGTACCTCGAGGCGAAACGTCACCCGGGCCTTGTCCGCCGGGTGGTCCACCGACGCGAACCAGTGGCGGGCCCGGTCCGGCCAGTTGTCGGCGAAGGCGGTCCAGTGGCCGTGGAGGTTGCGGCGGAGGATCAGCCCGTCGCTCGGCCGCCCGTGGTAGAACACCGCCGCGGCCAGGGTGTCGCCGCCGGCGGGAACCGTCGCGCCCTCCCCCTGGACGGAGCCCCCGGCGCCCTCGGAGCCCGCGCCACCCACGGGCATCCACACCCGTCCGTCCCGCCGGTCGACGGCCACCCGTCGGCCCGCCACCCGCGCCGAGTCCACCGTGAGCCCTTCCAGGTGGAGGCCCACCGAGTCCAGGCCTCCGGAGGTCACCAGGAACCGGACCCGCTGCTCCGCCCGGACGGTGGGCTCGCCGGATCGGAGGGAGAGGCGGAGGTCGTAGGCCAGGACGTCGAAGCCGGGCGAGGGGTCGGGCTCCGGGGGGCCGGCCGCTCGTGCTTCGGGTCCGGCCACGAGAACGTCCGCCACCACTACGGCCGCCACCACGACCGCAGCGATCACCACGGCCCCGGCCGGGAGCGCCCCGGCCGGGAGCGCGGCGCCGCCCCGCGTCGGTCCGGCCCGGCGGATCATAGCGCCACCCACGCCAGGAGGGTGTAGGCCACCGCCGCCACCCCCGCCGCCCCCATGGCCATGGGGAGCTGGGTGGTCACGTGGTCCATGAGGTCGGTCCCCGTGGCCAGCGACGAAAGGATCGTGGTGTCGGAGATGGGCGAGCACTGGTCGCCGAAGACGCTCCCCCCGGTGACCGCGCCGAAGCAGAGTGTGAGGAAGAACGGATCCGGGTGGATGGCCCAGGCCAGCGGCAGGGCCACGGGGAAGATCACCGCGTACGTGCCCCAGCTCGTGCCGGTGGAGAAGGCCACCAGCATGCAGAGAACCAGCAGGGCAGCTGGCAGGATCACCGCGGGAATCGCCTCGCCGAAGGTCTGCACCACGTACGGGGCCGTGCCCACGGCGTCGGCCACCGTCTTGAGCGTCACCGCCAGGGCCAGCACGATGGCCCCGATGGTGACCCCCTTGCAGCCGTCCACGAACCCGTCGATGACCTCCTGGAGCCGCATTCCCTTGGTGAGGGCGATCCCCATGGCCACCAGCACCGCCAGCACGAAGGCCTGGGCGATGGGCAGGAGCGGATCCTCCCTGTTCCCCATGATGAAGTAGGTCACCACGTAGGGGATGATGGCCACCCCGAGGAGGGTGCCGATGGGCCCGAAGAAGTCGATCAGGCCGGCGTCGTAGTCGTCGGGCTTCCGGAAGTCGGTGAGCTCCTTCGCCGCCATGGGCTCGGCGCCCTCCCGGTCCAGCTCCCCCGTCTCCCGGGCACGGGTCCGCGCCTCGCTCATCTTCTTCCCCGTGAGCCATCCCATCTTCTCGAAGGAGAAGAGCAGGGTGAAGGTGATGGCCACGATCGCGTAGAAGTTGAACGGCAGCGACCGGAAGAACCACGCGATCCCCTCCTGCTGGGTGGCGATCACCGGGACGGTCCCCGCCACCAGCCCGCCCACGTAGATGGGCCACACGTTGAAGGGGATCAGGGTCGCCGCCGGGCTGGCCGTGGAGTCCACCACGTAGGAGAGCTCCTCGTGGGCCACCCTGTTGCGGTCCGCCACCGGGCGTACGGTGGCGCCGGTGAGCACCGTGCTGATGGTCCCGCCCTGATGGAACACCAGCCCCATGATCCAGGCGAAGAACTTCGCCGAGCGGGGGCCGCGCACCATCTTCGAGCCGGCCCAGTCGGCGAACTCCAGGGCCCCTCCCGTCCGGCTCCACATCCCGATGAGCCCCCCCAGCGCCCACAGGTAGACCAGGAGGATGAGACCGTAGTCCTCCGTCCCGATGGAGGGGATGAGGAACTCGTTCACCACGTCCAGCTGTCCGGTGACGATGCCCCCCAGGACGATCCCGATGAACAGGGCGGAGACGACCTCACGGAGGACGAAGGCCAGGATGAGGGCCACGGCCGGGGGGACCACCGACCAGAAGCCGTAGTGGTCGCCGTGTCTGGGGAACTCACCGGCCACGGCCACCCCGACGGCGAGCAGCGCCAGGGCCACCGCGAGTCCGATCCAGCGCCTCCGTTTCACGCTCATCGCCTCGACTCCCGGCTCCGGATGCGTGCCTCTCTCGAGCCCGCGACCGGCCCTCCCTCGCTCCCGGCCCCGGCGGCCGAAGGATAGGGAGAGGCCAGCGGCGCCGGAAGGGACGGATTTCCGGCCGGTCCGGCCGTCACGTTATCAACGATCCGACCGCCCGGGAGCCCGATCCCGGAGCCCGGGAAAAGGCCCGCGCCGCATCGAAGAACCGAATCACGCCTCCGGTAGTTTTCAACATTTCCACACCGGGAATTCCACACCGACCGAAGAGTGTCGACAGTCGTAACCTCTTGCCAATCAATCTCTTGCAGATCGCGCCTCGTTGAGAACCCCACGACGGGGGCGGCCTTGTCACCGGAAAATTCCCGGAGTATACTCGGGCTCAGTCGACGCGAGGGAGCTCCGGGAGGTCGGCCCCGGTCCGAAGGCGCTGGCGTCGACGCTGGAATTCGTCTCATTCTCCCGAACTCTTGCGAAGGAACTCCGATCCGATGTGGGAGACGCGTGAAGTGGAATTGGTCCTCGACCTACCTCCCGAGCTGGCCGACGACGTGGAGCAGGTCCGCGAGCAGCACCCGGAACTCCTCCAGCGAATCATCCGCTACGGACTCGCGAGACGGGCCATCTACCAGGAGCTGGAGCGCTCCGTCCCGGGGAGGGAGCTGACCACCTGACGCCCCCCCGGGGTCGCCCCGCTCCGGCGGGGAGGATCCCGGTCATTTCCGTTGACTCGGGGCCCGGCCGCGGGTAGATATCGGTGGGAAGATTCAGCGGAATCCTCGCGTTCCCATCATCCGAGCCGACGCCGTGGCCCCCAGCGACGAACCCGACCTCCAGTCCGGCGAATCCGCCGAGGAGCCCGACTCCGTGCTCCGGGCGAAGTACCTGGACTACTGTTCGGCCCGGATCTCCGAGGTCTTCCTCTCCCTCTCGGACAACCGGATCTACGAGATGGTGGAGGAAGCCGCCCGGGAGTCGGGCCAGGAGCCGGGCGGACTGGGATCGCGGGAGATGGTCCGGCTGGTGACCCGAAAGCTCCAGCAGAGCGTCCCGCTCCCCGACTACCGGGAATGGGTCGAGGACTACCGGCGGAACCCCGAGCGGTACGACCCGTTCCTCCTGGGATTCTGGGAGGAGGAGCTGAACGGAGAGCCCTCGGGCGCCGGATCGGAGCACGACGGTTCGTGAGCCGCGACGAGAAGGAATCCTCGGGAGGGGACAGACCCCAGCTCCACATGTGGGATGCTGACGACGAGGAGCTCGAGCTCGGCACCCTGGAGGCCGACGACGGCGACTGGACGCTCCACCTCCTGGTGGAGCGGCCGGAGCGGGACCTCTTCCGCGGACGGCTCTCCTTCCGCCAGGGAGACGCCCGGCACGACACGGCCCCCATCCTGGTGGAGGAATCCGAGGAGGAGATCCTGCGGAAGGCCCGGGAGCTCACCACGGAGATGCTCCGCCAGCTGCTCACCTCCGCCCGGGCCTGATCTCCTCCTCCCCGGGCCCGATCTCCTCCCCTCGGAGCCGACGGATCACCCGGAGACCGGGCGGCCCCCTCCCCGTCCCGCCAGCACCTCCCGTGCGAGGACGGTCAGCATACGGCGTCCCGCCTGGACCGAGGAGCGGGCGGAGCCGCTGATCTTGGAGCTCCCCCGCTGCCGGGCCGAGAACTCCACCGGCACCTCCCGGATCCGCAGGCCGGCCCGGAGGGCCCGCACCTGCATCTGGACGTTCCAGCCGAAGTCCGGGTCGTCCAGGGCCAGGCCGGCCAGGACCTCGAGGCGCGCCGCACGGAGCGGCCCCACGTCGCGCGCCGTCCATCCGTACACCCCCCGGAGGATCCAGCACACCAGGCGATTCCCCATGCGGGCGTGGGCCGGGACACCGGCCGTAGGGCGGCGAGCGCCCGAGACCAGGTCGGCGGTGCCCCCCAGGACGGGAGCCAGCACCCGGCCCGCCTCCCGGGCGCCGGAGCGGTCGTCGGCGTCCAGGAAGAGGACGGCCCGGGGCGGCGGATCCCACGAGCGCAGCTCCCGGAGCCCCCGCTGGCACGCCCGGCCGTAGCCGGGACGGGGCGCGTGGACGAGCCGGGCGCCGCCGTCTCGGGCCACGGCGGCGGTCCCGTCGGTGGACCCGTTGTCCACCACCAGGACGGCGTCCACGGCGCCGGCGGCGTCGAGGGTGGCCAGCAGGCCGGGCAGGGCGGCGGCCTCGTTCCGGGCGGGGATCAGGGCCACGGCGCCGGGGGACCGGCCCGGTCCCCCGTGCGGCTCGCGCTCCTGGGCGCCGGCCTGGTGCTCAGCCTGGCGGTCCTGGGCCTCGTGCCCGGCGCCCGGCGCACCCCGCTCCCCGCGCTGGGGCTCTGGGCCCTGGCGTTCGGCTTCTACGTCGCCGGAGCCGGCGTCCTGATCCGCGGCGGCGGCCCGGACGGGGAGGCGCGCACCGGGGACGAACGAGCCAGCGGCGGCCGAGCCGGGAGCGGCCGAGCCGGGGACGGACGCTCCGGGCGACGGATCGTGGGGCTGATCTGGACCACGGCCGTCGCCGGCCGGCTGGCCCTCCTCTTCCTGGATCCTCATCTCTCGGACGACATCTGGCGGTACATCTGGGACGGCCACGTCCAGCTCCAGGGGGTGAACCCGTACCTGCACGCCCCCGCCGACGGGGCCCTGGCGTCCATCCGAACCTCCTGGCACGGACTCATCAACCACCCCTCCGTCCCCACCATCTATCCGCCGGGCGCCCAGCTCGCCTTCGTCGCCCTGGCGACCGTGGGGGCCCGGGTCCTGGTCTTCAAGGTCGCCTGGACGGCCGCCGACCTGGCCACGGGATGGATCCTGGGACGGATCGCCCGCGGCCGGGGGATGGAGGTGGCGCCGGTCCTCCTCCTCTACCTCTGGTGCCCCCTGCTGATGGTGGAGGTGGGCTGGAGCGGGCACCTGGCTCCCCTGGGCCTCCTCCCGATGATGGGGGCGGTCTGGCTGTCGGAGAAAGGGCGGGCGACCGCGGCGGGCGAGGCGGGATCGGGGTCGGAGCCGGCGCTGGGGCCGGCGCTGGCCGAACGTGGGTCCGGCGGAGCCGGCGCCCTGCTCGGAGCGGCCTCGGCGGTGAAGTTCGCCCCGGCCGCCGGCCTGGCGGCGCTGATCCGGAGGCACGGGTGGAGCGCCGGCGCGGCCTTCCTCCTGGCCGTCGGGCTCCTGGCGGCGCCCTACCTGGACGCAGGGCCGCGGCTGTGGGCCGGCCTGGCCGAGTACGTGGAGCGGTGGTCCTTCCACCCGGGGCCGTTCCGCCTCCTGGAGGGGCTCCTGGGGGGCCCCGCGGCGAAGGCGGTCGGGGCGGCGGTCGTGGCCGGCCTGGCCCTGCGGGCGGCCCGGGAGCGGTGGACGCTGGAGCGGGCCCTCTTCTGGACCCTGGGGGCGGGGCTCCTGCTGACGCCCACCCTCCAGCCCTGGTACCTGCTGTGGATCCTCCCCTTCGCGGCCCTCCGTCGCCGCCCCGGATGGATCCTGTTCACCGGGACCGCGTTCCTCTCCTACGCGCACCTGGACACCTACCTGAGCACCGGCCGGTGGCCCCAGCCCCTCTGGCTCACGCTCCTGATCTGGGTCCCGCCCCTGGCGGTGATGGGCTGGTCGCTGCTGGCGGGCCGGACCGACGGAGCTGTCCCCCCTGGACCGATTCGGCCGCCGAGGCCAGGTAGGAGATGGCGAACAGGAGGGTGAAGGGGAGGGCGGGCACGACGCCCGTCGACGCCTGCCGCCAGCACGCGGCCAGCAGGGCCAGTCCCAGCAGCAGCCGGGCAGCGTTCCGGCCCGGCCGGAGGGGGAGGAAGTACCGGGCGGGCCCGCCGCCGCGCTTCGGCGTCCGGCGGAAGGGGGACTGGCCCGCGGGGCCCAGGAGCCCCCGGAGCACGGCCCGGGTCAGGGGCACCCCCAGGGCGATCCCCAGGCCCAGGGCCTCGGGCACGCGCCGGAGGAGCCGCCGGAGCTCCACCCGCCGGAGCCAGCCCGCCACGGAGTAGAACGTCACGAAGGGGAGGACGGCGAAGCTCAGCCCCAGCCCGTGGACCCAGTCCGGCAGCCCGGACATCGCGCCGAGCCACGCCGTCGTGGCCAGCGCCCCGGCCAGGACCAGGGTGAGGGGATGGGCCAGGTGGCCCAGGAGGTGGGCGGTGGACTCCACCTTCACGGCGGGTCGGACGCCGCTACGCCAGATCCGCGGGAGGAGCTTCCGGGCGGTCTGGATCCCGCCCCGGGCCCACCGCTCCTGCTGGACCTCCAGCGACCTGAGGTCCGGCGGCAGCTCGGCGGGGACCCGCACCTCGTCCAGGTAGACGCCCCGCCATCCGGCGAGCTGGGCGCGGTAGCTCAGGTCCAGGTCCTCCGTCAGGGTGTCGCCCTGCCAGCCCCCGGCCTCCTCCACGGCCCGTCGGCGCCACATCCCCGCCGTCCCGTTGAAGTTGAAGAAGAGGCCGGCCCGGCACCGCGCCTCGTGCTCCACGGCGAAGTGGGCGTCCAGGAGGAGGGCCTGGGCCCGGGTGAGCCAGCTCTCCTCGGCGTTCAGGTGGGCCCACGCCGCCTGGACCATCCCCACGTCGTCGTCAGCGAAGGGAGGGAGGAGCCGGCGGATCAGGTCCGGCGGCGGGACGAAGTCGGCGTCCAGGACCAGGAAGAACTCCCCCCGGGCACGGCGGGCTCCGTGGGCCAGGGCGCCGGCCTTGTACTCCGTCCGCTCCGGCCGGCGGACGTGGGCCACGTCCACGCCCCGCCGCCTCCAGTGACGGACCCGCCGGGCGACGATCTCCCGGGTCTCGTCGTCGGAATCGTCCAGGACCTGGATCTCCAGGAGATCCGCCGGATAGTCGAGGCGGCACGCGGCGTCCACCGCCCGGGCGGCCACGGCGGCCTCGTCGTACAGGGGGAGCTGGACGGTGACGGCGGGGAGCTCCCCGTCCCACGCCCCGGCGGGAGGGTCGACCTCCCGGGTGGCCCGGAGCCACAGGAGCCAGAACCGGTGGAGCCCGAACGGCACCAGGAGGCAGAGGACCGCCAGGTACGCCGCGGCGGCGGGAAGCGTCGGGTCGGTCATCGCCACGCCGGCAGGGGCGGGGGGAGAGGGGAGATGAGAGGAGGTCGGCCGGCGCCCCCGGAGCCCGCTTCCCCCGCTGTCCAGCCGGAGGCGGCTCGGATAGGTTGCCCCCGCGGGGGCGGACCTCCCGCGGCGGGAGCCGAACCCGCTCCCGGACCGCCGTTCGAGCCCACGCCCGGCGCGACGTACGGGCCGGCGCCCGGCACGGCTCCCGGACCGGCTTTCGGGTCGGCGCCGCGTCCGAGTCCCAGGAGATCCTCAGCGATCATGGCGGAAGAACACATCCTCGTCGTCGACGATGAGCCGGACATCCTGAGCCTGCTGGTCTATCAGCTCAGCCAGGAGGGCTACAGGGTGAGCACGGCGGTGAGGGGCCGGAGCGCCATCTCCAGCGCCGTGGACGAGCCCCCTGACCTCGTGATCCTGGACCTCATGCTGCCCGGGCTGGACGGTTACGAGGTACTGAAGACGCTACGGGAGAACGAGCGCACGAGCCAGATCCCCATCCTCCTGCTCAGCGCCCGCCAGGAAGAGGAGGAGCGGGTCCGGGGCTTCGAGTACGGGGCCGACGACTACGTGACCAAGCCGTTCTCCAACGAGGAGCTCCTCCTCCGGGTCAAGGCGCTCCTGCGCCGGGTCCAGGCCGAGCCCGTCTCACCCAACCGGCGGCTCTCCGTGGGGCCGGTGGAGCTGGACGTGGAGGCGCATCGGGCCTTCGTCCGTGGAGATGAAGTGGATCTGACCCCGCTGGAGTTCCGCCTGATCCACACCCTCCTGGACCGGAGGGGTCGGGTGCAGTCCCGCCGGCAGCTGCTGGCGGCCGTGTGGGATACCACCGCCGACATCGAGACCCGCACGGTGGACATGCACGTGGCCCGGCTCCGGAACAAGCTGGGAGAGGCCGGCGAGCTGGTGGAGACCGTCCGGGGTCTGGGGTACCGGTTCCGGGCGGTGGACCGCTAGGCCCGGGCGGGAGGAGGCACGTGGGACGCCGGATTCGACTCTTCCTCGTCGCCGCCCTCCCGGCGGTCCTGGCCGGCGCCACGGCGGCGCTCCTCGGGGCCCCGCGGCCGGCCGTCCTGGCGGCCACCCTGGGTGCCGTGGCGGCGGCCGCCCTCGGGGCTCCGGTGCTCCTGGAATTCGTCGACCGGCCCCTGCGGTCGGTCCGCCGGATGGCCCGGAGGGCGGCCAGGGGCGAGGCGACGGGCCGACCGCTGGCCCGCCATCCCGGCGAGGCGGGCCGCCTGGCCCGGACGGTGGCGGTCCTGGCCGAGAGGCTGAGGGACGCCCGTGAGGCGGCCCGGGAGCAGCGGGAGTTCGCCGGACTCTTCGAGCACCTGGGCGAAGGGGTGGCCATCCTGGATCCGGAGGGACGGGTGCTCCGCTCCAACCCGGCGTTCCGGGACTGGATCGGGCGACGGGATCCGGAGGGCGAGCGGCTGGGGACCCTGCTCCGGGACCCCGAGGTCCGGGAGGTCGTGGAACGGGGGCTGGACGGCGGGACCGCCTCCCGGGAGTCGCGCCGGGGGGAGGAGACCTACCTGGTCGACGCCCGGGCCTTCCGCGACGGCGCCCTCGTGACGGTCCGCGACGTCACGGAGCTCCGCAGGCTGGAGGGGGTCCGCCGGGACTTCGTGGCCAACGTCTCCCACGAGCTCAAGACCCCCCTCACCTCGGTGACCGGCTTCGCCGAGGCCCTGGCCGACCGGGGCCTGGAGCCGGAACGGTCCCGGGAGTTCGGCGAGCGGATCCTGCACAACGCCCGGCGGATGCGCCGCCTGGTCGACGACCTCCTGGACCTCTCCCGGGTGGAGTCGGGGGCCTGGGAGCCGGAGCCCGAGGTGGTGGAGGTGGCCGGGGTGGCGCGCGCGGTCTGGAGGTCCCTTCCCGACGACCTCCGGGGGGACCGGCCCGAGCCCGACCTGGCGGGAGCGGCCCGCGCCGTCCGGGCCGACCCCCGGGCCCTCCGGCAGATCCTCCAGAACCTCCTGGAGAACGCCGCGCGCTACTCGCCGCCCGACGGGAGGGTATCGGTGGCGGCCCGCCGGGAGGGGGACCGGATCCGGGTCGAGGTCACCGACCGGGGGCCGGGGATACCGCTGGCCCACCAGGGCCGCATCTTCGAGAGATTCTATCGGGTGGACCGGGCCCGGGGCCGGGAGGCCGGCGGCGGCACGGGCCTGGGCCTGGCCATCGCCAGGCACCTGGTCCTGGCCCACGGGGGCGAGATCGGCGTGGAGAGCGAGCTCGACAGCGGGACCACCGTCTGGCTCACCCTTCCGCCGGGCTGATCCCCGCGCACGACCCGGACGCCCCGGCCGGCCCGGCCTCGGGGCGCCCCGGCCGCGCCCGGGGCGTCACGTTCTGACGGCCGATGCGTCGCCACGCGGCGCCGGTTACACTGCGTCGATCCCTCCGCTCGCGGAGCCAGCACGACGCCAGCGGCACACGCGCACGTCGCCAGCAGAATACCCGCACGCCGCCAACGAGACACAAGAGAACGGAAGGACGGGAGACTGATGACCGGACATCGATCCCTCGCCACCGGCCACGCCACCCTTCTCGCCACCGCCCTCCTCCCCGCCCTCCTCCTGGGCGCCGCGGGGGTCGGGACGGCGGAGGCCCAGGAGCCGGAGCTCTCGCTCAGCGGCGCCGAGGTGGACCTGTCGGGACGGGTCCAGCTCCAGGCGGCCACCAGCAGCTGCTCCGACTTCGTACCGGGCGCCGGGGCGCCGGGAACGGCCACGACGGCGTGCCGGGAGGACGTGCCGGGCCTGGACCTCTTCATGCGGCGGGTCCGCCTCTCGGCCCACGTGACGATCGACGACTTCCTCGAGGCCAAGGTGGAGCCCGACTTCGAGGACGTGGACGGCGTGGTGCTACGTGACGCCTACGGCCAGCTCAACTTCTCCCCGGCCTTCAGGCTCCGCTTCGGCCAGTACAAGAAGCCCTTCGACGGCTTCCAGCTCACCAGCTCCACCCGGATCCTCACCGTCGAGCGCGACCTGGACGTGGCCGGCGTGCCCGGCCCCGTGGCCCTCTCCTACGACGAGCTCACCACCCGGGGCCACATGTCGAGCTACGACGTCGGTCTCATGGTCCACGGGGCCGTGCCCGGGACCGCCCTGCAGTGGTGGGCGGGAGCGTTCAACGGCCGACCCTCCGAGGCCGACGGCGACGCCAACGGCGAGAAGCAGTTCGTGGGACGGGCCCGCTACACCCTGGACCTCTCCGGCACGCCCCTCTCGGTGGCCGGCGCCCTGGCCGCCACGGACGTGGCCTTCACCACCTCCACGGGTGAGCTCGGCGGCGAGCACCACGTGAACGGGGAGCTCTTCGCCGAGCTCGGGGACTTCGCGGGCGGCCCCCACGTCCAGGCGGGCCTCCTGATGGGCGAGAACCCGCTGCAGGCCGCCGAGGGCGCTGCGCTCACGGACCCGCGCACCCAGGAGTTCGCCACCCTGCGGAGCTGGCAGGTCATCGCGGCGTACCGGTTTCCCGTGGAAGGGACGGATCGGCTCGCCGCCGTGGAGCCCCTGCTCCGCGTGGTCCGGGCCGACCCCAATACGGGAGCCGACGACGACGAGGTCACCGGCATCACGCCGGGCGTCCAGATCATCTTCCGGGGGCGGAACAAACTCTCGCTGAACCTGGACCTCGTGAGCTTCTCCGACGAGGCAACCGGCTCCGAGAGGTCGTTCAAGGCCCAGTTCCAGGCGTACTTCTGAGGTGTACTCCCGAGCGCCCGGACGAGGGACGTTACGACTTCGTTACATTCTCGTGATCCGCCCGACACAGCTCGACGGTATCGTGTGGCGAAGCTGCGTCCGACGCTCCGGGGCCCGACCGACGATCCTCCTCGGGCCCCGCACTCCAGGGACACCGTCCTCACCGATACCATACACACTCCAGATCCACGGAACGAACCCATGATCCCATCCTTCCATCGCGTTCCGCGCGGCGCGGCGCTGGCCGCCCTCTCCGGCGGCCTCTTCCTGCTGCTCGCCTGCGGAGGCGGCGACCAGCAGGGGAGTTCGGCCACGCGCGCCATCTCCGTGGACGGCTCCAGCACCGTCTACCCCGTGACCCAGGCCGCCGCCGAGGAGTACATGGCGGCGACCCCCGACACCCGCGTCTCGGTGGGCTATTCGGGCACGGGCGGGGGCTTCAAGAAGTTCTGCCGCGGCGAGACCGACATCTCCGACGCCTCCCGGTCCATCTCCCCCGAGGAGGAGGAGCTCTGCCGGGAGAACGGGGTGGAGTACCGGCGCCTCACGGTGGCCTCCGACGGGATCACGGTCGTGGTCAACCCGAAGAACGATTGGGCCCGGTGCATCGCCGTGGAGGAGCTCCGCCGGATCTGGGAGCCCGGAAGCACGGTGAACAATTGGGGCGATATCCGGCCGGACTGGCCCGATCGGGAGATGCCGCTGTTCGGGCCCGGCACCGACTCCGGGACCTTCGACTACTTCACCGAGGCCATCATGGGGCAGGAGGCCTCGAGCCGGTCCGACTTCACCGCCTCCGAGGACGACAACGTCCTGGTCATGGGCGTCTCGGGCGATCCCGCCGCCCTGGGATACTTCGGCTACGCCTATTTCGACGAGAACCGGGACCGGCTGAGGGCCCTGGAGGTGGATCCCGGCGATGGCTGCGTGGCCCCGAACCAGGAGACCATCGAGTCCGGCGAGTACCGGCCCCTGTCCCGGCCCCTGTACATCTACGTCCGGGAGGAGGCGCTCCAGGAGGCGGCCGTCCTGGACTTCGTACGGTACTACCTGGACAGCGCCCGGGAGCTGGTGCCCCAGGTGGGCTACGTGCCGCTCTCGGCCGAGCGGTACCGTGAGCAGGCCGCGTCGCTCCCGTCCTCCGGCGGCGCCGGGGACACGACGCCCGGGACCGGAGAGGCCGACTCCACCCGGTGACGCAGGCCGGCGAAGTCCGCAGCGGCCCGACCCTCGGCGGGCCGGACCTGGCCCGGCCCCGGGGCCGGGCCCGGAAGGAGCGGGCCGTCGAGTGGCTGCTGCTGGCGTGCGGGGTGGTCTCCGTCCTCACCACGGTGGGGATCGTGGCCGTGCTGGTCACCGAATCGGCGGGTTTCTTCGCCCAGGTCTCGCCCCTGGAGTTCCTCACCGGGACGAAGTGGACCCCCCAGTTCGCCGACAAGAGCTTCGGCGTGCTGCCCCTGGTGAACGGCACCCTGCTGGTGGCCGCCGGGAGCTCCCTCATCGCCCTGCCGGTGGGCCTGGCCACGGCCATCTACCTGAGCGAGTACGCCCGGGAGGGGACCCGGAAGGTGGTGAAGCCGGCCCTGGAGATCCTGGCGGGAATCCCCACCATCGTCTACGGCTACTTCGCCCTCACCTTCATCACGCCCATCCTCCAGGACCTGAACGCCGACACCCACTTCTTCAACGCCGCCAGCGCCTGCATCGTGGTGGGGATCATGATCGTGCCCATGGTCTCCTCCCTCTCGGAGGACGCCCTGAGCGCGGTGCCCCGATCCCTCCGGGAGGCGGCCTACGGGCTGGGGGCCACCAAGTTCGAGGTCTCCACCCGGGTGGTGGTCCCGGCGGGACTGTCCGGCGTGCTGGCGTCCTTCATCCTGGCCATCTCCCGGGCCATCGGTGAGACCATGGCGGTGACGCTGGCCGCGGGGATGACCCCGAAGATGACCCTGAACGTCTTCGAGAGCATCCAGACCATGACGGCCTACATCGTCCAGGTGAGCAAGGGGGAGACGCCCCACGGCACGCTGGAGTACCAGACCATCTTCGCCGTGGGCCTGCTCCTGTTCCTCATCACCCTGGCCATGAACATCCTGAGCAACACCGTCATGCGCCGCTACCGGGAGGTCTACGAATGAGCCGGCGGCGGCCCGACGGGTCCGACGACTTCGATCCGCGCCGGGAGGCCCGCCATCGGCTGGGCGAGGTGTTCCGGTGGCTCTGCTTCGCGGCGGTGCTCGTCGGGGTCGCGGCCCTGGTCGTCCTCCTGGTGGACGTGAGCCGGGACGGCACGACCTGGCTCTCCCTGGAGTTCCTGACCCGCTTCCCCTCGCGGATCCCGGAACGGGCCGGGGTGCGCTCGGCCGTCCTCGGGACCCTGTGGATGATGGGGCTCACCGCGGTGGTGACCTTCCCCATCGGGGTGGGCGCGGCCATCTACCTGGAGGAATACGCGCCGGCGAACCGGATCACCCGGCTGATCCAGACCAACATCGCCAACCTGGCCGGCGTGCCGTCGGTGGTCTACGGCATGCTGGGCCTGGCGGTGTTCGTCCGGTTCATGGGCCTGGGCCGGAGCGTGCTGGCGGGGGCGCTCACCCTGTCCCTCCTCATCCTCCCGGTGGTGATCATCTCCGCCCAGGAGGCCATCCGGGCCGTGCCTCCCTCGCTGCGGGAGGCCTCCTACGGGCTGGGCGCCACCCGCTGGCAGACCATCCGGGACCAGGTCCTGCCGGTGGCCATGCCCGGGATCCTCACCGGCACCATCCTGTCCCTCTCCCGGGCCATCGGGGAGACGGCCCCCCTGATCCTGGTGGGGGCCTACGCCTACGTGGCCTTCGACCCCTCGGGCCCCCTGGACGACTTCACCGTCCTGCCCATCCAGATCTACAACTGGGCCAGCCTGCCACAGGAGCAGTTTCATGACCTGGCCGCCGCGGCTATCGTGGTCCTCCTGGTGATGCTCCTGGCCATGAACGCCACGGCGATCGTGCTCCGGAACCGGTACCGAAAGGAGGTCTGACGGCCATGAGCCCGAACGGATCGGCCGCAGGGAGCGACGAGGCCCGGGTCCTGGATCCGCCCGGCGCGACGCGGACCTCCGGGGGAAGGGGCTACGTCGACCCGGCGAGCACCTCGAACCCGGCCCTGGAGACCCGGGAGCTCCAGGTCCACTACGGCGACGACCCGGCGGTGGAGGACATCTCCCTCCGGATCCCCAGGAACCGGGTGGTGGCGTTCATCGGTCCGTCCGGCTGCGGCAAGAGCACCTTCCTCCGCTGCCTCAACCGGATGAACGACCTGATACCGGCGGCCCGGGTCTCCGGCGAGATCCTCTTCCACGGGAAGAACCTGTACGATCCGGAGGTGGACCCGGTGGAGGTCCGGCGCCGCATCGGCATGGTCTTCCAGAAGCCGAACCCGTTCCCCAAGTCCATCTACGACAACATCGCCTTCGGCCTGAAGGTGAACGGCTACCGGGGGGACATCGAGGAGCGGGTGGAGGTGTCCCTGCGCCGGGCCGCCCTGTGGGACGAGGTGAAGGACCGGCTCCACGAGAGCGCCCTGGCCCTCTCGGGGGGACAGCAGCAGCGGGTGTGCATCGCCCGGGCCCTGGCCGTGGAGCCCGAGATCCTGCTCATGGACGAGCCGGCCTCGGCCCTGGATCCCATCGCCACGGGCCGGATCGAGGACCTGATCGGCGACCTGAAGGAGAACTTCACCATCGTCATCGTGACCCACAACATGCAGCAGGCCGCCCGGGTCAGCGACTACACGGCGTTCCTGTACATGGGCGAGCTCGTCGAGTACGGGGACACGGACCGGCTCTTCACCAATCCCGGGGAGAAGCGCACCGAGCAGTACATCACGGGACGGTTCGGCTGATGCCCCAGAAACACTTCGACGAGCGGCTGGACGAGCTGAAGCAGGACCTCCTGGACATGTCCCACCGGGTGGAGCGGCAGATGGAGGCCGCCGTCCTGCTGGCCACCGGATCGCGGGAGGAGGATCCGGAGGAAATCATCCGGCGCGACGAGGCCATCGACGAGGCGGAGGTGGCCATCGAGGAGAAGGGCATCGAGCTGCTGGCCCTCCATCAGCCCATGGCTGGCGATCTCCGGATGATCGTCACCATCCTCAAGATCAACAACGACCTGGAGCGGATCGGCGATCACGCGGTGAACATCGCCGAGGCCGTGATCCGCCTCCGGGAGCAGCCCGACCGCCCGCCCATCCCCCCTCAGCTCGAGGAGATGGGACGCCGCGCCCGGGACATGCTGCGGGACGCCCTGGACGACTTCGTCCAGCTCAACGCGGAGCGGGCCGGCGAGCTGGGAGCCCGGGACGACCGGGTGGACGCCCTCCACGAGTCGCTGTTCCGGGTGGTGCTCACCCACATGCTGGACCACGACATCTCGGCGTGCCTCCAGGTGATCCTCATCAGCCGGAACGTGGAGCGAATCGCCGACCACGCCGTGAACATCGGCGAGGACGTGGTCTTCATGGTCCGGGGCACCACCATCCGCCACCAGGGGCGGAGCGACGAGGAGGGCTGAGGCTCAGAAGCCCACCTGCAGGCGGACGATGGCCTGCCCGTCCACCAGTCCCCCGGGAACGGGCCGCGGCGCCGCCCCCGGAGGCGAGGGAGGGGGGAGGCCCGGCCCCTCGGTCTGGAGGGCGAGGTGGAAGCCCAGGCGGCTCTCCATCCCGACCCACAGGTTGCTGCCGAGCACCACGAAGCTCCGCCGCTCCGAAGCCGGCGGCCGGTAGCTGTCCCACCGGGCCAGCAGGTCCAGCGCCCCCCACGCGCTGTAGCCCGCCTCGGCGTACCAGCCCTCGCCGACGGCGTCCTGCCCGGCGTCGGGACGGAACTCCCCCCGCAGGTACTCCCCCCGGAGATGGGCTCCCCGGAACGTGACCCGGGCGTCCGCCCCGAGCAGGAACCTGTGGCCGAGGAAGACCGGATCGTCCGGGCCGGACCCGGAGCTCGCCCCGTCGGGCAGCGGCGGCACGACGCCGGGCTGTACGATGCTGTCGCTGGAGGCGGCGGCGCTCACTCCCACCTGGACCACCAGGTCGTCGTAGAACTCGGCCGGGCCGACGCTGTTGTAGGCCACCCGGCCCGCCCAGAAGAGCCCTCCGCCGGGATTCCGGGACGTGCGGCCGTCGCCGTTGAAGATGCCGGTCCTGTAGGTCAGTCGATCCTCCAGGAACGCGCCGGCGACCTCCATCCCGACCTGCCGACCCGGCGCCAGCTCCGTGACCGCCTGGCTCCGCCGGACCAGGTTGACCTGGCCGCGGGTTCGGAGGGCCTCCTCGCTGAAGGGCGCCTTGAACTGCCCCACGCTCAGACGGAGCCCGGGATCGATGGGGAGTGTGAGCCGGGCGTCCAGGAGCTCCACTCCCGACAGCTCCTGACCGCCCCCCGCCTGGAACCGATACTCGATCCCCGGCGCCACGCTCCCGGCATATCGGACCCTGGCGTTGAACAGCTCGAAGCCCGAGTCCCGCGGCGACAGGTCGGGCGCAATCCGGAAGCCGGCCACGGCCAGGCCGGAGACCCCGTCCTCCCACTCGTAGCCCACCTCCTGAGCCCGGACCCGGTCCGCGCCCGGGAGCCACGGGCCGGAGGCCAGGAGCAGCAGGGCCACGAGGAGGCCGAGCGCCCGAGGGGCCGGCCGACCCGTCATACGTCGCCCAGGGGCACGGCGGGCTCGTCGGGCCCCTCGGGTCCGTCGGTCTCGATGAGCCACCTCCATCCTCCCAGTCCGATGATCACGTTGATCCAGAAGTGGGCCACCACGGCCGGATACAGGCTCCCGGTGAGCACCACCGGGACGGCCAGCACGAACCCCAGGACCGACGCGCGGACGACCCCGAGGGCCCGCTGATACCCGTGGCCCACACCGAAGGCCACCGCCGTCACGGCGGCGGCGATCCAGGGCATCCCGGTCCACTCGGCCAGGCCGTGGAGGAGATAGCCCCGGAACACGAACTCCTCGAAGACCCCCGCGGCGGCGGACAGCATGACGAAGTTCCACCGGTCCTCCCGGGTCACCGGGATCAGGAGCCGGACCAGGGGGCTCTCCCGGGCTCCCAGGGCCCGGCCGATCCGACTCACGGCCCAGACCGCGGCGAGCCCGCCCGCCGTGGCCGCCACGGCCCAGGCCGCCAGGGTCGCCGTGGGACCCGCCCGCCATCCCAGCTCCGGCGCCGCCACCCCCCTCCAGGCGCCCACGGCCCAGGTGACGGCGGCGAGGATGGCCAGGGACAGCGCCGTGGAGAGGTACAGGGCCCGTCGGGAGCCCACGAGGCTCAGGGCCTCCTCGTCGTCGGGCATCCCCACGATGGCGAGCCAGGGGAGTCCCCCCAGGAGGACGACCAGGAATCCCCGGGCCACGCCGTCGAAGCCCGGGCTCAGCTCCACGCGCCCCTCCGTTCCCGACGCGCGCCGTCGGGTCGGGGATCGAGGGAACGGAGCGTGCAGTCCCACGAAGCGCGGGCGGTCGCCGGGGAACGACGGACGCCCGGCAGCGAACCGCGGACGCTCGAGGTCGGCCCGTCGTCGACAGTCACTTCGCTCCTGCCCTCCATGGCCATGCCCCTGGATCTCGCCGTCACGCAGTTCCGGCCCGTCAAGGCCGATCCGGCCGCCAGTCTGGAGAGTATCGCCCGAACGCTCCGGCGGGCAAAGGAGGCCACGCCCCGTCCGGAGCTCCTGCTCCTGCCCGAGGCGTCCCTCACCGGGTACGACCTGGAGGGGGGCGTGGAGGAGCTGGCGTGGACGGCCGGGGAGCTGTTCCGGGCCCTGCGCCGGATCCACGCCGAGACCTGGGGGGAAGAGGAGCCCCTGGACGTGGCCCTGGGCTTCTACGAGCGCCGCGCCCACCGGGCCTGGAACAGCGCCATGTACGCCCAGCTCGGCGGATCCGATCCGGGGATCCGCCACGTCCACCGGAAGGTCTTCCTCCCCACCTACGGGCTCTTCCGGGAGGCGCGATTCCTGGAGGCCGGACGGGAGATCCGGGCCTTCGACACCCGGTGGGGACGGGCGGCGATGCTGGTGTGCGAGGACCTCTTCCACGGGCTCTCCACGGCCATGGCCGCCCTGGACGGCGCGGAGGTGCTGCTGGTGCCCTCGGCGGCCCCCGCCCGGGGGCCCGAGGGGACCGGCGGGGGCGAGCCCGCCTCCGTCGGGAAGTGGCGCCGCGTGGCCCGGGCCGCCGCCGAGGAGCATGGCGTGTACGTGGCTGTGAGCCAGATGGTGGGCTTCGAGGGCGGCAAGGCCTTCGCCGGCGGCGCCGGGGTGACGGGGCCGGACGGGACCGAGCTGGCCCGGTCGCCCCTCTGGCAGGAGGATCTCCGAGCCGTCCGCCTGGACCTGGAGGCCCTGGACCGGGCCCGGGCCCGCTCCCCCCTCCTGGAGGACCTCCGCCGCTCCCTCCCCCGGATCCGCGGGGCCCCATTCCCGGCGGAGGGAACGGAAGAGCCGGGGCCGTCCTCCGCCGAGCCGTCGCCGGAAGCCGGCGAGGATCCTTCGACCACCGACGGGCCCGATCCCGCCGCGGCCCCCGATCCGGACGACCGATCGCCCCTGGCCATCGACGCCGACCTGGTGGAGCGGTGGCTGGTGGAGTTCCTCCGGCAGGAGGCCATGGAGGGCCGGGGGTTCGGGCGGGCGGTGGTGGCGCTCTCCGGCGGCGTGGACTCCGCCGTCACGGCCCACCTGGCCGCCCGGGCCTTCGGGCCGGAGGCGGTGACGGCGCTCCTCATGCCGGCGGGACCCACCACCGGGGCCAGCGGCCGCCACGCCCGGCGGGTGGTCCAGGAGCTGGGGATCGGGTCGGCGACGGTGGGGCTGGAGGAGCCGGTGGAGGCGCTGGTCCGCTCCATCGGCGGGGAGATGAGCCCGCTCCGGCGGGGGAACCTGACGGCGCGCCTCCGGATGACGGTCCTCTTCGACCGGTCCAAGGCGCTGGAGGCGATCCCCCTGGGCACGGGTAACAAGTCCGAGCGGCTCCTGGGCTACTTCACCTGGCACGCCGACGACGCCCCGCCCATCAACCCCCTGGGCGACCTGTACAAGAGCCAGGTCTGGACCCTGGCGCGCCACCTGGGGGTGCCCGAGGAGATCGTGGAGCGCCCGCCCAGCGCCGAGCTCGAGCCCGACCAGACCGACGAGGAGGAGCTGGGGGTGACCTACCGGGAGGCCGACCTGATCCTGCACCACCTGCTCTCGGGACACGGCCCCGACGCCCTGACGGAGGCGGGCTTCGAGGCCCGGGTGGTGGAGATCGTCCACGGTCGCCTGGAGAGCACCCACTGGAAGCGCCACCTCCCCACCTCCGCCGTCCTCACCGACGCCGCCATCGGCGTGTCCTACCTCCGGCCCGTGGACTTCTGATCCGCGGCGCCGCCGGGGAGACCTCCGGGGAGACCTCTCCGCCTCCCGAGGGGCGGTACGGACCCTGCACGCCCTGAACGGGCGCGGACGGGCGGCCGTTCCGGCTGACCGCTGACCCCGGCGCGCCCCCCGTCCCCATCACCGCCACGAGCCGACCACCCGAACGCCAGCCGAGGCCCATGGGTCAGAACGTCGCCGAGAAGCTGATCGAGTCCCATCTGATCGAGGGGGAGATGACCCCCGGCGAGGAGATCGCCATCCGGATGGACCAGACCCTCACCCAGGACGCCACGGGGACCCTGGTCATGCTGGAGCTGGAGGCCATGGACCTGGACCGGGTGAAGACCGAGCTCTCGGCCCAGTACGTGGACCACAACCTGATCCAGGAGGACAGCAAGAACCCCGACGACCACATCTTTCTCCAGAGCGCCTGCAAGAAGTTCGGCGCCTGGTACAGCCGGCCGGGCAACGGCGTGAGCCACCCGGTGCACCAGGAGCGGTTCGGGGTGCCCGGCAAGAGCATGGTGGGCTCGGACAGCCACACGCCGGCCGCCGGCGCCATCGGCATGCTGGCCATCGGCTCGGGGGGCATGGACGTGGCCATGGCCATGGCCGGCGAGCCCTACTACTTCAAGATGCCCGAGATCTGGGGCGTGGAGGTCACCGGCGAGCTCCCCGACTGGGTGAGCGCCAAGGACGTGATCCTGGAGATGCTCCGCCGCCACGACGTGGACGGCGCGGTGAATCGGATCATCGAGTACTACGGCCCCGGCCTGGACGCCCTCTCCTGCATGGACCGGCACGTGATCGCCAACATGGGCACGGAGCTGGGCGCCACCACCACCGTCTTCCCGTCCGACGACGAGGTGAGGCGCTTCCTCCGGGCCCAGGGCCGGGAGGAGGACTGGACGGAGATCACCGCCGACCCCGACGCCACCTACGACGTCCACGAGCAGATCGATCTCTCGGAGCTGGAGCCGCTCATCGCCCTGCCCTCCAGCCCGGGGAACGTGGTGCCCGTCCGGGAGGTGGCCGGTAAGCCCATCTCCCAGGCCTACGTGGGCTCCTCGGCGAACCCGGGCTACCGGGACTTCGCCGTGGCGGCGGAGATGGTCCGGGACCGGCAGGTCCACGAGAGCGTCTCCTTCGACGTGAACCCCACCTCCCGGCAGATCCTGGAGAACCTGGACCGGGACGACCACCTGCTGAGCCTGATCCACTCCGGCGCTCGGATCCACCAGGCCGGCTGCAACGGCTGCATCGGGATGGGACAGGCGCCGGCCAGCGACACCAACAGCCTGCGGACGGTACCCCGGAACTTCCCCGACCGGTCGGGGACCAGGGAGGACCGGGTCTTCCTGGTGAGCCCCGAGACGGCGGCGGCCTCGGCCCTCACCGGCGAGATCACCGATCCCCGGGACATGGAGGAGCTCTTCGGGATGAGCTATCCCCGGATCCAGGACCCCGACGACCCCATCGTCAACACGGACTCCCTGAGCCCGCCGCCCCGGCCGGAGGAGTCGCGGGAGGTGGAGCTCCGGAAGGGCCCGAACATCCACTCGCTCCCCGAGATCGAGCCGGTGCCCGACGAGCTGGAGGTCCCGGTGAACTTCGTGGCCGAGGACGACATCTCCACCGACGAGATCCTCCGGGCGGGCACCGAGGTGCTCCCCTACCGGAGCAACATCCCGGAGATCTCCAAGTTCGCCTTCGACGTGGTGGACCCGAACTACTACGACAAGGCCATGGCCGTTCGCGACGAGGGCGGCCACGCCGTCATCGGCGGGAGCAACTACGGGCAGGGCTCCAGCCGGGAGCACGCCGCGCTGGCCCCCCGCTACCTGGGCCTGCGGCTGGTGGTGGCCAGGGACTACGCCCGGATCCACTGGCAGAACCTGGTGAACTTCGGCGTCCTGCCCCTGACCTTCGTCGACGACTCCGACTACGCGCGCTTCGAGGAGGGCGACGTGGTCCGGGTGACCGGCATCCACGAGGCCCTGCGCTCGGGCGACGGCACGGTGGAGGTCGAGAACGTCACGAAAGGCGAGACCGTCACCGGCCTCCACGACCTGTCCGAGCGGCAGGTGGAGGTGCTCCTGGCGGGCGGACAGATCGCCTGGATGAAGGGGCGCCTGTCGGAGAACGGCGCCGGGGGCGGCAACGCCTGAACGACCTGACGGGGGCCGGCGGCCCCCGACTCCGGCGCCAGGCGAGCTCCGAGCGCCCCCCGCCCCGCCCGTGAACCCTTGAGCTCCGTCTCCCTCCGGGGCCCGCTGGCCCCGGCCCGCTTCGTCGAGCGGCCCAACCGCTTCCTGGTGCGCTGCCGGCTGGAGGACTCCGGCGTGGTGGAGGCCCACCTCCCCGACCCCGGCAGGCTGGAGGAGCTCCTGGTGCCGGAGGCCCGGATGCGGCTCCGGCCCGCGTCGTCCCCCACCCGGAAGACCGACTGGACCGCAGTCCTGGTGGAGAGCTCCGGGGGCGGAGGATGGGTCTCCGTCGACACCACGCTGCCGAACCGGCTCGTGGAGCGGACGCTACGGCGGGAGGGCCTCCCGGAGCTCGCGGGCTGGAGCCTCCACGCGGCCGAGGTCACGCTGGGAGCCTCCCGCTTCGACTTCGTGCTGGAGCGGGGGCCGGCGGCGGAGCAGGGAGGATCCCTCGCCCGGGAATCAGCCGGCGGCCCCGCCCGCCTGGTCCTGGAGGTGAAGAGCGTCACCCTGGTGGAGGACGGCCTGGGGCTCTTCCCCGACGCGGTCACCGCACGGGGGACCCGTCACGTCACCGAGCTCGGCGAGCTGGCCGCCTCCGGGGAGCGGGAGTGCGCGGTGCTCTTCCTGGTCCAGCGCGACGACGCCCGTGCGGTGATGGCGGCGGCCTCCATCGACCCCGACTTCGCCAGCGCCCTGGCGGACGCCCGGGACCGCGGCGTGCGCGTGCTGGCCCGGCGCTGCCGGGTGGACGCGGGCGGTGAGCGGGTCGAGCTCGGCGAGCCGATCCCGGTGCGCTGGCCCCGGTCCCGGGAAGGCTGAGGGGGAGCGAGGAAGCCGCTCGTGGAAGCGCCGGCGTGCAGCCCGGTCCGTCGCTACCCCGGTCGGGCTCGCTACTCCACCACCACCGTCCGTCGGACCGTGCCGACGTTCGCCCGCCCGGCGTCGGCCGCCGTCACCAGGAGCGTGTAGGCGCCGGGCTCCGGGGCCGTGAGCGTCCCCCGGTAGGTGCTGCTCTCCCCGGTGAACTCCAGCTCCGTCTCGGCCACGACCCCTCCCGATCCGTCCATCAGACGGGCGGTCCGGTCGATCCGGCGGGCGTCCCACATCCCGCCGGGTTCGGTGGGACAGCCGCAGAGCATGGTGATCCGGACGGTCACGGCCAGCTCCCGGCCGGCGGCCACGGCCGTGGCCGCGGCGGGCTCCAGGACCTCCACGGTGAAGCCGTGGAGGGTGAGGACCACCCCCTCGCCCTCCACGTGCTGGCCGGGGAGCAGCACCATGCTGACCGACGCCGTCTGCTCGGCGTGGTGCGTGCCCAGGGGACCCCGGGCGCTGATCTCCACCGGCGTGGGCCCGTCCAGGTCCAGGGTGGCCCGGAAGGCAGCCGTCCCCTCGGTGTCGTAGACCGTGGCGCCCCGCTCCCGGGGCCGCTCCATGATCCGCTCGGTGCTCCCCGTGGATCCCTCCTGGACCCCCTGGGCCAGCACCTCGCCGGTCTCACGGTGGCGGATCGTCACCCGGGCGCCGCCGACGCCGCTCCCGATGACCTTGGCGTCGCTGGCGGTCACCCGGATCACCACGCGGGTGGGGACCGGATCCGTGTCGGCTTCCGTCGGCGCCCTCGCGGCCTCGGCCGCCGACGCTCCCTCGGCAGGCGGTGCGGCGGGGGACGCGCCCGTCGCCGGCCCGATCCCCCACAGGGCGGCCACGGCCGTCAGGACGCCGGTCGTTCGTCGTAGACGCTTCATCCGCCTTCTCCCTCCGGTCGGTACGATCACCCGGGCCCCGCAGCCCGAGCCCCGGGGCATCTCCCACCGCCACGTGGACTGCGCTCCTGGATCCAATTCAACTCCATCCACGCCGGCAGAGCAACCCGGCGCGGCGGCAGTCGGGTCCAGCAGCGATCCGCTGCGGTGGCCGGCGGACCCGACCTCCCGGGCCGCGCCTCCGCGGGAGCGTCAACGCCACGCGCTCTCAACGGCCCTCGCTTGTTGACGTTCCACCGGAAACGTGTTGGTTGAGAGTTGATGGAAGGTTGATGGGGGGTCGCTAGAGCTCGATGGGCGATGACGGGACGAGCCGAAGCGTGGACCCCCGTCGCCCCTCTCCCGGACGAACGTGCGGCCTGCCGGAGGATGCGCTGCCATGAGCCGAAGAGACGCCGGAATCGGGATCCCGCCCGGGTGTTCCGCCCTGGCGCTCTTCGCCGGGCTGTTGCTCCTGGTGCCCTTCTTCCTGGCGAACCTGACCCTGGCGGCCCTCTCCCAGCTGGGCCTGAGCCCCGAGGCCGCGCTCCTGGTGGCCATGGGGATTTTCCTCGGGGGCGCCGTCAACGTGCCCGTCCGCAGGATCCCCCGGGAGGAGACGGTGGAGGTGGCCTCGTCCGGGCTCTTCGGATTGGGGCGGATGATGCCCCGCCTGGTCCGTCGGCGGACGCACGTCCTGCTGGCGGTGAACCTGGGGGGCTGCCTGATCCCCGCCGGCCTGGCCGTCTATCAGGTGGCGCGGCTCGCCGGCGAGGGAGGCGGTGCCCTGGCCGCCACGGCGGTGGCGGCCGGCGTGAACGTCCTGGTCTGCTGGCACCTGGCCCGGCCGGTGAAGGGCGTCGGGCTCTCCATCCCGGCCCTGGTGCCGCCGGTGACCGCGGCCCTCTGCGCCCTGCTCCTGGCGCCCGCCCACGGTCCCCCCGTGGCGTTCGTGGCCGGGGTGGCCGGGCCCCTGGTGGGAGCGGACCTGTTCCATCTGGGAGAGATCCACGAGCTGGGCTCGGGGGTGGTGAGCATCGGCGGCGCCGGCACCTTCGACGGCATCGTGCTGTCGGGGCTGGTGGCCACGCTCCTGGCCTGACGGAGGTGCCCTACTCGTAGCGCAGGGCGTCGATGGGGTCCAGCCCCGCCGCGCGGCGGGCGGGCCAGAGGCCGAAGAACAGCCCCACCGCCGCCGAGAAGAGCACCGCCAGGAGCACCGCCTCGACCGACACCGCGGTGTTCCAGCCGGCGAAGGACGAGAAGGCGCGGGCCGCACCGGCGCCCAGGAGGATCCCCAGGATCCCGCCGCCGATGCACAGGGCCAGGGCTTCCACCAGGAACTGCAGCAGCACGTCCCGGCGGCGCGCGCCCAGGGCCTTCCGGAGGCCGATCTCCCGGGTCCGCTCGGTGACCGAGACCAGCATGATGTTCATGATGCCGATGCCGCCCACCAGGAGGCTCACCGCGGCGATGCCGCCCAGCAGATAGGTGAAGGTCTGGGTGGTCTCCTGCATGGTGCCCATGAGATCCGCCCGGTTCTGGATCCAGAAGTCGTTCTCCTCGCCGGGCCGGAGGCGGTGCTCCTGCCGGAGGACCTCCTCGATCTGCATGGTGGCCACGTCCAGGGAGGCCTCGTCGGCCACCTTCACGTTGAACGCGCTCAGGCGGTCGCTGCCCATGAGCCGGAACTGGGCCGTCTTCACCGGCACGAAGACCTGGTCGTCCTGGCTGAAGAAGCCGCTCCCGCCCTTCTCCTCGAGGACGCCGACGACCTCGAAGGGGATGTTCCGGATGGAGACCCGACGGCCCACCAGCTCCACGGCCTCGCGGCCCAGGGCGCCCGGAACGGCGCCCCCCAGCACCGCCACCCGCCGGCGGCCCTGGTTCTCCTGGGTGTCGAAGAAGCGCCCGAGCTGGACCTCGAAGCCGTTCACCTCGGGGAAGGCGGGGCTCGTGCCCACCACGCGGAAGTTCCCGTTGGCCCGGCCGAACTCCAGCTGATAGCTGTCCTGGAGCTCGGGAGCCACGGCGCCCACGGCGGTGGAACGTCGCGACACCGCCTCCGCCTCCTCGGCGGTGATGAAGACCGCGTCGCTCCGGCCGCCCCGGCTGAACCAGCCCGAGCCGGCCCGGACGGTGAGGACCCGCGTCCCCAGGCTCTCGATCTGCGCCTGCACCGCGCGCTGGGCCCCCTCGCCCAGCGCCACCATGGTGATCACCGCGGCGATGCCGATGACGATGCCCAGCATGGTGAGGGCCGTCCGGAGCTTGTTCGTCCGGATGGCGTCCAGCGCCACCCGGAGCACCTCTACGATGACCATCGTCGGTTCCCCCCTCTCCCCCGTCGCCCCGGCTCCGGCGGCTCAGCCTCCGCCCATGCCGGGCACGCCGCTCCGGTCCCGGAAGCGCTGCAGCAGCTCCTGCTGCTGCACCAGCGCCAGGGGGACCTGGAGCACGCTCTCGCCCTCCTCGAGGCCGTCCACGATCTCCGTGTACTCCCAGCTCGTGAGGCCGATGGTCACGGGCTCGACGGTGAGCGCCCCGTCCTCTCCCCGCCGGAAGACGAAGGCCTTCCGGGGCTCGCCGGAATCGGCGGCCCGGCGAGCCTGGTCTCCTCCTCCCGGACCCCCGAAGCCGCCGGCGGCTCGCATCCGCTGCATCAGCTGACGGCGCTGCTCGTCGGAGAGCTCCTGGAAGGCCTCTCGGCGCTCCTCCTGGGACATGTCCCGGATCTCCTCCGGGGTGGGGATCTCGTCGTCGCCCCCGGCCTCCTCCTGGCCGGAACCGTCGGCCGCGCCCCCCTCCGATCCGGCCGAGCCCGGTACGTCCGATCCACCCCCGTCGGCGCTCGCCAGGGCCGGGGCCGGGGCGTCCAGGAGGCTCTCGTCCATCCCCAGGGCCTGGACGAGCTGCCGGGCCTCCCCCGGCATCTTGATGCCCGTGTTCGGGATGGCCAGCACGTTCTCCTCCCGGCCCAGCACGATCTCCACGTCGCCGTTCATCCCGGGCTTGAGCCGCCCGCCCTCGTTCCCGATCCGGGTCAGCACGGCGAACATGGTCACGTTCTGCTCCACCGTGGCCTGGGGCTCGATCTTGAGCACCTCGCCGGAGAACTGCTGGTCGGGGAAGGCCTCCACGCTGATGGAGGCGGGCATCCCCGGCTGGATGCCGCCGATGTCCGACTCGTCCACCAGCGTCCGGACCTGCACGTCGGAGAGGTCGGCCATGCGGAGGAGCACGGTGCCGCCGGTGACGCTGTTGGTGGAGGTGATGGCCTGGCCCTCCTCCACCAGCTTCTCGATGACCGTCCCGGTGATGGGCGCGTTGATGGTGGCGTCCTCCCGGCGCTCCCGCGCCAGCTCCAGCCGGGACCGGGCCCGCTGGTGCGAGGACTGGGCGTTGGCGTGCTCCAGGATGGCGGTCTCCAGCTCCTGCTGGGTCACCACCCCCGAATCCCGGAGCGCCTGGGCCCGCTCGAGCCGGCTGCTGGCCACCTTCAGCTGCGCCTCGGCCTGCTGGAGGTCGGCCTGGGCCTGCTCCAGCTCGTTCTGGACGTCCCGGGGGTCGATGCGGAGGAGGAGCTCGCCCCGCTGGACCCGGTCCCCCAGGTCCACGACCATCTCCAGGATCTCCCCGGACGCCAGGGACTTCACCTCCACCGTCTTGATGGGCTCGATCTTCCCGGTGGCCTCGACGCTCTTCTCCACGGTCCGCCGCTCGACGCTCACGGACTGGAGGACCGGCTCGCCCTCGCTGGCCGATCCGGAGCCGCAGCCGGCGACCACGGCCGTGGCGGCGACGGCCGCGACGATCCAGCTCGAGGAAAGGTGGGGATCGGTGGTCATCGGTTCACTCCACATCGGCGTTCGGGGCAGGTCGTTCGGACTCCCGGAGGTCGGTCCCCAGGATGGACTCCAGGCGGGCCACGCCCACCGCGTGATCGAAGCGCCGGCGGATCAGGTCCACCTGCGCCTGCCGGAGGGTGATCTCGGCCGCCCGCAGGTCCAGGATGGTGGCCACCCCCATCTGGTAGCGCTGGCGGGTCACCCGGAGGTCCTCCTCGCTCAGCTCCAGGCTCTCCCGGGCCAGGTCGATCCCCGCCCGGGCCGTCTGGATCTGACCCAGCGCGTCGTCCACGTCGGTCCGGACGGCCAGCTCCGCGGCCCGGGCCTGCGCCCGGGCGGCGTCGGCCTGGACCCGCGCACGGGCCACCGAGGTCTCCCGCTGGAAGCCGTTGAAGATGGGGAGGCTCCCCGACAGGGAGAACGACCAGCTCCGGTTGGTGGGCGGGAACTGCTGGTTCTGCCACGCCCACCCTCCCGAGAGGCTCAGGGAGGGGAGATAGGAGGAGCGGGCGCTGGCCACGCCCTCCTCGGCCGACTCGGCGTTCAGCCGGGCGCTCCGGACCGAGGGCGCGCCCTCCAGGGCCATGCGCATGAGCTGCTCCCGCCCCTGCGGGAGGGTGTCGACGGCCAGGGAGGCCTCCTCCACGGGGGACATGAGCTCGCCGACCCCCATGGCCTCGGCGAGCTGGTATTCGGCGGTCCGGGCCGAGTTTCGGGCGTTGAGCAGCGCCAGGCGGGCGTCGTTCAGGTCCACCCGGGAGCGGAGGCTGTCGGACCGGGTGGCCTGCCCCAGCCGGATCTGCTGCCGGACGAAGCCCAGCTGCTCCTCCTGACGCTCCACCCGGGCCCGCTCCACCTCCACCCGCTCGTGTGCCGCCACGGCGTTGTAGTAGGAGGTCTTGATGTTCAGGATCGTCTCGTACCGCCGCTGTCTCTGGGTCGCGGACTGGGCCTCCACGTTCTTCTCCGCCCGGTCCAGCTCGTGGAACCGCCGCATTCCGTCGAAGAGCGTCACGCTCCCCCGGAGCTGGGCGCTCATGCTGGTCCGGGTGATGGCCTGGCCCGTGGGATCGAGCCGGCCGGTGCTGGCGTCGGAGTACCCGTAGCCCAGCGACAGGCTGGGCAGGAACGCGCCCACCGCGTTGAGCCGCTCGTAGCGCGCGGTGCTGAGCTGGCTCCGGGACTGCTCCAGGGCCGGATTCCGCCGGAGGCCGATCTCCACGGCCTCCTCCAGGGTGACCCGGCGGGCCTCCCGCGCTCCCTCCGGACGGACGTCCGGCGTCGTCCGGTCCCGGCCCTCCTCCTGCGCGGCGGCCGGCGGAGCGGCCACGCCCAGGGCCCAGGCGGCCACGAACAGCGCGATCCCGGTTCCCCGCGTCCCGTCCCTCATGGCCGGACCCTCACTCCCACGAGGACGATCACGTCGTTCTGGAGGCTCCCGCCCTCGCCCGCCTCTCCTCCGCCGGCGAAGGAGAGCATGTCCCGGAGCTCCACCGTGACGGCCGCCCGTCCCGAGATCGGGGACCGGACGGCACCGGAGAGCACGGCCGCCGGATCCGTCTCGCTCACCGATCCGAAGCTCTCCGTCTCGTCCATAGTCAGGTGGCGGATTCCCAGGCCCATCCCGAACTGGGGCTCCACCACGCCGGAGAGGGACGGCAGCCGGTACAGGACCCGGGCCGTGGCCGTCAGGTAGGTGGCGCCGGCGGCGTCGGCCCGATCGTCCTCCCCGCCTCCGGACCCCGGAGAGCCCGGACCGTCCGCCGGCGCCCGGGTCACGTCCGGCCCTCCCGTGGCCCAGAGCCCGTCGGCGGCCAGGCCCCACCGGCCGTCCAGCCAGCGGGTCACCCCCGCGCCAGCGGCGAACGAGCTGGACAGGCCCAGCGAGGCGCCCTCCTCCACCCGTGCCACGGTCCCCAGGGGTGCCACCGCGCCCAGGGTGAGCCCGATCTCGGTGGCCGGGCCCCGGAGCGCGCCGTCGTCGGCGCCGGCCTCCTGGGCCGCCAGCGCCACGGGCCCGGCGACCGCGGTCAGGGCGAATGCCAGGGCGAAGGCGACGGCCGTCGCCGTACGGGACCATCGGGCCGACATCTACTCCTCCAGTTCATCAGCGGGTGCGGCCGCCGGAAGCCCGGGGCGGGCGAGCCGGTCGGCCGGAGTCGTCTCGTGTTCGGATAACAGTCAGCTCTCACGAGACGTTGAGCCCCGCGCCAGGGCCGTCATCGGGCGCCGGCGTCCAGCACCCGCCGACAGCGCGGCACCAGGTACAGGTTCGACGCGGTCCGGCCGGCGAGGAACGCCGCGAATGCGGCCGTGGCGCCCACCATCCCAAGGCCCCAGCCCAGGACGGGGAAGGTGAGCGCCACCACGGCGACCTCCACCGCCGTGGCCACGGTGATGGGCCGGGTGGTCCGGCCCTTCATGAGGACGGCCCGCTGGAGGGAGAAGGCCACCGTGAGGGCGGGGAGCGGCACCAGGATCCGGGCGGGAGTGAGGGCGAACTCGGCCAGGGCCGGCTCCAGACCGGAGACGGTGATGAACCAGAGGTCGGCCAGGGGCTCGACGAAGACCACCGCCCCCAGCACCGCCGAGGTGGCGGCACCGAGCCAGGCGGCGAAGCGGCCCAGCTCAGGGAAGTTCCGCCCTCTCTCCCCGAGCAGGGCGATGGCCGCGTCCTGATAGGCCAGGCCGAGGGAGCGGAAGACGAACGACAGGGCGCCCACCACGGGGAACACGGCCAGCGACTCCACCGGCGAGGGCGCCCGGCCCATGAAGAAGGTGAGGAGCGGGTGGACCACCAGGGCCAGCAGCGAGGTCAGGGCCAGGGGGAAGTAGAACCTGGCGATCGCCCGGTAGTCGAGATCCTCGCCCACCTCGGGCGCGGGTTCTCCGGCGGGTGCACCGGGGCCCGTCTCCACGGGCCCGGCCCCGGGCGGCGAGCCGTGCTCCGAGGCCTCCCCCGGATCGCGACGGCGCGCCGCCGGCCCGCCGTCGGCTCCGTCCAGGAGCTCCGCGATGGTCCTCCGGGCCATCCGCCGGGCCGCCGCCGCCTCCACGCACACCGCGACGGCCAGAGCCCCCGCCCCCACCGCCGCCCCGGGCAGGTCGCTCCACACCGCCAGCGCGCCCGCCGTCGACGCCATGGCGATCACGCGGAGCACGGTGCCGTAGGCCACCAGCCGCGTCCGGCCCGAGCGGATGAGGACGCCCTGGACGAAGCGCCGGTACCCGATGGCCGCCGGCCACGGGAGGAAGAACCAGAGCGCCCGGTGGGAGAGGTCGGCCACCGGGCCGGGGAGCCCCAGCAGCGGGCCGGCCAGGAACTCGTAGACGGGGGGCAGGAGGACGACCAGCAGCAGCAGGGTGGACCCGAAGTTCAGCCAGTTGGCGAACGCCCGGAAGCGGCGGTAGCTCACGGCGTCCTCCACCAGGGCCGTGGCGGCGCTCATGAGCATGATCACCGGCGCCTCCACCAGGATGGCGAAGGCGAAGGCCACCCCCCAGGCTCCCAGGTTGAACTCCGGGTCGGCCAGCCGGGCGATGACCGCCGAGAGGAACGGACCCTCGGCGGACATCATCACCCAGGTCGCCGCCAGGGGGACCCAGAAGGAGAAGATCTTTCGGTGGCTGAGGGGCACGGATGGCGCGGAGTCTAGTGCCGTGGCTCTCAGCCCCGCCTCAGGCCCACCTCACCCCCCACCCGCCGAGTCGGCCGGTGCCAGCGGGTCCAGGCGCCTCACCTTCTCCGCGGCGCGTTCCTCCGCTGCCGACGGTCTGCCGTCGGGGAAGAGGGCGTCCTCCCACGAGCCGTAGACCGGGTTGGGGAGGGCGATCCAGCGCTCCCCCCAGTGCCCGGCCCCGGGGACGGGACTCCCTTCCCGCGGGGCGGCCGCGTCCACGCGGTCGGTCCGGGCGTAGGCGCCGGGCTGGTCCGCCGGAGCGAAGTCGTGGAGGTTGTCGCCCACCAGGAGCAGTATCCGGTGGTCCCGGGCCACCAGGGCCCGTCGCTCGGTCTTGTCGTCCCACCCGGGACGCTCGCCCCGCAGGAGCAGGACGTCGGTGGCCGTGTCCACGGGGAAGCCCAGTCGGCGCAGGTTCTCCCGGGTGGCCTCCTCCAGCTCGTGATCCCGGTTGGTGACGTAGAACACCCGGACGCCCCGCTCGTGGGCGTAGCGGGTGAAGGATAGGGCGCCCGGCACGGCCGGCGCGCGGGCCTCCCGCACCCACGCGGCCCAGGTCTCGGGGCTGAAGCTCCCGCCGCGGCGCAGGAGCCGGGCCTGGTAGGCCGAGTTGTCCAGGACCGTCTCGTCCACGTCCAGGACCACCGCGGGGCGTTTGGCCCGGTACGGCTCCTCCTGCTCCGGGGCCGCCGTCCACGTGGAATCGGCCAGGGCCCGGTCCAGCTGGATCCGGGCCATCCGGTACGCCTGGAGGGCGGTCCCCCGGTACTCGGCCGAGGTCTGTGCCCAGAGGGTGGCGTCCAGGTCGGCGTACGTCGCGGCGGCGGCCGGGACCGCCCCGGAGGCGGTGTCCGCGCCGGCCGGGGCCTCGCCGGACCCGGTGCCTCCCGACGCCCCGCCCGTGGCGCACCCGCCGGCGGAGACCAGGAGCGCCAGCACCAGGGAAACCGGTCCGGGAAAAGATCGATTGGAGTCTGGGATCACGTCGGTTCTCCTTGTGGGTGAGAAGTCGTCGTCCCGGGAGCGCCGTCAGGCGATCATGACGAGCTCACTCCCACCTCCTCCACCACCGCGGCAATGTCCTCGTCGGAGCCGGCCACGATGGCGATGTCCGAGTCCTTGAGGGGCTGGTCCGGGTCCGGGACCACCTCGAGGTCGTCGGTGAGGACGTCGTAGAGGGCCACCACCTGGATCCCGTGCTCCTGAGGGAGGGAGAGCTCCCGGAGGCTCCGTCCCAGCCAGCTCTCGGGAATGGCCAGCTCCTGGATCGAGTGCCCGCCGGCCAGCGGAATGTATTCCATGACGGTCTTCGAGGGCAGCCGCTGGGCCAGCCGATAGGCCACCTCCTTCTCCGGGAAGATGGTCTCGGTGACGCCCAGGGTGTCCAGGACCCGGGCCGCCTCCCGGCTGGTCACCTTCACGTAGATCTCCTCCACCCCCAGGTCGGTGAGGGCCTGGGTGGCCAGGATGCTCGCCGCCAGGTCCCCGCCGGTGCTGATGATGGCCGCGTCGGCGTCGCCGGCCCCCACCTCCTCCAGGAGGCTCCGCTCGGTGGCGTCGCCCACCACCCCCCGGCTCACTCCCTCGGCGTAGCGGTCCACCAGGTCGCCCCGGCGCTCGACGGCGATCACCTCGTGTCCGCCGGAGTAGAGGGCGCGGGCGACCCACGATCCGAAGTTGCCGAGCCCGATGACCACGAACCTCTTCATCCTCTCCTCCCCATCCGAGCTCTCCTCCTCATCCGATGACCACGTCCTCCCGGGCGTACCGGTACTCCACCTTCCTCCGCCCCACGGCCACGGCCATGGCCGACGCCACCGCCAGCGGACCGACCCGTCCCAGGTACATGAGGGCCACGACCACCAGTCGACCGGCCGAGGAGAGGGCGTCGGTCACCCCCATGGAGAGACCCACCGTCCCGAAGGCGCTGTGGGCCTCGAACACCAGCCGGAGGAAGTCCACCCGGTCGGCGGCCCCGACCTGCTCCACCGTGGAGAGCACGAAGACCGCCACCCCCAGGAGGACGAGCCCGCCCACCGTGAGGGCGGCCGCCCGGTGGATCGTCTCCGGCGGCACGGTCCGGCCGGCCACCGAGACGTGCTCCCTCCCCCGGAGCCGCTGGACGAAGGCCAGGCCCAGCAGCGCCACCGTCGTCGTCTTGAAGCCTCCGGCCGTGGAGCCCGGCGATCCACCCACCATCATGAGCAGGATCGTGAGGAAGAGCGAGGGGTTGGTGACGGCGTCGTAGTCGACGATGTTGAACCCCGCCGTCCGGGGGGTCACCGCCATGAACCACGCGTTCCAGATTCGATCCACCCAGCCCATCTCGCGGAGCTGACCGGAGAGCTCGAAGCCCAGGAACAGGACCGTGGCTCCTCCCAGGAGGACGGCCGTCGCGGTGAGGACCAGGCGGCTGTGGGTGCTGAGCCGCCGCACCTCCGACCGGCCCCACCGGGACCTCAGGTCCGCCAGCACGATGAAGCCCAGCCCGCCCAGCACCACGAGGACGGAGACGATCCCCACCACCGACGGCCGTCCGGCGAAGCCCTCCAGGGAATCGGAGAAGATGGAGAAACCGGCGTTGCAGAACGCCGAGATGGCGTGGAAGACGGCGGGCCAGATCGCCCTCACGGCGCCGAAGTCGCCCCGCCACGCCCACCAGAGGCTCGCCGCGCCGATGGCCTCGAACGTCAGGGTGGCCGCCACCACGTACCGGACCAGGTCCCGGGGATCCAGGTGGCTCAGGGCCGTGGCGTGGCCCCCGGCCGCCTGGGTGATCCCCAGGCTCGCCCTCCGGCCGAGCAGCCCCACGACCAGGGTGGTGAAGGTGAGCACGCCCAGGCCGCCGAGCTGGATCAGCAGCGCGATCCACGCCTGGCCCAGGGGCGTGAAATAGGTGGCCGTGTCCACCACGATCAGCCCCGTCACACAGACGGCGCTCGTGGCGGTGAACAGCGCGTCCACGAAGCCGAGCCCCTCTCCCGTGTAGAGGCCCGGCAGGACCAGGAACCCCACCGTCCCCACGGCGATCAGGGCGGCGAAGGAGAAGAGGAAGAGCTGGGTGGCGTGGAGGGCAGCGAAAGTCCACGGCCGCTCCTCGAGCTCCCGATAGAGGGCGCGGGACCGGTCGATCAGCACGCGGCTCTCCGCCCCCCGGCCCTCAACCTCCCAGCCGCTCCACCAGCGCGTCCACCAGGGAGCGCGGGCGGTACTCCCGGCCCCGGACGATGGCCATGGTCCCGGCCGCCCGGCCCGCGATCTCCTCGGGGATGGAACCGAACAGCGCCTGGGTGAGCGCCGTGCTCCGGGTGGCCCCCACGCAGACCAGGTCGTCGGGACGGAGCTCCCCGAGAATCGTCTCCGTCACGTCCTCGCCCAGCCAGACCACGCCCTCGTACTCCGCCGGGTCCACCCCGACGCCGTCGGCCGCTCCCCGGATGAGCGCCCTGCCGACGCTCTCCGGACCGTCCGGGTCGTCCACCTCCGGAGACTGGACGTTGGCCAGGAGCAGGTCGACGCCCCGGGCCCGGGCGAAGGCCCGGCCGCGCTGGACCGCCAGCGCGGAATGGGGCCCCTCGCCCACCAGGACCACCACGCGGCAGGGCGTCTCCGCGCCCGGCTTCACCAGGGTCACCTCGCAACCGCTCCGGGTGACGATGGGATCGATGGCGCTCCCCAGCACGTGGCGGGCACGGCTCCGCTTTCCGCTCCAGCCCACGAACACCTGGTCCGCCCGCTCCTCCCGGACCACGTCGACCACCACGTCGCCGGCGTTCCGGCCCACGATGGCCCGGGTCCGGAGGCCCACGCCCAGCTCGGCCGCGGCCTCCCGGGCGCTCTCCAGGAGCTCGCGCTGCATCTCGACGCGCTCCTCCTCGAACCGGAGCTCCTGGTCCAGGGCGGTCTGGGGCGGCACCTCGATGACGTTCACCGCGATGATCTCGGGGTTCTCACGATCCCGGGCGGCCTCGGCGGCCAGGCGCAGGAGGAACCGCTCCGTGGCGGGGTTGGCCACCGGCACCACCACCCGGTAGCGCTCCTCGGCGCCGGCGGGCCGGGCCCCCGACGGGGCCACCGCCTCGCCCACCAGGCTGGGCTTGATGGCCCGCTCCCGGGAATAGAACAGGAACCAGAGGATCCCCACCACGATGATCCCGCTCCCCAGCAGCAGGACCACCGGCCGCATGGTGGCGGCGATGACCAGGCAGGACACGAGCCCTACGATCGGGAGGGTGGGATAGGCGAAATCGGGCAGGCGGAAGGACGGCTCGTACTCCGGCGGATCGGCCCGGCGCATGACCACCAGCGCCACGTGGACGCAGGCGTAGGTCACCAGGTAGGTGAAGCTCGCCACGTCGGCCAGCGTCTCGATGCCCACGCCCGCCGCGATGAGCGCCAGGATCACGCCGCCCGTGACCAGGATGGCCCGGTAGGGCGTCCGGAACCGGCCGTGGACGTCGTTGAGCCAGTTGGTGAGGATCCGGTCCCGGCCCATGGCGAAGTTGACCCGGGCGGCCGACAGGATGGAGGCGTTGGCGCTGGAGACGGTGGCCAGCACGGCCCCCACCACCATCATGAGGGCCCCCAGCGGACCGAGGAACTGCCGGGCCACGTCGGCCACCGGGATCCGCGAATCGGCCAGGATCGGGATCGGAAGCACCCCCGTGCTGACCATCATGACGAGCACGTACAGCAGGGTCGGGGTGAGCACCGAGGCGATCATGGCCAGGGGGAGGTTCCGGGCCGGATCCTTGATCTCCTCGGCGCTGCTGGCGATGACCTCGAAGCCGATGAAGGCCACGTAGACCGTGGCCGCCGTGGTGGCCACCGCGCCCCAGCCCTCCGGGTTGAAGGGCCTGAGGGTCTCGAAGTCCACGTGGAAGACGCCGGTCCCGGCGAACAGGGCGATCACGCCCAGCAGGAGCACCACGATCACGTTCTGGAGGGCCCCCGTCTCCTTCACGCCGCGGTAGTTCAGGTACACCAGGGCCGCGGCCATGACCAGGGCCGCGCCGGCCACCGGCACCTGGCCCCAGAAGAAAGTCAGGTACTGGCCGAAGCCCAGCATGTAGAAGGCGGTGGCGAACATGAGCCCCGTCCACATGCCCCACCCCACGATGCTCCCGAAGAAGCCGCCCAGGGCGTGGTTCACGTAGTAGTAGCTGCCGCCCGCCTTCGGCATGCCCGTGGCCAGCTCCGAGAGCGAGAGGGCCGCCAGGAGCGAGACCACGCCCCCCACGGCGAAGGAGACCATGCTGGCCGGGCCCGCGTTGGCGGCGGCGATGCTGGGCAGGACGAAGATCCCGGCGCCGATCATCGTGCCCACGCCCATGGTGTAGGCCTCCAGGAGGCCCAGGTCGCGGGCCAGCTCCTGCTGTGGTTCGGGCGAATTCATTCGGCTCCTGAATTCGGTGGTCCGGGAGGCGGCTACGGGTGCAGGAGACGCCGCGACAAGCTATGCCGTGGTACCGGAAGACAAAATCGGGGAGGATCGTCCGTCCAGGGAGATGGGAGGTCAGGTGCCGGGCCCCGGACCGTCAGATATTGCGTGGGAACCCCTATTCCTCCGGAGTCTCGATGGGCACCCCGCGGCTGGTGAAGGAGATCCCCTGCCCGGACCGGGTGGAGATCATCACCGCCTCCACCACCGGAGGGTTCACGCCTTCCTCCGCCCGCCACTCGACGATGAAGTTGGCCCCGGAGCCGCCGCTCACATCCTGTTCCTCCACGACGAATTCCATCGACTGGAGAGGCCCCAGGGTCCGGGGGTTGCGCAGGTCGTGTCGGACGAGCTGGCCATCGGTATCGTAGTAGCGGACCGAGGTCACGGTCAGGGAGTCCCGGGGATCAGTGTTTCGGATGCTGAGGGTGGTGGCCAGCAGGAAAGCGTCGCCCACGTGATGGTAGATGTGGGAGTAGGCGGGGACATAGGCGGCGTGGGTTACCGGCCGAACGGCTTCCCCCTCCCGGCGGTCCTCGGCACCGGAGCGACCGTCCGGGTCCTCGGCCGCGATTTCGGAGGAATCGGCGGGAGTCGCCTCCCACCCGCGTGGGGCGTCGCCGCACGCGACCGGAAAGAGCAGCAGGAGAGCGAGCACGGCGAGCGGTCGCATGGCTTCCTCCCTTCAGTGCGGCTTTCGGCCGGCTGTGACAGGGAGCATATTCGCGAGCGAGGGCCGCCCGTGCCAGCGGCTCCGCCTTTCCTCGCTCCCCCGGCCCGCCGACCGCCCGTGAATCGACATGGCTGAACAGGCCGGCTTTCGGCGGAACGTCGGCCTGTTCATGGCCGTGATGATCGGGATCGGGGCCATGATGGGTCCCGGCATCTTCGCCCTTCCCAGCGAGGTGGCCGGGTCCATCGGTCCGCTGGGGATCGTGGCCTACCTGGCCATGGGCCTGCTGACGGTCTTCACCGCCCTCAACTACAGCGAGATGGGCGCCGCCATCCCCATCGCGGGGGGCGGCTACTCCTTCACCAGCCGGGTGCTTCCCCGTCCGGTCGCCTTCCTGACGGGGTGGTTCTTCTGGATCGGCAACACGCTGGCGTGCGCCCTCTACGCGGTGATCTTCGCCCTCACGATCAGGAACTATTTCCTGCCGGACGCCAGCGTCTTCCTCCTGGTGGGAGCCACCACCGCCACCTTCACCCTGGCCAACCTCCGGGGACAGGCAGAGGCGCTGAAGACCATCACCGTGATGAACGTGGTTGAGCTCCTCGTGCTGGTGGGCATGGGCGTCCTCGGGGCCTTCCACGTGGAGCCGGCCAACCTGGAGCCGCTGGCGCCCATGGGATGGGGGGAGCTCGTCCCCACCATGGGGCTGATCTACATCTCGTACGTCGGCTTCGACCTGATCACGGTGGCCGCCGAGGAGATCGTCGAGCCGCAGGAGACCATCCCCCGGGCCATCCTCATCACCCTGGGCGTGGGCATCGCCATCTACGTGGGGCTGCTGTGGGTGATGATGGGGGTCGTGGACCACCGGGAGCTGGCCGAGACCAGCACCCCGGTGATCTTCGTGGCCGAGCACCTGATGGGCGGCTGGGGCCGCTGGGCGGGGATCGTGGCCACCGTCATGGCCAGCCTCTCCGCGTTCAGCGTCACCCTGGGCGCCAGCTCACGGGTCCTCTTCGCCCTGGGGCGGGACCGCCACTTCCCCCGGGCCTTCTCCCGGCTCCACGACCGCTACCGGACCCCGCACGTGGCGCTGTTCGTCTGCGCGGGGCTGGTGGTGGCGCTCAGCGCGCTGGGCGTGGTGCGGTTCCTGGCGTCGGTGAGCAGCTTCGGCTACCTGGTGGCCATCGGGATCGTCAACTACGCCGGCATCGCCCTGCGGCGGCGGATGCCCAACCTCCGGCGTCCCTTCAAGATGGCCCTCTATCCGCTGGCACCGGTCCTCGGCGTGATCGCCTGCTGGTTCTTCGTGCCGACGCTGGAGCCGCGGAGCCTGGCGCTGGGGGGCGGCCTGACCGCCGTCGGCTGCGCCCTGTATCTTGTGAGCCCCGACAACCGGGAGCAGCTCCGGGGGCTGCTGCCGGATCTCCGACGCCTGAGACTCCGGATCCGAGCCTACCGGAGGCCCGACATGCACGTGCTGATCATCGGAGGCGGCGAGCAGGGAGCGAACATCGCCGACCGGCTCCTCTCCCAGGACGAGTTCCGCATGGTCTTCCGATCCTCCCAGTACCAGATCACCTTCGTCGAGAAGGACGGGGACAGAGCCGAGGAGCTCGGCAGCCTCTACAGCGTGCCCGTCTTCCACGGCGACGGAACCAAGCAGGAGGTGCTGGAGCAGACCGAGCCGGAGAGGATCGACGTGGCCGTGGCCGCCACCGACCACGACGAGCGGAACGCCATCGCCGCCCTCCAGGCGAAGCGGCTGGGCATCGACCGGGTCATCGCCATCGCCCGGGACCCGGACTACATCTCGCTGCTCGAGGACAGCGGCGTGGTGTGCATCAGCGCCCCCTACGCCACGGCGGCCATGGTGGAGAACTACCTGGACCGGCCGGGCGTGGCCGAGCTGTTCGAGATCGAGACCGGCGTGGCCAGCCTGATGGATCTGGTGGTGCCGGAGAGCGGCCAGGTGGTGGGGCAGCGAATCCGCGAGATCGAGGTCCCGGAGCAGTGCGTGGTGGCCGCCGTGCTCCGGGACGAGGAGTTCGTCGTCCCCCGGGGGAATACGGAGATCATGGCCGGCGACCACGTGATCCTGGTGGGCCCCCGGGAGGACGTGAAGGCGGCCCAGGAACTCTTCAGCGGGACGGCGGAGGGAGCCCGGGCCTGAGGAGGACGGCGGCGACCGGGCCGCCGGCCCCGCGGCCTCGAGAACCGGCCGGCCCGGCGGCGAGTTGATGCTCGCCGGCGGAGGGCGCATCTTGCCCGGTGCCGAGCCCCCACCCCGGACGGAGGAGATCGCCGCCATGTCCCACGGCCGCCCCGTGAGCCCGGACCGCCCCGCCGTCCGCAGGGCCGCGGCGGCCCTCCTCGCCCTCCTGGCCCTGGGCCTGCTGACGGGCGGGCCGGCCCCGGCCCAGGAGGCGGAGGCCGACACCGCGGAGGGGGCGCCCGCCCCCGCGGACCTCTACACCCCGGAGCAGGCGGAGCGCGGCGAGGCCGCCTTCCGGTCCCACTGCGCCGCCTGTCACCTGTCCAACCAGTTCCGGGGCGGGCACTTCCGGGCGCGCTGGGGCGGACGCACCGCCTACGACCTGGTGAACCAGCTCCGCGCCACCATGCCCATGGACAACCCCGGCGGCCTGGCCCTGGAGCAGTACGTGGACGTGGCGGCCTTCCTCTTCCGCCTCAACCGCTACGAGGCGGGCGGCCGGGAGCTCCCGGCCGATCGGTCGGGTCTGAAGGAGATCCGGATACCGCCCGACGAGGAGGGCGGCTGAGCCGCGGACGGGACCTCCCCGGCCTGTGCCCCTCCCCGCGGCCAGCCCGGCGCCCTCAGAACACGCGGAGCGCCACCAGCGAGCCGGGGTGTCCGGCGCCCCCCACCGCCGCCACGACGTACTGCTCGCCCTCGTGCAGGTAGGTCATGGGCGCCGTGGTGGTGGGCGCCGGGAGCTCCACGACCCCCAGCTCCTCGCCCGTCTGCTTGTCCACCGCGTGGAGGAGCGGCTCGCCGCCCCGGCCCTCGCCGTACAGCAGGAGCGTCCGGGTCAGGAGCGGCGTGGCGTGGGCCCGCTTCCCGGTGACCGGCAGGTCCACGTCCTCCAGCAGCGGATGGTCCCGGACGGAGGCGGGGGTGTCGCCGTTCGGGATCCACCACATGTGCTCCCCCGTGTCGAGGTCGATGGCCGTGATCCGCCCGTAGGGGGGCCTGTAGAGGGGGAGCCCCTCCGGGCCGGGCACCCCGCCGGGGCCCACGGTCACCCAGCGGACGTTCGACTCGGGGTCGACCTCGGTGCCGGGCTGGAGGCGCGGCGCGCTGCACCCCTTCACGGAGGCCACGTAGAGGATCCCCGTCTCCGGATCCACGGCGGCCCCTCCCGGGATGTTGGCCCCTCCGTTGGCGCCGGGGCAGTGGATGGCCGCCTCGATCCCCTCCGCCCCGGCCACGGCCGGCGGGTTGAACAGCGGCCCGGTCCGGTAGCGCGAGACGATCTCCAGCGCCATCTCCCGCAGCTCCGGCGTGAAGTCGACGAGGTCCTCCTCCTCCAGCCCCTGCATCTCGAACGGCGCCGGCCGCGTCGGGAAGGGCTGGGTGGGCGACAGCGTCTCGCCCGGGACGTCGGAGGAGGGCACGGGCCGCTCCTCGATCGGCCACACGGGCTCCCCCGTGCTCCGGTCCAGCACGTAGGCGAAGCCCTGCTTGGTGACCTGGACGAGGGCCGGCACCGGGCGGCCGTCCACCGTGATGTCCACGAGCTGCGGGGCGTGCGGCATGTCGTAGTTCCACACGTCGTGGTGCACCGTCTGGAAGTGCCAGGCCCGCTCCCCCGTGCGGACGTCCAGGGCCAGGATCGTGGTGGAGAAGAGGTTGTCGCCCGGATGGAAGCCGCCGTAGTAGTCGATGGTCGGCGGGTCCGTGCCGACGTAGACGAGGCCCAGCTCGGGGTCCGCCGAGAGGGGCGCCCAGGAGGAGACGTTCCCCGTGTAGGACCAGGCGTCGCTCTCCCACGTCTCGTGGCCGAACTCCCCCGGGCCGGGGATGACGTCGAACCGCCACAGGTGCTCGCCCGTGCGGGCGTCGTAGGCCAGGATGTTGCCCGGGACGTTCTCCTTCCGGGTCTGGTAGTAGCCCTGCTCGTGGGAGTTCCCCACCACCACGACGCCGTTCACCACGATGGGCGGCGAGGAGCTCGTGATGTAGCCCACCTCCGGCGGGAGCCCCGCATCCGGGTCGTGGGGCCAGTCGCCGAGGTCGCCCACCAGGTCCACCGTGCCGCCCTCGCCGAAGTCCTCGACGGGACGGCCCGTCTCCGCGTCCAGGGCGTGGAGGAAGAAGGCGGGGGTGACCACGAAGACCACCCCGCGGCCGTCCACCTCGGCGTAGGCCACCCCCTTGCCGTAGTTCTTCCGCATGGACTTCTCCCACCGCTCGGTGGGGGGCTCCCGGAACATCCACAGGGTCTCGCCCGTGGCGGGATCGATGGCCACCACGGTCCGCCGCGTGCCGGCCACGGAGTACAGGGTGCCGTCGGCGTAGACCGGCGTGGCCCGCAGCATGGGATCGGGCCCCTCGGGGCTGAAGTTGTCGCCCCGCCAGACCCAGGCCACCTCCAGGTCCTCGAAGTTGGACGCGTCGATCCCCTCCAGCGGCGCATACCTGGTGCTCCAGGCGTCGGCGCCCCAGTAGCGCCACTCCCCGGCGGGCGAGCCACGGACCGCCTCGGCCTCCGGAGGCACGGCGCGGGTCGCCTCCTCCGCGCCGGAGGCATCCTGCCCGGCCGCCGGGCCGGCCGCGGCCAGGAGGAGGAGGCCGGCGATCCCGAGAGCGGGGAGGAAGAGGAGGAGGGCGCGGCGGGGCGGGGATGCTCGGAAGGACGGGACGGCGTGGGGGGGCGTTCCTCGCATGGCGCGAATCCGGGTTCGGGTTCCGGGCGACGGCCGACGACGGCTGGCGAAAGATGGCCGCGGCCGCGCCTCGCCGGCAACCGCCCCCTACCGGCGCGGACGGTTCCCGGCCCATATTGCCCGGAGACGGACGCCACGCCGAGAGGAGAGACGCCATGACGCACCACCGACGCCCCTCCGCCGCCACCGTGCCGCTGACCTTCGCCGTCCCGGTGCTGGTCGCCCTGGCCCTCGCCGTCGGCGGGCCCCGGGGCGTCTCCGCCCAGGACGTCCACCCGGAGGTCCATCCTCCCGATTCCGTCCCCAACCCCTACCGTGCGGTGGACGGCGTATGGGCCGAGCTCCCCGACGGCCGGGAGTGGGGCGCCACCAGCGCCGTCTACCCGACGCCGGACGGCCGGGGCGTGTGGGTCGCCGAGCGGTGCGGGGCCAACCTGTGCGTCGAGAGCGACGTGGATCCGGTGCTGCTCTTCGACCTGGAGGGCGAGCTCGTCCGGAGCTTCGGCGCGGGGATGTTCGCCTGGCCGCACGGGATGCACGTCGACCCCGAGGGGAACGTCTGGGTGACCGACGCCGTGGGGTACCAGCCGGTCCCCGAGGGCTGGGGTCACGTGGTCTACAAGTTCAGCCCCCGGGGCGAGCTGCTCATGACGCTCGGCAGGAAGGGCGTGGCCGGCGACGGGCCCGACACCTTCACCAAGCCGTCGGACGTCCTGGTGGCGCCGAACGGTGACGTCTTCGTGGCGGACGGACACGATGCCGGCGGCAACAACCGGATCGTCAAGCTCTCCGCCGAGGGCGAGTTCCTGGACGCCTGGGGGGAGACCGGCGAGGGTCCCGGGGAGTTCCGCGACCCCCACGCCCTGGCCATGGACTCCCGGGGCCGTCTCTTCGTGGCCGACCGCGGGAACAGCCGGATCCAGATCTTCGACCAGGACGGCCAGCACCTGGACACCTGGACGCAGTTCGGACGGCCCAGCGGCCTCTACATCGACGAGGACGACGTGCTCTACGCCACCGACTCCGAGTCGAACACCTCCCGGAACCCCGGCGTGCGGCGGGGCATCTACATCGGGAACGCCGAGGACGGAACGCTCCACGCCTTCATCCCGGACCCCGAGCCGAACCCCGACGAGTCCGGCACCAGCGGCGCCGAGGGCGTGGCCGTCGACGCGGAGGGGGCCGTCTACGGCGCGGAGGTCGGGCCGCAGATGCTCCGGAAGCACGTGCCGGAGGACGCCGGGGCGAGCCGGGACGCCGCGGCTGCCACCGCCGCCTCGCAGGCCGCCCCGCAGGACGCCCCGGGCGCCGCCCAGACCTACCGCGTGGACCCCTTCTGGCCGAAGCCGCTCCCCGAGAACTGGATCCTGGGCCAGGTGGCCGGCGTGGCCGTCGACGACCGGGACCACGTGTGGATCGTGCACCGACAGGAGAGCCTCACGCCCCAGGAGACCGGGGCCACCCGGGATCCGCCCTGGGGCGAATGCTGCGTCCCCGCCCCGCCGGTGATCGAGTTCGACCCGGAGGGCGAGGTGGTCCGGGCCTGGGGCGGTCCGGGCGAGGGCTACGACTGGCCGGAGAGCGAGCACGGCATCTTCGTAGACGGCAAGGGCAACGTCTGGCTCGGCGGAAACGGGCCGTCGGACAACCAGGTCCTCAAGTTCACCCGCGACGGGCGCTTCCTCCTCCAGATCGGGCAGGCCGGCGAGAGCGGCGGCAGCAACGACACCACGCTCCTGGGACGGCCGGCCGACGTCTACGTGGACGACGGGGCGGGCGAGGTCTACGTGGCCGACGGCTACGGCAACCGTCGGGTGGTGGTCTTCGACGCCGAGACGGGCGCCTACCGTCGCCACTGGGGGGCCTACGGCGAGCGCCCGGAGGACGTCGACCTGGGGAGCTACGATCCGGACGCCGGGCCCGCCCGGCAGTTCCGCACGCCCGTCCACGCGCTGCAGATCACCCGGGACGGGCTCGTCTACGTGGCCGACCGGCCGAACAACCGGATCCAGGTCTTCCGGCGCGACGGCACCTTCGTGAAGGAGGCGCAGCTGGCGCCCAGCACCCTCTCCATGGGCACCGTGTGGGACCTGGACGTCTCGCCCGATCCGGAGGAGCGGTGGCTCTACGTGCCGGACGGCACGAACAACAAGCTGTGGATCCTGGAGCGGGAGAGCCTTGAGGTGATGGGCTCCTTCGGCCGGGGCGGACGCTACGCGGGGAACTTCATGTGGGTCCACAACGTGGCGGTGGACTCCCGCGGCGACCTCTACACGGGCGAGGTGGAGACGGGTAAGCGCGTGCAGAAGTTCGTGCGGACGTCCGACGGGGACGGAACCTCCGACGACGGCGGCCGTTGAGCGACGGGGACGTGGGGGACGAGGCGGCGGGCCCGGACCCGGCCGGCGCGGACCCGGCCGACGCGAACCCGAAGTCCGCCGGGGCCGGACTGGACCGCCGGGGCTTCCTGCGCCTGGCCGGCTCGGGGCTGGCCGGGCTGGCCCTCGGAGCGTGCAGCGGCCGCGGCTCGACCGGGGCGGCCGCGCCGGCGATCCTCCGCGGACGGCCCGACGTGGTGGTGGTCGGGGCGGGGGCGTTCGGGGGCTGGACGGCCCTCCACCTCCAGGAGATGGGAGCCGACGTGCTGCTGGTGGACAAGTACGGGCCGGGCAACTCCCGGGCCACCTCCGGCGGCGAGACCCGGGGCGTACGCACCTCCTACGGCGACCGGCCCCACGGGCTCCTCTGGGCGCGGTGGGGCCGGGAGGCCATCCGCCGCTGGCGGGCGTGGGACCGCCGGTGGGGCGAGGAGTACCTCCCCCGCCTCTTCTTCCCCACCGGCGACCTGATCTTCCGCGCCGAATCCGAGCCGTTCCTGGAGCGCTCCATGGAGGCCTGGGACCAGCTGGACGTCCCGTACGAGGTCCTGGACCCCGACGAGGTGCGCCGCCGCTGGTCCGCCTTCGACCTGGAGGGGATCGGCACCGTGCTCCACGAGCCGGATGCCGGCGTGGTCCGGGCCCGACGGGCCATGGAATCGGTGGCCGAGGTCTTCCGGCACCGCGGCGGCGACCTGTGGATCGGGCGAGCGGATCCGGCCGACCGTGCCGGCGGCCGCCTGAGCCGCGTGCGACTCACACCCGGCGAGCCCGTGAGCGCTGGGCAGTACGTCTTCGCCTGCGGGCCGTGGCTGCCGAAGGTCTTCCCGGAGGTGATGGGCGACCGGGTGCGCATCCCCCTGGGCCACTCCTACTACTTCGGCGCGCCCGAGGGCGACCCCCGGTGGAACTTCCCCAACCTCCCGAGCTGGAACTTCCCCGGCGTCACCGGCTGGCCGGCCCTGAGCCTCGACAACCGTGGCTTTCGCGTCCGCACGGGCGGGCGCCCGGAGCAGGACCCCGACCTGAGCCAGCGGACGGTGGATCCCGAATTCCACGAGCAGCCGCGGGAGTTCCTGGCCGAGCGCTTCCCCGACCTCCGGGACGCGCCCATCCTGGAGACGCGCGCCTGCCACTACGAGCTCTCGCCCACCCGCAACTTCATCATCGACCGCCACCCGGAGATGGAGAACGTGTGGATCGCGGGCGGCGGCTCGGCGGAGGCCTTCAAGTTCGGCCCGGTGAGCGGGGAGTACGTGGCGCGGCGCGTGCTGAAGCGGTCCATCCCGGATCTCTTCGGCGAGGCCAACGAGCTGGCCGAGGGGTTCCGGATCCCCGAGGAGACCTTCGGGACGGAGGCCTGAGGGACGCGGGGCGGGGCGCACCGGGACGTCGCCCCCCCCCGGTCACGGCCACCAGAGCTGCTCCGGCACCAGCTTGTAGCGGATCTCCAGGCCGGTGAGTCCGAAGAGGACGGCCACCGCCAGGCCGGCGGCGAGGGCGGCCAGGGCCAGCGCCGCCACCCATCGAACCGTCCGCTCGCGACCCCACACCTCCCGGTAGAGCCGCACGTGCCCGGGCGACAGGGTCGCGGCGCAGAAGAAGGCCACCAGCCCGGCGTGGGCCAGCCCGACCTTCCACAGGAAGGTGCCGGCGAACAGGGTGGCCACGGGCCCCATGAAGGTGATCGGGGCCGCCAGCAGGCCCGCGGCGGCGTGGACGGCCTGCCGGGCCAGCCCCTCCCCCGGGAGCAGGTCGACAAGGTGGAGCCCGGGGAACGAGAGTCCGGCCGCCCCCACCACCGCCCCCACCGCCAGGCCCCAGAGCGACCACCCCAGGAAGCGGCCCCCCTCGCCCACCAGCAGCGACCGCCAGCCCGGAGGGCCCCCGTCGGAGCCACCCGCCCCGGCCTCCGAGGCGGCCGCGTCCCGACCCGGTCCGGTCGGCGGTCCCGAGGAGTCGGCGGCGCGGAGGAGGACGGCGAGGGCCCAGGCGATCCCGGCGAAGGTCACCATCCCCAGGACGTGGGAGAGGAGCACGTCCTTCCCGAGGAGCGGTCCGAGGAGGACGAAGTAGTAGAGGGTGAGGCCGTGACCCGCCGCCAGGTAGACGGCCGTCGCCCCCGGCCGGCCGTCGAGCCGCTCCAGGTGCCCCCGCACCTCCTCCCGCCCGAAGGGCCGGGCCACGGCCAGCAGGAACACACCGGCGAGCCGCCGGGCCGTCCCCTCCGACCGGGCCCAGCCTTCCAGGGGCCAGGCGCCGGCGAGCCGCTGGAGGAGTACGGCCCCGGCCAGCGCCCACAGGGGCACCGCCCACCACGCAAGGAGATAGGCCACGGTGTCCACGGCCACGCCGGCCGCCAGGCGGAGAAAGTCGACCACGGGCCGTCAGAAGGCGTATCGGAGCTCGGCCAGCACGTCCAGGTCCCGCTCCAGCCCGTCGGCCGGCGCGTCGGAGACCACGGGGAGCTGGACCGAGAGGCTCGCCAGGAGCTTCTCCGAGACGATGTGCTGGAGGGCCGGGGCCACCAGGACGTCCGTCCGCTCCGTCCGCTCCAGCGGAAGGCCGTCCACCTCGTCGGCCCACTTCCGCCGGATCGTGGTCTCCAACAGGACGAACACCTCGTTCCCCGGCCGGCGGTACTCCAAGGGGAAGAGGATATACTCCAGGTCCAGGTTCAGGCGCACCTCGTGGCCGAGACGGTAGCCGTCGTCCCCCTCCGTGTTCAGGCGAAAGGAGAGGACGCCGCCGTAGATGAATCGCCGGCGCCCCTCCTGATAGACCAGGTCGGCGACGACGTCCACCGAGCCGGAGCCCGGCGCCAGTCGGGCCCCGAGATCGGCGGGGAGGTCGTCGGCTCCGGGGGGCGGGCCGCCGCCGGTGGGGAGCTCGACCCGGAGCTCGGCGGCCAGGTGCCGATCCGACCACCGGCCCACGCTCCGGAACAACCGGTGCTTCACCGACAGCGACAGGTCGCCCACCCCCGAGGCGGAGGCCTGCCCGGCCTCCGCTCCCTCCAGGCTCCGGTCCAGGATCCAGGGCGCCCGGAGGCCGAGCACCCAGTGGGTGGCCGGCGTGTAGCGGTAGTCGCCCACGGCCCTCCAGGTGGAGAGCTCTCGTCCCCCGCCGGATTCCCGGTCGTGGAGGGCCTGCACCACCAGCCCGCTCCCGATGAACACCCCCGTGCCGGGCGTGTTGGTGCGGATCGGCCGGAGTGCCCGGGCGGGGGAGGCGGCCGCCGTGAGAGTTCCCGGACCCGGACGCGAGCCCGGATCCCGTAGGACCTCCGGCGGCTCCGTCGTGTCGGTCCGCGCCAGGGCCTCGGTCGACCCCGTCGCCCCGGCCGGCATCGGCACCCCTGACGCCTCCGGGGCGCCCGCCGCCCCGGGAGCGCCGGCCGCCCCCGGAGCGGCCAGGACCGCCAGGAGGAGCGCCGGCCAGGAGGTCACGGCCCTCCTTCCCCGGCAGGGATCTCGGGGACCTCCGTCCCCCGGGCCCACTCCCGGACCGCCAGGGTGTCGGCCTCCGGCCCGGGCCTCCACTCGCCGTGGACGCTCACCGTGTCGCCGGCGGCCGTCGTCCGGCTCAGCCGCCGGGCCCCGGGGCCGGCGGCCAGGACCAGGACCTGGCCGGACCCCAGGACCTCCAGGTGGTCGCCCGGAGCCCGCCTGGCGGTGGCGGTCATCCGGGCGGCGGTCATCTCGTAGCCGGCGCCCTCGAGGACTTCCCGGAGGCTCGCGTAACGGATCGGCTCACCGGGGACCGGGGCGAAGACGAAGCGCCCGGTCTCGATGTCGGTGACCTCCATCCGATCGGTCTCGGGGCCGGCGGGGAGGCGGCTCACGGCCGCCTTCACGTTGTACACTCAGAACCCGCAGAGATACCCGGCGATGTCCATCTCCACCTGCTTCACCTGGGCCACGGCGGGCTCCTGCCAGAGGGCCGAGGCTCCCACGAACACCAGGGCGGCGAGGGCCAGCTCCTTCATGATCGTCTCCTGTCTTTCCGTGGTTCCGGTGACGGGGCTCGGGGCCCCTGCGCGTTGGCCGCGAGGAAGCGTCCGCCGAAGGAGTTGGCCAGGACTCCCGTCACGCTGGCGGCCATGGCCGCCATCGCCCAGATGGGGTGCAGGAGGCCCGTGGAGGCGACGGGGACGCCGATGCCGTTGAAGCTGAACGCCAGCGCCAGGTTCTCCTTCATCTTCCGGTAGGAGTTCCTGCTCACCTCGAAGGCGTCGGGCACGCCGGGGAGACGGCCGTGGAGGAGCACCACGTCGGCGGACTCGATGGCGATGTCGGTGCCGGCCCCGATGGCCACGCCGACGTGGGCCCGGGTGAGGGCGGGGGCGTCGTTGATCCCGTCGCCCACGAAGGCCACCCGACGGCCCTCCTCCTGGAGCGTTCCCACCTCCTGGGCCTTCTCGCCCGGCAGCACCTCTGCCAGCACCCGCTCGATCCCCACCTCGCGGGCCACCGCCCGGGCGGCCGTCTCGTTGTCGCCCGTCATCATCACTGGCTCCACGCCCATCTCCCTCAGCCGGCGGATCGCGTCGGCGGAGTCGTCCTTGATCCGGTCGGCGATCCCGATCGACCCGCGGAGCTCCCCGCCCGCCGCGACCAGGACGGCCGTCTCGCCGCGGGCCTCCATCCGCTCGAGCGCTTCCCGGGCCGCGGACACCTCCACCCCGCCCTCCTCAAGGAGTCCGGGCCTTCCCACCAGCAGCTCCGTGCCGTCCTCGAGCCGGGCCCGGACCCCCTTTCCCGTCACGGCCTCGAAGTCCTCCGGAAGCGCCAGGTCGTCGAGCCCCGCCTCCCGGGCCCGCTCCAGGATGGCATCGGCCAGGGGGTGCTCGGAGGGCCCCTCGGCGATGGCGGCCAGCCGGAGGACCTCGGAGGTCGGTGCGCCGACGGCCACCACCTCGGCCACCCAGGGCTCCCCCTCGGTGATGGTTCCCGTCTTGTCCAGCACCACCGTGTCCACGTCCCCCAGGACCTGGAAGGACTCGGCGCTCCGCATGAGGATGCCCCGCTCGGCGGCCATCCCCCCGCCCCGGATCAGGGCCAGAGGGGTGGCCATGCCCAGGGCGCAGGGATAGCCCATGACGTAGACGGTGAGCATGGCGTAGACGGCCCGGGTCACGTCCGTGGCGCCGGCGATGGCCCACCACCCCAGGGTCCAGAAGAGGAAGGCCGCGGCCCCGACGAGGAGCACCGCGGGCGCGTAATGCTCGAGCACCCGGTCCACGAGCTGGATCACGCCCGGCTTCAGGGCACGGGCCTCCTCCACGTGGCGGGCCACCCGGCTCAGGAAGCCGTCCTCGCCGGTCTTCGTCACCTCCACGATCAGGGCCCCCGCGTGGTTGATGGAGCCGCCGATCACCTCGTCGCCCTCGGCCTTCTCGGCGGGGATGGGCTCGCCGGTGACGATGGACTCGTCCAGGGTGCTGTGGCCGTCCACCACGCGGCCGTCCAGGGGGACGCTCTCGCCGGGCTTCACCCGGACCCGGTCGCCCCGCTCGACCTCGGAGACCGGGACCTCCGTCTCCCCGCCGACGTCGATCCTTCGCGCGGTGTCCGGCTGCAGGTCCAGGAGCTCTCGGACCGCCTCCTGGCTCCGGGCTCGCACCTTCGTGGCGGCCCAGCCGGACAGCAGGTGGTAGGTCATGAGGAAGATGGCGACGCCGAAGAAGTGGAAGACCGGGAAGCCCCCGACGAAGAACCCCAGGACGCCGGCCACGAAGGCGCCGGCCGCGCCGGAGAACAGGAGCACGTGCTGGTTCAGGATGCGCCGCCGGACCCCGGCCAGGGCCATCCCCACGACCTCCCGGCCCACCCCGAAGACCACCCAGGCCGCCAGGGCCCCCTCGGCGAGGAGGCTCCAGGTCGGGAGCTCATGAGGCACGACCCCAGCCCACATCCCGGCCATCACCAGGGCCACCAGCCCGCTGGCCGCCCCACCCAGCAGCGTCCGTCGGAGCTTGTCCCGAAGCTCCTGCTCCTGCTCCCGGAACGCCTTCTCCTTGTCCGGGTCGCGGATAGTGAAGCCCACGTCCCGGAGCATGTCCCGGAGGGTCGTCTCATCGACCCGGCTCCCGTCGTACTCCACGAGGGCCTCCTCGTGGGCCAGACTCACCGAGACCTCCTCCACCCCGTCGGTGCGGGCGTAGGCCCGCTCGATGCTCCGGGAGCAGAAGGAGCAGTGCATCCCGCCGACCTTCAGGTGGAGCCGCCCTCGGGCGCCGGCCCCGGTAGGGCCCGTCTCCCCGACCTCGGACTCAGACACGGGCGCCGGCCCTGCCACGTCCCTGGCCCGCCGCGGCTCCCACCAGGCCCCCTGCGACCGCCCCCGAGGCCAGGCCCGCGAGGACGGTCAGGGTGATCACCGCGTCCTGGAGCCCGAACTGTAGGACGAGGACCGGGAGGGCCAGGAGCGTGAACACGGCCGCCTCGGCGAGGCCGACCCTCCAGCCGTCCTTCCCGGCCGACGAGAGGTAGGCCGTGACGCCCACGGGCACGCCGGCGTACAGCGCCGCCACCCCGGCATAGACCAGGCAGATCTGCCCCGGCGTCATCGCCGGATCGCCGAGGACGCTCACCCTGCAGAACTCCACCGTGCTGGGGATGGGATGCAGGAGGGACAGGACCAGGTAGCCTCCCATGGAGGCGAGCCCGCCCAGCAGGGCCGCCCGCCAGAGGTCGGCCGTCACGCTCTCCGGCGCCGCGACGGCATCGCGGGCATAGGCCAGCACCCGTTCTCGCGCTTCGGCCGAGGCACGGTGGCCCGTCGCGGCGGGCAGGTCGCTCCACGTCCGCCGGAGCCTCCGGAGCTGCTCGGCACACGACCCGCACGCCTCCACGCGCTCGACGAGGTGCCGTCGTCGATCCGGCGCGAGCTCGTTCTGGAGCAGCGCAGCCATGTCGCTCGCGTCGTGTCCGCACTCGTTCATGCCCTCACCTGTCGGGGGCTTCCCGTCCGGGGTTCATCCGTGTGATCGCGACCGGCGGGCTCGACGTAACGGGACCCCTTGACCCGCCTCCGCCCGCTACGGCCCGCCGAGGAGCCGGCGGCCGGCGCCGCGGTTCGCGAGATGCCTCATTCCTCCTCCCGCAGCCTCCTCAGCGCCCGGTAGACCTTCTGCTTCACCGCCGCCTCCGTGCTCCCGGTGATCTCGGCCACTTCCCGGTAGCTGAAGCCCTCGTATTTGCTCAGCAGGAGCGCCTCCCGCTGGCCGTCGGTGAGCCGGTCCAGGAGGCGCCGGAGCTCGTCCCGACGGGCCGCCTCCTCGTCGGCGGCGGGGCCGCGGGCGGTGGGAGAACGGACGCTCTCGTCGGACGGATCCTCTCTCCGCTCCGCATCGGGCCGGGACCGCCGGAGGTCGGCGCAGGCGCGCCGTACCAGGGTGAAGAGCCAGCTCTCGAACTTGCCCCGCGGCTCGTACCGCTCGCGTGCGTCCACCACCCGCCGCCAGGCGTCCTGGACGGCGTCGGCGGCCGCGTCGCGGTCGCCCAGCCGCCGGAGGCAGAAGCCGAACACCCTCCCCTCGTGCCGCTCGTACAGCCGCTCGAACGCGCGCATGTCCCCGTCGGCGTAGCGTTGCATCAGCTCGTCGTCGGAGGGCATGGTCCGGCTGTCTCCTGGTGAGGGCTCCGGTGAAGAGAGGCTCGCGGCCGACGGCGTCCGACCGCCCGGAGCGTCATTATACCCCCATGGGTACTTGCATGATACCCCCAGGGGTACTATTCTGACGATCGATCGGCCGGTCCTCACCACGCGACTCGAGGGGCCCCATGCCCGAGATTCAGTCCCCCACCGACGTCTACCTCGAGCCCGAGGTCGAGAAGGCCCTGAAGAACCGGCTGAGCCGGATCCAGGGCCAGCTCGAGGGAGTCAAGCGGATGCTGGACGAGCGGAAGAGCTGCGACGACATCCTCGTGCAGATGGCCGCCGCCAAGAAGGCCATGAACAGCGCCGCCGGCCAGCTCCTGGAGAACCACATGGAGACCTGCGTCCGGGACAGCGTGGAGCACGGGAACGCCGGCGAAGCCTTGGAAAGCCTCCGGGGCGCCCTGGCGAAGTTCCTCAAGCACGCTTGACCATGGAACGGACGACGCTGCTCTCGAACTTCGGCGCCGTCGGTGCGGGACTGGCCTCGGCGCTGTGCTGCGTGGGGCCGATCCTCTACGTGTCGCTGGGCGTAGGGGCCGGGCTGGCGAGCACCTTCGAGCCGCTCCGGCCCTGGTTCCTCGGCGGGGCGGCGCTTTTCCTGGGGCTCGGGTTCTACGGCGCCTACGTCCACCCACCCCGAAGCTGCGAGGAGGGCGGCGTCTGCGAGACCGAGACGGAGGCCCGCCGGAAGCGGACCCGCCAGCGAGCCATGCTCTGGGCCTCGACCGGGCTGGTGCTCCTGTTCGCCACCTTCCCCACCTGGTCCACCTGGCTGACATGACGGAGGCTCCCATGAGAAGGCCACTCCTGCCGAGAGTGACGAGACTATCGACCGCCGTCGCCGCCCTCGTCCTCGTCCTGACGGGGACCGCCTGCTCCGGCGACACCGGGCGGGACGAGGCCTCGGCGGGCACCGAGGAATCCCAGGCGACCCGGACCGCGACGACCGAAGGAGCCGACGCCGCCCCCGCCCGTCTCGCCACCGCGGAGTTCCGGGTGGACGGGATGACCTGCGGCGGATGCGCCCTGGCCACCGAGATGTCGGTGGAGAAGCGGGAGGGCGTGGCCTCTGCCGACGCGGAGTACGACGAGGAAGCCGACGAGGGACGCTGCACCGTGGAGTACGATCCGTCCGCGGTGGGCACCGACGAGATCGCCGCAGCCATCGAGGAGGCCGGCTTCACGCCGACCCTGGCCTCCGCAGCGCCGGAGGAAGACCGCAGATGACGAACCCGGGAGAGGCCGCGGTCGCCAGCGTCGTCACCTGCCCCGCCTGCGGGCACGGGAGCCGCGAGGAGATGCCCGAGGATCGTTGCGTCGTGTTCTACACCTGCCCCTCGTGCAACGAGGAGCTCAGGCCCGAGCCGGGCGACTGCTGCGTCTTCTGCTCCTACGGATCCCACCCCTGCCCGCCGCATCAGCGGGCGGAGGGCTGAGGGATCCCGTCGGGCGGCCCCGCGCCGCACCACCGAGATCTGCGCCCCCGCGGTGTTTCCTGTACTGTGAAATGACCCTGTCTGCCGAAGGGAATTCAACGGCCCCTGCGGGAGAAGATGTCTGACGACCACACCTGTCCGATCTGCGACCGCTCCTTCGATTCGGCGGATTCGCTCCGCTCCCACCGTCGGGCCAAGCGGCATTACGACACCTCCGATCCCCCCTTCTGGCGAAAGCACTGGGACAAGCTGGCGCTGGCCGCCGGAGCGGTCGTGCTCCTGGGATGGCTGACGCTGGTGGAGGATGAGCCGCGCTATCCCACCACCGACTCCCACTGGCACGCCGACTACGTCATCGAGATCTGCGGCCGCGAGCTGCCGCCCGATCCCTATTCCCAGGGCGACGTACACACCCACGGCGACGGCCAGATCCACGTCCATCCTTCCACCAACGCCACCGCCGGACGGAGCGCGAACCTGGCGGCCTTCTTCCGGAGCATCGGCGGCCTGCTGGACGATTCCGTCCTGCGGGTGCCGGGGGAGGGCGTCTACCGGACCGGCCAGCAGGAGTGCGGCGACCGTCCCGGGCGCGTGGCGGTGTACGTGGACGGGGAGCGGATCGAGGATCCGGACGCCTACGTCCCGAGGGACGGCGAGGACGTGCGGTTCGTCTTCGAGCCCCAACCAGACGACACCCCGGGAGGACCGTGACCCACGGAATTCTCCGGGGACGGCCCGGGCGGCGGCCGCGGCGGCCGGTCGCTCACGTCCTCCCGGTCCGGAGATGGTCGGCAAAGGCGTCGGGCAGGCCGCTCTCCTCCACAGCCCGGGCGGCCCGCTCCACGTCGTAGTCGACCCGGACGTGCTCGACGGCCCAGCCGTTGGTAGCGCCTGCGCCCTCCGACGGTGAGGTGAGCAGGACGTAGCCGGCCCGGGGATCGCCGTCCCTGGGTCGGCCCACCGATCCGGTGTTCACGAAGCGGACGCCGTCCACCCGCCGGGTCCAGGGCACGTGGGTGTGGCCGAAGAGGATCGCGTCGCCGGCCCGGAGTCCCGCCCGCTCCGCCATCGTCCGGCAGAACTCGTCCGGCCGGTCCTCCGTCCAGTAGAGGGTGTTCAGCGCCGGAGCGCCGTGGACGAGGACGGCCCTCGGGCCCGACGCGTGGCCCCCGGCCGGCCGGAGGTCGAGGCGGAAGGGAAGGGCGGCCAGCCGGCGACGCGTCAGGTCGGTGACGTGCTCCAGCGTCCACGCGTAGCTCTCGTGGGAGAGGGCCTCCTGGGCCGGGTCCTCGTAGCGGCAGCCGCAGTGCTCGTGGCGGGTCGCGGTAGTGGAATCGTAGTTTCCGGCCACCCCCGGGATCCCGCGCTCCGCCAGGAGCTCCACGACCTCGTTCGGCCAGGGGGCGTAGCCCACCAGATCGCCCAGGTGGTAGACGGCGTCCACGTCCTCCCGCCCGTCGACGTCGGCCAGGACGGCCTCCAGGGCGGGCAGGTTGGCGTGGACGTCGGAGAGGACGGCGTAGCGCATGGAACCTCCCGTCCGGTCGCGAGGGATCCGTGACACTCGGGTGCGGTGGAGGGTGGAATAGATAGCTCACGGCGTGGAGCCGATCCACCGGTCGGCCGATCCACCGGTGCGGCCCGTACGGGATCGCACGCTTCCTGCAGCCCCGATCCCACACGACCCGGACCCCAGCTCCACCATCCAGGGGAAGCAGCCATGCACGGTCGTCCCGAAGTCCCGCTCGCCTCGACGCTCCCGCTGATCGTCGCCGCGCTCGTGGCCGCCTGTGGCCAGGAACCCGGTACGGCCGAGGAGCAAGACGACACGGGGGCGACCGCCGGGCCCGCTCCAGCCGATCAGTGCCAGGAGCTGGCCGCGACGCTCCGTAGCTCCGGGACGGCCGCCGGTGAGGTCTGCCGGGTCACCTTCCCCCGCTCCGACCTGGAGGTCCGTCTGTGGGGAGCCACGCTCCCGCCGGGGATGGGGCTGACCTCATGGGCCGCCTTCGGCCCCGCGGGCGACCGGGGCACCATCGTCATGGGCGACCTGGCGCTCACCGCCGAGGAGCTCCCCGCGGTCATGGCGGGCCTGCGGGAGAACGGGCTCCGCGCGACGGCCGTCCACCGGCACATGCTCCGCGAGAGCCCGACCATGAGTTTCATGCACTACCTGGGGGTCGGTCCAGCCGACTCGCTGGCCCGGGGGCTCGCCGACGCCCTGTGGCGGGCGCCGTCCTCCCGCGGCGCAGCCGGCGAGGGCGCCTCCGGACCACCCGACGCCGCCCGCACCGGCGAGCCCGGCGTCGTGGCCGGCAAGGCCTGTGAGGAGCTGGCCCGTACCCTGGACACCGACCCGGCCGACGCCGCCGAGGGACCCGGCTACTGCAAGGTGAGCCGTCCCCGGACCGATCTCGACGTCTCGGTGGACGGCATCCCCGTCCCCGCCTCCATGGGAGTCGGCAGCTGGTTCGCCTTCCGGGAGACGGCATCCGGGGATTCCGCCGTGGTCACCGGCGACATGGCGCTGACCCAGGGGCGGGTGAACCCGGCCGTCGGCGCGCTCCGGCGGCACGACATCGAGGTCGTCGCCCTCCACAACCACATGCTCCACGACGAGCCCCGGGTGGTGTTCTTCCACTTCCAGGCGAAGGGGGACCCCGCCGGGCTGGCCGAGGGGCTCCGGGCCGGGCTGGAGGCAGCGGGGCTGGTGGGCGGGCGCTGAGCCTTCTCCCTCCTCCCGGCGGCAGGCTTCACCGCCAGGGCCCGCCCTGGGACCTCTGACGCCGACGGCGGGGACATCGGTGACGGGACGGGGAACCACCCGGAGCCTCCGGGGTTCCACGGTCCTGTCGTCGATCCACATCACCCCCCGGGTCCACCGCATGCGTCACTCCTTTCTGCACTGCACGCTCAGCGCCCTCGCGGCCCTGAGCCTCCTGCTGACGGCGATGCCGTCGCATGCGGGGGCCACGTCCGCGGAGGGGCGTCCCGCGGCCTGTTCCGTCTCCGGGGGCTCTCCGGCGAGTGACGCCGTGGCGACGGACGCGGCCCCCGTGGCGACGGACGCGAGGGCGGAGCTGAGCAGGGAAGACGGCCTGCCGTGCGAGCCCGGGCCGTGCTCCATGCCGATCATGACGTGCGCGGCCGGTGC
>CAZVIY010000017.1:0-53799 GCA_964627425.1 uncultured Gemmatimonadota bacterium
TCAGGACCCTGTGGGAGTTACATCCCGTGGGGGTTCGAATCCCCCCCCGAGCACTGCCCGGCCCAGGTGCTGGAACTGGCAGACAGGCATGGTTGAGGGCCATGTGCACTTCGGTGCGTGCGGGTTCGAATCCCGCCCTGGGCACTTCAGCCGCCTGAGCGCCCGTAGCTCAACTGGACAGAGCGCCTGCCTACGGAGCAGGAGGTTGGGAGTTCGAATCTTCCCGGGCGCACTCGCTCCGCTCGCGCGCCGAATCTTCTCGGGTGCATGCTCAGACTCCAGGTAGCGTAAGGCCGCCTGGCTTTTCATCCCCTGCTGCGGGCTCGCAGACCGTTCTGGTCCTCCGTCCAGATCAGACCGTATCTTCCTCGAGGACCCGTTCGTTTCAATTTTTGGCAAATCGTTGCAACAGACAGCCGGGGGATTGCAATCCGCTACAATCGGATCCGATCCGTTTCTCCTCTGTCTTCTCCCGGTCGCGGACGTACGCTCGGACCGGCCGTATCACCCGCTGAACGAAAAAAGGGCTGCGACCCTAAAGCCGCAGCCCTTCTCTCCAACCTGCCTCGCGGGACACCCGATCCCGCGGTACGACGAGTCGTCAGTCGCTCGTCACGACGACCCGCATGACCACCGCCAGGGGGTTCGCGTTGAACGTCTCCGGCGTCAGGACCAGCCGCAGGGTGTAGGTGCGCTCAGCGTCGGGGTCGTAGTCGGAGTTCCCGAAGCCCGGGTTCCACGACTGCTGGCACAGGGTGTCCGGGTCGAAGGACCCGGGATCGCACACGCCCGCCACCATGGGGAGCTCCACGGGATCGGAGCCGAGCGTCCCGAAGAGGCTCTGCCCGGTGAAGTCCTGCTCCAGGACGAGCCGGTAGTCGGAGAGGCTCTTTCCGGCGTGGCGACCGCTGGCGTTCGCCAGGTCGACGTGGAAGTCGTAGTTCCAGGTGCCGTTGTTGTCACCGGCGCTCCGGGGGCTCGGGCCGGCGGGCGCCTCGTAGACGGCGACCCGATCTCCGTTGTCTCCGGTCACCCCCAGCAGGCCCACGAAGCGCTCCAGGGCCCGCAGGCCGATCACCACGCCCTGCACCTCGGCGGTGATGAACTCCCCGTTCGGGTTTCCGGTTCCGATGTCCCACGAGGAGACGTCGGTGTCGAGGGTGACCTTGCCCAGGCTCTTGGCGCTGCTACCTACGGTCGGCGCTCCCTTCTTGCTGGCCAGGGGCCCTTCTGCCTGGCTGGTGGACATCGCCTCTGGTGTCGTCGGCGCCTCGTCGCAGGCGCCGAGGAAGAAGGCGAGACAGACGGCTCCGGTGATGCTGACGAGCTTCCGCATCGAATACCTCATGGTATGAGTGGTGGCTCCGAGCGTCGGCCCGGATGCTATCCCTCCGGTCGATCGAAGGGATTCCCGGGAACGTCACGGTTCCTTTCGTCGGCCCTCACGGCCGACCTCGCGGCGGCCGCCGGGATTCCGGGGCGGGACGTTCGTAAGGATCCCATATCTTACGTCGCCCAAAAACTTTTGTCCAGCCCCGCTGCCGGGACGGCCGCGCGGAGGCGGGTCCCACGGGGCGGAGCGCCCGGACGCCGAGTGCGGTGAGGCCGATCAGGACGGGGGATTCACTCCACGTTCACCGCCCGGGCCATGCCCGCTTCCAGGTGGTAGAGGTTGTGGCAGTGGAAGAGCCAGTGGCCGGGGTTGTCCGCGGTGAAGGTGAAGGACCGCCGACCCATGTGGCCGGGGACCAGCACGGTCTCCTTCAGGGCGTCGCCCGTGCGGAAGAAATGACCGTGCAGGTGCATGGGATGATGGATGGGGCTGTGGTTGACCATCTCCACCCGCACCCGCTCCCCCTCCCGCACCCGGAGCGGCGCGGCGTCGGGGTAGCGGGCCCCGTCGATGGTCCATCGGCCCGGGTTCATCATCATCCCCCAGGAGAGGGTGAGCTCCAGCTCGCGGTCGGGAGCCGGTTCATCGCCTCGCGGAATCTCGACGCTCTGCAGGTCGGAGAGTCGGAGCTCGCGTCCGCCGTCGAGGCCGGACGGCCGCTCCCCGTCGGCGGGCCGGGAGCGGGCGGCGTCGGCGTAGCGGAGGACGGCACGGGCGGGCCGGGGCGAGCCCAGGAGGCTCTCGGCGGCCAGGGTCCAGGCGCCCGGATTGTCGGCTTCGACGATCACGTCGTAGCGCTCCCCCGGGGCGATCACCGCGGAGTCCACCGTCACAGGCTCCACCGGCTGGCCGTCGGCGTGGGTCACCGCCATCCGGTGGCCGGCGATGGCCACCCGGAAGGTGGTGGCGGAGGCGGGGTTCACCAGCCGGATCCGGACACGCTCGCCGGACCGGACCTCGAGGGCGGGAGGATCCTCCGGTCCGCGGCCGTTGACGAGGAGGGCCCGGTAGTCGGGGCGGGCGGGATCGACGAGCCGCATCCCGCCCTGGCCGCCCATCATCCCGCCGCCCATCATGCCCCGCATCCGTTCCATCATCCCGTCCATCCCCTCGTCGGCCCGTTCGGATGCCGGCACGGGCTCGCCTGGGAGCCAGTCGTCGAGCATGACGACGTGCTCCCGGTCGTAGGCCACGTGCGGCTCCCGCTCCTCGATCACCAGCGGCCCCACCAGCCCCCGATCGAGCTGGAGCCCGACGTGGCTGTGGTACATGTAGGTGCCGGCGGGCTCGGCCACGTAGTCGTAGACGAAGCTCTCGCCCGGCGGGATCGCCGGCTGGGTGAGCCCGGGCACGCCGTCCATGGCGTTGGGGAGGGGGACGCCGTGCCAGTGGACGGTGGTGGGATCGCGGAGCCGGTTCTCGACCGTGACGCGCAGCCGGTCGCCCTCGGTGACCCGGATCTCGGGCCCCGGATAGCCGCCGGAGTAGAGCCAGGTGGGCCGGACACCTCCCGGTCCGATCGACACCTCGCCGGATTCCGCCACGAGTCGCAGCTCCCGGTCCGGAGGGCCGGCCGCCTCGGCACGGCGTAGTGCGTCCCCGTAGCGGGCGTCGAAGTCGGCGGGGTCGTGACGACCGGTGACGGATCGCGGGTCGCCCCCTTGCTCGCAGGCCGCAAGCAGGGGGCCGCCGGCGCCGGCGGCCAGGGTCGCCAGGCCCGCCCGGCGGAGGAACTCCCGGCGGCTCCACCGCTCTCCGGCCCGGCGGGAGGACGATGTCCCGCCGGTCATGGCAGCACCTCCCGGAGGTCGGATCGCAGGCGCCCGACCGCGTCCGGCTCGGTCGCATCGTAGGTGGCCCGGACCCGACCCGCCGGGTCCACCAGCTCCAGCCGCGGCGAGTGGTTCACCTGATAGCTTGCGGCCGTATCGGTACCGGCCGGGGCCGGGGAGGCGGTCACCCTGAACCCCTCCTGGATCAGCCGCCGGATCGCCTCCGCCGAGGAGCCGGTGAGGAACGCCCATTCCGAGGGCGGGGAGTCCCCGAATCGTGCGGCGTAGTCCCGGAGCGCCGGCACGGTGTCCCGGGCCGGGTCCACGCTGATCGAGATCAGCCGGACCCGCTCCCCGAGCAGGCCGTCCGCGGCCAGGCTGTCCCGGAGCTCCTTCATCCGGGCCGTGGTCATCGGACACACGCCCTCGCAGTTGGTGAAGAAGAAGTGGGCGACCCAGGCCGTGCCCTCCAGCTCGCCGGTCCGGAGGGTGTCCCCGGTCTGGTCCACGAGAGCGAACTCCGGGGCTTCCCACAGCACGGGGAGCTCCTCCCGGTCGTCCGGACCGCCGCAGGCCGAGGCCAGCGACGCCAGGATGACGAGGAAGACAGGAACACCGATGGCCGAAAGGCCTCCCCCTCTCGTTCGGGTCATGGCCTACGCGCCCTCCTCGGGCTCCCACAGCTCGGCGCCCTCCGGCGCCCAGACCTCGTCCACGGCCCGCTGGATGCGACCGGGATCGGTGACTCCCTCCTCCTGGATCATCCGGTAGGCTATCTCCGCCGTACCCCTGCAGACGTCGCAGTTCACCGCCATCAGGTCCTCGAAGCACTGGAGGTTGGAACGGTGGACGCCCCGGTCTTCGCACCCGCACCAGCAGTAGAGCTGGTTCAGGGTCTCCGGGATCTGCGTGGCGATCCAGTAGGCGTGTCGGACGGGCTGGTCCGTGAACTGCTCCGGCTCCAGCACCGCCCCGGCGTCGGACCGTCCGCTGGGGACGATCCGGAGGCCGTCCTCGCGCAGCTCGCCCACCTCCCAGCCGCCGTCGTTGACCTGTGCGTATACGAGCATCACCACCGGCGCCAGGACGATCAGCGCCAGCAGCCATTTCGTCGATGTCTTCATGTCGTCACCTACCATATCGGTTCGTGTTCTCGCGTGTGGAACGAGATCGGCCTCCTTCGGATGGGGCCTCTCCGATCACTCCAGAACCGTCGGCCAGCGGCCGCCAGTTCGAATCTCCATCACCTCCTGCACCGGATGAACCGGGATGATGCCGTCGCTCCGCTTGCCGGTGTGGGCTGCGTCGGCGATCGCCGCCGCCAGCTACCCCCGACGCTCCCTCGGGCAGACGACACCGACCAGGACCTCGTCCAGAAGGATTCGTCCCTTCACATGCAGGGAGAGGTGGAGAGGGTCAGCCGCGAGGAGGCGGCGTCAGGATGCCAGAGGCGGCAGAGGGAGGTCCGTTGGCGGTTCCGAGAACGGAAAGGCTGGAGAGACCTGCGAAAAGGAACGACATGGCGTTGGGAGGCAGCGGAGCGATGGACATGCAGGCGCCGCCGGCCGGACACGTCGTGAAGGGCATCGAGCAGGGCCCGGGACCGCACGGTATCTCCCCCCGGTCGATCCGGGTCCCGGCGGCGGTCGTGGCCGGGACTGGGTTCGGCCCTGCCGTCTCGCTCACCGATAGACCGTCGGAGACGCCGCGGGGCGGGGAATCCCCTTCCGAGGCCGTCGCCGCCACGGGGGCCGGCGCCACGGAGAACATGAAGCTCAGCGCCGCGAGAGCGCAGAGCGTACGGTAGGGGAGGGAGTGGCGCACGTGGTGAACTCCGAAGGGCCGCGGGGATGACGACGGTGTCGTAAAACCCGCGAGGCGTCGGGCGGTTCCCCCCGTGACGTCGTGGTGCTCCTCTCTTACTGTCTGTTCCGGAGAGCGGCCGAAATTCTCTACTCATGCCCTATTTCGTTCCGAGTACAGAGTCGGGGGTGCTCCTGCGGCCAGTCAGCCCGTGGAGGTGGGACGAGCGACGGTGATGGAGTAGAGGCCCGCCATGTACGGCTCCCGAGTTCCAGCCTGGAGCCCGGTACCCGAGAGCATCGGATCGAGGCTCCGGTTCAGGTCCGCGAAGACGAACCTGGCCAGGGGATTCACCGCACGCCTCAGCAGGGAGGGCCGCTCTCCTTCCGGTACGAACTTGTCGAAGATGGATACCTGCCCCGTCGGCTCGAGGACCCGGGCCGCCTCCTCCACGACCCTCTCCGGTTCCGGAACGACGGAGAGGACGAGGTGGAGCAGGACGGCGTCGAAGACGTCGTCAGCGAACGGGAGCGCGCGGGCGTCCCCGACCCGGGCGTCCACGTCGAGAGAAAGCCGCTCGGCTCGCCCGGCGGTCCGTCGCACCATCGCCGGGGCGAGGTCGAGGGCGGCCACCTCGGTCCCCTCCGGGAGGTGATCGAGGTCGCTCCCGGCGCCGCATCCGGGAATCAGGACCCGCGCCCCCGGGCGGAGATCAAGCCTCTCGATGGCACGTCTGCGGCCCCTCTCCCAGGGGCTGGTGAGCCAGTCGTAGAAGGGGGCGTAGAGCTGGTAGCGGGTCCGGTTCCACCAGTGTCTCCAGCCCATCGCCGTCGGTCCCCTCGCGGCGGAGCCGGGACGATCGTCGTCGGTGGGCCGCTCCACCTTCTCGTCGTCGGGGCTTCGCATCAGCCGGGTCGGACCTCGATGGCGGTGATGATCCCGAGAAGCGACGTGCGGTGCCGGCGGACCGGGAGTCCAGCCTCGTCCACGACCTCCAGCGGATCCTGGGCCCACCGGCAGCCGTGGTTCTCGTAGTGGGCGTCGGCCCGCCAGTCCTGGAACCGGCCCAGCGCCTCCACGCTGCTCCGTCCGTGCTCCAGGAGGAGGATCCGTCCGTCGGGCCTGCACACCCGGCCCATCTCCCGGAGGACGGCGCCGGGGTCGGGGAACGTGCAGGTCGAGAGCGAGGAGATCACCGTGTCGAAGGCGTCGTCGTCGAACTCCAGGTCCGATGCGTCCATCCGCAGGAACTCCGGCGTCGGCTCGCGCCCGGCGTGCCGCGCCCGGGCCCGGGCCAGCATGTCCGGGCTGAGGTCGACGCCCACGTAGTCGACGTCCTCGGGAAGGTACCGGAGGTTGAGCCCCAGCCCGCAGGCGACGTCGAGCGTTCGCCCCCGGGCCTTTCCGAAGAGGCGTCGGCGATGGCCGCCCGTGACCAGGCGGTTGAGCCACGCCATCCGGTCCATCTTCGGGGCGAGGTCCGCATAGAGCCCCCGCACCTCGGCCGCCGACTTCCGAGGTGTCGGCTCAGCCACGAGGTGCCTCCTCCAGCCGCGGAATCAACGTCTCTTCCAGGTAGTCCTTCACCCCGGGATCGCCGGACAGTGTGAGCCAGACGCCGCCACCCTCACGGCGAACCTCCAGGGTGAAGTCGAAGAAAGGGCAGCAGAGACGCTCCCGCGAGACGAAGCTGGCGGCCCGCCGGATCGTCTCTCCGTCCGCCGGGAGGCGGAGGCGGTAGCCGTCCGACGCTCCCGCCACCTCTTCGACGGTGCTGAGGAGGTGCTCAGCCACCTGGCGGTGGCGCTCCTTCTCCGCTTCGGGAATCGCCGTCATGTCGCACGCGAGGGTCGTCGGGTCGCTCATGGGTATCTCCTTTCAGGTTCCTGATCGCGAGTTTCGTCGGTCTGCTTCGAATCCAGCGGGATCCAGCGCTCGAACCACCACGGGCATGATCCTGTCGCTCAGCCCGAAGCGAGGTCCGACCTGAGGGCCCTGAACTCCTCGCGGTCGATCTCACCCCGGGCGTAGCGCCGGCGGGCGGTCGCCATCGCGTCATCCGCCGGATGTCCGCCGTCCCGGTCGGCTGTCGACCTCCGGACGGCCCAGACGACGAGCGCCGTCAACCCGGCCAGCGCCAGGAGAGGCACGAGCCAGCCGATCAGCATCCCGCCGCCCATCATGCCGGACATCGTCCCGCCTCCCATCATCCCGCTTCCCATCATTCCGCTCTGCGTCATTCCCATCATCGCGTGAAAGGACATGGTTCTCTCTCCTCTCTTCGGTTCGGATTCTCGTTAGTCGGTCGTTTCAGTCGGTCGTTCGTCGCGCCCAGATCAGCCGCTCGCCGCCGTGGAGGTGGACGCCCGTGGCGAGTGCTCCCCGCCGGCGGGGTCCTCTCCCGCCAGGGGCCGTCCGCTCCCCACCGGGTCCATGAGGCGCCGGGCCAGGAGTCCCGAGCCGAGGGTCACGGCCGCCACCAGCCAGATGGCCCCGCCGGCGCCCAGGAGGTCCGCCGCCAGGCCGGCCAGCAGGGCCCCCACCGGATAGCCCAGGTCCCGCCAGAGGCGGTAGACGCCCACGGCGCTGCTCCGCCAGGCCGGGTGGGCCCGGTCGCCGACGGCGGCGAGCAGCGTGGGGTAGGCCAGGGCGGTCCCGAGGCCCAGGAGGGCGGAGGCCGCCAGCCAGGGCCAGAACCCCCGGAAGGCCGGCAGGAGGGCCAGGGCGGCGGCCTGGAGCACCATGCCGGTCACGATGAGCCGCTTCCGCCCCAGCCGGTCGCTCAGCGCGCCGGTTCCGATCTGGAGCAGCCCCCAGACGGCGGGATAGGTCGCGGCCAGGATCCCCACCTCCTCCACCGACAGGCCGCCCCGGGTGAAGAACACCGGCAGGAGCCCCCAGGCCAGGCCGTCGGTGAGGTTGTTCACCAGGCCGGCCTGGCTGCAGCTCAGGAGCGTCCGGTCCCGCCAGCTCGCCAGGGCGAACACCTGGCCCGCGCCGAGCGCGCCCGAGCGCTCTGCGGCCATGGCCGTTGGGGTGCCGCTGCCGAGGCCATCCTCCGGATATCGGGCCCCTGGCTCTCCCGGGATCGGATCCCGCTGCTCCGCCTCGAGCCGGGCGTGGGCGCCGGTGTCCCGCACCAGGAGCACCGAGAGGGCGAGGCCCACGGCCACCAGGCCGAGGCCCAGGTAGAAGGGCTCGGGATGGAGGCCGAAGCGGGCGGCGACCTCGCCGCTCAGGTAGGCGGCTCCCGCCACCGCCAGGTAGCCGGCCGACTCGTTCAGGCCCATGGCGAGCCCCCGTCGCTCCGGCCCCGCCAGGTCGATCTTCATGATGACCGTGGCCGACCAGGCCAGCCCCTGGTTCAGCCCCAGGAGCACGTTGGCGGCGATCACCCATCCCCAGCTCGGCGCCCACAGGAGGAGGAGGGGCACGGGGAGGCCCACGAGCCAGCCGGCCACCAGGACCCGCTTCCGGCCCGTCCGGTCGGCCAGCCGGCCCGCCAGGTAGTTGGCGGCGGCCTTGGACAGGCCGAAGCTGGCGATGAAGGCCAGCAGGGCCGACGCTGAGGCCACGCCGAACTGGGCCTCGGCCAGCAGGGGCACGACGGTCCGCTCCAGCCCCACCATGGCGCCCACGAAGGCGTTCACCAGGACCAGCAGCGAGAACTGGGCCCAGTTGGCCCGGAGACCCAGGACCGGCTCCCCGCCGCCGGCGGAGCTCCCGTCCGCGTCCCGGGGACCCCGCGCCGGGGCCGTCTCCGGGGTCAGTTCGCCGCGCACCGGTTCGCTCCCGCCTCCAGCTCCAGCAGGGCGTCGGCCGGGTAGTCGCCCGCCTCGTTGAGCTCGACGATCCGCTCGTAGTTCGCGGGGGTCGGCGGCGTCTCTCGGAGGAGCCGGGCGACGAGCTCCTCTTCCTCCAGCGCCATCTCCTCGACCCGGTCCCGGACCACGGAGAAGGGGGCGGCCACCGGCTCGCCGTCGAAGGCCACCGGCTCGGCCGTGTGGGCCGGGAGCACCAGGCGGCCGTGGCCCACCTCCGCCAGCCGAGTGAGAGCCCGGTGGAGCAGGCGTGCGTGGCGGGCCACCTCCTCCTCGTCGCCCCGGGCCTCCAGGTCCGGCCGGCCCACCGCGTTCAGGAAGAGGGTGTCGCCGGTGAAGAGATACCGGTCGTCCAGCAGGTAGGAGTGGCTCTCCCCGGTGTGGCCGGGCGTGTGGAGGGCGGTGAGCCGGGTCCGGCCCACCGGCACGTGGTCCCCGTCGTCCAGCGGTCGGTGGGCGAAACGCGCCCGGTCCTGCCGGGGCAGGTGGAGTGGGACGCCCGCCTCCTCGGCGAGCCGCCGCCCCCGGGAGACGTGATCGGCGTGGAGGTGGGTCTCCACCACGCCCCGGAGGGTCCAGCCCCGGCGCTCCGCCTCGTCCAGGTAGATCCCGGCGTCCAGGGACGGGTCCAGGACCAGCGCTTCGCCCCCGGAGGCTACCAGGTAGGAGAGACAGCCCTTCCCGGTCCGACGGAGCTGGAGGACGTCCGCGCCCCCCTCCGGGCGCTCCCCCACCCCCTCGCCGGTGCCCTCGCCCGGCTCCGACACCCGGGCGACGTTCCACGCGAAGCTCCAGGCGGCCATCCCCCCCTCGAGGGACCGTGCGTCCACGCCGAAGTCCTCGCGGATCGACGCGGCGACCCCCTGGCTGCTCCGGCCCCGGTCGCAGACCACCACCACGGGGCCTCCGGTCCCGTCGTCGAAGCGGTCGGGGTCGAGGGGCTCCTCTTCGGCTTCCCCCGCTTCCCCGCTGCCGGGGGGCCACGGGAGGTGCTCGCTCCCCGGGATCCTCCACTCCCGGCGGGCGTCCTCGTCCCGGACGTCGAGGATCCGCACCGGAGCGTTCCGGCGGAGCAGCTCCTGCAGCTCGTCTACGGTGATGTCTCGGGTGCTCATGGTTGGTCCTCCGTGTGTCTTCGGCTGCGATTCCCTTTGATCTGGGTGGCGCCCGGTTCCCGATGGCGCCCGGTCGTCATCGCGCTCCCGTCCCGCGTCACGATCCGTCGCCGTCGGCCGCGACGGGGAACCCCGCCGAGCGGAGGTCGGGGAAGCCGGCGTCGAGACGTCGGGCACGGAACCCCCGCTCCTCGAGCTCGGAGACCACCTCGTCGGAGAAGACGCAGTAGGGTCCCCGGCAGTAGGCCACGACCTCCCGGTCCCGCGGGAGCTCGTCCAGGTACTCCTCCATCTCGGTGACGGGGACCGAACGCGCGCCCTCCAGGTGGCCGGCCCGGTACTCGTCCTCGGGGCGGACGTCCAGGAGCACCAGGTCGGACGTCTCCATCCGCTCCCGGAGCTCCTCCAGGTCCACCGGCTCCAGCTCGTCGCGCCGGTCCAGGTATTCCTCCACCACCTGCTCGATCTCGGCCAGGCGGAGCTCCCCCACCTGCCGTACGGCCCGCCACAGCTCGGCCACCTCCGGCCGGGCCAGCCCGTAGTGGACGTAGCTGCCCTCCCGGCGGGCCGTCACCAGACGGGCGCCCTTCAGCTTCTGGAGATGGTGCGACGTGCTGGCCACGCTGTTCTCGGTGGCCCGGGCCAGCTCCTCCACCGACCACTCCCTCTGGGCCAGCAGGTCCAGGATCTCCAGGCGTCGGGGGCTGGCCAGGGCCTTCCCGATGCGGGCGAACTGCTCGTAGATCCTGTCCTTGAAGTCGCGGGCGGCCGTGTCGCTCATGGGGCGTCTCCTCGCTGTGGCGACGTTCTCACGATCAGCGGTTCAAATGATTATAAGAATCTGTGGACCGTGTCAAGCCCTGCCCGGGGACCCGGCGCGAGAGGGGAGATCCGGTTACCGTGACGACGGGCGGACGGATGCACCGGTCGCCACCACGGGACAGACACCTCGGGGGGACGCGTGATGAGTCATCGCCGACACGCGGGCCACGGCCAGGCGGACCAGAGCCGGCCGGACCAGGACCAGGCGGACCAGAGCGGGGCGGACCGCGGCCAGGCGGGCCACGGCCAGACGGGCGGCGATCACGGCGGCGCCGGCCACCGCGACCACCACGCCCACATGGTGGCCGACTTCCGGCGACGCTTCTGGGTCTCGCTGGTCCTGACGGTGCCGATCCTGGCCCTGGCCCCCATGATCCAGGGCTGGCTGGGGATCGCGGAGGCCCTGGGCTTCCCCGGCGACCGGTGGGTCCAGTTCGCCCTGGCCTCGGCGGTCTTCCTCTACGGGGGCTGGCCGTTCCTGACCGGGCTCGTCGAGGAGCTGGCCGACCGGCGGCCCGGGATGATGACCCTGGTCGCCCTGGCCATCGGGGTGGCCTACCTCTACAGCTCGGCGGTCACCTTCGGCGTCCCCGGGGAGGTCTTCTTCTGGGAGCTGGCCACCCTGGTGGACGTCATGCTCCTGGGTCACTGGATCGAGATGCGCTCGGTGATGGGCGCCTCCCGGGCCCTGGAGGAGCTGGTAGCCCTCATGCCCGCCGAGGCCCACCGCCTGCGGGACGACGGCTCCACCGAGGACGTTCCCCTTGAGGAGCTCGGTCCCGGCGATCGGGTCCTGGTGAAGCCCGGCGAGAAGGTGCCCACCGACGGGACGGTGGTGGAGGGCCGGACCTCGGTGAACGAGGCCATGCTCACCGGGGAGAGCCGTCCGGTGGAGAAGGGCGAGGGCGACGAGGTCATAGGCGGCTCGGTGAACGGCGAGGCGGCGGTCGCCGTGGAGGTGACGAAGACGGGCGACGAGAGCTACCTCTCACAGGTGGTCGAGCTGGTGCGGGAGGCCCAGGAGACCCGCTCCCGGACCCAGGACCTGGCCGACCGGGCGGCCATGTGGCTCACCGTCGTCGCCCTGACCGCCGGCGCCGCCACCCTGGTCGCCTGGCTGGGGGCGGGCCGGGAGTTCCCCTTCGCCCTGGAGCGGATGGTCACCGTCATGGTGATCACCTGTCCCCACGCCCTGGGCCTGGCCATCCCGCTCGTGGTGGCGGTCTCCACGGCCGTCTCCGCCCGGGAGGGCCTGCTGGTGCGGGAGCGCTCGGCCTTCGAGCGGGCCCGGGAGCTGGACGCCGTGGTCTTCGACAAGACGGGCACCCTCACCGAGGGCCGCTTCGGGGTGGACGACGTGGTGCCGCTGGAGCGGGAGGACGGCGATACGCTGGAGGAAGAGGAGATTCTCCGCCTGGCGGCGTCCCTGGAGTCCCGCTCCGAGCATCCCATCGCCGCGGGGATCGTCCGGAGCGCCGAGGAGCGGGGCGTCTCCTACGGCGCCCCCGAGGCGTTCGAGTCCATCCCCGGGAAGGGTGCCCGCGCCCGCGTCGACGGAACGGAGGTCGCGGCCGTGAGCCCGGGCTACCTGGAGGAGCACGGCCTGGAGGTGGCCGACCCGCGGGTCGAGGAGCTGGCCGGCCAGGGCAAGACGGTGGTGTACCTGCTCCTGGACGGCGAGCCCGTGGGGGCGGTGGCCCTGGCCGACGTCATCCGTCCCGAGTCCCGGGAGGCGGTGGACCGGCTGAAGGACATGGGGATCCGGGTGGTCATGCTCACCGGCGACGCCGAGGAGGTGGCCCGATGGGTGGCCGGGGAGCTGGGCCTGGACGAGTACTTCGCCGAGGTCCTCCCCGACGAGAAGTCGGCCCGGATCCGGGAGCTACGGGACCGGGGCTGGAGGGTGGCCATGACGGGCGACGGGGTGAACGACGCCCCCGCCCTGGTGGAGGCCGACGTGGGCATCGCCATCGGCGCCGGCACCGACGTGGCCATCGAGTCGGCGGACATCGTCCTGGTCCGGTCCGATCCGCGGGACGTGGTCCGGCTGGTGGAGCTGGCCGGAGCCACCTACCGGAAGATGCTGCAGAACCTGGGCTGGGCCACCGGCTACAACGTGGTGGCCATCCCCCTGGCGGCGGGTGCCCTCGTGGGGGCGGGCATCCTGCTCTCGCCCGCCGTGGGGGCGGCGCTCATGTCCGCCTCCACGGTCATCGTGGCCGTGAACGCCCGGCTCCTGGGCCGGGCAGCGACGGAGTGAGATCCGCCCGGCTCTCTCCCGTGGGAGCTCAGGTGGGTGCCGACGGATCCGGACCGAACCGCCTCAGTCGAGGTCGGGGAGGAGGCGCGGCTCGCCCAGATGGAAGCCCTGCGCATAGTCGCAGGAGACCGCGGAGAGGACGAGGAGCTCGTCTTCGGATTCCACCCCTTCCGCCACCACGGCGGCGTCGAGGGCGTGTCCGAGCTCCACCATGCCACGGATCAGGGCGGCCTTCGGATCGCTCCTGCTGAGGTCGCGAACGAGGACGGGGTCGATCTTCAGGAAATCCACCGGCCCCTCCCGGAGCGGCTCCAGGGGGACGGGGCCCGACCCCACGTCGTCCAGCGCCAGCCGCAGGCCCATGGCCCGGAGCTCCTTGGCCGCCGACCGACTCTGCTCCGGGGCCTTCAGGACCTCCCGCATGGTGATCTCGACGACCAGGCGACGGGCTTCGAACCCTCCGTTCCGGATCCGGTCTTCCAGGTAGGCGAGGAATCCCGGGCTCGTGAGCGCTTCCACGGTCAGGTTCACCGAGAGCCAGTCCGGCCCGGCGCGCCCCGGTCGGCTTCCGAGGAGGTCCGCGGCGAACGCCACGACCCGACGGTCCACCGCTTCCAGCAACCCGCCCTCCCTGGCCAGGGCGAGGAGCGCCTCGCCCTCGACGGTCCCGCCCTCCGGCCGGGGCCATCGCAGGAGGGCCTCCCATCCTGCCCGCTTCCGGTCCCTGATCCGGACGATGGGCTGGAGGAACAGCTCGAGGGCCCCGGACTCGAGGGCGGTCTCGAAGGCCTCCACGGTGAGGGAAGGGTCGGGATCCTCGCCACCTTCCTCCCGGGCGGGGCCGGCTCCGATCCGTCGATAGACCGCGAAGTCCGCGTCGCCGTCCGGTACGCCCCCCGTGGCCCGCCGGGCCCGGGCCAGGAGCTGCTCGGCGTGGCTCCCGTGGTCCGGGTACAGGGCGACTCCTCCCCGGTACCGGATCTCCACCGACCCGTCGAGGAACGGGTCGGACAGGGTCTCCATGACCCGTCCCGCGGCGGCCAGGAGGCTGGCCTCGTCCTCCAGTCCGCGGAACACGACGACGAAGGTCTCGTCCTCGATCTGTCCGGCCAGGTCGGTGGTGCGGAGGAGCCGGCGGATCCTGCGAGCCGTCTCCACCAGCACGCGGTCCCGGGCCTTCGGCTCACCGCCCGGGACCTCTTCCTCCCGGGGGCTCGGCTCGAGGATCAGGAATCCGACACGGGCCCCCTGACGCTCGGCCATGCGGAGCGCCTCCCGGCTCCGGGAGAGAAGGAGCTGACGACCGGGAAGTCCGGTGAGTTCGTCGTGGAGGCTCATTCGGCTGATACCCCGGGTCTCCCTCCCCGCTCCCCCCGATCAGTGCTCGTGGTCGTGGCCGTCACCGTCGTGGGTGTGTCCGTCGCCCGCCACCTCCCCCGACCTGGCCGCTTCGCGCCACGCGGCGTAGTCCGCCGCCGTCATCTCCGGCAGGCGACGCACGAAGGCCACGAGGCCCAGGAGCTGCTCGTCGGAGTGGGTGGGGCCGAAGGCCGGCATCCCGGCGAGCTTGATGCCGTGCCTGGTGATCCAGAACAGCTCGGCGTCCGACCACTCGGGGGCCTCCTCGGCCAGATCCGGGGGCGTGGGCGTCATACCCTGGCCCGTCTCCCCCCGGTCCACGCCCGGCGCCCCGTGGCAGGACACGCACATGGCGTCGTAATGGACGAACCCGTGCTCCAGCGATGCGGAGTCGGTGGGAAGCGTCACCTCCAGGTTGCTCGCCCGTGCGCGAATGGAGTTCTCCTGCAGCGTACCCAGGGCCCACCGCGTGAGCTCGGTGTGGGGCTCGGTGGCCGACACGTCGTACCAGCCCGCCTGGAGCGCCAGCAGTCCGACGGCCACCGCCACGAGTACCGCGGCCAGAGCTCCGATCAGTCCGTTCCTCACCCTCACCTCCCTTCTTCGTCAGGCGGCCGTCGGTCCTCGGTCCCGGCCGCCGACAAGGTGGGTCCCCATGGTCCTGGCGTCCACAACCCACCGTTCGGACCACGGCCCGCTACCGGGGCGGTCCCTCCCGGGACGGGACGCCGAACAGGAGCTCCAGGTGGCTCCGAAACTCCGCCAGCCGCCGGGCGGCGGCGAGGGCGGCGTCACCATCCTCCTCGAGTCCGGCGAGCATCCGGCTCCCCTCCAGGAGGGCCTCCAGCATGGCCGCCAGCTCCTCCGGGTCGACCTCGCCGGAGGCGGCGTGCTCCTCCAGGGCGTCCTCCAGGCGGGCGGCCAGGAGGGATCGCCGGCCCTCCAGCGCTCCCCTCGCCGCCCGGAGCGTCGCCTCGTCGAGCCCGCCGGCCGCCGTCGCCACGCTCGCCAGGATGGAGCTGCCGGCCACCCCCGGCTCGCCCGCCCGGGAGCGCGTCTCCTCCTCCAGGAGGGCCAGGGCGATGAGGACCCGGACCAGGGGATCGTCGCTCACGGCGTCGGCCCGCTCGAAGGCGCGTTCCGCTCGACGACGCTCCCGCTCCCCGTGGCGCTCCAGCAGCACCCGCCCCAGCTCGGCCTTGTTGGGGAAATGGTGGAAGAAGGCCCCCTTGCTCACGCCCGCCCGCTCCACCATGGCGTCGACCGTGGCCCCGGCGAACCCCCTGGCGGCCACCAGGGCCTCGGCGGCGTCGAGCAGATCGGACCGGGTGTCGGCGGGCTCGTGGCTCATGGGTCCAAGGTAGTCGACCGCGTGGTACGGTAAAAGACGGGGCCCGGGTCCCGGCCGAGGGCCCGACCCGCGCCGCGACCGACCAGTCGGTCGGAACGTGCGAGCCGGGACTGCCCCCCCGCGCTGCTGTCGATTCCCCCGCCCCTGCCGTATCGTCGGACGTTCCGGCGCCGAGGATTGCCGCTCGACGAACCGCGTCCACCATGACGGGAGGTCTCCCCCGTGTCGCGTCACCGCGTTCCGTACCCTCATCCTTCCCGCACACCGTCTTCCCGGCTCCCCTCGTCCGGGCCGGCGCGGCTTCCGATCCTTGCCCTGGTCCTGGCCGTGGGCCTGGGGACGAACGTAGCGGCCCCCGCGAGCGCGACCGCCCCGGGCCCGGCGCCGGCCCCCACACCGGGGGCTCACGACGGCTCCGGGATCGCGACCGACGATGCCCGGGTCCCCGCGGTCGACGACTCCGTGGCGGCGGCCGTCCACGCCTTCCACGACGCCCTGGCGGCCGGCGATTCCGCCCGGGCCCTGGCGCTCCTCCATTCCGACGTGCAGGTCTTCGAGAGCGGCCACGCGGAGGACCTGGAGGAGTACCGGAGCGGACACCTGGGGGCGGACATGGAGTTCGCCGCGAGCACCGAGCGGGAGCTGCTGGCCGAGGAGGTCAGTCGGCTGGACGGACGTCTGGCGCTGTACCTGAGCGAGTACCGGATGACGGGGAGCTTCCGGGGCCGGGAGATCGACGGCCACGGCACGGAGACCATGCTGCTGGTGCGGTCGGCGGAGGGCTGGCGGATCCGCCACATCCACTGGTCCAGCCGGTGAGGTGACGGGGGGGCGGCGGCGTCCCGATCCGTGACCCGACTCCCGCCCCGGTCCTGGCTACCGAACCCCGCAGAACCGCACGGCCGCCACGGCCAGCGTCCGGGCGCAGGCCACCAGCTCCTCCACCTCCACGCCCTCGTCCGGACGGTGGGCGGCGCGGACGTCACCGGGGCCGAACAGGACGGTGGGGATCTCCCCTTCGTTCACCAGGAGGCGCATGTCGGCTCCGTAGGTCATGCCCCGGACCTCCGGGGCGCGGTCCAGCACGTCCCGGGCGGCGCCCTCCAGGACCGTCACGATACGGGCGTCCCGCGGCGTCCGTGCGGGCTCGAACTGCGCCCCCGTCCACTCCACGCGCGGCGGATGCTCCCGCAGCCACGGATCGGCGCCGGCGACCTCGGCCACCGCCTCCTCCAGGGCCCGGCGCGCCGCCGGGAGCTCCTCGTCGGGCGCCACCCCGTAGCGGCCCTCGAAGACCAGCTCCTCGGCCACCGTCGAGGCCCAGATCCCGGCCCGGACCTTCCCCACGCAGATGGCGAAGGGGCGGTCGTGGGCCGCGAAGAGGGGATCGTCCGCCGAGCGGTTCCGCTCCTCCTCCAGGGCCAGGATCCGTCGGTAGAGGGGCAGGAACTTCTCCACCGGATCCACCCCCTCCTCCCGGAGCGCGCCGTGGGCGGCGCGGCCGGGTACGGTGACCCGGAAGGTGAGGGCGCCGGCCTGGGCCGGGGCCACCGCCAGCCGGGTGGGCTCCAGCACCACCGCGCCGTCGCCGCGGTGGCCCCGCTCCAGGGCCGCCAGGGTGCCCACGCCGCCGTCCTCCTCGCCGATGACGCTCTGGAGCTGGAGGGCGCCGGCCAGTCGGATCCCGGCCTCCCGGAGGGCCCGGACCGCCGCCAGGGCGGCGCACAGCGCTCCCTTCATGTCGGCGGTCCCCCGGCCCAGCACCCGGGTGCCGCGGCGGGTGGCCTCGAACGGCGGCACCGACCACCGGGCCTCCTCTCCCGCCGGGACCACGTCCACGTGGCCGTTCAGGACCAGCGTGGTCCCCTCGTCCCGCTCCGGGTCCCCACCGCCGGCGCCCGCCTCGGTGCTCCCGTCGCCGCGGAACGTCCCCACCACCCCCAGGCCCTCCTCCCGCTCCACGTCGGCGCCGTAGGCGGGATGTCGGCGCAGGGCCGGCAGGTCCAGCTCCCAGCGGTCCACCTCCATCCCCAGGGACTCCATCCACCGGGCCATGAGCTCCTGGGCCGGCCTCTCCCGGCCGGCCACGCTGGGGACGGCCACCAGCTCGGCCAGCCTGTCCAGGAGCCAGGCCTCGTCCACGGCCGCCGCCGCCTCCCGCTCGGGCGCCGGGAGGGAGGAGACGTGAGGTCCTCCGCCGGTCGCCATGCCCGTCAGCCCTCCGGCTCCATCAGCTCTCCGGCTCCTGTCCGTCCAGCGCCCGCCCGAGGTCGTCCATCAGGTCCTCGACGTTCTCGATCCCCACCGAGTATCGCACCAGTCCCTCCGGGATCCCCGCCTCGGCGCGCTCCGCGGCGTCGAGCTCCACGTGGCTGGTGGTGGCCGGGGGGCCCACCAGGGTGGAGACCGAGCCCAGGCTGGCCGCCCGGTGGGCCAGCCGTAGACGGGGCAGGACCTCGCTCACCGCCTCCAGACCGCCCCGGAGGGAGAAGCTCAGGATGCCGCCGAAGCCGCTCATCTGGCGCCGGGCGATCTCGTGGCCGGCGTCGTCCGGGAGTCCGGGGTAGAACACCTCCTCCACCTCGTCGCGCTCTCGGAGGAAACGGGCGATCCGGCCGGCGCTTTCGTTCTGCCGGAGCACCCGGAGCTCCATGGTCCGGGTCCCCCGCAGCAGGTAGTAGGCGGCCTCGGCGTCCAGCGCCGCCCCGTGGATCTCCCGGAAGTGGAAGAGGCGCTCCGTCAGCTCCTCGGACCCGCAGGCCACGCCGCCCAGCACGTCGGAGTGGCCGCCGAAGAACTTCGTGGCGCTGTGCACCGCCAGGTCGGCGCCCAGCTCCAGCGGCCGCTGGTTGATGGGCGTGGCGAAGGTGTTGTCCACCACCACGGTGGCCCCCACCTCGTGGCCGGCCGCCGCCAGCCGCTCCAGGTCCAGGATCTTCAGCGTCGGGTTCGTGGGTGTCTCCAGGTAGAGCACGTCACAGCCCCGGGCGATCTCCCACTCCAGGGCCTCGTGGTCGTCGGTGTCACACAGCTCCACGTCCACCCCGAACCGCGGCAGGGACTCGGTGAAGACCTTGTGGGTGCCGCCGTAGGTGTCCCGGACGCTCACCACCCGGTCCCCCGGGGAGAGGAGGGCCAGGAGGGTGTCGCTGATGGCGGCCATCCCCGTGGCGAAGGCGATGGCGGCCGGCGCCCCCTCCAGTGCCGCGGCCACCCGCTCGAAGGCCCGGACCGTGGGATTCGTGTTCCGGGAGTAGATGTCCCCCTGCCGGTCGCCGGCGGCCACCGCGCCCCACCGCTCCACGTCGTCGTACTCGAAGGTCACCCCCCGGACGATGGGCGGAACGGTGGGCCGCTCGCCGGATGAGGTCCCGTCGCCCCCGGAGGCGCGCGCCCCGTGATCCCCCCAGTTGGCGGCGGTCCCGGGGCCCCAGGTCCGCTCCGGCGCTCCGTCGTTCGGCCCGCTCATCGCCCGCTCTCCCCGTTCCCGGATCGTACCTCCCAGCTGATGGTGGCCCAGGTGGAGACGTAGTCCACGCTGTCGGCGGGCACCTCCAGGGTGTCGGGGAAGGCGTCCCCCTCCTCCAGGTCCGCCTCGCGCCGCACCGCCGTCCGGAGGGAGTCGGCCCGGGCCATGTGGATGAGCCGGGCGTACCAGCGGCCCTCGTGGGTCAGGGGGATCCGGGCGACGCCCTTCTCGTCGGTCCGGGTTCGCACCGGCTCCTCGTGGGCCTCGCCTTCGGCGTGGTCGTAGTGGTCGGCGGGGGCCGCGAACACGAGCTGTCCTCCCACCGGCTCCCCGTCCTTCAGGAACAGCAGGGGGAGGGTGTCGCCCACGGCCAGCCGGTAGGGGTTCACCCGGGGCACCAGCTCCGCCGGGTAGCCCAGCCGGGCCTGGAAGCCGTCGGTCGGCAGGTCGGACACCTGCACCACCGCCTTCACGTGCTTGGAGTAGGTCTCCACGGCCGGGGTCCCCAGGGTCCCCTCCTCCCGGCGCCTCTCCAGGAGGTCCAGGACCCCGTCGTGCTCCAGGTAGGCGTCGAACTGCTCCCCGGTCAGCCGGAACGTCCTGGGCCGGGTGGAGACGCCGATGGTGTAGGTTCCGGGCCCCCCGGTCCGGAAGCTGAGGAGCGCCGCGCGGAGCGTGTCGGGGGCGCCTCCGTCCTCCTCGCCCACGATCCCCACCACGCTGTCACGCCACCGGGAGTCCCCGGGCTCCTCCCGGGCCATGACGCCGGGTCCGACGATGCTCACGTCCAGCATCCGCTCCCGGGCGATGGCGTTCTGGCTCCTCTCGAACGTTCCGTTCACCAGGGCCACCGTCGTCTCGGTGTGGGGCTCCAGGAGATAGGAGCCCAGGCGGAGGAACATGTCGTGGGCGCCGAGGGTGCCGGTCGCCACCAGCACCGCCGCCGCTCCCGCCAGGGTCGCCTTCTTCTTCATCGGTCACCTCGAGTTGGTCGGAGGATCGGCCCAGCGTCCGTGATGATACCTCACAGTCGTCCCGAATCTCCACGACGGAGGCACCTGGCCTCAAGGGGGGGATTCACGGAGGGCGACGTCCCGGCCCCGCTTGTTCGCGACCCGCGGCCCCCGATATTGCCCCTCCATGTCCGCCAGCGGCCCGCCATCCGACCCCCGACCGTCCCCGGAGGAGGCCCGACCCCCGCGCGGCGGCGACGCCACGGGATCGGGGACCTCCCGCCGCCGGATCAGCGTGCCGCGGCGCGCCGATCTCGAGCTCCTCCTGGTGGCCGTCCTCTGGGGCGTGAACTTCTCCGTGGTCAAGCGGGGCCTGGACTCGCTGGAGCCCCTGGCCTTCAACGCGCTCCGCTTCCCGCTGGCGGCCGTGATCGTGCTCCTGGTGCTCAGGAGCCGGGGGGCGCTGACCCTCCCCCGGAAGGAGGATTGGCCGGCCCTGGCCCTCCTGGCCCTCCTGGGCCACCTGGTCTACCAGGTGGTCTTCATCTACGGGCTGGACCTGACGCTGGCGGGGAACGCCAGCGTGCTCCTGGCCACGAGCCCGGCCTGGACGGTGGTCATCGCGGCCCTCCGGGGCCACGAGCGCCCCGGCCCGGCGGTCTGGGCGGGCGTGGGTGCCAGCCTGGTGGGCGTGGCCCTGGTGGTGGCGGGAGGGAGCCGGGGCCTGAGGCTGGCCGGGGGTACCGCGGCCGGCGACCTGCTGATGCTCGCCGCCGCCGCCCTCTGGGCCTTCTACACGGTGGAGGGCAGGGGCCTGATCCACCGCTACGGACCGCTGGCGGTCACCTCCTGGACCCTGACGCTGGCCGTCCTCCCCCTGGTGGCCCTGGGGCTGCCGGGCCTGACCTCCGGGGAGCTCGCGGTCCTCGACGCCGGGGGGTGGCTCGCCGTGGGCTACTCGGGGGCCCTGGCCATCGGCACGGCCTACGTCCTCTGGTACCGGGGCGTGAGGAGCGTGGGGAGCACCCGGACCGCCGTCTACGGGAACCTGGTCCCGGTGGTGGCCGTGGCCGTGGCCTGGCTGTGGCTCGGGGAGACCCTGTCGACCCTCCAGCTCGTCGGCGCCGCCGTAACTATCGGAGGCGTGGCGCTCACACGGCTGCGACGACGCCGGCCCTCGCCGCCTCCCGCGTTAGAGTGACCGGACCCGCACCTTCCGGGCGGTCTCCCGGGCCACGGCGTGGATCTCGCCCCGGACGCGCACGGCCAGCGCCTCCCCCTGCGGTGCCCGGGAGCAGACCTCCACCTCCCGGCCCGGCACCAGGTCCACCGAGGCCAGGTAGCGGAGGGTCTCGGGGTTCTCGTCCTCCACCTCCAGCACCACGACCCGCTCCCCGGGCTCGATCTGGGGCAGGGGGCGGGTCTCCCGCTCCTGGATGCTGCCGCCGCTGGAGGGGATGGGCGCCCCGTGGGGGTCGAACTCGGGCTGTCCCAGGACCCGGGCCATCCGCTCCACCAGCTCGTCGGAGGCGGCGTGCTCCAGGCGCTCGGCCTCGGCGTGGACGCCGTCCCACTCGTAGCCCAGCTCCTCGATCAGGTACAGCTCGATGATCCGGTGCCGGCGCAGCACGCCCAGCGCCCGGCGGGTGCCGGACCGGGTGAGGCGAACCCCGCGGTAGGGCACGTAGTCCACGAACCCGTGCTCGGAGAGGCGCTTGAGCATGCTGGTCACCGAGGCGGCGGAGCGCCCCAGCCGATCGGCGATCTCCGAGGTGGAGACGGTGTCGGCCGCCGGCTCGAGCTCGTAGATGGCCTTCAGGTAGTCCTCGGCGGCCACGTCGCTCCCCAGCGGCGCCGTCACCTCCCGCCCCCGGTGCTCCGCCTCGCCGATTCCGTCGGCCTCCGTCACGGGCTCACCTCCGGATCGACACGCCGGCGCCCAGGGCGTAGTCGGGCGCCGCGGAGCTGAGGCCGAACTCGCCCCGGGCGTCCAGCTGCAGGTCCGGGCTCAGGAGCAGGGTGACGCCGCCGTCCAGGGAGACCTCGGAGGGTCGACCGTTCGCCGGACGGTGGTCGGCGAAGTACTCCAGGTAGAGGCCGGCCTCGTCGGTGAGCCCGAAACCGAGGGCCAGGCTGGACCGGAGCTCGTCGAACCGGCCGGTCCCGTCCCTGGCGTACCGGTATCCCGCGTTCGCTCCGATCCCGACGCGGGGCGAGAGGTCCCATCCCACGGCGAGGAGGCCTCCGGGCTGGACGCCTTCGCCGCCGAACGGCCCGCTCCCGGTGGGGAGCGTGGCGTCGGCCAGCACCGCGATCCGGGGCCCGGCGCCGTCGGACCGGTGGAGCACGAACTTCGCCCCCAGGGAGGTGTCGTCCATCCCGGCCTCGTTCGGCCCCGGGCCGGCGCCGACCCGGAACGAGCTCAGACCCAGGCGGAGCTCGGTCCGGTCGGTGAGCCCCACGCGAAGGAGGGCCTCGCCCAGGGAATGGAGGGTGAGGGAGCCGGAGCGGGCCGCCGTGTAGCCGCCCTCGAGCTGGAACCGGCCGGGGGCCACCGAGACCGCGCTCTCGGTGGCGTCGGGCCGGTCGGTCACCAGCGGCGGGTCGGCCGACTGGGCGAGGACGGGCGACGGTCCCCCTCCCGGAGCCGGTCCCGCCAGGACGGCGCTCGCCGCCAGGGCGCTGGCCGCGAACCAGCGGCGGGTGGACGACCCCGCGGACGATCCCGCCGACGACCCCCGGATCCACCGGAGCGCCGCGCTCCCCGTGCCTTCGCTCACGTCCACCTCCCGGTCCGCTCCGTGCACCACACTAATTTCGACGCACCTAAATATCCCCGGCGCTCATCTGCGGTGCAATCCCCCGTGTCGTTCGATGCGCCTGATGTGTGCCGATTTCGGCTTCGCCGTGGGCCCCTTGATTCACATGGAGCGACCCCGTACCGTGGATGGCGGGTAATTAGAAGCATCTAAATTAGAGGGACGGAGATGGAACCGAGGAAGCTCACACGACGCGAGTGGCTGAAGCTGGGCGCCACGGGCGTGGCGGGGCTCTCCGGCGCGAAGCTGCTGGAGCTGGCCGGCCGGAGCGAGGCCGCCGGGGCGCTGCGGGCCGCGGGCATCGAGCCGGCCGGGCAGGAGGGTCAGGGGGCCTCCGGGGGCCTGGCCCGGGAGCCCCAGGTGCTGTCGCCGCCGGAGGACGTCCACGACCCCCACGGCGCCGGCCAGATGCGCATGGGGGTCTACGGGGGGGACCGGGGCAAGCCCGCCGACGGCTTCGATCCCGACGCCTACCTCACGGAGTTCGACGGGGGGGAGGTGAGCCGGACCGCCGACGGCCGGGTGGTCCGGGAGTACGAGTTCGTGGCCGTGGACAAGGAGATCGAGGTGGCGCCGGGGGTCTGGTTCCCCGCCTGGACCTACAACGGACGGGTGCCGGGCCCCACGATCCGCTGCGACGAGGGCGACCTCCTCCGGGTCCACTTCACCAACGCCGGCTCCCACCCCCACACCATCCACTTCCACGGGACCCATCCCCCCGGAATGGACGGGGTGATCCCCCTGGTGGAGCCCGGCGAGAAGTTCGTCTACGAGTTCACGGCGGAGCCCGCCGGGCTCCACCTGTACCACTGCCACGCCATCCCCCTGAAGCGGCACATCCACAAGGGCCTCTACGGCACGTTCATCGTGGACCCGCCGGAGGGCCGGAGCCCGGCCCGGGAGATGGTGATGGTCATGAACGGGTTCGACACGAACTTCGACGGCGACAACGAGGTCTATGCGGTGAACACGGCCGCCTTCTACCACCAGGAGAATCCGATCCGGGTGGGCGTCGGGGACCCGGTGCGGGTCTACCTGGTGAACATCACCGAGTTCGACCCCATCAACTCCTTCCACCTCCACGCGGGCATGTACCGGCTCTACCGGACGGGCACGCGGCCCGACCAGTTCGAGCTCACCGACACGGTGAACATGTGTCAGGGGGAGCGTCACGTCCTGGAGTTCGAGCTGGAGAACCCGGGCCTGCACATGTTCCACGCCCACCAGAGCGAGTTCGCCGAGCTGGGCTGGATGGGCTTCTTCGACGCCGTGGAGGGGCTGCCGCCCGACGAGGGCGTGCCCGTGCGGGAGGTCCCGGGCCGGACGGGAGGAGGGGACGGATGACCCGGATCGAAGGGGACGGATCCGGACGTCGCGGGACGCCGGAGACGAAGGGGGGCGCCGGACGGACCTGGCTCTACGGCCTCCTCCCGCTGGTGCTCCTCGGCGGCCTGGTGGCCGCCTTCGTGTGGACCGATCCCGTGGGCTTCCTGGAGGACCGCTTCCCTCCCGTGGAGGAGCTCACCATCACCCGGGTGACCTTCCCCGAGGAGGGGCAGATGGTCGTCCACGTGACCAACGGCGGGCCCGAGCCGGTGACGGTGGCCCAGGTCCAGGTGGACGAGGCGTACTGGCAGCACGAGATGGAGGGCGACCGCAGGATCGGGCGGCTGGAGAGCCGGACGATCCGGCTCCCGTACCCCTGGGTCCAGGACGAGCCCCACGAGGTGACCCTGGTGACCTCTACCGGGATCACGTTCAGCCACGAGGTGGAGGTGGCCACCCGGACGCCGGCCTCCAACGCGCGGTATCTGGGCACCTTCGCCCTCCTGGGCGCCTACGCGGGGGTGGTCCCGGTCCTCATCGGGCTCCTGTGGTTCCCCTTCCTGGGCCGGATCCGGGACCGGTGGATCCACTTCTTCCTGAGCTTCACCGTGGGCCTGCTGCTCTTCCTGGCCGTGGACGGATTCCACGAGTCGGTGGAGATCGCCGGTCGGGTGCCCGAGGCCTTCCAGGGGATCGGGCTGGTGGCCCTGGGGGTCCTGGGGGCGGTGCTCGCCATCCGGGGGGTGGCCGACCCGCTGATCGACCGGTTCCAGGAGAGGGCCACGCTACGGGAGACCGGGGTCGACGGGCCCGAGCCGGGGGCCCTGGCCGGGGCGCCGTCGGGGCTGGCGCTGGCCTACCTCATCGCCCTGGGGATCGGCCTCCACAACATGGGCGAAGGCCTGGCCATCGGGGCCGCCTTCGCGGCGGGCGAGCTGGCCCTGGGGAGCTTCCTGGTCATCGGCTTCGCCCTCCACAACACCACCGAGGGCCTGGGGATCGTGGCCCCCGTGGCCCGGGAGCGCCCGTCGCTGTGGCACTTCGCCGGGATGGGGCTCCTGGCCGGGATCCCCACCATCCTGGGAACCTGGATCGGCGGGTTCTCCTACTCGCCGGCCTGGATCACCTTCTTCCTGGCCCTGGGCGTGGGGGCCATCCTGGAGGTCTCGTGGAGGATCGGCGCCGTGGTGGCCCGGGGCTCCGACCGGGGCCTGCTGTCGCCGCTGAACGCGGCGGGCCTGGGGCTGGGGCTGGTGGTCATGTTCGCCACGGCGATGTTCACCGTGGTCTGAGGGCCCGGAGGGGCGGGCCCGGTCGTCGGGGGCTCAGTCGTCGCCGTAGTGCTGCCGGTCGAACTCCTCGGCGCTCACCTCCCGGGCGTACACCACGTCGGCCAGGCCCAGCAGCGCCAGGAGCCGGATGTACACCCAGCCCACGTCGATCTCCCACCAGTTGGCCTTGAACTTGGCCGAGCGGGGGTCGGCGTGGTGGTTGTTGTGGAGCTCCTCGCCCAGGATCCAGATGCCCCAGGGATAGATGTTGTGGCTGTGGTCCTTGGTGCCGAAGTTCCGGTAGCCGAGGGCGTGGCCCAGGCCGTTGATGATGTTGCCCATGACGGGCATCCAGATGGCCATGACCGACCAGACGCCCAGTCCCAGCCAGAGGCCGAAGAGCCAGATGTCCACGCCCAGCATGAGGAAGATGCCCAGGCTCTTGAACCGGCTGTAGAGGTTCCGCTCGATCCAGTCCTCGGGGCAGTCGTAGCCGTACTTCTCCAGCAGCTCCTCGTCCTTCGCGGCTTCCCGGTAGAAGAAGACCCCCTGGAAGAGGATGGCCATGAGGCCCTCCACCTCGGGCGAGTGGGGATCGCCCTCCCGGTCGGAATAGGCGTGGTGCTTCCGGTGGATGGCCACCCACTCGCGGGTGTTGATGGCCGTGGTGATCCAGATCCAGAAGCGCATGAAGTGCTCGGCCACCGGGTGGAACTCCACCCCGCCGTGGGTCACGCACCGGTGGAGGTAGAGCGTGTTGCAGACGTTGGTCACGTGCCCCAGGACGAGGATCCACAGGACGGGGATCCACCAGGGACTCGACAGGACGGCGAAACCGGGCAGATGTTCGAGCACCGCGCTCCTCACTGGGGTTCGGGGTTGCAGCCAGCATCGCTCGCGGCCCCTCGGGAGATCCTCCGGCCGTAGGCCGGTCGACCGCGAACGTCGAATCGTTCGGCGTGTGAAGTTATCTGTCCTGCAAGTGAGCTTCCAGCGTCACCGCGGGGAGGGATCGTGCCCAGGCTTCCGGGGATCTGTCAGGAGTGCGGGGCCATCTACCCGTCGCCCCTCCGGGCCGGGGCGTCGGGCCAGGCCCCCGCCTTCGACGTGCCCGCCCGGTGCCCCTCCTGTGGCGGCTCCGGAAGGATCCCGGCGGAGATCCTGGATCGGATCGGTTCCGTCCTGACGACGGCCCGGGGGCTGGCCGGTCGGCCGGAGGCCCTGGAGGAGCTGAGGTCCCTGGTCCGGGAGGCCACCCCCGAGGCCGGACGGGAGCTCACCGCCGAGGAGGAGGAGATCCGACGGGCCCGCCTCCGGGGCAGGGTGGAGTCGGCGGTGCCGGCGGGGACGGACCTGGTGGACGGCCTCCCCGGCCTCGGGCCCGGCCAGGCGGAGGCGTTCCTGCGGCTCCTCGAGATCGCCGTGGAGATGGACCACGGGGGCCAGGCCGAGGGGACGGCGGCCGGGCGCCTCCTCGAGGAAGCCTACCGTCGCCACGGCCCCGAGGGGACGACGGGGCCCGGCCGGGGGGAGGACGACCCGGCGGATCGGATCCGGGTCCGCCTCCGATCGACGGGTCGGAACGACCCCTGTCCGTGCGGGAGCGGCGAGAAGTACAAGGATTGCCACTGGCTGGACGACCTCCGGGAGACGCGGTGATCCGTACCCCGGCGGCGCTTCATTCCTCGGGCGTCACCAGTCCGGTCCGGATGGCGAACTTCACCAGGCCGGCCAGGTCCTCGATCTCGAGCCGCTCCCGGATGTCCCGGCGATGGGTCTCCACCGTCTTCGGGCTCACCGCCAGCTTCCCGGCGATCTCCCGGGTGGTGTTGCCCTCGGCCACCAGCTGGAGGACCTCCCGCTGGCGGGGCGTCAGCAGGTCGAGGGGCGTGGCGACACTGCCGGCCCCGGCTCGCTCCAGCAGCTCCGTCACGGCCGACTCCCCGAGGGAGGGGCTCAGGTAGGTCTCCCCCCGCTCCACCGCCCGAAGCGCCCTGGTGAACTCGGATCGGTCGTCGTCCTTCAGGAGATAGCCGCAGGCCCCGGCCCGCAGCGCCTGGTAGACGTATTCCTCGTTGGCGTGGGCGGAGAGGATCAGGACCCGGACCCGGGGGTGGTCGTCACGGAGCCGCCGGGTCGCTTCCAGCCCGTTCATCTCCGGCATGGAGATGTCCATGAGCACCAGGTCCGGCTCCAGCTCCCGCACCGCCTCCAGGGCGTTCCGACCGTTGGACGCCTCTCCGACCAGCTCCACGCCGGAGATCTTCCCGATCACCGATCGGAGCCCTTCCCGGACCAGGGCGTGGTCTTCTACCAGGAGCACGGTGAAGGGGGTCATGGCCGGCCGGCCGGCGGGCCGTCGTCGTCGCCGCTCCGCCCGCTCCTCTCCACGCCGGATCCCACCGGGGCCCGGAGCCGGACGACCGTTCCCTCGCCTCGACGGGAGGTCAGCTGGAGCGATCCGCTCACCAGGGAGGCCCGCTCCTCCATGCCCACCAGGCCGAGCTGTCGCTCCTCCGGCGGGGCGTCCCGGGGACGGTCGGCTTCGAAGCCCCGGCCGTCGTCGCGGACCTCGATCACCAGCTCCCCTCCCGTCGTCCGGACGTCCACCTCGATCCGGGAGGCGTCGGCATGGCGGATCGCGTTCAGCACGGCCTCCTGTACGATCCGGAACGCCTGCGTCTGCACCTCCCTGGGAAGGCGATCCCCGGAGGTGTCGGCCTCCACCGCGGTGAGCTCGATCTCGGGATCCGTCCCGTCGCGCAGGCGTTCCAGGTGCCAGCGGATGGCCGGGACGAGCCCCAGGTCGTCCAGCACGGCGGGCCGGAGCTCGACGGACAGGTCACGGATCTCCTGGAGGGACCGGGCCACGAGCTGCCGGGCCAGTTCCAGCCGTTCCGACATCTCCTTCGACTCCGCGTCGCTGGCCAGCGAATCCAGCCCGAACTTCGCCGCGGTGAGCGTCTGACCCACCACGTCGTGGAGGTGGCGGGAGATGCGAGCACGCTCCTCCTCGCGGACCTGGAGGAGGTCGCGCGAGAGCCGCTGGAGTCGCCGCCGGCTCGCGCTGACCTCCCGGTCCCTGAGCCTCGTCTCGGTGAGGTCGCGGATCACGTTGACCGCCGCCGTCGGCTCCCCGTCCCGGCCGTCCGGATCGTCCAGGTAGCTCACCAGGTGTCCCGTGGGGATGACGCAGCCGTCCTTGCGTCGCAGCCGGAATTCGCCCCGGAAGACTCCCTCCCGCTTCAGGGCTCGCTCGCTGCGGTCTCCGAACTCCCGGTAGCCCTTCCCGTCCACGTGCAGGACCTCCGTGGAGCGTCCCAGGAGCTCGTCCGGTTCGTAGCCCGTGACGTCGATGACCGCGGGGTTGCAGGCCAGGATGGTGCGCTCACGCGCGTCGACGACCACCACCGCCTCGCGGATGCTCTGGAAGGTGGTCTCGAGGAGCGAGCGGGTCGCCTGCAGCTCCTGGCCTGGCACCGTATATCGACTGCTCCGCACCTGGACCCTCCGGGACCGTCATCGTGAAGAGTCGGTTCATACCCGGCCCCCGCGCGATGTGTCCCGCACGGGAGTGGATGGAGGTTGGCTCCGAAAGGGAGACCGGCGGGGAGGAAGACGCTACGGGGGTGACGGCCGCCGGTCGCCGGCCGCCGCCGGCGTCGCGGTCGGCGGCGCGGGTGCGCCGCGGATGCCGCGGGTCAGGTGGTCTTGCGCGGCTCCGATTCGCCGGTGAGGAGCCATCTCGGGTTCAGGTCGGAATAGGCCCGGAGCATGGACGCCAGGGCTTCGGCCGACGGGATGCTCGCCCCGCGGGTCCAGGCGCTCACCGCCTGGCGGGTCAGGCCCAGGGTCCGCGCCATGGCGCCGCGGTTCCCGTCCTCGTACTCGGCGAGGATCCAGAGGACCCTCTCCTGCCAGCTCATGGCTCCGTGCTCTCCTCCTCGTCCGGTGGTGCTGCTCGTGCGCGAATCCATCTCGTCGGTGGCGGTGCCCGTGGCGCTCATCTGGTTCGGACTCTCCCCTTCTTGAATGAGGCGATCGTCGCCTTCGTTCCCGAACGGAAACGAAGGAGGTTTCTCTCTCGATTCACTGAAGCGTAGTTGTCCTGCTCCGCTGGGCACAATAGGGGAAAACCCGTACGCTGGTTCCACCTGGAGCCGGCTTGCCCAGCGGCCGCCGGTCGTGGAAGATGTATGGAGGAGGGCGTAGGGCCCGGGCGGTCCTCCGTGGACTCGTGGAATCCCGAATACGCGAGGTGACTCGATGCTTACCATCAGCGCGATCAAGGCGGACGTGGGCGGTGTGGGGGGGCACACGAAGCCCTCCCAGGGGATGCTCGACCGGGCGCGGGACGAGCTCGCCGCCGCCGAGGACGACGGCCTGCTCATCGATTCCGACGTCACCCACTGCGGCGACGACATCTGCCTCCTCATGACCCACCGGCACGGGAACGACGCTCCCGAGATCCACGACTTCGCCTGGGAGGTGTTCACCGCCGCCACCGAGATCGCTCAGGACGAAGGCCTGTACGGCGCCGGCCAGGATCTCCTGGTCGATGCCCCCTCGGGGAACGTGAGGGGAGCCGGACCCGGGGCCGCCGAGATCACGTTCGACGAGACCCACGAGGCCCGGTCCGCGGAGCCGTTCCTGGTGTTCACCGCCGACAAGTGCGGCCCCGGCGCCTTCAACTTCCCCCTCTGGGCCGCCTTCACCAACCCCATGTTCTGTGCCGGCCTCATGCTGCCGAAGATGAAGGACGGCTTCCGGTTCCGGGTCATCGACATGGAGCACGCCGGCGCCGATCGGGTCATCGAGCTGGACGCTCCCGAGGAGCATCTGGACCTGGCGTTCCTGCTCCGCGACGAGAACCGCTTCGGGATCAAGGGGATCTGGTCCCGGTCCTACGAGGGGCAGCAGGTGGCGTCCGTCTCCACCGACCGACTCCACACCATCGCCGGCGAGTACAAGGGGAAGGACGACCCGGTGGCGCTGGTGCGCTCCCAGAACATCTTCCCCGCCCCCGAAGAGATCGTGAGCCCCTACTACACCGCTCATTACGTGGCCGGAGACGCCCGGGGGAGCCACCACATGCCCCTCATGCCCGTGCCCATCAACACGCCCGTCTCCGGGCCCTACTGCCTGCCGCTGGTGGCGTGTGTGGCCTATTCCCTCACCGAGGACGGTCGTCTCTCCGAGCGGGTGGACCTCTTCGACAACCCGGCGTGGGACGGCGTCCGCCTGAAGGCCCAGGAGAAGGCCGACGAGATGCGGCGGCAGGGTTTCGTGGGACCGGCCATGCTCCCCATGCAGGAGCTGGAGTACAGCTCCTTCCGGGATCTCCTGGAGAACCTGGAAGGCCGGTTCGAGACCCTCCGGGGCGAGGGGGGGCGTTCCCGCGGCGCCGTCACCGGAGGCATGGACGACGTGGACTAGGGCGACTACCCGGCGGTGGCAGAGCTGGACGACTCCGCGGCTCGGCTCACGAGATAGCGGGAGCCGCCCCGTTCCTTGGCCCGGTACATGGCGTCGTCGGCGGCCCTGACCAGGCCGTCGGCCAGCTCGCGGTGGGAGCGGTCGCTGGACTCCTCGGCGGCGCTGTAGGTGGCCAGCCCCACGCTCGCCGAGATCTCCACCTCCATGTCGTCGACGGGGATCGGCTCCCGGAGGAGCCACAGGAGCCGCTCGGCTCCCTCGGCGGCCTGCGCCGGGCCCTCCAGCGACTCGAAGAGCACGGTGAACTCGTCGCCGCCCACCCGGGCCACGGTGTCTTCGTCCCGGAAGCAGCGCCGGAATCGGTCGGCGACCCGGACCAGGACCTCGTCGCCGGCTCCGTGGCCCAGGGAGTCGTTCACCGACTTGAAGTCGTCCAGGTCCGCGAACAGCACCGCCAGCGTCCGCCCGTCCCGGTCCCGGCGGGCCAGGGCGTGCTCTAGCCGGTCCCAGAACAGGGTCCGGTTCGGGAGGTCCGTCAGCCCGTCGTGGAGGGCCCGGTGCTCCAGCTCCTCCTGGAACTTCCGGCGCTCGGTGACGTCGCGGATGATGCCCTGGTAGCCCAGCACCTCGCCGTCGGGGGCGCGGCGGACCGTGGCGGTCTCCACGCACACCATCTCCCGGCCGTCCTTTCGGCGCAGGCGGAGCTCGAAGTCCTCCACGTGGCCCTCCTCCTCCAGGGCCTCCTTCCACAGCCTGCGCTCCTCGGGGTCCACGTACAGGTCCCGGGCGTCCATCTCCAGGATCTCCTCCCGGGTGTAGCCGAAGAGCTCCTCGGCAGCGGGGTTCACGTCCAGGATCTCGCCGTCGGGATCGCTGACGTAGACGGCGTCGTGGACCTCCTCGAACAGGCGCCGGTAACGGTCTTCGCTCTCGGCCAGCGCGCGCTCGGCCCGGACGCGGTCGGTGACGTCCCGCACCAGCAGGAGCACCGCGGGGCTGCCCTCGTGGGTGATGGGGATCCCGCGGCTCTCGACGACGATGGTCTCGCCGTCCAGCCGCCGGGCCCGGAGCTCCACGGGCTCGGCCTCGTTTCCCTCCTCCCTCACCGTCCGGATCCGCTCCGCCGCCAGCTCGTGGTGCTCGTCGTGGACGAATCCGAGGATCTCCCGTCCCACCAGCTCCTCCGGATCTCCGGCGCCGACGATGGAGGCCGCCTCGGGGTTGGAGAACACGATGCGGCCCTCCCGGTGGATGACGATCCCCACGGGGGCCGACTCCACGATCTGCCGGTGGGGCTGCCGCTGGCTGGCGAGTCCGCTGGGTTCGGTGTCGGGTTGCACGGGCTCCGGGAAGGTCGGTTCGAGGGGATCGACGGGAAAATCGTCAACGAAAGGTACGGATTCTGGCCTGTCGTGCCACCGGTGGCCGTGCCATAGGTTGACGCCGGCATGATCGAGGAGCCGCTGTACCTCGCCGCCCTGGTGGCCGGAGTGACGGCGCTGGCGTTCTGGCTGGAGCGCCGGGTGGAGGTCCTGTCACGGGTCGGGGCGTCGCTCATGGTCATCGTCTTCGGCGCCCTCCTGTCCAACGCGGGCCTCGTGCCCGCCGCCTCCCCGGTGTACGACGTCGTCACTGGCCCCGTCACCTCCCTGGCCATCGCGTGGCTCCTGCTGGCGGTGCATCTCTCCGATCTCCGCCGGGCCGGCCCGCGGATGCTGGGGGCCTTCGCCCTGGCCGCCCTGGGGACCGCGGCCGGCGCGGCCCTCGGGACGATCCTGTTCGGGGCCGCCTTCGGAGACGACGGCTGGAGGCTCGCCGGGGCGTTCACCGGCACCTATACCGGCGGTTCCCTCAACTTCGTGGCCGTGGGCCGGGGGGTGGAGCTCCCGGATCGCCTGTTCTCTGGAGCGGCGGCCGCCGACAACCTGACCACCGCCCTGTGGCTCGCCGTCTGCCTGGTCCTCCCCCGGTGGATCGGACGCTTCTATCCGTCGGCCCCGATCGGGGCCGACGTGCCTACGGAGCTGCCCGCCGATGGGGCTGACGCTTCCGCCGAGGCAGACGGGCCCGCCGGGCCCGCCGGGGCCGATGCGCCGGCCGACGGCGGCGGCCCGGAGGACGGGTCCGGCAGCGGGGAGGCCTCCGGATGGGACGAGCATCCCTTCTTCTCCCACGCTCCCGTCTCGGTCCTCTCCCTGGCCCGGCTCCTGGCCCTGGGCTTCGGGCTCCTGGTGGGAGCCGAGCTCGTCTCCCGGGTCCTCCCCGGCCTCCCGGAGGTGCTCTGGCTGACCATCCTGGCCCTGGCGGTGGGGCATGTCCCGGGCCTGGGTCGGCCCTCGGGTGCCCTCCAGCTCGGCAACTACGCCCTCCATCTGTTCTTCGCCGTCATCGGCATCTTCTCCCGGGTGGATGAGATCCTCACCGTGGGCCTGACGGTCTTCTGGTTCACCCTGACCGTGGTGGGCGTCCACGGCGTCGTGGTCTTCCTGGGGGGGCGCCTGGCCCGGCTGGACGTGGAGACGCTGACCGTGGCGTCCCAGGCCGCGGTGGGCGGACCTTCCACGGCGCTGGCGGTGGCGGTGTCCCGGGGCTGGCGGTCCCTGGTCCTCCCGGGCGTGGCCGTGGGCCTCCTGGGCTACGCCGCGGGGAACTTCCTCGGTTTCGCCATGGCCGGGCTCTTCCGCTGACGGGGTCGATCCGCGGCCTCGTCGCACCCGGGCGCCCGGTTGATCTCGATGGGTGCAAAATGCACTTTGCACGTCGTTCGTGATCGAGGAGCCGCGACCGCGGCGTCCCGTGACCCGTCCCCGACCAACCGGAGGCCCGACCGTCCATGATGTCCACCTCCGATGACGTCGACGACTGGCCCCAGCGGATCCGGTGGATCCTGGACGAGTTCGAGGGAGGGAGCCGGCGTGCGCTGGGCCGCAGGATCGACCTGAGCGGCCAGGCGGTGAGCGCCTGGGCACGGGGAGACACCCGTCCCTCCGGGCCGGGCCTGGCGGCGCTGCTGGAGGCGTACCCCGAGCTCAACGCCCGATGGCTGCTGACGGGCCAGGGGCCGCCCCGGCGGGCCCAGCGCCCCGCGGCCTGGGAACGGGCCCTGGCCGATGCCGCGCTCCGGGCGGACGGCGAGGACGGCGGGGAGCGCGGAACGGGGGCGGCCGACGAACCCGCGCCCCTGGAGCTGGCCCGGGCCTACCGCCGGGGCTGGCTGGACGCCGTGAGTCGAATGAGGTCCCGGCTGGGCGACGCCCTGGACGATCTCCTGGACGGCGTGGAGGCGCCCGGCGAGTTTCCCTCCTCCTGAGCAGCCCGGGCCTCCGGAGCCGCCCGAGCCGTCAGCCGGCCCGGCCCGCCTCCGGCCCGCGGCCCGGAAGACGGAGCCCCGTCAGGGGAAGTTCACCCGGACGCCGGCGGTGAGCGGGATCACCCAGCCGGTGCCGAAGGGATCGGCGGTCGGATCGTCGAGGGTCAGGACCCGGGTCTCCTCCGGGTCCGCGAAGATGAGGAGCACCTCGGTGGCCACGAAGCCCCGGACCCTGGAGGAGACGGGGAGTCCGATCCTGGCGCCGCCCGTCACGGTGGCGTAGGTCTCGTCGAAGATCGCCAGGCTCCCGTTCCCCAGCTGGTGGGAGCCGGAGATGTCGGTGGCTCCCAGGCCCACCGTGGCTCCGAAGGTGAACGGGACGTCCTGCCACCGGGGCCGGGGGAAGTCGAAGGCCAGCCCCAGCGAGTAGGTGAACAGGTCCAGGGACGGGGCCACCGGGTCGCCGAAGCCGTCGGTCTCGGCGTCGAGCCGCGAATACAGGAGGTCACCCCGCACGGCGACGTTCGGGTGGAGCTCCCAGCTCAGACCCACCCCCCCGCTGACGCTGAAGTCCGTCACGTCGTCGAGGCCGCCGACGGGAAAGGCCACGCCCAGCCTCGGGTCCACGCTGGCGCGGCTCGCGTCCTGACCCGCCAGGGCGGACGGCATCGCCATCACGGCGACGGCCACCAGCAGGGCCGTCCCGGGTGCGGAGGTCGCACGCAGCGGTCGTCGGTGGTTCATCGGTGATCCTCCTTGGGGTTCCCGCTCTGGCACGCTCCCGGGCCCGGCCCTCCGGGGCGGGGGAAAACCTATTCGCCGGAGGCGTCTCGGGCGACCAGGATTCGATTCCCTCCCTGCTCCTGGGCCTCGTTCACCGCGGCCTGGGCTTCGGCCACCAGCTCCTCGGGCGTCTCGATTCCCTCGTGGAACGTCGCCAGCCCGGCGCTGATGGTGACGCCGGAGTTGATGATGGAGCCGTCGTCCGTCTCCAGGGCCAGGCGCGACACCTTCCGCTGGATACGGTTGGCGAACATGTAGGCGCCGCGCTGTTCCTCGCCCAACAGCAGGGTGAGGAAGTCCGCTTCCCCGTACCGCCCCACCACGTCGCTGTCCCGCACGGCCGAGCGGAGCGACCGCTCCGTGCGGGACAGCAGCTGATGGGCCGTGGCCTCGCCGTGGAGGGACCGGAAGCCCTCGAAGTCGTCCAGGCGGAAGAAGACCACGGTGAGGTCCTCGCCCCGCCGGGCCGCGGCGATCTGCTTGTGGAGGAAGAGATCCACCAGCGGCCGACGGAAGAGGGCGTCGGGGGGTGCGGCCTCCACCTCCGGCCCGCTCGCGGCTCCCGCCTCCGGGGTCCGGTCCGGCCTCTGCTCCCGGCGGAAGGCGAGGGCGGCGACGGCCACGAGCAGGGTCGAGGTCCCCCCCGCGATCCACCAGCGGAGGTCGGGCGAGAAGGGCTGGACCATCTCCAGCATGCCGGCGCCCACCACGCCCAGGGCCAGGGCCACCGACGCCAGCACGAGGTGGGCGGAGGCCGTGAACACCAGCGCCGGCAGGAGCAGCAGGCCCCACACCAGGGCGGGGCGGCGGGCGAGGGCCTCCGGGCCGAGGCCCAGGAGGGCGGCCACGAGCGCCACGGCGGCACCGCCGAGGAGGAGCACCGTCCCCTGATGTGGCCCCTCGGGAGTCGATTCGCTCATGGTCTCACCTCGGCCCTCGTCCGGGACAGGGAGCTCGCCCGGCTCAGCTCCGCCGGGTCAGACGCGATCGGGTCAGACGCGATCGGAGGACTCCAGCTCCTCCGGGTCAAGGATACCGATGTACGGGAGCGTGCGGTAGCGCTCCCGGTAGTCCAGCCCGTAGCCCACGACCCACTCGTCCGGGATCTCGAAGCCGAGATAGTCCACCGGGGGCCCTCCCTCGGGGGCGCTCCGCTTCCGGACCAGGGCGCAGGTGGAGAGGGAGGCCGGCCGGCGGGCTCCGAGGGTCTCCAGCAGGTATTCCAGGGTCTGACCCGTGTCCACGATGTCCTCGACCACCAGCACGTCCCGGCCCTCGATGGTCGTTCTCAGGTCCATGAGCAGACGGACGGCGCCGGACGCCTTCTCCGCGCCGTCGTAGCTGGAGAGCGCCATGAACTCGATCCGCCGCGGCACCGTGATCCGGCGGGCCAGGTCCGAGAGGAGGACGAAGGCGCCTTTGAGGATCCCGACCATGACCAGCGGGTCGGCGTCGCGGAAGTCGTCGGAGATCTCCCGGGCGAGGGCGTCCACCCGGTCCCGGATCTCCTCTTCGGAGATGAGCTCGCGAGGAGGGCTCATGATGGCTCGTCCACCTGCCGGGGGCCCGCGTCCGGGACCTCGGCGGACCGTCGTCTCATGTCAGCGGATCGTCCCGTCGGCCGGGCCGGGCCATCCGTCCCGGACCACGATCTCCTCCGTCTGCTCCACGTCGCCGGCCGTGAGCGTCACCGTGTAGGTGCCGGGGGGGACACGGCGTCGCTCTCCGGCGGAGACGGGGTCCCCCAGGCGACGCGCCCGGGGCTCGGCCCGCTCCAGGTCCCACGTGATCTGGTGGAAGCCCGCGCTCCCCGGGCCGGACAGGCGGCGGATCACATCGCCCTCCTCCCCGTCCTCGCCGGGCTCCCGGATCTCGAGCGTGACCTCGCCGTCGAGGTCGGCGCCGAGCCAGTAGGTGACGTGCGCCTCGGGGCGGACCGCTCCCGCCTGGAAGAAACGGTCGCCCACCTCGCCGTAGGTGTCCCGGAGGTTGAACTGGCGGGCGGGCTGGACCTCGAAGAGGTGGGCGTCGCTGGCCAGGACGTCCGGCGTGACCCCCTCGAGGGCGCCGGTGGAGAGGATCCAGATGCTCCGGCCGAAGGTGCTCACCACCAGCTCCTTCCGCTGGCTCCTGGGGGCGAAGTCCAGGTCCCGGACCTCCACGTGGGGCAGGTTGCTCTCCAGGTGGACCCAGCGGTCGCCGCCGTCGGCCGTGTAGAACACCCCGCGCGCCGTCCCCAGGAAGAGGACGTCCGGGTTCTCGGGGGACTGCCGGATGGCGAAGCTCGAGACGTCGCCGGGGAGATCGCCGGTGATGTCGGTCCAGGTCCGGCCGTGGTCCCGGGTCCGGTAGACGTGGGGGGCGTAGTCGTCCCGCCGGTGGCAGTCGAAGGTGACGAAGACCGTGGCCGCGTCGTGGGGCGAGGGCTCGATCTCGCTCACCCAGCACCGCGGGATCGGGCCGCCGTCCGGGAGGTTCCCGGTGACGTTCCGCCAGCTCTCGCCCCGGTCGGTGCTCACCCACAGCAGCCCGCCGTTGGAGCCGGCCCACAGGACGCTGGCGTCCAGGGTCGACTCGGCCACCGAGTGGAGGGATCGATAGGAGGTCCAGTCCACCTCGGGCTCCGGGTCGTGCCGGTTCCCGCGGGTCATGTCCGGGCCCAGGATCTCCCAGTCCTCGCCCCGGTCGGTGAGACGGAAGAGGTGGTTCCCGCCCAGGTAGATCGTGCTCTGGTCGTGGTGGGAGAGCCGGAACGGCGTGTTCCAGTCCCACCGGAACGCGTACCCGCTCTCGGCACCGGCGTCCTCGGCCAGGGGCTGGAGGGGGGTGTGCTCCCAGCGGGCCACGTCCGTGCGCGTCAGGTTCCCGTACTGGTACTCGGCGTAGCGCACGTTCGGGCTGTCGACGGAGACGGCCGAGACGAAGCCGTCGCCCCCGAACACCTTGTACCAGTCAGCCTCGGTGATCCCCACCCGCTCCCGTGTCCGGCTTGGGCCGCACCAGGTGCCGTTGTCCTGGGTCCCGCCGCACACGTGGTACGGGGCGCGGGTGGAGTCCACGTCCACCTCGTAGAACTGGCTGGCGGGGATGATCTGGTGGTCCCACGTCTCCCCGTGGTCCTCGCTCACGTAGACGCCCCCGTCGTTCCCCAGCACCATGTGATCCGGGTGCTCCGGGTCGATCCACATGGCGTGATGGTCCACGTGGACCCGGCCCACGTCGAAGACCTCCACGGACCGCCCCCCGTCGGTGGAACGGTGGAGCCGCGTCTGGGCCAGGAAGAGCTCGTCCGGATCGGTGGGGTTGAGCCAGACCTCGTTGTAGAAGTAGTCGGGCACGGCGGAGACGTCGTGGACCCGCTCCCAGCTGTCGCCGCCGTCGTCGCTCCGGAAGATCCCGCCGTGGGGGCTCACGTCCGGCCTCCTGGCCCCGTGGGCGGCCTGGATCACCGCATAGACGATCTCGGGGTCCTCCGGATGGACGGCCAGGCCGATCCGACCCAGCTTCTCGGTGGGCAGGCCGTTGTCCAGGCCGGGGCGGGTGAGCTCGGTCCACGTCTCGCCGCCGTCGGTCGTGCGGTAGATCCCGCTCCCGGCGCCGGCCCCCTCCATGTGCCCGCCGCCCCAGCGCAGCCGGTGCCACGCTGCGGCGTAGAGGACGTCGGGGTCCCGGGGGTTCATCTTCAGGTCCACGATCCCCGTGGTGTCGTTCACGAAGAGCACCTTCTCCCAGCTCTCCCCCCTGTCGGTGGTCCTGTAGACGCCCCGCTCGGGGTTCGGGCCCCAGAGGTGGCCCAGGGCGCCCACGTAGACCGTTCCCGTGTCGGTGGGATGGACGGCGATCCGGCCGATCTCCCGGGTCTCCTCGAGTCCCACGTGCGTCCAGGTCTCCCCGCCGTCGTCGCTCCGGTGGAGCCCGTTCCCCCAGCTGTTGGACCGGAGGGAGTTGCGCTCCCCCGTGCCGGCCCAGACCACGTCGTGGTCCCACGGCGCCACGGCCAGGTCGCCGATGGAGGAGGTCCCCTCCTGGTCGAAGACGGAGTTCCACGTGGCCCCGCCGTCGTCGGTCTTCCAGATCCCGCCGGAGGCGAGCCCGGTGTACATGACCCGGCGACGCGGTTCCTCCGGCACGGCCAGGGCGGTGACCCGGCCCGAGGGGTTCGCCGGCCCGATGAACCGGTACTCGAACTCCGACAGCATCCCGGAGGTGAGCTCGCCGGGGGTCGTGTCCTGGACGAGGACGGCCCGGGCGGAGGCTCCGTCCAGGTCGGCGGCCGGGGCCGCGGCGTCCACGGCCGGCGAAGCCGCGACCGCGGCGGTCCCGGCCGCCGCACCCGGGGCGAGGAAGGGGAGGAGGGCGGCTGACGCCCCCGCGACGACGGCCAGGATGGATCGGGTTGGGGCCTCGTAGGTCACGTCGATCTCCCGCGCTGTGGCGTTCAGGATGCGGACGGTCGGGGTGGCCGGAAGGCGGCCCCGGCTCACCCGGGCGGCTGGCTCTCGCGGTCCAGGACGTCGCGGATCTCCCGCAGGAGCGACTCGATCCGCTCCAGGCTCCCGGCGACGGCGTCGGCTCCCGGCGGCTGGTCGTCCTCTCTCCCGGCTCCGGCGCCGTCTCCGGGAGCCGCGCCTCCACGGTCCGGCCCTCGCCCGGGCCGCCGGTCCGCCAGGGCGTCGCGCCGGTCCAGGACCCGATCCCGGAACGCCGTCGCGTCCACCACGCCCACCAGGCCGATCTCGGCGCCCTGGGCCGCGTGCTGTCCCGCGGTGACCACCGAGAGCTTGGCCAGGCCCAGCCAGTCGAGGACCGGGCCGTACCTGACCGTCAGGTCCTGGATCTTGTCCAGGGGGACCGTGACCTCGGACCGGAAGAGGATCCCCTTGTGGTAGGTGAGGGTCCGCTCGGTCAGGGCGCACTCGAGCCGCTCGTAGTATCGCCGGGCCCAGAACGGGCCGACCACCGCCCAGAAGGGGATCAGCACGATCCCCACGATGGTGGCCGCCAGGACCCCGGCGCCCTGGAGGACCAGGTACAGACGGAGCTTCGGGTCGAACTCCGCCCGCTCCAGCACGTCGCCGCGGCTCACCGGAGGGGGTCCCGGCTCACCGGCACCCGCACCCGGGCGACCCCCGGCCGCCCCGACCGGCGACGAACGAAGGGTCGATCAGGGCGAGCCGCCTCCGTCGTAGGCGTCGAGGTGCGGTCCCCCGGGCCGGTCACGGAACTGCTTCCAGAGCTCCACGTGCCTGCTCTCCAGGCTCACCTCCCGGCCGGCGATCCAGGCCCGCTCCACCGAGGTGGTGAGCTGCAGGGGGTCGCCGTCGGTCACGATGAGGTCGGCCCGCTTGCCCGCCTCGATGCTGCCGATCTCGTCGCCCAGCCCGAGGATCCGCGCCGGTGTGAGGGTCACGGCCTCCAGCGCCACGTCCTCCGGGAGCCCGAAGGCGGCGGCCTTCGCCGCGTGCTCGGGGAGCCACCGGACGTTGGCCACGTCCATGGTGCTGAAGGCCACCGGCACCCCGGCCTGGTTCAGGATGGCGGCGTTGGCCCATCCCGCCTCCACCGGGTCGTCCCGATCCGAGGTCGGACTGTGGGCCGAGCCCACGATCACCGGGATCTCCCGCTCCGCCAGCTCCTCGGCGTGGCGGTAGGCCTGGTCGCCGCCGACGATGGCCGCCCGGACCTGGGGGAACTCCTCCAGGAAGAGGAGGAGGGTCCCGATGTCGCGCTCGCTGTCGGCCTCGAAGAGCGCCGGCATCTCGCCCCGCATCACCGGCAGGAGGGCCTCCAGGAGCACCCCGTCGTCGGGGTTCACGTTGGGCTCGAACCAGCTGGTGGGGTCGTCGGAGACCGTCTGGCGCATGGCGTACAGCTCGGCCCGCTCGAAGAGGTCCACCAGCTCCTCGAGGTCCTCGCCCTTCAGCTCGGGATCGTCCCACGACTGTCCCGTGGGCGAGGGGAAGTCCACCACCACGGCGGCCCGGTCGGCGATGGACATCTTCCACGGCGTGTCGCCGGAGAGCTGGATCACCGATCCGGTGCCCACCACGTCGCCGCTGGCGAGGGAGGTGAGGGCCGTGGTCACGCCGGCGGCCCGGGCCACGCCGATGGCGGCGCTGTGGGGGTTGGCGGCGGCCACCGCCTGGATGTGGGGGTTGTATTCGCCCACCTCCCGGTCGTCCCGGCTGGCGGACACCGCCCCGATCTCCACCAGTCCCAGGCTGGTGTAGGGGTCGGTCATGCCGGGATAGACGTGCTTGCCGTCCAGCTCCACCACGTTCGCGTCGGAGGGTACCTCCACCTCATCGGCGGAGCCCACCGCCTCGATCCGTCCCTCCCGCACGATCACCACGCCGTCCTCGATGGCCGGCCCGGAGACGGGATGGACGGTGGCGCCGGTCAGCGCGGTGGCCGGCGCGCCCTCCATGGGCAGGTCGTCCATGGTGGTCTCCACGTCGGGCCACTGCGGGAACTGGGCGGCGGCGGGATCGGGCTCGATGGCGGGCAGCTCCCGCACCGGGTCCCCCCGCGTCTCCTCCTGGGCGGAGAGGTCGAAGTAGACCCGGCCGTCCACCACCGTCTTCTCCACCCGGGAGTACGTGTCGAAGGGGCTCCCGCTCAGGAGCACCAGGTCCCCGTCCTTGCCCACCTCGAGGGAGCCCACCCGGTCGTCGATGTGGAGCTGGCGCGCCGGGTAGAGGGTGAGCATCCGGAGCGCCTCTTCTTTGGAGACGCCGCCGTAGCGCACCGGCTTGTTCATCTCGTAGACCATGAACGACTGGAGCCACGGGATGTCCGAGTTGATGCTGGTGAGGACCCCGTGGTCGTGCATGATCGCCGCGTTGTACGGGATCGCGTCGTAGGCCTCCAGCTTGTACATCCACCAGTCGCTGAAGGTGGAGCCGCCGGCGCCGTGGGCCGCCATCTCCGCGGCCACCTTGTAGCCCTCCAGCACGTGCTGGAAGACGTCGATCTTGAAGCCGAAGCGCTCGGCCACGCGCATGAGCATGAGGATCTCGTCGGCCCGGTAGGAGTGGGCGTGGACCTTGATCCGGCCCTCCATGATGTCCACCAGGGCGTCGAGCCGGAGGTCACGCCTCGGCGGAACCGGGAAGGCGTCGGGGTCCTGGCGGTACTCCGCCCACCGGTCCCGGTACTTCCGGGCCGCGGTGAAGGCCTGGACGTACACCTGCTCCACGCCGGCCCGGGAGTAGGGGAAGCGTCGCGGGCCCGGCGGATCCCAGCCCTTCCGGGTCACGTTCTCCCCCAGGGCGAACTTCACCGTCCGCGGCGCGCCCTGGACCAGGAGCTTCTCGGACTCGTCCATGCCCCACCGCGTCTTGATCATGGCGCTCTGGCCGCCGATGGGGTTGGCGCTTCCGTGGAGAACCAGGGCGCTGGTCACGCCGCCGGAGAGCGCCTGGTAGATGTCGAAGTCCTCGGGGTCCAGCGTGTCGATGACCCGCACCTCGGGCACCACGGGGGCCGAGCCCTCGTTGGTGCCCCGGTCCATGGCGATGTGGGAGTGGGCGTCCACGATCCCCGGGATGGCGGTCATGCCGCTCCCGTCGATCACCCTCACGCCCTCGGGCGCCGAGAGGTCCGTCCCGATCTCCCGGATCGTCCCGTCCCGGATCAGGATGGAGGCGCCCTCCAGCACCTCACCGGTGGCGGTCCAGACGCTGTCCAGGTCCGTCACCAGCAGGTCGCCCCGCGGGACGTCGGCCGCGCCCTCCTCCATCTGGACGGTGGGCCCGGCCGGGGGGAAGGGATCGGGCGTGACGGCCTGCGTCGCCCCGGCGCCCTGGGCCCCGGCGGCCGCGGGGGCCAGGAGCGGGACCGCGGCGGCGAGGACGGCGGTCAGGAGGGTGCGGATGGTGGGCGAGGCGAGTCGGTTCATGGCGTGGCCGTCGGTTCGGAGGGTCGTCTGTGGCTTATCCCGGAGGGTGCGCGCGATCATCGGTCGCCTCCCGGGCCGCCGCCGGTACGTTCCGCTTCCCAGGTGAAGGATCCGAAGGGCCCGCTGCCGGAGCCGCTGATCTCGTCGTCCTCGACGGTGCCGGTCAGCGACAGCTCCATCTGCTCACCGCCGGCGTCCACCACCAGGCTGAAGGAGATGTCGTGGCCCGAGACCACACCGTTCCGTATCTGCATCTCGCCCATCTCGGCGGTGAAGGTGCCGGTGACCGTGCCGTCCTCGTCCTGCTCCATGGTGGAGGTGCCCTCGAACGATCCCTCTCCGGTCTCGATGGTCACCTCCCAGGTACCGGTCACGTCCGTGGCGGGCGGCTCCTCCGCCTCGGCGCCGGGCTCCACGCCCACCTGGAGCCGTCCGTCCACGAAGACGTAGCGCACCTCGGCGTCCTCGTCGAAGAGGGGCGCGCTGGTCACCTGGAAGTTGGCGGCCATCCCGGGCTCGATCCGGGTGAGGGAGGTGCGGCCGAACAGCGAGGCGGGCGTGGTGGTCAGGGCCCGGAGGGCGACGTTCTCGGAGAGCCCGTATTCGATGGCCTTCCGGGCGCCCTCGCGCAGCTCCGCGCCGCCGTCACCCGAGGTGAGGGCCACCGTGACCCCCGCCTCCACGAGCCGGCCGGCGTTCCGGTAGACGTCCTCGATCCGCTCCTTCTCCCTGAGCACCTCGGGCGCGAGCTCCTCGGCTTCCCCCTCCTCGGCCTCCTGCTCCCCGGCGCCCTCCTGTGCCTCCCCGGTCTCGGACCCGGCCTCCGGCTCCTCTTCCTCTCCCGACGCCTCTTCCTCCTCGGGATCCCACCGTTCCGGGGTGGGGAAGTCCAGCGACACGAGCACCGGCACGTCGCCGGAGGCCAGCCGGTCGGCGACCCGCCAGGCTTCCTCCCCGCCCACGATGGCCATGCGGAGGTCGAACTGATCGGCCAGGTCGAGCGCGTGGCGGATGTCCCGGGCGTTGTCCGCGCGGAAGTAGGTGCGGAGTTCCCCTCCGGCCATCCGGCGCAGCACCTCGTAGTCGGGGTCCCAGCGGGGGACGGTCATGCCCGACGGGCCCGAGGCGTACGCCTGCTGGGTGGTCCCCCGGTGTCCGGCGTCCAGGAAGGCCTGGCGCATGAAGGCGATCATGGCGAAGAGGGTGGACGGATAGGCCCGGGCCCCGCTGAAGGCCAGGACCGAGCCGACGACGGGATCCAGGACCACGTCCCGGGCCTCGGAGGCGTCGGTGCGGAGCAGCACGAAGGCGCTCTGCCCGGGCATGACCGCCCCGTCGGGATGGATGGCCGCGGCGATCACGCCCTGCTTCCGGAGGGACTCCAGGTCGCTCTCCTCCAGGTTCAGGTGGTGCGCCACGTGGCGGTGGGGCTGGAAGCCGGCCACGGGCCGCGGCGGGTTCCAGGAGGTGACCTCGGAGCGATCCGCCTCCATCTCGGGGAACGCCACCTCGAGCTCGCCGGCGGCGTCCACGAAGCCGGGATAGACGAACAGCGAATCGCCCTCCAGGACCTTCGCGTCGTCGGGGACGGCCGCGCCGGCCGCCAGGGTCTCCACGAGCCCGTCACGGATCACCACCGTCACGCCCGCCTGGCGCGACCCGTCGGCCTGGACCACGGTGACGTCTTCCAGGGCGTAGGCGGCCGGCGGCGGGACCTCGCTGTACTGGGCCTCGGCGGTGCCGGGGGAGCCGATCAGGGCGAGGGCCAGGACCAGGCCGGCGGCGGCGACGGCTCCGGGCCGTCCTGCCGCCCGCGCCCGGCGAAAGGTGGTTCTGATCATGGGAGGGCGTCCTTGCTGCTGTGAGGTCCGGAGGAGGTCTCGAGAGGGTCCCGGCCACCGGGCCCCCGTCCCGGAGAGGCCGGTCCCTCGGCGGGGCCGGCTCACCGGATCCTACGTTGAGCGAACAGAGCCGGCGGAGCAAACGTTGAATCGGTGCCAGCTCCCCCTGCCGCGCGGATCAGCTCCCGCCGCCGCTGCTCCCGGAGGCCGAGGGCGCCATGACGGGACGGATGCCCTCCTCCTCCAGCCGATCGTTGAAGGCGGAGACGTCCTCCATGATCGCTCCGAGGCGGTCCCGCAGCGCCGACCACTCGCCGTTCAGGTCCTCCAGCCGGGTGTACGCCCCGGCGGTGGGCGCGCCGTCGGGTCCCGCCACGTAGCCGTAGAGGGAGGCGTACTGGTTGTCGAGCTGCGGCGGGTAGTTGATGACGTCCTGGCCGCTCTCCGCCTTCGTCTGGAGCAGCTCGCCCTCCAGGTCGGTGAGACGCTCCGCGATGGAGTCGGCGGCGGACTCGAGGGCCGCATCGTGGCCCGCCTCCACGGCGCTCTTCGCCACCGAGCGCACCTGCTCGCGCACCGACCGCACCGTCCGGACGGCGTCGTAGACGCTCTGGAGGGAGTCCCGGACCGTGGTGGCCAGATCGTACTGCTCGGCCAGCTCCTGCGGCGTCACGTCGTCCTCCCGCCGGGGGTCCAGCCGGACCTCCAGCGGCTGCTCCCGGGTCTCGCCGTCGGCGGTGAGGCGCACCGTGTAGCGCCCCGGGACGACCTGCACGCCGCCGGTGTAGCCCCAGACCACGGCGTCGTCCACGTCGTCCACGCCGGGGGTGGCGAGGTTCCAGATCAGCTGGTTCATGCCCGTATCGGACGGGGCCCCGTCGTCATAGCCCTCCCCGTAGCCCCGGACCACCTCGCCGTCGTCGTCCAGGAACTCCACGGTGAGCGCGTCCTCGGGCTCCTGGGCGAGGGTGTAACGGACCACGGCGCCCTCGGGACGGCTCTCGGGCCAGCGGCCGAAGCCGCCGTAGCCCGTGTCCATCCGGTAGGCGTGGCGGGGCTCGAAGAGGTGGACGTCGGCGCTCGCCACCCGGTCGCTGAGCTGGTGGAGGGGCGTCAGGTCGTCCATGATCCACAGGCTCCGGCCCTTGGTGGCCACGATCAGATCCTGGCGGTGCACCTTCAGGTCCTGGATGGGCACCACGGGCAGGTTCTGCCGGAACGGCTGCCAGTTCCCTCCGTCGTCGAAGGAGACGTAGACGCCGAACTCGGTGCCGGCGTAGAGCAGGCCCTGCCGGTCCGGATCCTCACGGACGACGCGCACGGTGTGCTCCGGGTCGATGCCCCGGGTGCCGTCGGCGATCCGGGTCCAGCTCCCGCCGTAGTCCGTCGTCTTCCAGATGTAGGGCGTCCAGTCGTCCATCCGGTACCGGTGGACCGCCACGTAGGCGGTTCCGGGCTCGTGGGGGGAGGGGTCGATGGCGTCCACCGTGCCGAACTCCGGCATGTCCGGCGGGGTGATCTCGGTCCACTCCCCGCCGTGGTCCCGGGAGATCCAGACCCGGCCGTCGTCGGTGCCGGCCCAGATCACGTCGTTGGAGTGGGGGGAGATCCGGAGGCTGAAGACGGTGTTGAAGACCTCGACGCCGGTGTCCTCGCAGGTGATGGGGTACCCGCCGCACTCCTGATGGGCCTCGGTGTCCGTGGTCAGGTCGGGGCTCACCGTCTCCCAGGTCATCCCGCCGTCGGTGGTCCGGTGGACGTGCTGGGAGGCGTGGTAGATCTCGGTGGTGTTGTGGGGCGAGGCCACGATGGGCGCGTTCCACTGGAACCGGTACTTCAGGTCCCTGGGCGCCTGCCCGAGCTGGAGCTGCGGATAGATGAGCATGTTCCGGGAGGCGTCGTCCTCCAGGTCCACCCGGTCGATGACCCCGCCGTAGCAGCCTGCGTAGATCGTGTTCGCCGTCTCGGGGTCCGGGATGGCGATGGGCCCGGTCTCGCAGCCTCCCACCGAGTACCAGAACTGCTTCGGGTGGGTGCCGCCGCCGTTCCACGCCGGCAGGCTGATGGTGCTGTTGTCCTGCTGGGGGGCGTAGACCCGGTAGGGGAACTGTTCGTCCACCGTGATGCTGTAGAGCTCGGCGGTGGGCTGGTTGTAGTAGGTGGTCCAGCTCTCCCCGCCGTTCACGCTCACCTGGGCCCCGCCGTCGTTGGCCACGACCATGTGGTCGGTGTCGTCGGGGTGGATCCACAGGTCGTGCACGTCACCGTGGGGCACCGAGATACCCTCGAAGGTCCGCCCGCCGTCCACGGACCGGTAGAGGCCCGTGTTCAGGATGTAGACCGTGTTGGGGTCCCGGGGGTCGGCGCGGACGTGGATGTAGTAGAAGGCCCGCTGGGTGAGGTGGTTCTCGGTGTTGATCTGCCGCCAGCTCTCGCCGCCGTCGTCGGAGCGGTAGAGCCCCTCGGCGTCGCCCGGGGCCTCCAGGAGCGCCCACACTCGATCCGGGTCGGCCGGGGAGACGGCCACCGACGTCTTGCCCACCAGGCCGTCGGGGAGGCCGTTCTCCAGCCGCTCCCAGGTGTCGCCGCCGTCGCTGCTCTTCCAGATCCCGCCCGAGGGCATCTCGGCGCCGCTGATCACCGCCCACGGCTTCCGCTCGGCCCGCCACATCCCGGCGTAGATCTCCCGGGGGTTGCGGGGGTTGATGGCCAGGCTCTGGGCCCCCGTGCTGTCGTTCAGGAAGAGCACCTTCTCCCACGTGTCGCCGCCGTCGGTGCTGCGGAAGACGCCGCGCTCCTGGTTCTTGCCGAAGGGGTGGCCCATGGCGGCGGCGAAGACCGTCTCGGGATCACGGGGGTGGACCTCGATGTCGCCGATGTTGCCGGCGTCCTCCAGGCCGACCATCTCCCAGCCCTCGCCGCCGTCCAGGGAGCGGTACACGCCCTTGCCTGTGGAGACGTTGCCCCGGATGTCGGCGGAGCCGGTCCCCACGTAGACCACGCTGGGGTCGGCGTCGGCCACGTCGATGGATCCGATGGAGCCCACCTGGAAGTCCTCGTCGGAGACGGGCTCCCAGCTCTCGCCGTCGTCCTCGGTGATCCAGACGCCGCCGCCGGTGACCCCCATGAAGAACGTGTGGGGAGCCTGGGGGATGCCGGCCACCGCCGTGGAGCGGCCGCCCCGGTAGGGGCCGATCATCCGGTACTCGAGCTCGTCGAAGAGCGACGGCTCGAAGACCTCGTGCTCTCCCCCTTCCTGCGCCGCGGCCTCGGGCGCCGGCGCCGCCACCGTGAGGGCGAGCAGGGCCGTCAGGATCCCCAGGGCGGAGGGGAGGCGGGATCGGGTCCGGAGGGGAGCACGGAAGAGGGCGCGGATGACGTCACGGGCGGCGGAGTCGGACGAACGGATCATGGTGAGCCTCTCGGACTGTACGTGGCGCTCCTCGACGGAGCCCGGCTGGCCTCCCCGGACGGGAGGACGCCGTCGGGCCGCCGCCGGTGCGTTTCCGGCGAGCTTCCAACCAGGTGAATTTTCCGGAGGTCCGCCTCCACGGCAAGGACGGTCGGCCTCCGCGTCAGGAGCGGGGCTTGCCCAGCTCCTCCAGATACCGGATCTCCGGATCCCCCTCCACGCCGCCGGCCTCCAGCTCCTCGCGGACGGTCTCCGAGTGGAGGTACTCCCGGGCGGCGTCCAGGTCGTCCCACGCCAGGAACAGGGTGACTCGCTGCTTCTCCTGGACGTCACGGAAGATGTGACCGCCGGTGGAGCCGGCCTCCTCGCGCTCCTCGGCGTGGTCCTCGAAGGCCCTACGCCATCGGGGGTAGTTCTCGACTCTCTGGGTGACGAGTACGTATGGCATCTCGCTCCTCGCTATACTCTTGATCCTGATGATCGTCTCATGGTGCCGGCGTTGCATCGCCCGGGCCAGCGGGATCGAACAGGCGGAGCCGGTCCGGGGGGACGCCCCGAAGGCCGGACCTCAGAGCCCCGGAGGACGAGTCATGGTCGACGAGAGCGCGGCGCCGGAGCACGGTCCAGGGGGGACGCCCGGACCCGAGGAGCGGAGCTGGCTGCAGCTGCTGGTCCTCCTGGCCCTGGGCCTGGGCGCACTCTACCTGGTGGGGCTCCTCCTGGCCCCCTTCCTGCCGGCGCTGGTCACCAGCGCCATCGTCGCGGCTCTCGTCTATCCGGCCTACGCCCGCTTCGAGGGCTGGGTGGGCTTCCCGAACCTGGCGGCGTTCGTGGGGACGGTGGTGGTGTTCTTCCTCCTGCTGGTCCCCCTGGTGGCCCTCTCCCTGATCCTCGTGGACCAGGTTCGGTTCGGGATCGACTGGGTGGCGCAGCAGTCGGCCGGCCTCTTCGCCACCGGAGGACGGATCCGGGACTGGCTGGAGGCGGCGGCCGGGTACCTGGGCATGGACGCCCAGGGGCTCACCCGGCAGCTCTCCAGCCAGGCCCAGACGGTCCTGAGCACCCTGGCGGGGCGCACCCTGAACTTCCTCTCCGGGCTGGCGGGCTGGCTCCTGCAGGGCGCCGTGGCCCTGTTCACCCTCTTCTACCTCCTGCGGGACGGCGAGCGGCTCATGGACGCCATCGAGTGGCTCCTGCCGCTGGACGCCGAGAACAGCCGGCGGCTCATCGCCCGGGCTCGGGACGTGACGTACGCCACCGTCTACGGCCACGTGGCGGTGGCCGTGGTGCAGGGGGTCCTGGGCGGGCTGATCTTCTGGATCCTGGGGATCCCGGCGTCGGCCCTCTGGGGCACCCTCATGGGGATCGTGTCCCTGCTGCCGGCCATCGGACCGCCGGTGGTGTGGCTCCCGGCCTCGCTGATCCTGATCTACACGGGCGACGTGGTGGAGGGAATCGTCCTCCTGGCGTTCGGCGTCCTGGTCATCTCCACGGTGGACAACCTGCTCCGGGCCTACCTGGTGAGCGGACGGGCCCATCTCCACCCCCTGGTGGTCTTCTTCAGCGTGCTGGGCGGACTCTTCGTGTTCGGAGCCGTGGGCTTCTTCGTCGGGCCGGTGCTCTTCGTCCTGGCGGTCTCCGTCCTGGAGATCGCCCGGGTCGCGCTGGAGCCGGAACGGGGAGTGCCCGACGCCGTCCAGGGCGGCTTCCTCCTCCAGCACGTGACGACGCCCGCGGGCGGCTTCGGCTCGCCGGGAGACGACGCGAGCGGGGGCGACGCGGGGACGGATGCCGGGGACCGGGGGCCGTCGGCCTGAATCGCGAGCCGATCCGAAACGCGAAAGGGGCGCCCGAAGGCGCCCCTCTCCACGTACCTCGTCTCGGGAGCCCGGCCGTCGGCGGAACCGCCGCCGACCGGGGGTCGGTCGGGCGTCAGAGCTCCTGGACGCCGGCGTCACCCTCGGCCGAGACGTCGAAGTAGATCCACATGCCCTGGTTGGCGTGTCCGGGCAGGTAGCAGACCACGGTGTACTCGCCGGCCTCGGAGGCCGTGAAGGTGATGGTCTCGGACTCGCCCGTCTGGGTGGCGTCGGACATGCTGGTGGCGCCGGACGTCAGCGCACCCTCGAAGACGGGGGTCACCTCCTGGAAGGTGGCCGGCCAGCTGTCCTGCGTCTCGTCGATCCCCAGGCTGTGGGGCGTGAGCTCGTCCTGGTTGGTGAACTCGATGGTCACCTCGGCGCCCTCGGGCACCACGATGCGGGCGTTGCCGCTGTGGTAGCCGTTGAAGTTCCAGGAGTTGTTCTCCTCGGATTCGCCGGAGACGATCTCCATCGTGACCGTGTTGGCCTCCTCGTCCACGGTCATCCAGTCCGGCATCATGAGCTCGCCGGCGGCCTGCTGGCCGGTCTCTCCGGTGGTCTCCTGGGTCTCCTGGGTCTCGGTGCCCTCCTGGGCGGCCTGCTCGCCACCGCCGCAGGCGGCGATCCCGAAGGCGAACGTCAGCGCGAATGCTACGGTGAGTCGTCGTCTCATGACTGGGTCTTCCTCGGTTCGTTTGTAACTGAGTCTCGGATCCCGCCGGCTGCGGGTCCGATGGTACGCGGTCGTCGTCCTGTTCCGGCAGTCGCTGCTCCGGCTCCGGCGGCCGCGCCGCAGTCCGGCGCGGCACCTCGGCCCGGGGAACCGACAACCTTCGAGCATTGGATCCCAGCGTCAAGATGTGTACCGTCCGCCGGGATCCGTGGCGTGAAGAGGTCGGGGCCCGGTCCTTGCAGCCTGATATGAGCGCTGCGGTATCCGGCGGATCCGGCTTGCGATCCGGACCCGCCACGAATATAACGGGTACAGTAGCATCAACCACGCTACGGTCGGGGGCTCCCTCCGATCACGCAGCTTTCCCGTCGGCCCGGTCTCCGAGTTTCGTCGACCGGGCATACCTGGCCGCCTCGTCGCTGGCTGTATTTCCCTCGGGGCTATCCACGTGGATAGTCGGCCCGCTTCCGGGATCCGACGCCCAGGACGAACGGCGCGGGATCACTCCGACAGCGCGAACCACACAGTCATGGATCCAACCGCAGTGGACACCGATACGGGCGCCTCGCTGGGAGTCCTCGAACTCCTCCCCAACGGCGCCGGCTTCATACGTCGCAAGCAGGCGGGCTACCAGCCCAGCGACGACGACATCTACGTGAGCCAGAAGCACATCCGGAACTTCGGCCTCCGGACCGGCGACGACATCGGGGGCGAGGTCGGCGACCCGCCGAGCTCGGACAAGAGCCCTCCCCTCCGGAAGGTCGTCACCGTGAACGGCAAGGAGCCGGAGCTGGCGAAGAACCGGCCCGATTTCAACCGGCTCAAGCCCCTCCACCCCAACGAGCAGCTCCGGCTGGAGTGCGACCTCACCCGGCAGGGCAAGACCGACTACACGAACCGGATCATCGACCTGTTCTGCCCCCTGGGGAAGGGACAGCGCTCCCTGATCGTGGCGCCCGCCAAGGCCGGGAAGACCTTCGTCCTCCAGGCCATCGCCCAGGGCGTGGTCACCAACTATCCCGAGTGCACGGTGCTGATCCTCCTGGTGGACGAGCGCCCCGAGGAGGTCACGGAGATGGAGAGCCACGGCTTCGGCGAGGTGGTCTCCTCCAGCTTCGACTACCCGGCCGAGCGGCACATCTCGGTGGCCGAGACCACACTGGAGCGCGCCCGGAGGCGGGTGGAGATGGGCCAGGACGTGGTGTTGATCCTGGACTCCATCACCCGGCTCGCACGGGCCTACAACACCGTCCAGGACGGGAGCGGCCGGACCCTCTCGGGGGGGCTGGACGCCAACGCCCTGGACAAGCCGAAGCGCTTCTTCGGCAGCGCCCGCAACATCGCCGAGGAGGAGGGGGGCGGGTCGCTCACCATCATCGGCACCGCCCTCATCGAGACGGGCAGCCGGATGGACGACGTGATCTTCGAGGAGTTCAAGGGCACCGGGAACAGCGAGCTGGTGCTGAGCCGGGAGCTGGCCGAGCGCCGGATCTTCCCGGCCATCGACCTGGACGCCAGCGCCACCCGGCGGGAGGAGCTCCTGCTGTCGGAGGACGCGCTGAAGATCTCCAGGGCCATGCGCCGGGAGCTCGCCGGTTCGCCGCCCGTGGAGGCCATGACGGACGTCCTGGCCCTGATGAAGCGGACGGAGACGAACGGTGAGTTGCTCGAAATGGTGAAATCCAAAATCTGATTTCGCTTCGCAGGGACGCGCGAGGCGGCGTCACGCTCGTCGGCGCTCCCTGCGGCGTGCAGCAGCACGCCTCAGTCGCTCCTCCTCGCAATCCTTGCCTCGCGCGCCCCTGCTTCGCGAAATAGGCGGAGGACACCGCGGGACGCATCGCTTCGCTCGCTTTCCGCTCGTCGGCGTTTCTCACCATGGCGCTCGCCTCGCTGCGCTCGCTCGCCACTGCTCGGGTGGCTGGCGGCGGGTTTTCTTGATTCTGCGTTGAAGCCCTGGCGTACCCTTGGGGTGCGCGTTTCGATGGAGGGTCGAGTTCCTACGGCGAGAGCCCGGCGCCCGACCCTCCGATTTGGGGAAATCTGGCACAGGCGTTCCAGCTGAAACGTCCGGGTACACTGCCGCGGGGGGGAACTAGCTTCCGCTCTCCTCCCTTCCCGCCGTACCTTCCGGACCTTCGGGATCCCCGGTGAGCTCCTGACGGAGGCGGGCTCGCTCGCGTCGGGCATAGTGGAGGATCTCGTAGGCGGTGGCCTCCATGAGCTTGAGCTCGCGGCGATCCAGGTCGGCGCGCTGAAAGACGTTGCGGTAGCTCCGCATCTTGGGGCCGGTGTCCACTCCGTAGAACAGGCCGATCTCGGTCATGGCCCGCTCCCAGGTGTCGAAGAAGGACTCCAGCTCCTGGTTGGAGGCCGGGGGCGCCCGGTGCCGGGGCTGGGGCTCCAGGTCCCGGTCCTCCACCCCCGCCACCTCGTCGGCCGCACGGCGGAGCTCGTAGAAGTGGAGCAACGCGGCGTGGGAGAGGTTGAGCGAGGGGTGATCGGGGTCGGCCGGGATGGTGAGGAGCTCGTGACAGAGGTCGAGCTCCTCGTTCGAGAGGCCCCGGTCCTCGGGCCCGAAGACCAGGGCCACCGGGCCGTCTGCGGCGCGGCGGACCAGGTCCGGTGCCGCTTCCCGGGGCGACCTCCAGCTCTGCCTCACCGACCGGCGCCGCGCCGTGGTCCCGACGACGCGGGCGGCGTCGGCCAGGGCCTCCTCCAGGGTCCCGTGGACCTCCATGGCCTCGATGAGGTCCGCTGTGCCGTGGGCGATGCCCTCCAGGCGGGTGGGATCCATGGGCTCCCTCGGGTCGACCACCCGGAGCCGCCGGAGTCCCATGTTCTTCATGGAGCGGATCACCAGGGCCACGTTCACCAGGTCCTGCGGGTGGTGGAGGACCACGGTGATGTTTCCGAGGAGGCGGTCGCCGCGGGGCTCGTCGGGTTCGCTCGGCTCCGATCGAGCCCCCTGCCGGGTTCCCTCGTTCATGGTCCCCTCACCACCGGATCCGGTAGTGGGGCGCCACCTCCACCGGGAGGTCGCCCAGG
>CAZVIY010000018.1:0-52034 GCA_964627425.1 uncultured Gemmatimonadota bacterium
GGAGGAACCGGAGGCCGCCCGGTAGAGCCGCTCCTCGGCCGCCTCCAGCGCCTTCTGGAGGACGGCGCCGACCTCGGGGTCGAGCTCGCCGTGGATCCGCCAGCTGCCGTTGGCCCCGGGACCGAGCCAGAGTTTCCGGCCCGCGTGGCGCTCCTCCTCCTCGGCCCGGAGCTCCTCTTCGCTCCGCAGGCACCGCTTCCACTGGCGCACCAGCCGCTCCAGCGCCGAGGCCGGGGTCACCCGGGCCACCTCCAGGAGCTCCCCCTCGTTCTCGGGCGTGGCCACCCGGGTGAGGGCCCGGAGGCAGCTGTAGTTGAGCTCGCCCGTCCGCATCGCCTCGCTCAGCTGCGGCAGGTGCTCCAGCGCCCGGGCCACCCGGACCCGCTCCCGGGCCGTGCCCGGCGTGACGTGGATGCGCCAGCTGAGCCACGCCGCGCAGTTTCGGAAGCCCTGCAGGTGCCAGCCCTGCCACCGGTCGAACTCGCGGATCTTCGCCAGCAGACGGTAGTCGGCCGCCGCCAGGTGCGCCGCCAGGGTGGCGATCTCATCGTCCAGGGCGTCGATCCGCCGGCGGCGCTCCCGGGACTCCGCCGGGTCGGTGGGCCAGCGGGCGAACTCGACCTCGTGGTCGCCCGTGGGGATCGGCTTCGAGGGGTCGATGGCGGCGCCGGCCAGGGCGCGGTCGGCCGGGGAGGCGGCGGGCGGGTCGGTCGAAGCCGACGGGCCGGCGGGGGCCGACGGGACGGCCGAAGCGGGGGACGCGAACATGGGAACCTCCGGGTCGAGCGGATACCGAACAGACACCGAACCCCAATATAATGGGCCGATTTCGGACGCCTCAGATCGCCGGCTCCGGGGCGGGAGAGGGCACCCGAGGCGTCGGAGGGGCCCCGGGAGGACCGGAGCCGCGAGGCGGCGAACGGGGCGGCGAGAAGGGGGTCAGGGCTCGGGTCCGGGACCCTGACGCTTGCGAGGCGGGAATCCTGTCAAGGGGGTCGCCAGGAACCCACCGACCGCCCTCCTGTCATCCAATCCCGGGAATCGGCGAATTGGGCGACAGGACTCTCAACGACGGGCCGGGCCGTAGAGGAGGCGGCGTTGACGGTCGGTTGACGTTGCCGCGGAAACCTCTCCACGGCTCCGCGGATATTCGGAGCGGTCCTTCATTACGCTCCGCCGGATCCCCGACGAGGCGTCGCTCCGAGAGGCGAAACAGCCCTCGGAAGGCCGGGTCGACCAGGCGCGCGAGGTCGCGAAGCTCAGCCCCCGGCCGTGGGCGCCGTCACCCGGGCGGAAGGGAGATCGTGCAAGCCGCCGAAGCCGGCCCGGCTGCGCGCCCGTCAGCCCGTGGAGCCGCCGGTCCCCACCTCCACCCGGTCGTTGGACCGGTCCACGTCCAGGGTCGCCCGCTCCGGGTCCAGCTCGACCGACGACGGCTCCCAGGGAGTGGAGACCTCCACCGTCACCCGACGGTCCCGGCTCTCCACCCGCACGTCCGTGCTGCCCCGGTCACCGCGCAGCCGCAGGGTCACCGGCATCCAGGCCTCGCCCTCCCGGCGGAGGGTCACCTCCGTGCGCCAGCCGCCGTCGCCCTCGTCCCCCGGAGCACGAACCGTCCGCCCCCCCTCCACGCTCCAGTCCAGGGTGGCGGTGGTGTGGAGCCACTGGTCGAAGAACCAGTCCAGGTCCCGGCGGGCCACCTCCGAGGCCACCTCCCGGAAGGCCGCCTCGTTCACGTGCCGGAAGGCGTAGCGGTCGTAGTAGGTCTTCAGGATCTGCCTCATCGTCTCCTTCCCCAGCAGCTCCCGGAGCATGTAGAGGACCGCCTGGGGCTTGGTGTAGGAGAGGTAGCCGTAGACGGGGTAGTTCGGGAAGTCCTCCGACGGATGGGCGATGGCCATGGGCGCTGGCTCCGACGGACCCACGCGCTCCATCAGCCCGTCCCAGAGGTCGGGGCGCCCGTGCTCCTCGGCGTACCATCCGTCGATGAACGACGTGACGCCCTCGTCCAGCCAGGCTTCCTTCCACTCGTTGTTCGCCAGGATGCCGTGGGCGTACTGGTGGGTCACCTCGTGGACGATGAGCCCCTCCGAGGCACTCCCGTCCATGATGAGCATGGGAAACTCGGTGCCGCCCCCCTCCAGCCGGTGGAGGTTGGTGATCTGGGGGTACGGGTACGGACGGAACAGGGTCTCCAGCCAGGAGAGGGCCCGGATCGTACGCTCGGCGGCGACCCCGTCGTCCCAGTCGTCGTCGCCGGGGCGGTAGAGCACGTGGACCGCCACGTCGGGGAGCGCCCCCCGCTCGAAGACGTCGGCCTCGTAGCGGTACTCGGGGCTCGTGCTCCACCCGAAGTGGTGGACCCGCTCGGCCCGGAACCTGACCCGCTTCCGGCCGTCGGCGGGCTCATCGTCCAGGAGGCCCGGATCCCCCGGGGCCTCCAGCTCCGAAGGCGGGCCGTAGTGGTCCCGCTGGTAGAGGGGCTCGCTCACCGGACTCCCCGGCGCCGGGTCCCACCCGGGGTCACCCTCCACGGGAACACCGGTGGCGCCCACCACCTGGTCCTCGGCCAGGTCCAGGGTCACGTCGTAGGTGGCGAACTCGCCGTAGAACTCACCCTGGGGATAGAGGGGATGGGCCTGCCAGCCGCCGCCGTCGTAGACGGCCACCCGGGGGTACCACTGGGCCAGGTCCCAGCTCCGGCCCTCCCGGCACTGGCGGCGGCAGAGGGTGGCCGGGCGGGCGTCCCACCGGAGGTGGAGGGTCGCCCGGGCGCCGGGCGCCAGCGGCACGGGCAGGTCCAGCCGCACCACCGTGGAGTCGGGGGCGTGGGGATAGGCGGGCTCCAGCGAGAGTCCGGACCCGGGAGCCTCAGCGCCGCCCGCTCCCGGTCCCTCCAGCAGCCGGACCGACTGGAGCCGCTCGAAGCCGTAGTCCGGATCCTCGAGGGCACCGAAGTCCAGCCGCTCCCGCCCCTCGTTCCGGGCCCAGACGCTGTGGGGCCGGAAGGCGTTCAGGTAGAGGTGGAAGTAGAGGGACCGGAGCGTGTCGGGCGAGGCGTTCCGGTAGCGCACCACCTGGGCTCCTCGGAGGACCTGCTCCTCCTCGTCCAGCGCCGCCTCCATGGCGTAGGACACCTCCTGCTGCCAGTCGGGGGGCGGCGGCCCGATCTCCACGGTGTCGCCCGAGGTCCCTCCGGCGATCGAGGTCGGCGACACGTGCACCGAAACCGCCGCCGGGGCCGGCGACGGGGAGGCCGCGGCGAGGGAAAAGGCCGAGAACGCCAGGAGGACGGGGAGGAGGCGATGGGTCATCGAAGTCGCTCCGGAGGTCGAACGGTGATCTTCGAGGCCGACGTTTTCGACAACCTAGGATGAGCTCGGTGCGAGCCCCAGTGGGCTACAGCGTCCGGGCCCAATCCAGGTCGGCATGCTCGAAAGCGCTGGACATCCGCTCGATCTCCCGCCTGGTGAAGCCCTGGTCCTCCGCGACGTCTCTCCAACCGGAGACTGCGCCTCCCACCTCGGCGATCACTTCGTGAGCCTCCGCCTCGTCGAGCCGGAAGTGAGCTGCGTGTTCCAGAGCGATCTCCAGCGATGCCGTAGGGTCCTCGTTTATCCAGACGGGCGTGGAGAGCACCCGGGGACTCACCTCCCGGGGGACCGGATTCAGATCGAACGCCGGCGCGAGCGTCCACCCCGCGATCCCGTCGTACAGGAACCCGTGGTTCCGGAGATGATCGTCGGTGTTCGAGATGACGATATTGAACACGAGACGCCGCCAGAGGGCCTGGAGGTCGTCGTCGGCGGAAGAGCCGTGTCGACGAATGGCGTCTCCGATCTCCGCATAGGTCCGCGTCTCGTGATCGACGGCGTCGAGCATGCTCATCGCCGAAAGGTACGGGCGACGAACCTCGCCGGCCCTGTCGAAGCGCTCCAGGATGAGCACGGGATCCCCCGCGACCTCGTGAAGGTGCCACGTAGGGGTGGAGAGCCCGGCATCGCGGGCCAGCGCCAGCGCCACGGCTTCCCAGCGCACCACGTCCCAGTCGTCACCCGGCGCCGGGAACTTGGCGATCGCCAGGGATCCGTCGCTATCCCGCACCGAGGCTTTCGGGCGGGCCCCGCCAAGGGAGGAGCCGGGGGCCAGGAGCACCCTCAGATCCTCGAGAGTGTCCGTATCGGCCAGAACCCGGTCGCTGGCCCTGAGCAGACGGTGCAGATCCACCAATGGGGGCACATGCTCCGGCCCGAGGTCGGCCAGGAAAGGGCCGCCTACGTCCCGGGCGAACCGCAGGGCTCCCTGCCGGGTCAAATCCGAGACCTCCAGGAGGTAATCGATCTCGTAGAGGGTTCGTGGGGACCGGCCTTCCTCCCGCGCCTGACGACGCTCCCGGCGAGCAATGAGGCGCCGTCCCCACCGATCCGGGGCGGAGTCCGTGAGCGGTGCGAAGATCTCGCGGCTCGACCGAGTATGATGACGCCCGTGGTCGACGCTCAGGGCCGGCGCGAGCGGAAACGCCTCCCTATGCCCACGCCACGAATCGGTGTACTCGAGCGTCGCCCGCTCCCGGCCGTTACGGATATGGGTGTAGAGGCATCCGACGTGGTGAGCGATCCCCTCAAGGTCGACGTAGACCTGGGTCTCGAGCTCTCTCATGGTCAGGTATGGATGCGCTCGGGCAATTCTTCTTGCTGGAGCTCGAGCCCGACCTGGTCATTGGTGACATCGGCCAGCTCCTCGAGCCGGTCGTGCATCCCGAGCACGAACAGCACTGAAGCGTAGATGCCGAGCGATACGGACGGATCACCGTCCTCGACCTTTCGCAGGGTGGGGCGCGAGATGCCGGCCCGCTCCGCCATGACGGTGGTGGGAATTCGCCGCCGTCGCCGGGCGTCTCGCATATCCGAGCCGAGCTTCCTCAGGGCACGTCGAAGGGACACCGGCAACTCGGGAATCGTGCGACCCATCGTATCCTCCCGTTGACTCGTACCTGCGCCCGAACCGTGACATCTCTGATAATGATAATTATCGCTTACACAACATAGTATACTGATAATGTTACTTATCATTACCAGTCAGGATAGGCCAGGTTCCCCGACCCACCGAATCTCCTGGAGTCCCGGAGCGTACGGCTCCTGGATCCGCACGTCTCCTGCCCGCCCCTTGTCCCCGCGGAGGCCGGGACCCACAATACCGAAGACGAGCCGAAGGGGCGCGGCCGGCCGCACGGAGCCGACGCGCCCCGGGAGTCCGCAGCTCGCTCCTCCGCTCACACCAGACCCACGGGATGCCCAGTGGTCCAGCACTCCGCCCACGCCCAGGCCGAACGGATCGTCACCCGCTACATCGAGCAGGAGATGCGGGAGTCGTTCATCGACTACTCCATGAGCGTCATCGTGCAGCGGGCCCTGCCCGACGCCCGGGACGGGCTGAAGCCCGTCCACCGGCGGATCCTGTACGCCATGCACGAGCTCGGGCTGCGGCCGGAGCGGGGGCACAAGAAGAGCGCCACCGTGGTGGGCGACGTGCTGGGGAAGTACCACCCCCACGGCGACAGCGCCGTCTACGACACCATCGTCCGCATGGTGCAGGACTTCTCCCTCCGCTACCCCCTGGTGGACGGCCAGGGGAACTTCGGCTCGGTGGACGGGGACAGCGCGGCGGCCTACCGGTACACCGAGGTCAAGCTGGCCTCCATCTCCCTGGAGCTCCTGCGGGACCTGGAGCACGACACCGTGGACTACAGGGACAACTTCGACGGCCGGCTCCAGGAGCCCGAGGTGCTCCCTGCGCGCCTGCCCCACCTGCTGCTGAACGGCACCGACGGCATCGCCGTGGGCATGTCCACCAAGATCCCGCCCCACAACCTGACCGAGCTCCTGGACGCCACCGCCCACCTGGTGGAGCACCCCGACTGCGAGCGGGAGGAGCTCATGGCCCGGCTGCCGGGCCCCGACTTCCCCACCGGCGGATACATCTGGGGCCGCGACGGCATCCGGGACGCCTACGAGACGGGCCGGGGGCTCGTGGAGATGCGGGCCCGGATGCACGTGGAGGAGGGGAACTACGGGAAGAAGTCCATCGTGGTCACCGAGCTCCCCTACCAGGTGAACAAGAGCCGGGTCATCGAGCAGATCACCCGCATGGTGCGGCGGGGCCGGACCGACGCCATCACCGACCTCCGCGACGAGTCCGACCGGGACGGGATCCGCCTGGTCATCGAGCTCAAGCGCGACGTGGAGCCCCGGAGCCTCCTGAAGAAGCTGTTCAAGAAGACCCAGCTCCGGTACACCTTCGGCGTCATCAACCTGGCCCTGGTGAACGGGGAGCCCCGGGAGATGGACCTGAAGGAGACGCTGGAGTGCTTCGTGGAGCACCGGCTGGAGGTCATCGAGCGCCGGGCGCGGGACCAGCTCCAGGAGGCCCGGGACCGGGCCCACGTGGTGGAGGGGCTCCTGATCGCGCTGGACGACATCGACCGGGCCATCCGCCTGATCCGGGAGTCGGACACCCCCACCGCCGCCGGCGTCCGTCTCCAGGAGGAGATGGGCCTCTCCGAGGACCAGGCCGACGCCGTCCTCTCCATGCGACTGGCCCGCCTCACGGGGCTGGAGGCCGAGGGCCTCCGGAGCGAGCTCGAGGGCCTGGAGGAGGCCATCGCCGGATTCCGCGAGCTGGTGGACCGGGAGAGCGCCCGCCGGGCCCGCCTGGGACGCGAGCTGGAGGAGCTGGCCGCCGAGTACGGCGACCCCCGGCGCACGGAGATCCTGGACGACGCGGACGACTTCCCCCTCCCCTCCGGCGCGGGCGGCGAGGCGAACCTCGTCCTCCTCACCCGCCGGGGCTACATCAAGTCCCAGCCCGTGCGCGGCGGGGGCATGGCCGGGGCCGAGGCCGTGGCGAGCCGTGAGCGGGACTTCGTCCGGCAGGCGTTCATCTGCCGGGGATCGGACGAGATCCTCTGGGTCACCCGCCGGGGGAACGTCCACTCCCTGGACGTGAGCGAGCTCCCCCGGGGCACCCGGAGCTCCCGGGGCCGGCCCCTCTCCGAGTTCCTGGATCTGGAGGAGGGCGACGAGGTCGCCGAGGCGCTGCCCGTCCGGAGCGACGACGCCGGCGGCTACCTCCTCACGGCGAGCCGCGGGGGCCAGGTCAAGCGCACGGAGCTCGAGGAATACGCCAACGTCCGGAGCGGCGGGATCATCGGCGCGGGCGTGGCCGAGGGCGACGAGATCCTCTCGGCGCTGGTCACCGACGGCACCGACCAGGTGGTCCTGGCCACCCGGCACGGGCAGGCCATCCGGTTCGAGGAGTCGGAGATCCGGGCCATGGGCCGGAGCGCCAAAGGGGTGAAGGGGATCGACCTGGCCGACGGCGACCAGGCCGTGGCCCTGCTGGCGCCCCACCGCGACGCCGAGCTCCTGGCGGCCACGGCCCGGGGCTACGCCAAGCGGGTCCCCTTCACCGAGCTCCGGCTCCAGGGCCGGGCCGGCAAGGGCATGAGCCTGCTCCCCGAGCGCCGGGAGGCCGGCGACCTGGTGAGCCTCCTGGAGGTCCGGCCCGGCGACCGGATCATGTGGGAGCGGGCCGACGGCGCGGTCACGGCCACCGAGGCCGACGACGCCGTGGCCCGGGCACGGAACGAGGCGAGCCTCCGCATGCTGGACCTGACCCGCGACGACCCGCCGGTGACGGCGGTCCATCCCCTGCGGACCTCGGCCCGGGAAGAGGAGATCGGCGCCGGCGAGGACGAAGTCGAGGGCACCGGGGAGCCGGCCGGCGCCGCCGAGGGCGAAGGAGAGGTCGTGGCGGAGGAACCCACCGGGGGGAACGCGGACGAGGCGGCCGACGGATCGGAGGACGAGGAGCAGCCGGAGCTGGACCTCTCGGGCTGAAGACCCGGCGCTACGCCCACCACGTCCCGCCCTACTTCGGCAGGAAGATCGCTCCCGGACCCCCTTCGTCCATCGGCACGGGTCCCTCGCCCGTGATCCCCTGGAGCTCGAAGACCCGCACCGGCCGGGAGATCGGATCGAGGGAGACCGTCCCGCGGTCCACCGACTCCACACGGTCCTCCATCGGTGCGTGGCTGCTCATGGTCGCCAGGATCTGTCCGCCCTCGGCCCGACCGGCGAGGAGGCCCACCATCGTGGCGGGAGCTCCCACCGCGGTGTAGGAGCGGTAGAGCTCGCTCCCGTAGACCCCCACGGTGCAGAAGCCCGTGTTCACGGCCGCCCGGAACGAGAGCCACCGGGCCAGGCCCTGCCGGCGCCACTCCGTCTGCAACTGGTCCATCCGCGCCTTCATGGTCAGGGCGGCAGTGGCCGCGCCCACCACCTGGTCGCCCACCTCCATCTCTCCGGGTGCTCCGAAGAGGACCGTGAGCTCCGTCGCCCCGGCGAGCTGTACCGTCCCGCCGCAGCCCACCGCGATGGAGGTCAGCTCCCGGAGACAGTCGTTCACCATCGAGGACAGCTCTTCCGGCTCCAGAACCTCCGTCGCCTCCGCCAGGCCGCCGATCACCGCCCCGAGCACGGTGATCTTCCTGCGCTCCACCGGGAGCCCCTCCGCCGCGGCCTCCTCGTCCTGCCTCTCCAGGAACTCGGTCAGGGCTGGAGGCAGGAACCGACGCAGCTCCCCGCTCCGGACCAGCTCGGCCATCTGCTCCTCCACCCGTGCCTCGAGCCTGCGGTTGAGCTCCGCGAGCTCCCGCTCCTGCTCCCGGGCACGGATCAGGTTCCGTACGCGCGCCCGAAGCTCTCCCTCGTGGAAGGGCTTGGTGAGATAGTCGTCGGCTCCCGCGTCCAGGCTCTCGATCCGGGCCTCGGAGCCGGCCCGAGCCGTGAGGAAGATCACCGGGATCGAACGGAGCTCCTCGTCGCTCCGGAGATCCCGCAGGAAATCCCGGCCGCTCATGTTCGGCATCATCTGGTCGGTGATCACCAGGTCGGGCCGAACCTCCCGCACGGCCTCCATGCCTTCCCGACCGTCTACCGCGACGAAGACGTTCATCTCGTCGCCGAGCAGATCCCGCACGTGCTGGCGCATGTCCGGGTTGTCCTCGGCGTAGACCACCGTCGGTAGCTCCGGATCGAAGGCCTCCCTGGCCTCCTCGTTCAGCTTCGCCGTCCCGATCCGATCGGTGGCCCCTTCTATCACGAGATCGGGGGCCATCTCGCCGGGGTCCGGCCGGGTATCCTCCCGATCCACCGGCGAGTCCACGACCGCCGAGGGCGGGAGGTGGTCCCACCCCAGGGGCACGGTGATCCGGAAGGTGGAGCCCTTTCCGTACTGGCTCAGGGCGTCCACCGTGCCCCCGTGGAGCTCCGCCACCTCCTTGACCAGGGCCAGGCCGATCCCGCTCCCCGCGTACTCCCGGCTCTCACTTCCGTCGGCCTGACGAAAGCGGTCGAAGATATGCGGGAGCTGGTCCTCCTTGATCCCCACTCCGGTGTCGGTCACCGCCACCATCAGGTCGCCGTCCCGGACCGCGGTGGAGACCTCGATCCAACCTTCCCGGGTGAACTTCACCGCGTTGGAGAGGAGGTTGAAGAGGACCTTCTCGATCTTCTCCCGGTCCAGGTACACGTCGGCGTCCGCCGCCGCCGGATCGAGGGCGAAGCGGAGTTCGATCCCCTGTTCCTCGGCCAGCGCACGGAAGGTCTCCGAACGCTCCCGGACGAGGTCGTTCACGTCCTCGACGGGAGACGCCCGGAGCTCCATCCCGCCGGCCTCGAGCTTCGCCAGGTCGAGGATCTGGTTCACGAGTCCCAGGAGCCGTTCCTGATTCCGGCGCATCACCGTGAGCCGCTCCCCCACCTCCACGGGCAGCTCCCCGTAGCGGCCGTTCAGCAGCTGCTCGAGGGGACCGATCGTCAGGGAGATCGGTGTCCGGAACTCGTGGGAGATGTTGGCGAAGAAGTCGGTCTTCAGACGGTCCATCTCCTCCAGGACCGCCACCCTCATGTTGCGGACCGAAGCCGAGATCAGTCCCGAGATCGCCTGGAACGTGTCGAGGTCCCCCTGATCCAGGGGCGGGTACAGGGGACGGGCCTCCTTCAGGCGACCCGACAGCAGGAGCCCGATGGGCCCTCCCTCCCCCATGACCGGGACGCAGATGAAGAAGGGCAGGTCCAGGGCCTCGCGGATCTCCTCGATCAGGGGAGTCGGATCGGTCGCCTTGTTCACCAGCAGGAGGCCCCTGCCCTCGTGGAACTCCGGAGGGAAACGGAACGTCCGTTCCGCCAGCCGCTCCGCGTCCTCCTCCCGGAACCCGAGGAGGTGAGCCGGCCGGTAGGTGTGCTCCTCCTCGGTGGGCGAGAGAACGATCGTCCGATCCATCCCGAGGGTGGAATTGATCGCCTCGATGGTGGTCTCGAAGATGGTCGAGACGTCCTTCTCCGCCCCCACGGTCTGCTGTAGCTCCGAGAGGAGAGCGAAGCCCTGGCGCTTCTGCTTGATCTCGTGGCGCAGCCCCGAGATCGTGTAGTCGAGCTTCAGGTTCTCGCCCGACAGCTCGTCGACCTGACGCCGGTAGTACGCGAGCTCCTTTCGGATCTCCTCGGGCCCGTCGTTCCCGCTCATGGTTCCGCCCCGCCGGGTCAGGCCGGCCGTGGGCCGGCGGTCATTCGCTCAGCGCGCACAGGATGCCAGTCCAGTTGTGCGACTCCATGGTCCCGCCCGCTCGCGCGATCTCGCCCCCCACGTACCAGCCGAGGAGCGGCACCCGATCTCCCACCGTCCGCTGGACCTCCTCGGCCTCCTCGCCCTCGGTGGCGGAGATGGATGCGGCCCGTCCGGCGCAGTCGATGTACAGGACAAGGAACGGGCGCCGGCCGTCGACCCGTACGCCGTCCAGGAGGGTCCGGGTCCTCTCCTCCAGGTAGTCCAGCTCGATGCTCCGCCGCATGAGCTGCACTTCGGTGCCGGGCACCAGGTCGTCCCCGAAGAACACGAGGCCCCTGCGCTCCCGGTCCACGTCCATGCAGAGGCGGACCGCGTAATCGTCCTCCCGGTACTCCCCGAACTTCTCCCCGTGGTTGACGCCCAGGGTGATGAACAGGGGGTACTCGTCCCACATGCCGCTGTCGGCCCCGTGCCCCATGAGCTCCCCCACCAGGTCGGCGGTGGGCTTCCCGTCGAGCTCGAGGACCACGTTCCCGTCCGCCCTGGTCACGGTGTGATAACCGCTGGACGGCCTGCATCCTCGCATGATGACGGTGTCCATCCGGACTCCGCCGTGGAGGACGGTGGAGATCGCCGTGTGGCGCTCGATGCGGCCGTCCACGAACTGGAAGGTGGGGTTCCACTGAAGGTCGCCCAGGAGCCCGCCGCCGGCGGTGGTGGGCCATTCACCTCCCAGCGCCTCCTCCATCCCCGCCAGGAGAGGCGTCGCCATGTTCAGGCTCATCCCTTCCGACGTCTTCTCCTTCACGATGTCGTAGAACAGCAGGAGGTTGGGGTCCCCGTCGTAGCGTCCGCCAGCGATCTTCCGGCCCAGGGCCTCGCCCACAGCACGCTCGTTGTCGGCGAGCCCCCCCTCCCACGACAGGTCCACCTGCATCCGGTCGGAGTCGACCACCGCGACTCCCACCTCGTGGCCCTCGTAGCCGAGGCGGTCGTTCGTGATGATTCCGACGGCGGATCCTCCCACCAGCCGAGCGTCGGGGCCCACCACCTCGCGGACCCCTTCCCGGAGCCCGACGGGATCGTGTCGGGAGGTGGCGAACAGGAGGACGAGGGTGGGCTCCCCGTCCGTATCCGCGCGGTTCACCGCCTCCCGAGCCGCTTCAGTACCCGCCTCGCGGGAGACCGGATTCTGGGAGAAGCCCACGCCGGCCCGGGTCTCCTGCACGGCGTCTACGTCCCGATCGGTCACGGGGGACGAATCGCTGCGGGGGGATTCCTCCGGTCTGGTCTTCATCGCATCCACTCCTCGGCTCGGGGATCGAACCCCTCGGTCGGCCTCGTCTCACTCCTTCTCGCCGGCCACCCCGGAGGGCAACGGCTGCCGGCGCGCTCCCGTATCGGTCGCGGAACCGGGTACGGACCCCGCGGAACCGGGCTCGGACCCGAGACCCACAGACGCCGTCAGATCGGCGTACCGGGCGTCGTTCCGAAGCGGGTCGAACCAGGGATGCACCTTCAGGGCGAGGATCCACCCGTCGTGCTCGTCCACCGCCCGGTGGAGCTCGTCGAAGGCGGCGTCATGTTCACCGAGCGCCACGTGGATCCCGGCCGCGCAGAATCCGGTGCGGTGCCCGCGCCGTCGGAGGGCCCCGAGCTCCCTGAGCGCCTGACGCGCCGCCGGCAGGACCCCGAGGGTCACCTCCACGTGACCGAGGGCTGCCACGGTCACCGGAGTCCGGCTCCTGGACCCACGCTCCCGAAGGAGCGTTCGGGCTCGCTCGGGCTCGCCCGAGGCCTCGTGTACCAGCGCGTCCACGACCACGGTGAGGGGATCGTCTCCCGAGAGCTCGCGGGCTGAGCGGACACGTTCGAGGGCCGTTTCGTGATTCCGGGCGTAGAAGTGGAGTACGGCCAGGGACGAGTGCACGCGGCGGGACAGCGGATCGCGGTCCCGGGCCCGCTCGAGCACTTCCACCGCCTCGTCGAGCCGGCCCCGGGCGGTCAGGAAGACCGAGTACCACTGGAGCGCGTCCGGGTGATCGGACTCGATCTCCAGCGCCCGGAGGAACGACGCTTCAGCTCCGTCCCAGATCCAGGCCAGCGTCCGGACGAGGCCGAGCACGGCATGGCTCTCGGGGAGGTCCGGAGCGAGGTCCACGGCACCTTCGGCTTCTCTCGCCGCCTCGGCGAAGTCGCCGGTCCGTCCTCCGTGGCCGAGATCTTCCAGCAGCGCCAGCGTCTCGGCTCGCTTCGCGCGGGCGAGCGGATAGCGGGGGTCCTGCTCCAGGGCCCGGTCGAAATGGCCCAGGGCTCCCTCCAGTGCCGGCGGCGTCCTCCGGGCCAGGAGTCGGGTGCCGCGGAGGTAGTCCTGATACGCCTCTAGATCCTTCGTCGTCCGATCCGAGCGGCGCGTTCCGGGCCGCTCCTCTCCCGGCTCCAGCTCGACCTGGAGGGCGTGAGCGACCCGGCGAGCGACCCCTTCCTGGACCTGAAAGACGTCGTCCAGCACGCTGTCGTACGATTCCGAGAAGATCTGGCTGCCGTCCACGGCGTCGACGAGCTGCACCGTCACCCGGAGCTGGTCTCCGTCGGTCTGAACGCTCCCCTCCAGGATCGATCGCACCCCCAGGCGACGTCCGATATCGCGTACGTCCCGGTTCTGGCCCTTGAACTCGAACGCCGACGTCCGCGCCGCGACCTGCAGCTCGGGGATCCGTGCCACCTCGCTCAGGATCTCCTGGGTGATCCCGTCACTGAGGTACTCCCGGCTCCCGTCGGCACTCAGGTCGGCGAAGGGGAGCACCGCCAGGGTGTGGCGCGGCGGGGCTTCCTCAGCCTCCACCCGGTCCCGAGAGATCGGATCGGAGTCGGCCGGGGCGGCCCCTGTGCGTTCCAGTCCCCCCGGGGTCCATTCGAAGGCCCAGGCGAGTCCCACGGTCACCGGTGCTCCCGCGATCGCCAGGACGACGACCGCCCGAACGACGAAGTCCGGGATCAGCAACACGGGGAAGACCGTTTCCACGACCTGGACGACGATCCACGCCCCCACCAGATAGGCGCCGAGGACCCGGAACACCTTTCGGCGACGAAGGTCGGAGAGGACGGACCGGAGAGAAATCACGATGGGGACCGGGAACCCGTAAGAGGGGAAGTCGCCAACCTGTGTGGTGACGCCCGGAACGTCCAGGATCTTCATCCTCCGGGGGAGGCGCGGGCGTCGGTCATGAATCGGACGTCCGCCGGTTCCCCGACGAAAATATTCTAGCGCCTCCCGCTCCTACAGACAACTTCAGGTGGTGGTCGACGACCGGCCGAGCCCGGCGTCGACCCCCACGGAGGCCCTCGGACGGGTCGACCCCGGGACACCGGTATCGCGTCTTCCGACGGGCTGCTACCGTGGACGCGCGACTGGGAAACTGCGGTCACCGACTCGGGGAGGATCCGTCTCATGGTCAACATCTACGGCGATGCTCAACCCGGAGTCTTCGCCTCCGGGCTCGTCGCCCTGGCGGTGGGCCTGCTCCTGCTGGACCCCGTCGGCTGGGCCGACTGGACGGCGGCCGCCGTCCTGGCCGTGGGCGGGGCCCAGGTCTGGCGGCACTGGGGGTGGTGGAAGGACCTGAGTCCCTGACGGGCCCCGGAGCCGGCTCCCCGCCCGGACGCGCTCCCGCCCCGCGCTAGGCTCCGGCTACTACGGCTCCAGGTGCGTCCGGAACCACTCCACCGTGGTCGGCCACGCCTTCTCGGTGGCCGCCCGGTTGGCGCCGTCTCGGCCCTCCTGCTGCCGGAGGAAGCCGTGGCCCGCGCCGTCGTAGAGGTTCACCTCGTAGGTCCGTCCCAGGGCCGAGAGCACGGAGTCGGCCCGGGGGATCGTGGCGTTCACCCGCTCGTCGTCACCCCCGTAGAGGCCCAGCACGGGCGCCCGGACCTCGGTCAGCGCGTCGGCTTCCGGCGAGCTCCCGTAGTAGACGGCCGCGGCGTCCAGCTCCGGATCCCGGGTGGCGTGGGCGAAGGAGGTCGAGCCGCCCCAGCAGAACCCCACCACCCCGTACCGGTCGGTGGCCGCCGGCAGGTCGGTGCCCCAGCTGCTCACCGCCTCCAGGCGACGGTGCACCTGGTCGGGATCCAGACCCCGGATGGCGCTCACCGCGGCCTCCCGATCGGGATCGCCGTCCGGTCCCCGCTCCACCCCCTCGCCGGTGAGCAGGTCGGGAGCGATGGCGATGAAGCCCTCGGCGGCGAACTGGTCGGCGACTGCCCGGATCCAGGTGGTGAGGCCGAAGATCTCGTGGATCACCACCACCACGGGCGCTGCCTCGCTCCGCTCGGGATAGACCACCCAGGCCCGGACGCTGTCCCGGGCTCCGGCGGGGATCATGGTCCACTCGCCGTGCCTCGGCGAGCTGCGGAGCGCCTCGGCGGCGGCCTCGCCCGAGGGCGGGAGCTCCTGCGCCTGGACGTGCCCCGGCGACGAGGCCGCCGGGGAGGACGGGGCAACGGCATCGGGGCCGGGATCGGGCCCGGCCTCGGGGCCCGCGTCGGCACCGGGGCCCGGCAGGAGCGCCCAGGGGATGGCGGCCAGGAGGACGAGGGTGGGGACGTTCATGGGGCCTCCAGTGTGGTGATCCGTCACCACGTCATGGTGGTCGGCGGGCCGGCGAGGGTCAAGACCGGCGCCGGGAGGCGCTACTCCTGAACGATCACCGTGGCGTTGAACATGTCGTTGGGGTGGAACCCGCAGTAGTAGGTCCAGGTCCCGGCGGTCTCGAAGGTGAACTCGTAGGTCTCCCCGGGTTCCAGCCTGCCGCTGTCCATAGCGTCGCTGGCGCCTTCGGGCACGCCGTCACCCTCGGTCCCGCCCGTGCCCTCGCCGGAGTCCACGGTGTGGGCCACGTCGTCGCTGTTGGTCCACCGGACCGTCTCGCCGACCTGGATCGTGACGGTGGCGTCGGCGTTCCGGTTGCCCTGGGGATCGATGTAGGCGATGTCGTCCATGTCGATCTCGGCGGCCACGGACGGGCTCCCGTTGCCTCCGCCGTTCCCGTCGCCGTTCCCGTCACCGTCGTCGCTCGGACCGGTGCCATCACCTCCGCCGCCGCCACAGGCCATGGCGAAGGCGACGAGGAGCCCGAGGACTACGTGGGATACGTTTCTCATGGATGCACTCCTTTCCGCTGCGAGGGGCGCCACGGCGGCGCCATGCCGACCCGGCGATCCGTACCGATACTGCCTACGAGGCAAACGATCCTTCCCTTCGGCCATGACTGACCGACGGTTCGTCGGAAAGACTAGCCCACAGGAGAAGGTACGTCAACGGGAGCCGCCGGCCGCGAGGGACGGCGCGCCGGGGCCGGAGGGCGGACTGGGCTCAGCCGGCGAGAGCGGCGGAGGCGGCCTCCTGGCCGGAGGCCTCCGAGGGCTCCTCGTCTCCCGCGGACCTCCCGTCCTCCGAAGACGCCTCCGCCCCCTCGCCTTCCAGCGCCTCGAGGGGGACACGGAGGGTGTCTTTCGCCGTGCTGAGGGCGATGGTGGTCTGGGTGGAGGCCACGGCGGGCAGCGCCGCGATCTCGTCGTCCAGGAGGGTGGCCAGGGCGTCGGTGTCTTCGACCCGCACCTTCAGGAAGAAGCAGTCCTCCCCCACCACGCGGTGGAGCTCCTGGACCTGGGGGAGCGCGGAGAGGGGTTCGATGAAGTCCTCCGGTCGGGACCCCTCGGCCGATCGGAGCCGGACGAAGGCCACCAGCCCGAAGCCCAGGGCCCGGGGGTCGATGAGGGCCGTATAGCCGCGGATCACGCCCCGGGCCTCCAGCTTCTGGATGCGGTTGTAGATGGCCGACGGGGCCATACCCACCCGCCGCGCGATCTCGGCGTTGGAGATGCGGCCGTCCTCCTGCAGCAACCGCAGGATGGCGAGGTCGGTGCGATCCAGGGCTTCGTCCATGTCGCCCATGGGGCCTCCAGGCTGGAGTTCGGGACGGTCGGAGCTCGGGCTCGCCTCGCGCGAACGGATGCACGGTGTCACCCGACCCCAACATTCGGCGGACGGGGGCCGAGGGTCAAAGGAGGGGCGGATCGCCCGCCGTCAGCCCTCCGTGGCTCCGGCCCGGTCCAGCTTCCGGTACAGGGTCCGGCGACTGATGCCCAGGATCGAGGCCGCCCGGCTCTTGTTCCCGTCGACCCGGTCCAGCACCCAACGGATGTACCGGTGCTCCAGCTCCTCGAGGCTGAGGGCTCCGCCGCCCTCCCGGAAGATCCCGAGCCCCTCGGCAGAGCCCGGGAGATCTTCGCTGTTCCCGCTCGCCTTCCGAACCCCTTCCTGGATCCGGTCCGGGAAGTCCTCCACGGCGAGCTCGTCGCCGCTGGCGAAGGTGACGGCGCGCTCGATGGCGTTCTCGAGTTCCCGGACGTTCCCCGGATACCGGTACGCTCGGAGCATCTCCAGTGCGGCCGGCGCGATGCCGTCCACGTCCCGGCCGGCGGCCGCCGCGTACCGGTGCAGGAAATGCCCCGCCAGGAGCTCCAGGTCGTCGCCGCGCTCACGGAGGGGAGGAACCTCCAGGGAGAAGGTCTGCAGGCGGTAGAAGAGGTCCTCCCGCAACCGTCCCGCCTCGACCTCCTCCTCCACGTCGCGGTTGGTGGACGCCACCACCCGGACGTCCACCGAGCGGGCCCTCCCCTCCCCCACGCGCCGGACCTCCCCTTCCTGCAGCACCCGTAGCAGCTTGGCCTGCAGCTCGGTGGGCATCTCCGTCACCTCGTCAAGCAGGAGCGTGCCCCCGTCGGCCTCTGCGAACAGCCCTTCCCTGGCGTGGGAGGCACCGGTGAACGCCCCCTCGGCGTGTCCGAAGAACTCGCTCTCCAGGAGCTCCCGGGGTACCCCGGCGCAGTTCACCGCCAGGAACGGCTGGTCCGACCGGGGGCTCTCCGCGTGAATCGCCCGGGCCACGAGCTCCTTCCCCGTTCCGCTCTCCCCCTGGATCAGCACGGGACCGTCGGCCCGCGCCATCTGCCGGATCTGCCGGTACAGACGGCGCATCGGGGGGCTCCGACCCACCATCCCGTGGAAGTCGCTTTCGGCGAGCTGCTCCCGGAGCCTGTGCACCTCCCGCCGGAGGCGCGCCGTCTGGAGGATCCGCTCCACGGTGAGCATGAGGTGATCCAGGTCCAGTGGCTTGGTCAGGAAGTCGTCGGCCCCCTTCTTGAGCGCCTCGACAGCCTTCTCGATGGTCCCGAACGCCGTGATGAGGAGGAAGGAGGGAGCCGGATCCAGCGCCCGGCTCCGGTGGAGGAGCGTCATCCCGTCGGCTCCGGGCAGGCGCAGGTCCGAGATCACAAGGTCCACGGGCTCCTCCACCAGGAGCTTCTGCGCCTCCTCGGCGGTGGGGCACTCCATCACCGCGTACTCCGCCTCCCTGCACTCGGACACGAGCATCTCCCGCATGTCCGGGTCGTCCTCCACCACCAGGACGTGCTCCGTCCGCTCCTCAGCCCCCATGGTCTCGACCCTCCCCCAACCGCGGCAGGACGATTTCGAAGGCAGCGCCCCCCAGGTCGCTCTGCCCGGCCTCCACCCGTCCCCCGTGATCGTCGGCCGTGGCGTGGACCACGGCCAGGCCGAGTCCGGTCCCCTCCCCCACGGGCTTGGTGGTCACGAACGGCTCGAACATCCGGTCCTCGACGTCGGGGTCGACGCCGGGGCCATCGTCCTCCACCCGGAACCGCACCTCCCCGTCGGTGGCCTCCCAGGCGAGCCGGACCCGCCCCCCGGGCGCGGCCTGGGCGGCGTTCCTCAGGAGGTTCACCAGCGCGCGGATCAGCCGGGGTCGGTCGGCCTCGAATTCGGGATTCTCCTCTCCCGGCACCACCTCCAGCTCCACCTCTGACATACGATACGTCTCCTCCACCGTATCCCGGGCGGCCCGGACCAGGCTCCGGGGGCTCACCGGCCTGCGTTCGCCGCTCTCGCGACGGCCCAGCTCCAGAAGCCGGGTCACGATGGTCTCCATCCGTCCCACCTGGCCCCGGATCTCCTGGAGGCCGTCGCGCGTGGTCCCGTCCAGGTCCTCGCTGCGCAGGAGGCGCTGGGCCTTGCCGGTGATCACGCTGAGGGGCGTCCCCAGCTCGTGGGCCACCCCCCCGGCCAGCCGTCCGATGGCGGCCAGCTTCTCGGTCCGCCGGAGGCGCCGCTCCAGGGCCGACTGCGCGTCCCGCCGGCGCTCGATCTCCTCCCTCGCCCTGGCCAAACTGTCCAGCATGTCGTTGAGCCCCGTGGCCAGGCCGGCGATCTCCCGCGGAGCGTCGTCGGAGGCCCGGTGCCGGCGGTCCCCCTCCCTGATCCGCGCCATGTCCGACTCCAGCCGGCTCAGGTGCCGGCCCACCGAGCGGTGATATCCGAACAGCACCAGGGCCACCACCAGAAGCCCTCCGCCGAACAGCACGCCCGCGCTCTGGGACCGCAGGGTGGCGAACTGCCGGTCGAAGTCGCTCCGCCGCCGGCTGATGTGGAGGAGCCCGATGGGTTGCCCCCCGCTCCCCGTGAGGGAGGCGAAGTAGGAGTACACCTCCCGATCGCCCATCCGGGCGTATTCCCCGCCCTCCTGGCCGCTCTGTAGCATCTCCTCCAGCTCGTCGCCCCGGGGGCGTCCCGGGTCACCCACCACCGCCACCTCCTCTCCGCCCGCCGCGTAGACCTGGACGGTATAGACCTGGCTGAGGCTGAACGCCGACTCCAGGAGCTGGGCCACCGCTCCCGGCCGGTTCTGGCGGAGGGATCGGCTCAGAGGCTCCTGGATGGCCCGGGCCACCAGCTCCACCTCGTCCTGCATCCGGGTCTCCACCCACCTCTCCAGGCCGCGGTAGCCCAGGTAGCCGGCGGCGACGAGCACCACCGTCAGCGGCACCATCACGTGGAGGAGGAGACTGGATCTCAGGCTGGAGAGGCCACGTCGTCGGAAGATGAACACGGGACGTCCCGGCGTAGGTGAGGCAGCGGCTCGAGGGAGCGGAGCGGCGATGACGTGCGAATGCTGCGGCGATGACGCGGGGCCAGCGCCTCGCACGGTGCGGGTCATTTTAGCTCATGTGGCAAAACGATACAAGAGCACGCCCTCGACCGCCGGTGACGAATCGAGGCACGGTACATCGTAACGCATTACACACAAGGATCTTACGAATGCTCTACGCCTGAATCCCGGAGCGGTACGTGGCCTGCACCTCTCAGGGGACGCGGCCGGAGAGTCCATCCCGCGATCCCGGAACGGTCCGGGGAGGCAGCCGGCCCTCGACACTCCATGACCCGAGCAGGGAGTCGACCATGTTCCACGAGAGCCACCCCGCACGCGGATCCAGCGCCCTCCTCGCCGCGACCGTGGCGGCCTTCACCGCCGCCCTGGTCCTGGCCCCGCCCGCCCTGGCCCAGCAGGGGCAGCAGGGGGCGCAGCAGGCCCCGGACATCGAGGTCTCCGACGACGAGCTCCAGACCTTCGCCGAGGCCCATCTGGACGTCCAGGAGGTTCGGGCCGAGATGGAGGAGGCCATCCAGAGCGCCGAGGACCCGGAGACCGCCCAGACCATCCAGCAGCAGGCCAACCGGCAGATGGCGGCGGTGATCCAGGAGGAGCACGGGATGGAGGTGGACCGGTACACCCAGATCGCCCGGGCCATCAACCAGGACCCGGAGCTCCACCGGGAATTCCAGTCGATCCTCGATGAGCTGACTGACGACGAAGGAGGTCCCATGGAGTGACCTGAGCCGACACCGGGTGCGCTTCGAGGCGCATCCATCGCACGAGGGGAGAGGGGGAGCGCCCGGCCGGGCGCTCCCCCTTTCTTCGTTTGTTCGCCCGTGGCAACCTCCCGTCGATCCTCCCGGCGTTCCCCCCCGGCGGTCACCCCGGGTCACCCCCGTCGCTCCCGCTCCCCGGCGCTACAGCGGCCAGACCAGGAGGATCAGGGGAACGGCCAGGACCGCCACCAGGAGGGAGAGGGGAACGCCCAGGTACAGATAGTCGCCGAACCGGTAGCCCCCGGGGCCCATGACCAGGGTGTTCGACTGGTGGCCGATGGGCGTGAGGAACGCGCAGGAGGCGCCCACCGCCACCGCCATCAGGAACGGGGCCAGCGACGCCCCCAGTCCGCCGGCCAGGGCCGCCGCCACGGGCGCCATGAGGACCGTGGCGGCCGCGTTGTTGATCACGTTCGACAGGAGCATGGTGACCACCAGGAGGAGCGCCAGGGAGGCCTCCGGCGGAAAGGCCGCGCCGGCCTCCAGGACCAGGGCGGCCACGGTGTCGGCGCCGCCGGTGGATTCCAGAGCCTCCCCCACCGGCAGCATGGCGCCCAGGAGGACGATGACCGGCCATTCGACGCTCTCGTAGGCGTCCTGGAGAGAGAGGATCCCGGTGGCCACCATCGCCAGGGCTGCGGCCGTGAGGGAGACCTGGATCGGGAGCAGCCCCGCCACCGTGAGGCCGATGGCCACGGCGAAGATCCCCCCGGCCAGCACGAGCCCTCGGGGCCGATCGAGCTCCACGCCTCGCTCGGCCAGCGGGAGCCCCCCCAGGGCGGCCAGCGTGCTCCGGAGCGCGTCGGGCGTTCCCTGGAGGAGGAGGACGTCGCCCGCCTCGAGGACGATCTCCCGCAGACGGCCGCGGACCCGGCGTCCGCGCCGTGCCACGCCCAGCAGGTTCACGCCGTGGCCCGCGCGGAGCTGCAGTCCCCCGGCCGTCTGGCCGGCCAGGCGCGAGTTCGGCTGCACCACTGCCTCGGTCACCTGGACGTCGGAGTCCGACGAGAGGAACCGCTCGCGCAGTTCCCGCGCTCCTGCCGGCTCGAGGTCGGGACCTCCCACCAGGGCGCTCAGGTCCTCCGGTTCGGCCTCGATAACCAGGACGTCGCCTGGCCGCAGCGTCTCGTCGTGCAGGGGGGGCACGATCTCCTCCTCGCCGCGAACGATCCCCACCACCGTCACCGCGACCTCCAGCTCCGGGACGATCCCGCGGAGCGTCCTCCCGCCCCAGGCGCTCCCCTCGGGGATCCGGACCTCGAAGAGGTAGTCCTGGATCTCGAAGAGCTCCTCCGGCCGGGCCTCTCCCTTCCGCTCGGGGAGGAAGCGCCATCCCAGGAGGACGATGAAGAGGATGCCGACCACTGCCAGGCCCGCCCCCACCGGGCTGAAGTCGAACATGCCGAAGGCCGCTCCCGCCTCCTCGGCCCGGAAGGTGGCGATGATGATGTTGGGTGGCGTCCCGATGAGGGTGGTGAGCCCGCCCAGGAGGGATCCGAACGCCAGCGGCATGAGATAGAGTGACGCCGGGAGGTCCTCGCCCCGGGCCATCTCGATGGCCACCGGGAGGAAGAGGGCCAGGGCGCCCACGTTGTTCATGAACGCGGAGGACAGGGCCACCAGGGACGTGAGCGCCGAGATCTGCATCAGGGGACGTCCGCCCGTCCCGGCCAGGGCCCGGACCACGAGCTCCACGAAGCCGGAGCGCTCCAGGGCCCGGCTGATCACGAGGACGGCGGCCACGGTGACCACCGCGGGATGTCCGAACCCCAGGAACGCCTGCGCCGGATCGACGACGCCGGGGGCCACCAGCACCAGGAGGACGGCCAGGGCCACGACGTCGTACCGCCAGCGTCCCCACACGAAGAACACCAGGGCCGCCGCCAGGACGGCGAAGACGAACGTCTGCTCCATCATCGGTCTCCAGGATACGGGGACGGGAACGGCCCGGACAACGCCGGTCCGACGAACCGGCGCACCCTCCCGGCCACCGGGCGAGCGCGGGCGGGCCTCCGCTTCCCGAATCGCACGAGCCTTGCACCGTCAGACGGCCGCGGGCGGGCCCGGCGTCCCGGCGCCCGTCGGAGTCCGACGTCGCCCGCCGGAAACGGGGGCGGCCCATCACGAGCCCACCAGGAGGCGAGCCATGGCCGAGCCCACGTACACGTCGAAGGTCCGGATCGAGAAGCTGGAGGGATCCCACCGGAAGGCGTACATCACGCCCTTCGAGGACGAGCCCCTGGAGTTCGGCGTCCATTCCGAGGTCGCCGAGCACTACGGCGCCGGGAGTGGGGAGCCGCTCCCCACCACCCTGGACCACGTGGTCGCCGCCGCGGGCGGCTGACTGACGGGTACCCTGGGCGGTGCCCTGGAAGCCAGAGACATTTCGACCCATCCCGATCGGCTCGCCGCCGAGGTCCGCGGCGAGGTGGTGGACGACGGCGGCGTGCTCCGGATCTCGAAGATCCGCGTGCGCTACGAGATCGAGCTCCCGGAGGGCCGCCGGGAGGCCCTGGACCGGGCCCTGTCGGCCCACGTGGCCAACTGTCCCGTGGCCCAGACCCTCCTCCCGTGCGTGGAGATCGAGTGGGAAGCCGAGGTGACGGAGGTCTGACCGCGGGGACCCGCCTCGAGGGGGCGGGGCTTTGACGGCCGGAGGGGATCCACGGCAGATTGCCTTCGATTCCGTTCGGCACCCCTCGTCCGGAACGCGCCGGGCTGACGCCCCGCGAGGGTGACCGGCGTCCCGGGAACAGCGAAGGAGCAGCCATGTGGTTCGAACCCTCGTCACCGGGCCCCGCGCGGCCGTCCGGGGCCCTCCCGGTCCGCCCCTCCGCCTCCGTGCCCCTCGTCATCCTCCTCCTGATCCCCCTGTCGCTGGTCCTCGCGGCGTGCCAGGAGGCCGGCGACGGGACCGCGGGCGAGGGCGAGACGGCCTCGGCGGCGCCCGACTCCGCGGAGATCTGGCGCGATCGGCTCATGGAGGCCCTCGGCGGCCAGGAGGCCTGGGAGTCGACGCGGTTCCTCCGGTTCGACTGGGTCGTGGCCGGGGGCGAGGACACGGTGGCCCGCTCCCACACCTGGGACCGGTACTCGGGGCGGTACCGCCTGGAGATCCCCGGGGACGGGGACGGCCGGTTCCTGGCCCTGTTCGACGTGAACGAGGTGCGCCGTGACACCGCCCTGGGGAAGGTGCCCGAGGGCCGGGTCTGGATCGGCGACCGGGAGCTCTCGGGAGCCGCCCGGGACTCGGCCCTGAACCGGGCCTACGGGACCTTCATCAACGACTCCTACTGGCTCCTCATGCCCTTCAAGTGGGCGGATCCCGGCGTGAGCCTCCGGTGGGAGGGGCGGACGGAGCCGGAGCCGGTGGAGGGCGGCTCCTTCCCCACCGTCCGCCTCGACTTCGAGGAGGACCTGGGGGTCACCAACGACCGCTACTGGGGCTACCTGGACCCGGAGACCCACCTCCTGGCCGCCTGGCAGTACCATCTCCAGGGCCGCGAGGAGAGGGGCGCGGTGATCCGGTGGGAGAACTGGCAGGACGTCGGGCCCGTCCGCATGGCCACCGATCGGATCTGGCCCGACGGCTCCCGGAACATCTGGTTCCGGAACCTGGTCGCGTCCCGGACCGTCCCGGAGGGCGCCTTCACCGAGCCCGGGAGCTGAGGTGTCGGACGACCGAACCGACGGGCGGAGCGGAGACGCCGCCGGCGCCGACGGCGACACACCCGGGAACAGACCGAGGGGCGACGCGGGACAGGTCCCGCGGAGCGCGGTCCTGGCGTCCGAGGAGGAGGGGGCCCGCTACCGCCGCGGCGTCTACGACCCCATCGACCTGGAAGCCCTGCCGGAGGCCGCCGACGACCTCTCCCGCTTCCCCTCCCGGGGGGACGGGCCGCCCCACCGGGTCCACGACGACGTGCCCCGATGCCCCCGGCTCCGCCACCTGGTGGGACCGTCGGTCATCGCCCTGGGCATGGGCCTGGGCGCCGGCGAGTTCCTCCTGTGGCCCAACCTCATCACGGTCAACGGGTTCGGGATCTTCTGGCTCTTCCTGGTGGGGGTCCTGACCCAGTTCGTGGTCATCGGCGAGATCGAGCGCTGGACCATCGCCACCGGCGAGTCCCTGTTCGCCGGCATGTCCCGGCTCCACGGCACCTCGGGGCCGATCCGGTTCCACGTCTGGCCCTGGTTCTTCCTGGTGGCCACCCTGGTGAGCTTCTTCTGGCCGGGATGGGCCAGCTCCTCGGCCGAGTTCGCCGGACAGATCGTGGACGCGGTGACGGGGGTGCGGATCGCGTGGCAGCCCATCGCCCTGGTCATGCTGGCCTTCATCTGGTTCGGCCTGGCGGTCTCCAAGATCGTCTACAACGCCCTGGAGCGGTTCGAGATCGGGCTGGTCATGGGCTTCTTCCCCCTGCTGGTCCTGGCGCTCCTGTTCGCGGGCGTCGCCCCCGAGCACCTCCTGGACCTGGTGAAGGGGAGCGTGCCCCTGGAGCAGCCGCCCCGGGCCCTGCTGACCGGCGAGCAGTTCCCCACCCTCCTCATCGCCGTGGCCTACGCCGGATCCGGGGGCACGCTGCTCCTGGCCCAGTCCCTGTGGCTCCGGGACAAGGGCTTCGGCATGGCCCGCTTCCAGGGCCGGATCGCAGGGATCCGCGGCCGCAACGAGGAGGTGGCCGACACCGGCGTGGTGGCCGACCTGAGCGAGGATCCCACCCTCCGGGCCCGCTTCTCGGCGTGGATGCGCACCGCCGAGCAGGAGCTGCTGGTGACCTTCGTGCTGCTCATCGTGGCCAGCGTGGTGGTCACCGCCCTGGTGGTGGTGTCCACCCTGGGCACCGGCAACGCAGAGCTGGCCGGCGAGCTCACCGGGATGGTGACCCAACAGGCCGCCGTCCTGGAGGAGGTGGCCGGCACCTGGCTCAAGGTGGTCTTCCTCATGGGCGGCGCCTTCGTCCTCTTCTCCACCCAGCTCGGGATCGTGGACACGGTGACCCGCATCACCGGGAGCATCTTCTACGAGCAGGTGGGCCGGCACACCGAGTTCTGGACCCTGAAGCGCACCTTCCTCTTCTTCCTCACCGTCCTGGTGACGGCCTCCATGGGGATCGTGGTCCTCTCCTGGCTCGGCGGGGAGTCCGTGGAGGGCCTCCAGCCCGACTTCCTCGTGCTCATCGCCGGCCCCTTCACCATCGCCAGCATGTACGCCTTCGCGCTGGTGGTGGGCTACATGAACGTCCGCCGGCTCCCGGATCTGCAGCGACCGCCGACGTGGAAACGGTGGGGGATGGTCTGGGCCGGCGTGCTGTGGGGCTGGTTCACCGCCGAGCAGATCAGCCGGTTCGCCCTGGATTCCCTGATGGGCCTCTCCGGCCCGGCCGTGGAGTCGGTCTCGCCCCACCCGGTCCGGCTGGCGATCTACGGCCTGTGGATCGCATCGGTGCTCTGGTTCGCCTGGCAGATCCTGGGACCGCCGGCCCGCCGGGAAGAGGAGTTCGGGTCGGCCTGACCGCCGGGCCCGAAGCGCTCCCGGGAGCCGGGCCGGGGCGGCCCGAGGGGCGCCCGGACCGGCGAGCCTCGGGTGGAGTACCTGTGGGGCGAAGACGATACCCGACGATATTCGGGTCACGCCCGGCGGCGCCGGGCGCGACCGTAGACCAGAGCACCGTGGACGAGGGCACCGTGGAGGAAGGCACCGCGGACGGGGGCATCGAGGACCGGCGCGCCGTGGCGGCGAGACCGGGCGGGCCGCGACCGCGGCTCCGGACCCTGGCCGCCCTCGCCCTGGTGCCCCTGCTTTCCCTCCTGGCCGCGTGCGACGCCCCCGACGGCGGCAGCGGCGCGTCCCGCTCCTCCCTCTCGGGCCTCGTGCTGCCCGAGCCCCGGCCCGGGGGCGACTTCACCCTCACCGCCACCGACGGCGAGCCGTACCGGTTCGCCGAGCGCACCGAGGGTCGGCTCACGGTGGTCTTCTTCGGCTACACCCACTGCCCCGACATCTGCCCGGTCACCATGGCCAACCTCGGGGCGGCCCTGGACCGGGTCCCGCCGGCGGTCCAGGAGCAGGTGGAGGTGGTCTTCGTCACCACCGATCCCGCCCGGGACAGCCTGGCCCGGATCCGGAGCTGGCTCGACCGGTTCGACCCGTCGTTCGTGGGTCTCCGCGGCCCCCTGGAGGAGGTGAACCGGATCATGGACTCCTACGGCCTCCCCGGCGCCGTGAAGGAGCAGCCGGACCTCGAGGAGGGCTACACCGTGGGCCACGCCGGGCACGTCCTGGTGTTCTCGCCCGAGGGCCCGCTACGGCTCATGTATCCCGCCGACACCCGACAGCGCACATGGGTGGAGGACCTGAGCCGCCTGGCCACCGAGGGCTTCCCGCCGACCGGGGCGAGCGGGGCCGGCTCCCGCGCGGCCCGCTCCGGCGCGGCCGGGAGCTAGGGAGGCCGATCCGTGCAGTGGTGGTGCTCCGCCGCGGGCGGCGCCTGGAGCTGGAGTCCCCAGCCGTACGTGGGGGTGTGGATCTTCCTGGCCGTCCTGGCCGTGGTCTACCACCGGTGGATCCTCCGGCCCGCATCCGACGCCGGAGCTCCAGGGGTCGGAGATCCGGGAGCCGGCGACGGCGGCGGTGCCCGACCCGGCCTCTTCTGGTGGGGCCTCTTCCTGCTCTGGCTCGTCCTGGACTGGCCGGTGGGCGCCCTGGGCGGCGGCTACCTGGCCAGCGCCCACATGGTGCAGTACCTGGTGCTGTCGCTGGCCGCGCCGCCCCTCCTGCTGCGGGGCGTACCCGAAGCCCGGATCCGCGCCGCCGCCCGATCGCCGACCGTCCGCCGCTGGGGACGCCGGCTCTTCCACCCGGCCCTCACCCTGGTCATCTTCGCCCTGGTGCTCTGCGGCACCCACCTCCCGGCCGTGGTGGACGCCCTCATGGCGACGCAGGCGGGCTCCTTCGCCCTGGACGTGACCTGGCTGGCCTCGGGCCTGCTGTTCTGGTGGCCGCTGGTGCTGCCCGTCCCCGGACGGGAGGAGATGCACCCCCTGGCCCGGATGGCCTACCTCTTCGGGAGCAGCGTCCCGGCAACGCTGGTGGCCATGATGCTGGTGTTCGCCGAGTTCCCCCAGTACGCCACCTACGAACTGGCGCCGCCGGTGGCGGGGCTGGAGGTGTCGCCCATGACGGACCAGGTCCTCGCGGCGCTCCTCATGAAGTTCGGCGGCGGGGTGGTGATCTGGACCCTGATCACCGTGCTCTTCTTCCGGTGGTACCGCGACGAGGAGGGCACCGGCGGAGAGAGCTGGGCGGAGCTGCTGGGTCCGGGGGGAAACGCCGCGCGGCCCTGAGCCGGCGAGCCGGATCTCCACTTGTGCCTACCAGGGAGATCGTTCAGCCCCACCCTCGCCGGCCTCGTGTCAGCATGAGGGCTCCACGCTCGTTCCTGTTACGGAGGCCGGACTCGAAAGGGGTCCTCTCAGGGAAGGCGCTCCGAATATGCGTACACGGGCAGCCACGATCCGCGGAGTTTTCTGGCTGGCGCTGGTTCTGGCCCTCGCCGGTTGTGATACGATGGAAGTGGACTGTCTGGACTTCGCCGCTCCAGCGATGTCGGTGACCGTGGTCACCAGCGATACGGGCGTACCGGTCGGGGGTGCGCTGGCGATCGCACGGGACGGATCGTTCGCAGACAGCATGCGATCGAGGGTCGTCGAGGGTGACCCCCGGCCGGCTTCCCTCGCGTTCGAGCGGCCGGGAACCTACGAGGTGACCGTCGAGAAAGAGGCCTTCAACACCTGGAGCCGGTCGGGTGTCGAGGTCACCGAAGGTGAGTGCCACGTGAACACGGTCGAGCTGACTGCGCGCCTCGTCCCGCTGTCCCGGTGAACGACCTCTCTGAGGGTTACAGCTAGCTCCCCTCGAGCACCTCCCGGATCTCCGCCCGCACGTCCTCCAGGTGCATCCGGGTCATCCGGTCCCGGACGCCGTCCAGCCGGGCGTCGATCTCCCGGGCCACCTCCCGCAGCTCGCCCCGGGCCGCCGCCCGGATGTCGTTGGGGTAGGCGGGAGGCTGGGGCCCGAACCGGATGGTGAACTGCCCCGGCGTGAAGCTCCCGTTCTCGCGCTCCTCCAGCTTCAGGGCCATGTCCTCGACCCAGGCCCGCTGCAGGTTCCGGCGGTAGGGGCCCACGGCGCCGCCCTCGTAGAGCTCGGACCAGACGCCGCGGCGCACGTCCTCCAGCATCTCCGTGAGCGGATACGCCCCGTCGTCGCCCCCCGCGACCTCGGCCTCGATGAGGCGGCCCAGGCGGCCGTTGTCCAGCAGCTCGTCCAGGAGCCCGGCCTGGAGCGAGCGGATCCGGTCCACGGCGCCCTCGGGCTCCACCAGCCGGAGCACCTCGGGGGAGACCAGGTACTCGGGAGGCCGGAAGGCCTCCTCGTTCAGGAACCGGACGGCCTCCCGCTGGCGGTCGCCGGGCACGGGATCGAAGACGTCGCCCTCCTGTCCGTAGTGCTTTTCGGTCCGGACCACGCCGCCCACCACCGGCACCACGTGGTGCATCTCCTGGCGCCACTGCCCCACCGTCTCCCGGTACAGCTCCCGGAGGTCCTCGTAGCTCTCCCCGGGCCGACCGGCGGCCTCCACCAGCATGTCCATGACCCGCCGGATGTTCCGCACGCCGTAGCCGGTGGCCTTCACCGGATCGTCGCCCAGGTCCTCGGTCTGGGCCGTGGGGTCGTAGGAGCGGGCGTGGCCGAAGAGGTAGAAGGGGTTCTCATCCTGCATCCGGGCCCACTCGTCCAGCGTCTCCCTCTCCTCCTCGGCGGTGGACGCCTCGGGGATGGGCCGGTAGCCCCACATGACGGCGAACTCGTCGTACGGGCCCACCCTGGGGATCAGCCGCGCGCCGTCGCCGGGCTGGGCGACGTAGTTGAAGCGCCCGTAGTCCATGATGGAGGCCTCGGTCCCGTAGCGCTCGGTGAACGTGGGGCTGCGCAGCGAGTCCACCGGGTAGGTGGAGCTGGCCTTCATGTTGTGGTAGAAGCCCAGGGTGTGGCCCACCTCGTGGGCGGCCACGTACTGGACCAGCCGCCCCATGAGGGAGTCGGGCAGGGGGAGCTGCTCGGCCCGGTCGTCCAGGGGCCCCGCCTGCACGAAGTACCAGTTCCTGAGCAGGTTCATCACGTTGTGGTACCACTGGATGTCCGACTCCAGGATCTCGCCCGTCCGGGGGTCGTGGACGTGGGGCCCCGAAGCGTTCTCCACGGTGGACGGGAGCCACCGGATCACCGAGTACCGGGCGTCCTCCGGGTGCCACTCTGGATCCTCCTCCGGTGTCGGCGCCTCACGGGCGACGATGGCGTTCCGGAAGCCGGCGCGCTCGAAGGCCTCCTGCCACGCCTCCACGCCCCGCTCGAGCCACGGCCGCCACTTCTCCGGCGTGGCCGGGTCGATGTAGTAGACGATGGGCTCCACGGGCTCGGTGAGCTCACCCCGCTCGATGGCCCCGGGATCCCGGGGCTCCAGCCGCCAGCGGTTGATCATGCGCCGGCGCGCCGCCCGGTGCTCGTCCATGCCGAAGTCGTACTGGCGGACCTCGAAGAAGCCCACCCGGTCGTCGGCGAGCCGGGGCCGCATGGGGTCGGCGGGGAGCCGCACCATGCTGTGGTGCATGACCACCGAGATGGTGCCCAGGCCGGCGCCGCCGAAGATGGATCCCGCGCCCGACACGCCGGGCACCGAGTCCGAGCGGAAGGTGAGCAGCGCCTCCACCTCGATGTTCTCCGGGAAGGAGAGCACCTCCTCCAGGAAGCTCCGGTCCCGGTCCAGGGAGCTGGCCCGAAGGCGGCTCCGGGGCGAGAACTCCGGCACGTCGGTGGTGAAGAGGTCGGTCACCCGGACCACCGGCGTGGAGTCCTCGGGCGAGAAGGTCTCGATGTCGAAGGCGGCGATGACCGGCTCGAGGCTCGCGCTCCGCACCGCCCGGTAGATGGGCTCGGTGCTGTCCGCGGTGACCTCGTAGCTCACGTTCCGGAGGAGGACGCGGTCGCCCCGGCGCTCCCAGCGCACCACCCGGCTGTTCAGCTTCTGACCTCCGTAGCCCGTGCCCGTCTGGGCCTCGGCGATCCGGGCCACCCACAGGAACTCCCGCCCGAATTGGTCCTCCGGGATCTCGTAGAGGAGGGTGTCGGCGGCCCGGTGGGCGATGAAGACGCCGGTGTCCGAAGCGACCCCCTCGTGGATCACCTCCTCGTACGGCGGGAAGTCCGGCTTCTCCTCCGCCGTGTCGGCCTCGACGGTGTCGGCTTCCACCGTGTCCGCCTCCACCGTGTCGGGCGGCGTCTCCTGGGCCAGGGCGCCGGCCGGGCCCGGGAGGGCCAGCGGGACGGCCAGGAGGGTGAGGGCGACCGGCACCGCGAGGATGCGCAGTGACGCCCGGAACGGGGTGGAGGAGGACGAGACGCGGGACGCAGGGGACGGTCCCGCGCGGGACGCCGAGGGGGACGAGGGCGAGGAGGGCTCCATGGTTCTCCGTGACCTGACGGGTTCGATTCCGCCGTCCCGCCCTCAGAGGCGGGGAGCGGCGCTCTCACCCGACGAACGCCTGGCGCCGCCGGGATGCTGAATCGCCGTCCAAGCTATCGGTCCGGAGGGCTCGGGAGGTAGGGGCGCTCAACTCGGGTCTTCGGCCTCGGAATGCTCGAAGGTGATGGGCTGCTGGACCCAGACCGCGGTGGGCTCGTCCCGGTTCTGCGCCGGCTTGAACTCCATGCTCAGCCCCACGCGCACCGCGGCCTCGTCCAGGGCGTCGAGTCCGCTGGAGTCCTGTACCCGGACCTTCTCGACCCGACCCTCGGTGTTCACGTACATCCAGAGCACCACCCTTCCGTCCACGCCATCCTCGCGAAGGTCCTCGGAATAGGCCCGCTGGAGATGCTCCCTCACCTCTCCTGGATTCGAGAGCTTCGGCGGAACGTCATACGGGATGAAGGCCGGCCGGTCGGAGGCCTCGCCTCCCTGGGACGGCGGAGGGAGCTCGTCGGTCGATTCCGCCGACGCCACGTCCTCCGAGATCGAGGTCGGGGCCGCCTCCCCCTCCACGTCAGGGTCGTCGGCGGTCGGCGTCGGCGACTCGCAGGCCGCCGCCATCGCCGCCAGGGCCACGGCGCCGGCCAGCACCGCCTTCGGTCCGCGCCACTTCGTCGTCGCTCGGGTCATCTGATCGATCCTCCGCTCGAGAAACGAGGTCCGCTCCGCCAGGGCGGCCAGCCCCCGGACCGGACGGCTCCGCTCCCCCACGCTCAGGAGGAGGTCGCCGTAGGCCCGGGGATCGGCGCCGGCCCGGAGGACGCGGCGATCGCAGTCGGTCTCCATCGCCAGCCGCAGGCGGCGGAGGCCCCACCAGAGGGGCAGGTTCCAGGGCATGAGCGCCGCCAGCAGCCGCCCCCCGGCCAGGAGCCAGGGGTCGCCCGCCCGGAGGTGCTCCCGCTCGTGGGCCACGGCCAGCCGCCGCTCCGTGGCCCCGAGACGCCAGAGCCAGCGCGGGAGCACCACCCGCCCGCGTCCCAGGCCCGTCACCGCCGGACCGAGATCCGGGGTGAGGACCACCCGGACGCCGCCCAGCCGACGGTGGGCGGCCGACGCCAGGGCCGACGCCAGCTCCCGTCGGGCCCACAGGAGGCGGAGGAGGAGCACCGCCGTGGCCAGCGCCCAGGCGGCGCCCAGGACGAGATCCAGGTCGAGGCCGGCCAGGGCGGCGGAGGAGGCCGCCACCTCGAGGCGCTCCAGGGCCACCGCCGCCGCGGCCGTCGGGGCGCCCGTGATCCCCCCTCCATCCGCGCCTGCCGAGGCCGTAGGGGAGAGGAGCGAGGGAGCCGCCCACGCCGCCGCCGGCACCGCCGCCGAGCCGAGCAGCGCCGCCGCCCACGGGAGACGCGTCGGCCCACGGTACATCCGCACCGCCCGCTCCGCCGCCCACGCGCCGGCCAGGAGCAGGGCGCTCACGGCCACCGCGTACGCCATCCAGGCCGCCATCAGTCCGCTCCTCCCTCCGGGTCCTCCCCTTCGTCCAGCCGCTCGTCCAGCATCCGGCGGACGCGCTCGAGCTCCTCGTCGGAGAGGTCGGCGTCGTCCACCAGGCCGTGGAGCATGAGCTCGGGCGAGCCCCGGAAGACCTTCTCCACCAGGTACCGGATGGCGCTGCCTCCGGCCTCGTCCCGGTCCACCTCGGGATAGAAGCGGTACGCCCTCCCCTCCTTCTCGGCCCGGGCGTGCCCCTTCTCCTCGAGCGTCTGGAGGAGGGTGAGCACCGTGGTGTAGGCCAGGTCGTCCTCCAGGGCCTCCTGCATCTCGGCCGCCGTGGCCGACCCGCGGGCCCACAGCACGTCCATCAGGTCCAGCTCCCGGTCCGTGAATCGGATCTCGCCCATGATCTCCCGGCCGTTAGTTCTACTTATCTCGAACTTCGATGCTTATCGTATAACGGCGGTCGGGAGCCGTCAAGGGGCGCGTCTCTACGGCATGGGGGCTCCGGTCACGGAAGGCATCTTCTCTCGCCGTCCCTCGAGCACCTCGGCGCGCATATCGAGCTCGTTCCGGACGGCGGAGCGGACGCGATCCTCGACGTCGTACTTGCTGGCGTAGCTCTCCCAGTCGTCGAGGACCGCCCGCGTCCTCTCCAGGATGCGCTCCGGCTTCTTTATGCCGAACTCGTCGGCCACGGCCAGGAGATCCCCCCGGCGGATGCCGAACGTCTTGTCCCTCACCCGCATCTGATGGTGCCGGGTCCACCCCTCCCCCCGGGCATAGGTGAGATCGTAGGCGGGGGTGAGCGACCAGGTGCCGTTCCGGTCCATGTGGAAGGACAGGTTCTTCACGTGATCGTCCTGGTTGACCGCCATCACGTTGAAGACCATCCGTCGGTAGGCTTCCGTCAGTGAATCGTACGCCATTCCCAGCTCCTGAATCGTCCGAAAGTACTCTTCGTAGGAGGCAGCCCCAGGATCGTTGTAGTCGACGTGCACCATCCCTCCGAAGGTATGCTGGTGGAGGCGCATCTCGCCCTGGATATCGAACCGAGGAACGAGGAGGTGGGCGTACCCGTCGGCGCCGAGGATCTCGATCTCGGGCATCTCCACGCCGGCCGCCCGGGCCATCTCCCCATAGGCGGCTTCGACCCGGTTGTAGTGCTTCGGCGCGCCGAGCTCGGCATCGGTGTGGTCGTCTCCGATACCGTCGAACTTCAGGATGCAGGGTACCTCGCCGCTTCGGAGCGATGCGTTCCCCGACCGGATGGTCTTCGTTTCGGAATCGTAGTGGACGATGGCCTTCGGCCGCTTGCCTCCGGCGGATGAGCCGATCCGGTAGATCTCCGGGACCGCGACCTCGGTCGATCCCTCCACGATCTTCTTGGCGTCCCGGGCGAGCGTCTGAACGTGAAGCGCCTGCTGGGCGGCGGGGCGCAACTCTTCAGCCGGATGAAAACTCAGCGCCCCCAGGGCACGCTCTCCCACGTACAGGAGCTTCTGGACAGGACTCATGGCTCGACGAGGATCGCCCCGTGACCGGTAGTAGGCACGGATGACCTGCTTGCCGAACCGGTCCGGCAGGGCATCGGCGAACACGCCGGGCAGGCCGCGAAACGACTCCATCCGGCGAAGCTCCTCGAAGCTCTGCGGGCCCTCCAGGTCGGTCGGAAGATGAATGGGCGAGATCTCCAGTCCTCGCCGGCGGAATTCCTCGGCATACTCGAACAGGATGCGACCGGATTCGAGCTCGACCAGCGCGCCCACGAGCTCGCCCCACAGCCGCACCTCGGCCTCGGCCCGGACATCGGCGTCATCCGGCATTTGGCTCGCCCTTTCGCTCCCGGAGCCGGGCCATCGGCGAGATCTCCGGCCTGGGAATGAAGTTCTCCAGGGAATTCAGGCGGCCATAGGCACGGAGCAGGCGGATCACCGTATGGAGGGTGGGGTTGTCCCCCTGTTCCGCCCGGTACAGGGTATTGCGTCCGATGCCGGCCCGCTCGGCCGCATCGGCTTGGGTGAGGCCCCGGCCTATGCGAAGCTCTTTGAGACGACTCCCCATTTCCCGGAGGATCTCCCGATCTGTGGCGGTTGTGTACCGTATATCATTCATTCTGGCCCTTTAGTCCGGATTATGCACCATCGACAGTACATCCATACGGTACCGGAGCCGTGTGCGGGGCGCAAGGAAGATATTCGATATATGGTGTAATCTTCGCGATTCAAGGCGATAATAGACTATATATGATACAATACCCTGTACCGGAAGTGCCCCCATATCGACATCGACCTCGGGATTGAGGAGCGCACTCCGGGGGCGGAGCGCGGGCGGGTGCTCCCGGTGGGCCGCTCAGAGTTTCAACTGCAACCGCTATCAACAAGAGCCGCTTGTTGACGTTCCACCGGAAACGCGGCTGTTGACGCATCCGCGGAAACGTCCCTGTTGAAACCTACGCCGGGACATCGGGCGTCGGATCCGACATCCGGCGCCGGAGACCAGTCTCAGGCGTAGCCGCCCTCTTCCTCCAGCTTCCGGGCCAGGACCGGGAGCGCTTCGGCCACCGCCGGGTGGGCGTAGACGCCGGAGGCCAGGTCGTCGACGGTCCCGCCGGCGTCCATGACGGCGGTGACCACGTGCGCCACCTCGTCGGCGGCCCGGCCGACCATGGAGAAGCCCAGGATCTCCCGGCTCTCCGGATCGGCCAGCATCTTCATGATCCCCGTCGTCTCGCCGGTCTCGATCCCCCGGGCCACGTGGGACATGGGGGTGGTGGCGACGGCGTAGTCCACGCCCGCCTCCGTGGCTTCGCGCTCGTTCATCCCCACCCCGGCGACGGGCGGGTCCACGAAGACGGCGTAGGTCACGTTCCGACTCCCGGCGGAGAGGCCGGCGTCGTGGACCCAGTTCTCGTACAGGATCCGGAAGTCGTCGTAGGACACGTTGGTGAAGGGCGCGCCCCGGTCGTTGACGTCGCCGATGGCCCAGACGCCCTCGGCCGCGGTGGCGAACGTGTCGTCGACGGGGACGTGTCCGGAGTCGTCGGTCTCGATCCCGGCGGCCTCCAGGCCCAGCCCGTCGGTGTTGGGGCGGCGGCCGGTGGCCACCAGGAGGACGTCGGCCTCCAGGCCCCCGCCGCCGTCGCTCGCGTCACCGTCCGAGTCGTCGCCGATCTGAAGCCGGACGCCGCCGCGCCCGTTCGGCTCCACGGCGCTGACCCCGGCCCCCAGGCGCACGTCGATCCCTTCCTCCCGGAAGGCCTCGGCCACGGCCTCGGCGATCTCGCTGTCCTCGCGCGGCAGGAGCTGGTCCCCCATCTCGAGCACGGTGACCCGGCTCCCGAAGCGCCGGAACATCTGGGCGAACTCGCAGCCCACGTAGCCCCCGCCCATCACCGCCAGGTGCTCCGGGAGCTCCTCGAGCTCCATGACCCCGGTGGAGTCCACCCAGGGGGTCTCCTCCAGGCCCGGTGCCGGCGGGACGGAGGGGCGGGCGCCCACGTCCAGGACCACCCGGTCGGAGCGCAGGATCCGGAACTCGCCATCGCCCTCGCCGGCGGGCCGCACCGCCAGGACGCCGGGCGCCCGGAACCGGGCGTCGCCGCGGACCAGGGTGAGGCCGTCGCGGTCCACCCTCTTCCCGAGGCCCTCCCGGAAGCTCTCGACGATCCCGTCCTTCCGTTCGATGACCGCCGGGAAGTCCAGCTCCACGTCGGCGGCCCGGACGCCGAGATCGCCGCTGGAGCGGGCCACGTGGGCGGCCCGGGCGCTGGCCACCATGGTCTTGGTGGGCGTGCAGCCCACGTTCACGCAGGTGCCCCCCAGGTGCTCCCGCTCCACCAGGGCCACGCGCCAGCCCTCCTCGGCCAGGTTCACCGCCAGGGGCACGCCCCCCTGCCCCGCGCCCACCACCACCAGATCGTAGGTCCCGTCGTTCATGGATCGCCTCCGGTTCGCAGGATCGGCCGGCCCTCACCGGGTCGTGGATCGCTTCCTCGATCCACCGGCTGCAACTTCGCCACCAGGGTCCGTGGCCCGCCGGCCCGGGGCCGGTATCGCACGCCGCGACGTCAGCCTATCATCGCCCCTCCATGAACGACCAACCACCGAGTGAGGACGCGGGTTCCGCGGGGGAACGCTACACCCGGGATCCGAAGGACATGGTCACCGAGACCGCCTTCCGGGTGGACCGGGCGCTGCTTGGGACTCCCCTGGCCTCCCCCTGGCGGCGGCTCGCGGCGATCCTGGTGGACCTGGTGGCCGTGGGCGGGCTGGTGCTCTTCAAGGAGATCAGCGCCGGGCTCTTCGTCATGGCTCTGGCCTGGATCATGTGGCGGGTGGCCCGGCAGGACGTGGACGTTCACGTGCGCCAGGCCTGGCTCCGGGGCCTGGTCCGCATCGCCGCCATCGTCACCTTCGTGGCCGGAGCCGGCGTGTTCATCGACCAGGTCACGTCCGGAGGCTCCCCGGACGCCGACGACGAGGCCCGCCAGGTGCGGGAGGGCATGGAGAGGGCGGCGTTCTCGGCGCTGGAGGACCGGATGGGCCGCAGCCTCCGGACCGAGGCGGAGGGCCTCATGGACGACCTGGTCGCTGCCGCGGAGGCGGGCGATACGGCCCGGGTGGAGGAGCTGCGGGAGGAGGTCTTCGACGCCACCGTCCGGAGCCGGGTCCGCCCCCTCCGGGACCGGATCGATCGGCTGGAGGACCGGCTGGAGGAGGCCCGGAGCTCGCCGCCGGGGATCACGGACATCCTGGGCGAGATCCTGGACGACCTGGGGCTCGGGTTCAGCTGGCTCGCCTTCTACTTCACCGCCTTCCTCAGGGTCTGGAGGGGTCGCACCCCGGGGAAGCGGCTGCTGGGGCTGCGGGTGGTGAAGGTGCGGGGCGGGGAGATCGGCTGGTGGGACGCCTTCGGACGGTTCGGCGGCTACGCGGCCAGCGTCGTCACCGGCCTGGTGGGCTTCGCCCAGGTCTTCTGGGACCCGAACCGCCAGGGCCTCCACGACCGGATCGCCGGCACGGTGGTGATCCGGGAGTAGTCGGAGCAGGCAGCCGGGCGTCGTCCTCGGCCGGGTGTCGTCAGAAGATCCAGTACGCCCCCAGGAACCACCGGCCGGCGAACCGGGTGGTCCCGCTCCGATCCACCGGGTCGAACAGGGTCTGCAGCTCGGCCTGCACCCGCCGCCACTCGGCGCGCGCGCCGATCCGGTCCCGGAGGCGGACCTCCACCCCCCCGCCCCAGGTGAAGGTGCTCTGGGAACGGGTGACCAGGGAGTCGGGGGCCGGATCGTGGACGGCCGTCCCCACGCCCACCGTGGCGTAGGGCACGACCCCGCGCTCCACGAGCGGATCCAGGGCGAGCCGTCCCTCGAGGCTCACGTCGGCCAGGTACTGGACCGCGTCCATCTCGGCCTCGCCCCGGGAGATGGTGGTGGGGCCCACCGCGCCTCCGAGGCGGAAGCCCGCGAACCGGCCCACCACGCTGGCCACGTCCAGGCCCCAGAGGACGCCGTCGTCGATGCGCTCTCCCCCGGCCTCTCCCCCCGGGCCGCCGCCCGGCGGCGCCTCCCAGGACAGGCTCCCCACCGTGGGGCCCACCCGGAACTGGAGCGGCGCCTCCGCCATGGCGGGCTCGTCGGCTGGATCGGCCCCCGTCTCCCCGGTGGGCCCTTCCTGGGCCGCCGCGGTCGCGGGAACGGCCAGGAGGAGCGCGGCGGAGAGTACCGTGGCGGACAGGGCCGCGGCGGAGAGCAAGGCGGCGGAGAGCAGCGGGGCCGGGTGCATCGGAGCCGGGCCCGTCGGGGTTCCGAAGTCCTCGCGTCCGCCCGGCTTCATCGCTCCCCCATGGCCGCCATGAGGTTCGCCCTCGCCACGTTGTAGCTGTACAGCGCCTCCGCGAAGTTCGTCCGGGCCCGGGTCACCGCCAGCTCGGCGTCGTTGAGCTCGACCTGGGTGGAGAGCCCGTTCTCGAAGCGGGTCTGGGCGATCTCCAGCGCCCGCTCCGCCCGGCGCACGTTGGAGCGGGACGCCTCGATCTGCTGCCGGGCCGACTCCAGCGACTTCACGGCCCGCTCCACCTCCAGCCGGATCTGCTTCCGCAGGGACTCCAGCCGGTACTCCTCGCGCTGGAGCTCGGCCCGGGCCTGGAGGACCCGGCCCTCCCGGGCCCGGCCGTCGAAGAGGGGGAGGGAGAAGGAGACGCCCGCGGCCACGCTCTGGGAGAAGTCCTCGGCCCCCGGCGCCAGGTCCTCGCTGGAAGCCCGCCGGTTCAGGCTGGCGTTCAGGGAGAGGGTGGGGAGGCCCGAGTTCTTCTCGGCCGTCACGTTCTCGTTCTGCAGGGAGACCCGCGTCCGCTGGGAGCGCAGATCGGCCCGCCCGCTCATGGCGCGCTCCACGGCCTCCTCCCTGGCGATCTCCTCGCCCGGGCCGCGCAGCGAGTCGGTGAGGGTGAGCGGACGGTCCAGCGGCACCCCGATGACGCGCTTCAGCTCGTCCCGCGAGGTCTCCATGTCGTTTCGCGCCTGGATGAGCCGGGGCCGGATGTTCTCCATCTCCACCCGGGCGGTCAGGGTGTCGAACTCCGATCCCGTCCCCGCCCGGTGGAACTCCCGCACCTGCTCCAGGCGGTCCCGGGCCTGCTCCAGGGCGGCCTCCTGGACCGCCACCAGCTCCCGGTTCAGCAGGACCCGGTAGTAGCCCACCCGGGCAGCACGCGCCACGTCGTTCCGGGCCGCCTCCACCTGGGCGGCCGTGGCCTCCCGGCTGAGGCGGGCCGCCGCCCGGGCCGGGCCCAGGGACGGGTCGAACAGGGTCTGCTGCAGGTTCAGCCCGAAGCTGAACTCGTTGGTGTTCCCGATGCGGATCTGCTGGACGCCCTCGGCCGTGTTGAAGAAGATGACCGGCGACTGGATGTTGCGGTTGTAGTCGAAGGTCGTGGTGACGTCCGGGAGGGAGCGCGCCCGGGTCTGCCGGACGAGCCCCCGGGTCCGCGTCTCCTCGGCCCGGGCCATGAGGACCTGCTCGTTCTCCCTCACCGCCCGCCGCACCGCGCCCTCCGCGCTGAGCCGGACCGGAGCCTCCTGCCGTTCGACCGCACCGGACGTTTCTCCGCCGTTCCCGCCCTGCTGCTGCGCCGGACCCGGCGCCGCCGTGGCCAGGAGCCCGGCCAGCGCCGTCGCGGCGATTCGAAGATGTCGTCCTCTCACGAGTCCTCCGTCGGGTCTGCGTAGATCAGGGCCGACCTTCGCCCGTGCTCCTCCGGGCCGCCCTCGGATCCGTCCCGCCGGCCGCCGTCTTCCCGGTCCGGCTCCCGGGTGGAACCCGGCGCCCGCTCCGCCGGGGCCGCTCCCGAAGCCGTGGCCGCCGCTCCCGCGGGCGCCGTCCCCGGCGTGCCGGTCGTCGTCGCCGCCGCCGGTGCGCCGGCCATGGCCGGCTCCTCGGCCGCCACGAAGTGCTTCCGCGCCGTGTCGGCCGCTTCCTCCACCAGCGAGTACATCACCGGCACCAGCACCAGGGTGAGGAACGTCGCGAAGACGATCCCCACGATCACCGCCACGGCCATGGGGCCCCACCAGGCCGCCTGCTCCCCGCCCCAGTAGAGGTCGGGGCTCAGGCTCCCGTAGAGGCCGAAGAAGTCGAAGTTGAGCCCGATGGCCAGGGGCACCAGCCCCAGGGCCGTGGTCAGGGCGGTGAGCACCACCGGCCGGAACCTGGTCATCCCTCCCTGGATCAGGGCCTCCCGCAGCCCCAGCCCGTCCCGATTCCGGAGGATGTCGATATAGTCGATGAGCACGATGGCGTTGTTCACCACGATCCCGGCCAGCGAGATGACGCCCACGCCGGTCATGATCACCACGAAGGGCATCCGGAACACCAGCAGCCCCGCCAGCACGCCCACGGTGGACATGGCCACCGAGCTCAGGATGATGAGGGGCTTGGTCACCGAGTCGAACTGGGAGATGAGGATGAACCCCATGAGCATCAGGGCGATGAGGAACGCCGTGGTGAGGAAGCCCTGGGCGTCCCGCTGCTCCTCGCTCTGCCCGGTGTAGCGCATCTGGTAGCCCGGCGGCAGCTCGGAGCGGAAGTCGGCCAGCGCGGTCTGGACCTCCGCCAGGACGGCGTTGCTGTTGTAGCCGGCCCGGACGTCCGAGGAGAGGGTGGCCACCCGGTCCATGTCCTTCCGGCGGATGGAGCCGTAGCCCTCGCTCACGTCCCACCGGGCCACCGAGAGCAGGGGGACCTGATGCCCCAGGTCCGTCACCGCCACCAGCTCCTCCAGCACGTCCACGTCCTTCCGCCACCGCTCGGCGAGCCGGACCACGATGTCGTACTCGTCGCTCCCCGTGCGGTACTCGGCCGCCTCGATGCCCTGGACCGCTCCCCGGACCGCCATGCCCACCTCCCGGGAGGAGAGCCCGTACAGCGACGCCCGCTCACGGTCCACCCGGATGGACATCTCGGGCCGGCCCTCGTCCATGTCGCTCTCCAGGCCGGTGAGCTTCTCCGCGGCCGGCGTCTCCTGGACGATGGCCCGGGCCCGGTCGGCGAGCTCCCGGAGCACCTCCGGGTCCTCGCCGGCGATCTCGACGTTCACCGGCGGGCCCGACGGCGGGCCCTCCTGGGGCCGCTGCACCGAGACCTCGGCGCCGGCCAGGTCCCGGCCCAGGCGGGACTCCATGCGGGAGATGACCTCGAAGACGTCGTGCCGGCGGTCCTCGTAATCCACGAAGCTCACCGTGATCCGGCCCTCGTCGGGCCCCGAGGGTCCCCCGGTCATGAAGTTCCCGCCACCGCCGCTCCCGCCCACCACGGTCACGACGGACTCGGCGTCCTCCATCCCCTCGACGGAGGGGAGATCGGCCTCCACCTCCCGGGTCTTCCCGTCGGTGAACTCGGGCCGGCTCCCCACGGGCGTCTCGACGTCCACCCACGCCTGGGAGGGCGGGATGTCCTCGGGGAAGAACTCCACCCCGTGGTTGAGGGCGCCGAAGGCCACCACCGTGAGGACCAGGACCGCGCCCGAGCCGGCCACCACCGCCCCCCGGTGCCGCAGGGCCCCGCGTATGACGCCCTCGTACCAGTCCACCATGGCCGGCATCCACCGCTGCTGGAACCGCCGGGCGAGGCCCGCCAGGACGAAGTGGTGCAGGAGCACCAGGAGCACGGCCGTGGCCAGCAGCAGGAGCGCCGTCAGGGGACGGGCCACCGCCGCCGCCACCAGCAGGAGCCCGGCCGTCCCGGCCAGGATCCACCGGCCCGAGGTCGGCATGGAGGGACGCTCCCGCCCCTCCACGGACATGAACGCCGCGCACAGGGTGGGCACGATGACCAGCGCCACGAAGAGGGAGCTGGAGAGGGTGATGATGAGCGTGAGCGGCAGGAACTTCATGAACTCGCCCACCATGCCCGGCCAGAACATGAGGGGCAGGAAGGCGGCCAGGGTGGTGAGGGTGGCCCCGATCACCGGCAGCGCCACCTCGCCGGTGGCCTTCCGGGCCGCCAGGGTCCGCTCCCAGCCCTCCTCCATGTAGCGGTAGATGTTCTCCACCACCACGATGGCGTTGTCCACCAGCATCCCCAGGGCCAGGATGAGGCTGAACAGCACCACCATGTTCATGGTGACCCCGGCCATCTGCAGCACCAGGAAGCTCAGGAGCATGGAGGTGGGGATGGAGATGGCCACGAAGACCGAGTTCCGGGCACCCAGGAAGAACATCAGGACGGCCACGATGAGCAGGAGCCCGGAGATGATGTTGTTCTCCAGGCTGGTCACCATCTGGTGGATCTGATCGGACTGATCGCTGGTGATCTTCACCACCGTGCCCGCCGGGAAGAGGGACTCCATCCCGTCGATGGTCTCCCGCACCGACTCGGCCGTCTCGATGATGTTCTCACCCGAGCGCTTGATCACGTCCAGGGTGACCACCGGCTGCCCGTCCAGGCGGGCGAAGGTCTCCCGGTCGGCGAAGCCGAACTCCACGTCGGCCAGGTCCCGCACGTAGATGGGCCGGTCCCGGACGGTGGTCACCACCAGGTCCTCGATCACCGCCGGGTCGGGGAACTCGCCGTCCACCCGCAGCAGGTACTTCCGGGAGCCCACGTCGATGGAACCGCCGGGGACGTTCACGTTCTCCGACTGGATGGCCTCCACCACGTCGCCCAGGGCCACGCCGTAGAACTTCAGCCGGGAGAGGTCGGCCTGGACCTGGACCTCGCGCTCCAGCCCGCCGCGGAGCTCGGCCCGGAGGACCGATGGGATCGCCTCGATCCGGTCCTGCAGCTCCTCTCCCACCTCCTTGAGCCGCACCAGGCCGTAGTCGCCCGACAGGTTCACCTGCATGACGGGGACGTCGGACAGGTTGAACTCGTTGATGGTGGGCTCCTCGGCGTCGTCCGGGAGCTCCGGCCGGGCCAGGTCCACCTTCTCCCGGACCTTCTGGAGGGCCTCGTTCATGTCCACCGAGGTGGCGAACTCCACGGTGATGGCCGAATAGCCCTCCACGGAGGTGGAGCGCAGCTCCTCCACGTCGGAGATGGTGTTGAGCTCGTCCTCCAGGGGACGGGTGACCAGGCTCTCCATGTCCGACGGGGAGACGCCGGGATAGACCGTGTTCACCGAGATGGTGGGGATCTCGATCTCCGGCTGGGCCTCCTTCGGCAGCGACCGGTAGGAGAGGATCCCGCCGACCGTCACCAGCGCGAAGAGGACGAAGACGCTGGTGGGGTGTCGGGTGGCGAAGGAGGTGGGCCAGAACTCCTTGAAGCGGTCCAGGGAGGCGGACAGGTCGGGCATGTCAGGCGCCTCCGCCCACCACGCGGACCCGGTCGCCGTCGGCCACCTGGCCCTGGCCCACCACCACCAGCCGGTCGCCGGGCTCCAGCCCCGAGCGGATCACCACGCGGCCGTCCCGGGAGGCGCCGGTCTCCACCGGCCGGGCCCGGGCCACCAGGGCTCCGTCGCCCCCGGCCTCGGCCTTGCCGCCGGCCTCGGCGGCAGCCCCGACCCCTGGCCCGGCTCCGGTCGCGGCCCCGGAGGCCGGCTCCACCACGAAGGCCACGAAGCCCTCCTCCCGGCGGACCAGCGCCCCCTGGGGCACCACCACCGCCTCGGGGAGCGTGCCCCGGACCACCTCCACGTTGGCCACCATCTCCGGCTTGATGACGCCGCCGGGGTTGGGCAGGGACAGCTCCACCCGGAAGGTGCGGTTCTCCGGATCCACCGACGAGCCCACGAAGGAGAGCCTGGCGTCGAAGGAGGTGTCCGGCAGGACGTCGAAGCGGACGGTGGCAGGGGCGCCGGTCTCGATCTCGGGCGCGTACCGCTCCGGCACCCCGCCGGCGATCTCCACCGGGTCCACGTCGATGATCCGTGCCACCGGAGTCCCGGACGAGACCAGGGTCCCCACCTCCACGTAGCGCTCCTCCAGGATCCCGCCCAGGGGAGCCTCGATCCGGGTCCGCGCCAGGCGCTCCTCCAGCGAGCGGAGCCGGGCGCTGGCCTCCTCGGCCTCGTACCGGGCCCGGAGATAGTCCAGCTCGGAGATGGCCTGGTCCTGTTCGTAGAGCCGCTTCCGGCGCTCCCAGTTCTCACGGGCCAGCTCGGCCTGGGCCCGGGCCTGCTCCACCTGGGCCCGGAGCACCCGGTCGTCGATCCGGGCCACCATCTGGCCCTCCCGGACCCGGGCACCCTGGTCCACGGGGAGCTCGCGGATCACCCCGCTCTCCTCGGCCGAGACCCGGACGTCCCGGTTCGCCTCGGCGGTGCCGGTGATCCGCACCGTCCGTGTGAAGGAGCTGGTGCTCACCTCCTCCACCTCGACGTTCACCGTCCGTCCCGGGCTCCCCGGGCCGCCCGCCGCCTCCTCCGCGGCGGCGGTCTCCGACTCCGACGCCTCCTGGGCCCCGCAGCCGCCCAGCGCCAGGCCCGCGGCCAGCACGAGGCCGGCGGCCAGGGCCAGGCCGGCGGCCGGCGGCCGGCCTTCGATCGCTTCGTGGTCGCTCGCTCCTCGTCTCATGACACCCGGCCCCTCAGCTCCGTTCTCGCCTGCTCCGACGCCACGCCTGCCAGCACCCGGACGGACGAGGTGCGGTAGAGGTTTCGGAACTCCTCCTCGTCGATGTCCAGCATTCCCAGGAGGTAGATGGAGATGAGGCCGTGGCCGTGGGCCCAGAGGGTCCGGGCCACCGCCTCGGGGTCCTCCTCCTCCAGGAACCCCGCGTCCATGCACTCGCGCACCCGATCGTTCCAGAACTGGCCGATGGAGCACGCCAGGGCGCTCGCCTCCTCGGGGAGACGCTCCAGGCCCAGGACGTCGCGAGAGGCGTAGAGCACCTGGTAGAGGCCGGGGTGGGCCAGGGCGAACTCCAGGTAGGCGCGGCCCGCCCGGAAGAAGCGGTCCGCCGGGGTGGGCTCCTCCAGGGCGCGGTAGAGGGTGTCCCGGAGGATCCGGTACCCCTCGCCCACCACCTCGGTGAGGACCTCCTCCCGGTCGTCGAAGTGGCGGTAGAGCGCCGGCGCCGTGACCCCGAGCCGGTCGGCCAACTTCCGCATGGAGAACCCCTCCATGCCGGCCTCCAGGTAGAGGTCGCACGCTTCCCCGAGGATGTCGTCCCGTCCCAGCGCCATGGCTCCCCTCTCCGCGATCCGGCCCGCGGTGTTCATCCGCCCCGGCCCGCGGTGGTTAATGGTCTTATGCAGCACACTGCGGCTGACATAGGGAGTCTCCACTCCCCTTTCTTCGTCGAGTGAACACCATTAACACCGGGCCCGGACGAAAAGTTCCGGCGGGCGCCTCGGCGGCCGCGTCCGTGCACCTGCCGCCGTACGCATCCGTGCACCTGTCGCCGGACGCCGGCCACCTCCACCCCGGAACCCCGACGCTCCCTCCTTGAAACCCCTCGCCCCGGACCCGACGTTCCCTCCCATGGATGCGACCGCTGCGGGCCCCGGGTCCGGGAGCCCGCCGGGCCGAGCCGAGACGGCGGTGGTCGGAGCCGGACCGGTGGGCCTCAGCCTGGCCCTGGGGCTGGCCCGGGCCGGCCGCCGGGTCGTGGTGCTGGAGAAGAGACCGGGCACCGCCGAACACTCCCGGGCCCCGGCCATCTGGCCCCGGACCCAGGAGATCCTGGCCGGGCTCGACGTGCTCGAGGACTTCGTGGACCGGGGCATCGTCCTGGAGCGGCTCCGCCTCCGCGACGCCGGGAGCGACCGGGTCCTCCTGTCGCTCCCCCTGGAGGAGCTGGCCGACGAAACCCCCTATCCCCGGCTCCTGATCGTGCCCCAGTCGGAGACGGAGCGGATGCTCCACGAGGCCCTCGCCGGGGAACCGGGGGCGGAGGTGCTCTTCTCGGCCCGGGTCACCGGCGTGGAGGACCGCCCGTCCGGCGTCCGTGTCGAGTTCCTCCACCGGGGATCCCGGCGGAGCCTCGAAGCGTCCTACGTCGCCGGCTGTGACGGGGCCCACAGCACGGTACGGGAGGTCCTCGGAGCCTCCTTCGACGGCATCACCTACGGCACCCGGGCGGCGCTGGCCGACGTGCGGCTCCCCGGCGCCGCCGGGCTCCCCTTCCCCCGGCTCGCCACGCGGCCGCGCCTGGCGGTGGCCATCCGGCTGGACCGGGAGGTCTGGAGGCTGATCCTCCCGTTCCCCGCGCGGGAGGACCGGCCCCTCGAGGAGCGCGTGGAGCGGGCGATCCGGCGCCTGTTCCCGGCCCGGGCCCTCGGGGACCACGGGTCCGTCTGGCAGAGCGAGTTCCGCCTCCACCGGAGGGTGAGCTCCCGGTTCGTGGCCGGACGGATCGCCCTGGCCGGCGACGCCGCCCACCTGAACAGCCCCGTCGGGGGCCAGGGCATGAACGCCGGGATCCAGGACGCGGCGGCCCTCACCGACGCGCTGGTCTCCGCGCTGCGGGTCGGGGGGACGGTGCGCGGACCCAGGCCGGGGAGCGGATCCGGGTCGGTGCCCGAAGCCGGGGCCCCGGAATCCCTCGCCGAATACGAGCGGACGCGCCGGGCGGCCGTGGAGCGTGGGGTGAACCCCTTCACCGACCAGCTGACCCGCCTGCTGCTGTTCGGAGGCGGGAGGCTGATCCGGCCCGCCCTGGCCGCGGCCAGGTTCGTCCTCCGGGTGGGCCCCGTGCGGCGGCGGTTCCTGCGGCGGATCGCCATGCTCGAGGGAGGGCCGGAGGACCGGGACGGCGCGTGAGCCGGCCGGCGGGCGACCGACGCCACGGAAGCGGCTTGTCCGCCGGCGACGGGCCGTCTACCCTTTTCTTCTCCATCGAAGGAAATAGCGCTCCGACACCGGGAGGCTCCCGTGAGACCCCCACGCATCCGCCGGACTCCGCGTCCCGCCGTCCTGGCCGTGGCCGCAGCCGTGTCCGTGGTGGCGGCGGGGTGCGGCTCCCCCTCGTCGGTGGACGACCGGGAGCCCGAGCCCCACGACTTCTCCCTCCAGGTGGAGATCGGCGACGAGGTGATCCGCGACGGCGGCCCCCTGGACGCCGACCCGGCGGCCAACCGGATCGCCCTCCGGGATTTCCGTCCCGAGTCCTACGGCGGGCACGTCCTGCTGGACGACCTCCTGATCGAGGCCCGGCCGGAGAACGCTGGCGAGTCCCTGACGCTGACCACCACCGTCACGCCGCCGCTGGACGACGACGACGAGGAGTCGGCGCAGATCAGTGCCGGGAGCGGGGGCCCCGAACCCTTCGCCGAGGTGGCCTTGACGGTGAGCGCGGACCTCGGGGGCTACTTCTCCGGCCAGCCCGAGGGCTACAGGTCCACCGTGCACCTCCTCGGGAGCTACGTGGCCGTGGACGACGCCGGCGCGACCCTGGAGGGAGAGACCATCTCCCACGCCCGGATCCAATTCACCGGGACGGCCACTGGTGGATCGGGCCGGTCCGACGACGACGGAGGAGACCTGGGCACCGTCGCGGGACGCCTGGTCCAGGACGAGCCGAGCCCCGTCGGCTTCTCCCCCGAGGACGTGACCCGGGAGCTGGCCGGCGGCGACCTCGACTCGCTGCGCGGGGAGCTGGAGCTGGAGCTGGGGCCGGGGAGCGGAGGAAGCCTTCCGGTGAGCGCCGAGCTCACCGTCCAGGCGCTGCGGGAGTAGAGCGCGGCTCCGCCACGCCAGGACCAGGCTCGGCCCGCCGGCCCGGCACCGTCCCCCGGCACCGCGTCCCGGGGACGCCCCGCCGTCAGACGTCCAGGTTCTTCACGTACTGGGCGTTCTCCTCGATGAACTTCCGGCGGGGCTCCACGTCGTCGCCCATGAGCCGGTCGAAGAGCATGGACGCCTCGGTGGCGTCGTCGATGGTCACCTGGAGGAGGGTCCGGTTCTCCGGGTTCATGGTGGTCTCCCAGAGCTGGTCGGGGTTCATCTCGCCCAGACCCTTGTAGCGCTGGATGTCGGGGTTCCGTCCGGCGTCGGTGCGGAGCCGCTGGACGAGCTCGTCCTTCTCGTCCTCGGTGTAGGCGTAGTACTCCTGGCTCCCCTTCTCCAGCCGGTAGAGCGGCGGCTTGCCGATGTAGATGTAGCCCGCCTCGATGAGGTCCACCATCTGCCGGAAGAAGAAGGTGAGCAGCAGGGTGCGGATGTGGGCGCCGTCCACGTCGGCATCGGTGTTGGAGGCGGCGAGGCCGCCCATCCCGGCGACGAAGTTCTCGTCGGTCTCGACCGAGAAGTCGTAGACCATCCCGGTGGAGGGCTTACACTCCCCGGCACGGCGGACCGGCAGCGCCACCAGCGAATCGCTGATGGGCTCGAACTTCCGGTTGATGCTGGGCCAGTCGCTCTCCAGCCGCTCCTCGATGGTCTCGGCCCGCGGAGCGTCCTCCCAGATCGATCGCAGCCGCTCCAGGTCCTCGCGGGCCGTCACCGTGAGCTGCCACTTCCGACCCCTGGTCACGCAAGCCCGGCCATTGATCTCGGAGGCCTGCCCGTCGGCGTCCTGGCACTGGAGCGACGCCATCACACCGAGGGACCCCAGGAGATACTGGAGACCGCTCGCCAGATCGCGTGACGCGGTGTAGAGGGCGATCCGCCCCTTGCTCACGCTCCCGTCACCCGCGAGGAACCCGCGGAGGAAGTGGAGCCTGAGCTCCTCGGACACCTGGAAAACCAGGTCGGGAATCCGCTTCTTCCGGGCGCTCGCGCCCTCGAACCCGAACACGTGGTCCCACGCCAACGCGGCGACGCGGTTGTTGAGCCTCAGCTCGCCGACCCGGATCTCGCTCTCGAAGTAGCGCGGCTCCAGGCCGAAGACCTCCCCGAAGGCGGCGGTGATCTCGTCCAGCAGCGGCTCGTTGCTCCGGCCCATGGCCAGTCGGATCCCGGCCCTGGGGTTGCCGCTCCCCTCGGCCACGTAGAAGCCGAGAAGGGCCATGAGCTCCGGGCTCACCTCGACGTGCCGATCGATCCCCCGATCGGCGTAGTGCTCGGGGGTGAGCTCCAGGTCGTCGCGCCCGTCGAACCAGGCCACGTCTTCCTCACTCAGATCGGAGAGCCGGACGTAGGGCTTGACCCGGTTCGTCGGCGCGCCGCGGTACTGCGTCTCCCACTGATGCTCCAGCCTGCTGGACCCCACCCGGACGCGCGGCATGATCTCGTCGCGGGAGGCGCCGATGGCTTTCAGATAGGCTTCCCAGTTCTCCACGGTGGGCCGGGAGGTGCCCTTCTCCCAGGCGTAGAACGTCACCGGCTGCTTGATGCCGATGCGCTCGCAGAGCTCCACGTTGGTGAGACCACTGGCCCGTCGGATGTCGGCGGTCTCCTGGCCCACCTCGGCCGGGACCTCCACCCGGGGTGAGACCATCTCGGGATTCCCCTCGTGGTCGCGGAGGACCGAGTCCTTGTACCAGTCCTCGACGGCGGGGCCCCGCAGCCAGACCTGCCCGGCGGCCTCGGGAACACCGTGCAGCGCCTCCAGGAGATCGATGCGCTCCGGTCCCGTGTCGGGAAGCGGAATCCGGCGCGGGGCGACGATGCTGTCCCCCTCCTCCACGGCTCCGCCCGCCTTCTTCCGGATCTCGCCGTCCTCGTAGACGAAGACGCTGTGGCTTCCGGTGACCTTCACCGAGCGGCCGTACGCCGTCTCGATCTCGAAGAGGGGCTCATCCACCGGATGGCGGATCACCGCCTTGATCGGCCGGAACCGCAGCTCATGGTCGTCCTTGCCGAAGCAGAGCACTTCGCCGAGATCTCCGTCGTCGGCCATGCGCTTCTCGCTGTGGGGGGCGTAGTCGGGGCGCTCGGCCTCCTCCTCGATCAGCGGATCGATGAACTCGCCGATCCGGACCATCCGGGTGCCCCCGTCGTCGCGGACGAAGACGTGCTCCTCCCCGTCCACGCTCAGGAGCACGATCTTCTGATACCGCGCGTCCTCGAGCGTGAACTCGTCGCCGATCCCGGTGCCGATGGCGGTGATGATGGCCCGGATCTCGTCGTTGGAGAGGATCTTGTCGATCCGCGCCTTCTCCACGTTGAGGATCTTTCCCTTGAGCGGCAGGATGGCCTGGAAGGCCCGGTCGCGGCCCTGTTTGGCGCTTCCCCCCGCACTGTCGCCCTCCACCAGATACAGCTCGGCGATGGAGGGATCGGTGAGGGAGCAGTCGGCCAGCTTGCCGGGCAGGATCCCCGTCTCCAGGCTGGAGCGCTTCCGGGTCAGGTCCCGGGCCTTGCGGGCCGCCTCCCGGGCCCGGGCCGCCTGCACCGCCTTGTCGATGATCGTCTTGCCCGCCGAGGGATGCTCCTCGAGCCAGGTGTTCAGCTTGTCGTTCACCAGGCTCTCCACGATGCCGCGGACCTCGCTGTTGCCCAGCTTGGTCTTGGTCTGCCCCTCGAACTGGGGCTCCATGACCTTCACCGAGAGCACCGCGGTGAGCCCCTCGCGCACGTCGTCCCCGGAGAGGCTCGGGTCGTTCTTCTTGAGGAGGTTGTTCCGGTCCGCGTAGGCGTTGATGGTCCGGGTGAGGGCCGCCTTGAAGCCGGTGAGGTGGGTGCCGCCCTCGTGGGTGTTGATGTTGTTGACGAAGGTGAAGATGTCGTCGTTGTAGCCGTCGTTGTACTGCATGGCCAGCTCGACCTCCACGTCGTCCTGGTCCCCCTCGACGTAGACCACGTCGTCGTGGAGGGCCGACTTCTGGCCGCGGAGGTACTCGACGAACTCCTTGATCCCGCCCTCGAAGTGATAGGTCTCCCTGCGGGTCTCCTCCGGACGCTCGTCGACCAGGGTGATCTGGAGGCCCTTGTTCAGGTACGCCAGCTCCCGGAGCCGGGAGGAGAGGGTGTCGAACTTGTAGGTCAGGTCGGTGAAGATCTCGGGGTCGGGCCGGAAGGTGATCACCGTGCCCGAGCGGTCGGTGGGCCCGACCTCCTCCAGGTCGCCGGTCTTCACGCCCCGCTCGAAGCGCTGCTCCCAGATGCTCTCGTCCCGGTAGACGGTCACCTCGAACCACTCGGACAGGGCGTTCACCACCGAGACGCCCACGCCGTGGAGGCCGCCGGAGACCTTGTAGCTCTCCTTGTCGAACTTCCCGCCGGCGTGGAGGGTCGTGAGCGCCAGCTCGACGCCGGGCACGCCCTCGGTGGGATGGACGTCCACGGGGATCCCCCGGCCGTCGTCCTTCACGGTGACCGAGTTGTCCTCGTGGATGATGGTCTCGATCTCCGAGCAGTAGCCCGCCATGGCCTCGTCGATGGAGTTGTCCACCACCTCGTAGACCAGGTGGTGGAGCCCCCGGGCTGCGGTGGAGCCGATGTACATGCCCGGCCGCTTCCGCACCGCCTCCAGGCCCTTGAGCACCTGGATCTGGCGGGAGGTGTAGTCGCCCTGGTCCTTCAGGCGCTGCTTGGCTTCCTCGATCGACTTGGCCATCAGCTGCGTCCCTTTCTCGGTTCGTTCGTGTTCGACCGTTCTCGTCCGCGCCGGCCGCGTCCTCCGCGTCCGCCGCGTCCTCCATCTTCTCCGCTGCGGCCGCCCTGCACGAAGACGATCTCCTCCACCCGTCCCCGCGTGCGGCCGGCGTTGATCCGCTCCATTATCTGCCGCTTCATCATCCGGAGCTCGCTGAGCCAGGAGGCGCTCTCCACCTCGACGAAGAGCGTCCCCTCGTCGAAGCCCACCGGCCGGGCCCGCTCGGCCACCCGGGGACCCACCCGGTCCTCCCAGCCTTCGAAGAGCCGGGCCCGGGCCACGGCGTCCGCCAGGCCCCACTTCTCCAGGAGTCCGTCCACCATCCCCTGGAGCTGCCGGGGCCCGTCGGCTCCGCCGCGCCGCCGACGCCGCCCGCTCCGGGCCCTCCGCCGGCTCTCCGCCAGGCGCTGCAGGGCCTCGGGATCCAGCGAGCGAAGGTCCTCCTGGTTCACGCTCTTGTTGTCGCCGCTCACGCCGTCGTCACCTCGCCGTCCCGGATCCGCCACTCCTCCAGCGTCCCCTCCCGGAGACCCAGGTCCCCGGCCTTCGGCGCCGTGAGGATGGCCTGTCCCGTCCGGCCGTCGTCCAGCAGCTCCATGAGCCGGCTCGAGCGGTCCCGGTCCAGCTCGGCGAAGACGTCGTCCAGCAGGTAGATCGGCTCCCGGTCCA
>CAZVIY010000019.1:0-49477 GCA_964627425.1 uncultured Gemmatimonadota bacterium
TGGCCATGGCCCCTTTGTGCTCCTCGTGGGGCCCGTAGACGTTGAAGAACTTGAGGCCGGCCCACCGGGGCGGCGTACGGTCCCGGGAGGCCACCCAGAGGTCGAAGGCCTGCTTGGACAGACCGTAGGGGTTCAGCGGCTCGAGCTCCGACAGCTCCTCCGGCGTCTCCCGCCGGTCGGAGAAGCCGCGGGAGCCGTCGCCGTAGGTGGCGGCGCTGCTGGCGTAGACCATGGGCACTCCCCGCTCCACGCACTCCCGCCACAGCCGGATGGAATAGTCGGTGTTCACCCGGGTCAGGTAGTCGTAGTCCTCCTCGGTGGTGTCGGTGCAGGCGCCCAGGTGGATCACCGCCTCCAGCCGGGAGGCCCCGGGGTCGGAGGCGAGCCAATCCCAGAGCTCGCGCCGGGGCAGGTAGCGGCGGAACTCCCGTCCGGCCAGGTGGCGCCACTTCTCCGAGCCGCCGATGTCGTCGACCACCACCACGTCGCCCCGCCCCCGGCGGTTCAGGCGCTCCAGGGTGTTGGTCCCGATGAAGCCGGCTCCCCCGGTGAGGACGATCACGACAGCCGCTCCCTGGCCGTCTCCACCCACCGGCGCCCCCCCAGGTAGAGGGGCGTCCGCTGGTGGATCGTCCGGGGCTCCAGGTCCAGGATGTCCCGCACCCCGTCCGTGGCGGCCCCGCCGGCCTCCTCCACGATCCAGGCCATGGGCGCCGCCTCGTAGAGCAGGCGGAGCTTCCCCTCGGGCCGGTCCTCGGTTCCCGGGTACATGAAGAGCCCGCCCTTCAGGAGGGTCCGGTGCACGTCGGCCACCAGCGAGCCCACGTAGCGCTGCCCGAAGCCCGCTCCGCTCCGGTCACGCCGGGTCTTGAGGTGACGCACCAGCTCGCACTGGGCCTCGCTCCAGCCGTCGCGATAACCCTCGTTCACCGCATAGGTGCGGGCTCCCGGCTCGGGCAGCCGGATGTCGGGATGGGAGAGGACGAACTCCCCGATGGTCGGATCCAGGGTGAAGCCGTGGACGCCGTCGCCGGTGGTGTAGACCAGGATGGTGGAGGAACCGTACAGGACGTACCCGGCCGCCTCCTGCCCACGGAGGGGCTGGAGGGCGTCCTCCACCGTGCCGTCCCGTCCCGCGCTCCTCCGGGAGTGGACCGAGAAGATGGTCCCCACGGGGATGCCCGTGTCGATGTTGCTGCTGCCGTCCAGCGGGTCCACCAGGAGGACGTACTCGCCGGTGGGGAACCGTTCGGGGATCCGGATGGGCTCGTCGGCCTCTTCGGACACGATGAGGCAGAGGTGGCCGCCGTGATCCATGGCCCGGACCACCACCTCGTGGGCGTAGTCGTCCAGCTTCTGCACCGATTCGCCGTGGATGTTCTCGCGCCCCTCCTCCCCCAGCACGTCCTCGAGGCCCGCCCGGTTCACCGCCCGGCTCACCAGCTTCACCGCCAGCGTGAGGTCCTGGAGCATGTTGGAGAACGCCCCCGTGGCCCGGGGATGCCGGCGCTCCTCCTCGACGATGAACCTGTTCAGGGTCGTGACGGATCGTTCCATGGACGCGGGCGGTGGCGGGCGGGGGAGGTGACGAGCGGACGAGGGCCGGTGGCACGAACGTACGCGCAGCGCTGGCGGGCCGACCGGAGGCGGAGACACGGTAGCCCTTCGGGCGATCTCTCGTCAATCGGGCCCCGTCCGGCCGAGCCAGGGGGCGCGCCGTGGGGCTCAGCCAGGAGGCGCGCCGTCGGGCCCCACGCACACGGTACCCTCCCGATCGGTCCTCCGCACCTCCACCCTCCCCCGGGCCTCCAGACGGAGGAGCACCTCCCGGTGGGGATGGCCGTACCGGTTGCCCCGACCGGCGGAGATGAGGGCCACCCCGGGATCCACGGAGGCGAGCCACCGGCTCCCGGTGGAGCTCCGGCTCCCGTGATGCGCCACCTTGAGGATCCGGGCGCGCAGGACCTCCTCCGGCCACCGTTCCAGCATCCAGCGCTCCTCCCGGGGACCGGCGTCGCCCGTGAGCAGCGCCGTGAGGCCCGACGGGAGGGAGAGGCGGAGGACCACGCTGGCCTCGTTGGGATCCCTCCAGGCCGCCGCCCGCGGAGGCGCCAGCACCGTGCCCGACGTCCCGTCCAGGCGGAAGCGGTCCCCGGCCGCCACCACCCGCCACGGGACGTTCCGCTCCGCCGCCCGATCCAGGAGCTCCAGGTACGCCGTGCTCGCCGCGGCCGTGGCCGCATCCCAGATCTCGCCCACGGGAAAGGCGTCCATGACCGACCCGAGCCCTCCGACGTGATCCAGGTGGGGATGGGTGAGCACCAGGACCTCGATCCTCCGGACCCCCCATCGCCGCAGGTGGGGAACCACCGACTCCAGGCCCGCGTCCCGCGCCGGCGGCCCGGGTCCCCCGTCCACCAGGATCCAGTGCCCGGCGGCCGTGCGGACGGCCACCGCGTCGCCCTGGCCCACGTCCAGGGCACAGATCCGCCCCTCCTCGCCCAGGGCCCGTCCCGCCACGGCGGGCCAGGCCAGCAGGACGGCCAGCGCGGCCGAGACGGGCACCACCGCCCGGCTCCACCGGCCCGCGGCGGCCAGACGCACCGCCGCGGCCGTCGTCAGGGCCACGGCGGTCCACCCCGCCGGCCCGGGCGGGGGCACCGGACGGCCCGCCCCGGGCAGCTCGGCGAAGCGGCCGGCCAGCCAGACCAGGGCCCGGAGGAGGCCCGTGGCGGCCCGGGCCGCCGGAACCGCCAGGGGCTCGGGGAGGGCCGCCGTGGCGGCCAGGGTCGGCACCGCCCCTCCCACCAGGGGCGCCGCGGCCAGCCCCGACGCCACGGCCACCGGCGCCAGGCGCTGGAAGTGGGCGGCCACCAGCGGCGCCGTGGCCAGGAACGCCCCGGCGGCCGCACCGGCCACGGCGGCGGGCCCGCGAGCCGGCTCCACCCCGTGGATCGGGCCTTCGGACCGGAGAGCCGTGGACAGGCGGATCCCCACCAGGAGGCCGAAGAATCCGGCGAAGGAGAGCTGGAAGCCCACGTCCAGGAGCACCAGGGGGTCCACCAGGATCGCCGCGGCCGCCGCAGCGGCCAGGAGCTCCAGGACCGACGTGGGCCTCCCCCGGCCCCGGCAGAACGCCCACCCCGCATACAGGAAGCCCGCCCGGGCCGCCGACGGCGGGGCCCCGATCCACACCACGTAGGCCAGGGTCAGGACCGCCGAGGCGGGATAGCGCCGCCGGTCCCGCAGCACCAGGCCCACGAGCCCCAGGACCAGGGCACCGATCACCCCCACGTGGAGACCCGAGACCGCCAGGAGATGGGCCAGACCGGCGTCGGCGAACCGCTCCCGGAGTCCCGAGGGGAGGCCGTCGCGGTCGGCCAGGAGCAGGGCGGAGCCCAGGGAGGCCACGTCCCCTCCCAGCCGGGACGCGAGCCGTGTGGACGCCGCCCTCCGGAGCCGCCCGGCGATCCGTCCCCAGGGCGCCGGCTCCACCTCTACCGGCCGGGCCGGGGCCAGATCCTCGGGAGGCTCCTCCGCCCGGAGGAGCCCGTGCCGACCCGGGGACCGGGGGCGGCCGGCCGCGCCGGGATACCGCCACCACGTCCCCGCCACCGTCAGCCCGGCCGGCGACGATCCCGTCCTGCCGGCGGCCCCACCCCTCGCGGCCGGCTCCACCGCTCCGTCCACCAGCACCAGGAGGGGCCCGGCGTGGCACGTTCCCCGGGCCGCCGTCAGGCGGGCGCCCTCCAGGCGAATCCGCGTGACGGCCCGGCCCCGCCCGTCCCGGCTCACCCCCCATCCGGCGATCCGTCCGCTGGCCCGGACGGCCTCCCCGGTCTCCAGCGAGCCCGCGCACCGGGCCAGGGCCCGCTCCCGGGCCGAGGCGCCCAGCGCCACGCCGGCCCACAGGAGCCCGAGGACGGCCAGGGAGGAGGGGGGATCGGCCCGGAATGGCGGTACCGCCGGAGCGCCGGGAGCGGCCGTCCGGCCGCGGACGGGACCGCCCCGGAAGAGGTGCAGCCCGAGCAGAGCGAGACGGGCGGCGGGCGGGAGGGCCGCCGCCGCCAGCAGCAGGAGCACCGGTCCGCCGGGGGCACCCCCACCGCCGGGTCCCGGCAGGAGGAGGCCGGCGACGACGCCGACCGCCAGGGCCACGGCGGCCACGGACCAGGGACCCCATCGGAACACGAGCATGACCGCGCCGGTCGGCGCGGTCCCGGATCCCGTCCCGGCCCCTCCCGTCCCCGGGAAGGCCCGGGGGCGCGGGAAGCGCCGGCCTCAGACCTCCTCTTCCTCCGTCGTCTCCTCCACCGCGGCGCCGCTTCGCTCCAGCTCGCGCCGGTACCGTCGCACCACCTTCCGGGTCCGCAGGTCGGCCCGGAGCCCCGCCAGGAAGACCGCCAGCATCCCGGCCAGGACCGAGGCGAACACCACCACCGGCAGGGAGACCCTCCGGAAGGTCACCACTCCCAGGTCGAGCTGCACGGCCTGTCCGCCGTTGGCCGCGGCGAAGGCGAAGGCGAGCCCGGCCAGGACCACGAAGCCGAGGACCCGGATCCAGGTCTTCACGAGACCCTCCGTCCCCGGAACGTGGCACCCGACGTGGACGTCAGCCGCACCGTGTGGTACGTGCCGATCTCCTCCGGGGCTCCGGGGAAGGCCACCACCTTGTTTCCCTCGGTCCGGCCCAGGACGTCGCCGTCGCTCTTCGCCTCCCGCTCGACCAGGACCCGGCGGACGGCGCCCACTTCGCCGCGGTTGATCTCAGCCTGGATCTCCCGATGGACCTCGATGAGCCGTTCCAGGCGCTCCTGCGCCTCGGCGTCGTCCACGAAGTCCTCCTCCGGGAACCGGGTGGCCGGCGTCCCCGGACGGGGCGAATAGCGGTACAGGAACGCGTCGTCGTACCGGACCCGTCTCATCAGGTCCAGGGTCGCCTCGAACTCCTCCCGCGTCTCCCCGGGGAAGGCCACGATCATGTCCGTGCTGATGGCCACCTCCGGGATCCGGTCCCGGAGCATCTCCACCTTCTCCAGGTACTCGGCCACCGTGTACCGGCGGACCATGCGCTTGAGGATCCGGTCCGAGCCCGATTGCGCCGGCAGGTGGATCTGGCGGCAGACGGCGGGCTCCGTCGCCATGACCTCCACCAGCTCGGGCGTGACGTCGTTCGGATGGGGCGAGGTGAACCGCACCCGACGGATCCCGTCCACCCGCGCCACCGAGCGCAGGAGACGGGCGAAATCCCACGCCCCGAAGGCGTAGGAGTTCACCGTCTGACCCAGGAGCGTCACCTCGGTGAAGCCCCGGTCGACCACCTCCCGGACCTCGCCCAGGATCTCGTGGGGATGTCGGTTCTTCTCCGGCCCCCGGACGTAGGGAACGATGCAGAAGGTGCAGCGATGGTCGCACCCGCGCTGCACGGTGATCCAGGCGGTGACCCCCTCCTCCCGGATCCCCTCCATCCCCTCGTAGTTCTCCGCCGCGTCCAGCTCCAGCAGCTCCTGTCCACGCTCCAGGCCGCCGAAGCGGATGGCGTCCACCATCTCACCCAGCCGCCGGTAGGAGTCGGGACCCGCCACCAGGTCCACCCCGTCCACCTCCTCCACCAGGCGGTCGCCGACGCGCTGGGCCATGCACCCCGTGACGCCCAGGACCAGCTCCGGCGACCCGTCCCGGTGCTGCTGGAGCTGGCCGATGCGTCCCTTCACCCTGCGCTCCGCGTTCTCCCGGATGGCGCAGGTGTTCACCAGGATCACGTCGGCCTCCGCCGGCTCCTCCACCCGGAGGTATCCGCGCTCGGCCAGGACGCCGGCCATGAGCTCGGTGTCGGCCACGTTCATCTCGCAGCCGTAGGTCTCGATGTAGACCCGCCGGCTCACCGGCCGCAGCGGTCGTCCCGGATCGGCTCCGGGGCGGGGCTCCTGCCCCGTCTCCACGTCCGCCTCCGGCCCGGATCCGCCGCCGCTTCCAGGGCGGCGCAGCGTCACGAGCTCGCTCATGGCGCTCCCCTGGTCCTCAGCTTCTCCTCTCCGATCATCGCACGATCAACCACGTTACGGCCGGAGGGTGAAGGAGAGGGTGGCCCGCCGATACGTCTCGGCCAGTCCCACCTCCTCCACGTCGCCCCGCTCGCCGAACTCCAGGGCCAGGTCCACCAGTCCCCGCCCGGCCCCGGCCACCGCGCCCACCCCCAGGGTGAGCCCCCGTTCCGTGGCCTGCTCCCCGCCCTCCGGGACGAAGGGCAGCTCCGCCACCCGGCCGCCGGCCCGCAGCCTCAGCGTGGCCGGCCCGAGCCCGACGCCGGACAGCTCGGCCCCCGCGCCACCCCAGCGCACGTCCCGGGCCTCCACGTCCCGCAGGTCGTCCGACGCCGCGGACCAGCCGCTCCACCCGCCGGTCAGGGCCACCACCAGGTCGTCCACGGGACGGGCGCTGGCCCCCACCTCCACCGACCCGGGGAGGTCGAACGTCCGCCGGTCGACGGGACCCTGAGGGGTGGCCCCCAGCTCTCCGGACCACGAGGCCACGCCTCCGATCCGTGCGCGCTCGCCCAGCTGGAGCGACGCCCCGGCCCGGAACCGCCATCCCTCGTAGTCCCACACGCCCCGGGCCCGGACGTTCTCGGGCACGGAGGCTCCTCCGCCGCTGGCCGTGTCCTGCTCGAAGCGGCGCCGGAACGACTGCTCCAGCCCGCCCAGAACGCGCTCCACCGAGACCCCCACCGAGACCGGACCGAGCCGCCGGGCCCCGGAGACCTCCAGGGCCGAAGCGCCGCCGTTCGATCGACGCCGCTCCGAGAACGGGAACCGGTCCCCGCCCACCGAGAGGGTGTCCTGGATCAGGACCTCCCAGTCCTGATCCAGGATGGGCTTCACCGCTGCCGAGAGCGTCCAGTCCCGTCCCACCGGGAGGATCACGCGCATCAGGGAGACACGGGTGTGTCCGAACCGCTGCGCCTCGCCGCCCCCGGCATTCAGGTCCACCCGCTCGGGGGCCAGCGTGACGTTCATGAGGAGCCGGGAGACGGGGGCGAGATCGGCGGGATTGGACGCCGTGGCCGTGCCCCCCAGGAGGGCCACGTTCGAGCCGCCCATGGCCGCGCTGCGTCCGTCCTCGGCCGGCACGGGATAGCCGAGGCCCACGGCCGTGAACGGCGTCTGGGCGCCCAGACGTCCCGGCGTCAGCGCGAGGAGGGAGAGCGCCGCGGCGGCGCCCGCGAGCCGGAGAGGGTCGATCCGTGAAGGGGTCATGGGAGCTCGAACGAGGTGGGAGGGGTGAACAGGAGACGGACCATGGGACGGAGCGCCGAGGAGTCCGCGCCCACGGAGCCGAAGTCCCAGTATCCGAAGCGGGCGCCGTCGGGCACAGGGCGCAGGCCGAGCCGGAACACCGCGGTGGAATCCTCCGGAAAACGGGCCCACTGCGCGAAGAGCTCGGTCACGTCCACCTCGAGGGGTCTGCCGGCGGCCACGGAGTCGGGGTCCAGCCGGAACACCTGTCCCCCCGCCAGGGCCTGTCCCACGGGCGTCTTCGCGCCCAGCTCGAAGGGATCCCCGAGGAGCTGGAGCGCCACCACGCCCAGCGGGCCCCGGGGACGGAAGACGGAGGAGCCGCCGGGGAGGGGCCACAGCAGCAGATCGGCCCGGTTGATCTGCGATCCCCGCAGCGGGAGCCCGTCCACCGAATCCGGCGGAGTGATGGCGAAGTACGCGCGGCTCGAGGGGACGCCCCCCAGACGCAGGCTCCGGCCCACCGGGGCCTGCGGCGGATCGTAGATGGAGGTCCGCTCTTCCACCACCGAGGTGGCCGACGCCAGGGTGTCCTGCTCCGGGGGACTGGCCAGGAACTCCAGGACGGCGTTTCGGAGGAAGAGGCGGTTGCCCGTGCCGTCCACGGTGACGGCCATGGAGGGTGGAGACCCGGCGTCCCTCCACTCCTCGTAGAAGGCGTCGGCGTCCCCCCGGACTCCCACCGTGAACGTGTCCACGGAGGTGGGGATGCTCTGCCGTCCCAGGCGCCGCACCAGCGCGCCCCCTCCCGGCCACGGATCGCCCGCCGCCGCCCGGCCCCATTCCGCCTCGTCGGGATCGAAGTGCCGGTCCAGGGTGAACACCGAGACGGTGACCGAGTCCCCCGGCAGGGAGGACCGGGCCGTGTCCGCGCCGAACCGCACCAGGATCCCGCCCACCGAATCGATGGGGAGGAGCTGGGCGTTGATGATCACCGTGTCCGGCACCGCCGCGAACCGGAGGAGGGCCCGGCTCTGGAGGGCGGAGTCCTGCGCCGCCAGGATCCAGGACGTGGTGCTGGGCGTGGCGAACCCGCCGAAGGTGGAGTCCCTCCAGGTGCCGAACTCGCTCACCGGGACGATCACCTCACGGGTCTCGGCCGCCGAGCCGGGCGTATCCCCGCCGGGCGCCGACACCAGGCCCGCCTCGGAGCAGGCCGCGACGGATCCGGCCGTCACGAGGGCCAGCAGCGCCCCGACCCAGGGGCCGGAGGAGCCCGCCGGCCGGGCCGTCGGCCCCTCCCGCGCCACGGTGTTGTCCAGGTCGTGCCCTCTCATGCCCCCTCCAGGCGGAATCCGTCCGGGAGGAGCTCCCGGATCCGCCAGCTCCGTCTCTCCTCGTCCGCCGAAACGCTCACCACTTCCAGCTCCCTGGAGAACTCGAACAGCGCCTGCCGACACATCCCGCAGGGAGCCGGTGGCCGGTGCCCGGACGAGCAAATCACGATCCTCCGGAACTCCCGGGCGCCGGCCGCCACGGCCGACCCCAGGGCCACGCGCTCGGCGCAGACGGTGACCGGGTAGGCGGAGTTCTCCACGTTGCAGCCGGTGAAGCACCGGCCGTCGGCCGACTCCAGGGCGGCGCCGACCCGGAACTCCGAATAGGGCGCGTAGGCGCGCTCCATGGCCCTCCTGGCCTCCACGGTAAGCTCCTCCACGCTCCTCCCGGTGCCGTTCACCCCGTCTCCTCCCCCGTCCCGAAGGCGTCGCGTCCTCCCGGTTCGGCCTCGCTCCGCGCCTCCCCCCGGACCAGCCGGGGCAGGCGCGGCGACCACCCGGTGAGGATCTCGTACTCGATGGTCCCGCACCGCTCGGCCATCTCCGACAGACCGATCCGGGAGCTTCCCTCCTCCCCCAGCACCGTCACCGGATCTCCCGCCTCCAGCCGGGACTCCTCGGGGAGCTCCACCACGGTGATGTCCATGCAGACCCGCCCGCGGATGGGAGCGCGGCGGCCGTCCACCAGCACGTGACCGGCGTTGGAGAGCTCCCTCCGGAGCCCGTCTCCGTAGCCGATCCCCACGGTGGCCAGCCGGGTCCGGCGGGTGGTGCGGTAGGTGGCGCCGTAGCTCACCGTGGCCCCGGCGGCCACCTCCCGGACCTCCAGGGCCCGGGCCCGAACCCGTACCACCGCTTCGGGCCGCAGTTCCCCGGCTCCTCCGCCGAACAGGAAGAGCCCCGGCCGCACCACGTCGCCCCGGGTGGAGGGGTGGGCGAGGGCGGCCGCGCTGTTCGCCGCGTGCCGCGGCCCCGGATCCAGTCCGGCGGCCCGCATGTCGCCCAGGGCCTCCCGGAACCGCCGCCACTGCTCTCCCGTGGCCGCCGGGTCGCTCCCGGCGGAGTGGAAGTGGGTGAAGGTGCTCGCGATCCGGACGCGCCGCCGGTCCACCAGGCCGGCCAGACGGCGGGTCCAGTCCCCGCCGCCGTCCCACGGAAACCCCAGGCGCCCCATCCCGGTGTCCACTTCCACGTGGACCGGCATTGGAGCCTCCTCCGTCGGGGCTACCTCCCCCCGAGCCCCCCCCTCCAGCGCCTCCAGCGACCCGGGGCCGGACACCGCCGGCTCCAGCTCCAGCGCCCGTATCGCCGGGAGATCCAGGAGGAGGCAGGGCGAGAAGACCACGACCCTCCCCTCCCAACCGGCCCGGCGGAGCGTCCGTCCCTCGGCGGCGGTGGCCACGCCGAACCCCCACGGCTCCCGGGATCGGAGGGCCCGGAGGACGCGGACCGCCCCCAGACCGTATCCGTCGGCCTTGATCATGGGGAGCATCCCGGGACCCGGTCCCACCCTCCGTCGAAGGCGATCGCAGTTCCGCCTCAGGGCCCCCGCGTCGATCTCCATCCAGGCCCTGCGGGTGGTCTCCATTGGCACCGTCCTCGAGGCGCGATTAGAATACCGGCTCCATGTCATCACGACAACGAAACTCCCGTCCTGACGGGGATCTCGGCGATCCCGACCATCTCGCCGAGAGCCGCCCCGACGACCCCGCCCTGGCCCGGTCCCTGGCCCTGGTCCGCCACCTCCGGCTCCACTGCCCCTGGGACGGCCGGCAGACCCCCCGGACCCTGGTGCCCTACCTCCTGGAGGAGGCCGACGAGACGGCCGACGCGATCCTCCGGGAGGATGCCGCGGCGCTCCGGGACGAGCTCGGCGACCTCCTGCTGAACCTGGCGTTCCAGATCGTCCTGGCCGAGGAGGAAGGGACCTTCGGGCCGGCGGAGGTGGTGGCCCGGCTGGAGGAGAAGATGCGGATCCGCCACCCCCACGTCTACGCCGACGCCGAGGAGCCTCCGGACTGGGAGGAGACCAAGCGCCTCGACGACGAACCGGCGGGTGCGGCCGGGGAGCCGGACCGCGGCGCCGCGTCCGGGCCCCGGTCCACGGCCCTCGGTGACGCCGTGCGGACCCAGGCCCGGGCCGCCCGGGTGGGCTTCGACTGGCCGAAGGCGGCGGGAGCGCTGGGGAAGGTGCGCGAGGAGGCCGACGAGCTCGCCGAGGTCCTGTCGGCCGGCCGGGAGGGCTCCCGGGGGGAGCCCCCGGGGGACGAGGACGGGGCGGCCCTCCGCGAGGAGGTGGGGGACCTCCTGTTCGCGGCCGTCAGCGTGGCCCGTCTCGCCGACGTGGACCCCGAGGCCGCCCTCCGGGAGGCCACCGGGAAGTTCCGGGCCCGGTTCCGGCGGCTCCTCCGGCTGGCCGAGCGGCGGGGCGCCGATCCCATGGAGGCCGATCTGGAATCCCTGGAGGCCCTCTGGCGGGAGGTCAAGGAGGGGTAGCCCTCACGGCGTCAGCCGGTGGATCATCCGGGGGAACGGGATGGCCTCCCGGAGGTGCTCCAGCCCGCAGATCCAGGCCACCGTCCGCTCCAGCCCCAGGCCGAAGCCGCTGTGGGGGAACGTCCCGTACCGGCGGAGGTCCAGGTACCAGTCGTAGGCCTCCTCGGGGAGTCCCTCCTCCCGGATGCGCGCCAGCAGCCGGTCGTAGTCGTCCTCCCGCTGGCTCCCCCCGATGATCTCCCCGTAGCCCTCCGGCGCCAGCAGGTCGTTGCACTTCACGGTCCGGGGATCCTCTGGGTTCTCCTTCATGTAGAAGGCCTTGGCCTCCCGGGGGTAGTCGTAGACGAAGAGCGGCCGGTCCCGGCCCTCCACCAGGGCCTCCTCGTCGGGGGCCCCGAAGTCCTCGCCCCACTCGATCTCGCTCCCCCCCTCCTGCAGGCGCTCCACGGCCTCGGTGTAGCTCATGCGGTCGAAGGGCGGACGGATCGCCTCCAGGCGGGAGACGTCCCGTCCCAGGATCTCCAGCTCCCGGGACCGGGTCTCCAGGACCCGCTCCACGATGGAGGTCACGAAATCCTCCTGGAGCCGCATGTTCCCCTCGCTGTCCAGCCAGGCCACCTCGGGCTCCACCATCCAGAACTCGGTGAGGTGCCGTCGGGTCTTCGACTTCTCGGCCCGGAAGGTGGGGCCGAAGCAGTACACCTTCCCCAGGGCCGCCGCCGCGGCCTCCACGTAGAGCTGGCCGGTCTGGGCCAGGTACGCCGTGCCCTGGTCCAGGTACTCGGTCTCGAAGAGCGTCCCCGCCGACTCGCCGATGGCGCCGGTGAGGATGGGCGTGTCCACCAGGGTGAAGTCCCGGCGCCGGAAGAAGTCCCGGATGGCCCGGATCACCTCGTCCCGGACCCGGAGGATGGCCGTCTGACGCGGATGCCGGAGCCACAGGTGGCGGTGGTCCAGGAGGAAGTCCACCCCGTGCTCCTTGGGCTGGATCGGATAGTCCCGGGAGGCGCCGAGCACCCGGAGCCGGGCCGCGGAGATCTCGTAGCCCCCGGGCGCCCGCTCGTCGTCCTTCACGGTGCCCCGCACCTGGACGCTGGTCTCGTAGTGGACCTCCCCCATCGCCTCCCAGCTCTCTTCGTCCACCTCTCCCCGGGAGACCACGCACTGGACCTCGGGGGTCCCGTCGGGCAGGAGCGTCCCGTCCCGGAGGATGAGGAAGGCGATCTTGCCGCTGGATCGGAAGTTCCGGACCCACGCCCTGAGGGTCACCTCCCGGCCCACGTGATCCGGGAGGTCCCGGATCTCCAGCCGGTCCCCGGCCCCGCCTCCGTCCCCGTCCTCCTCCGCCCTCTCGCTCCGGCCCTCCATGCCCTCTCCTCCTCGATCTGCTGGACGATCCTCTGCTGCCGATCCCGTCGCGTCCCGTACCCGTCCACCGGTCCCTCTCCACCCGTCGCCGGCCTCGCCGGCTCCGGGTCGCTTCCCACGTCGGCGACCGGTCTCAGCCCACCGTGTACAGCTCCTCCCGGTCCCCGTACCGCTCGGCCAGCTCCCGGGCGAAGGCCCGCTGGTCGGGCCGGCTCAGGTCCGGATCCCGGTCCACCATCTCCCGGGCCTTCCGCCGGGCGTGCCGGAGCAGGTCGCCGTCCCGCTCCAGGTCCGCGAACCGGAGCTCCGGCACCCCGTGCTGCTCCTTCCCGAAGAGGTCGCCCTGGCCCCGGAGCCTCAGGTCCGCACGGGCCAGCTCGAACCCGTCGGTGGTGGACGCGAAGACCGCGAGCCGGTCGGGCGGCGGGTCCTCCGACGTGAAGGCCACACAATAGCTCTGCTCCGCCCCCCGGCCCACCCGCCCCCGGAGCTGGTGGAGCTGGGCCAGCCCGAATCGCTCCGCGTCCTCGATGAACATGACGGTGGCGTTGGGGACGTCGATGCCCACCTCGATCACGGTGGTGGCGGCCAGCAGCTCGACCTCCCCCTCCAGGAACCGGCGCATCACGGCGTCCTTCTCCCCGGCGTCCAGCCGGCCGTGCAGGAGGCCCACCCGGTGCTCGGGGAACCGCTCGGCCAGCCGCTCGCCCATCTCGGTGGCCGATCGGGCCTCCACGGCGGCCGATTCCTCCACCAGCGGGGAGACCACGTAGGCCTGGCGCCCTTCCTCCAGCTTCTCCCCCAGGAAGCGAAAGGCCTCCTCGCGCGCCTCCGGGCCCCGAACGCCCGTGATCACCGGCTTCCGCCCCGGCGGCATCTCGTCGATCACCGAAAGGTCCAGGTCGCCGTAGAGGGTCAGCGCCAGCGACCGGGGGATGGGCGTGGCCGACATGACCAATGCCCCCGCCGCGCGTCCCGCCTCCCGGAGCCGCTTCCGCTGCTCCACGCCGAAGCGGTGCTGCTCGTCGATCACGGCCAGGCCCAGGTCCCGGAACTCCACGCCTTCCTGGATGAGGGCGTGGGTGCCCACGACCAGGGAGACGTCCCCGGAGGCCAGGGCGTCCAGGATCTCCGAGCGACGCGAGCTCGTGAGCCCTCCGGTGAGGAGGACGGGCTCCGGGTCGAGTCCGTCCAGGAGCTCCCGGAGCGTCCGGGCGTGCTGCTCCGCCAGGAGCTCGGTGGGCGCCATGAGGGCGGCCTGTGCCCCCGCCTCCACGGCCCGGAGCATGGCCAGGGTCGCCACCACCGTCTTCCCGCTCCCCACGTCCCCCTGGAGGAGGCGGTACATGGACGCCGGCCGGGCCATGTCGCCGGAGATCTCGTCCCAGCACCGGCGCTGGGCCTCGGTGAGCCGGAACGGGAGCCCCTCCAGGAACGGCTCCACCAGATGGCCGGCCTCCGGGAACGCCCGCCCCTCGCCCTCCCTCCGGTGCCGGTTCCGGGCCCGGGCGTGGAGGAGCTGGAGGAAGAAGAGCTCCTCGTAGGCCAGGCGCCTCCGGGCCGCCTCCACCTCCCGCGTCGACTCGGGCCGGTGGATTCGCCGGAGGGCCTCGTCCAGGCGGGGCAGGGCCAGCTCCCGCCGCCACGCTTCCGGGAAGAGCTCCTTCTCCCGGACCGCCGCCAGGAGGTCCTCCAGGTTCTGGTGGACGATGGAGCGGATCTGCCGGTGGCTCAGCCCCTCGGTGGCCGAATAGACGGGAAACACCTCGCCGGTCCCGCCGCCGTCCCGCTCCTCCTCCCCCTCCGCCTCGTCCTCGTCCTCCAGGGTGGTGAACTCCCGGGGCTGGATCTGCCGTCCGTGGAAGAAGCGCACGGGCCCGGAGACCAGGAGGAGATCCCCCCTGTCGATGCTGCGGTCCAGCCACGGTTGGCCGGGCCAGGCGCACTCGATGACCCCGGTGTCGTCGCGCAGCAGCGCCCGGAAGATGCGCAGGCCCTTCCTGGTGGACAGCACGCCGGTGGAGACGACCCGGCCCACCACCGTGGCCTCGTCGCCCGGCTCCAGCGTGGCCACCCGGGTCAGCGTGGTGGCGTCCTCGTACCGGTGGGGGACGTGGTAGAGGAGGTCCCTGGCGTCACGGATCCCGAGCCGGGCGAACTTCTCGGCCCGCCGCGGCCCCACGCCCTTCAGGTACTGGACGGGCCTGTACAGGAGCGACGAGCGGGAGCCCATGGCGAGCGAGGCTCACTCGAGGACGGCGGCGGTGAACCCCTCGGGGTCGAAGGGCGCCAGGTCCTCCGGCCCCTCCCCGGTGCCCACGAAGCGGATCGGGACGCCGAGCTCCCTGGCCACGGCCACCGCGGTGCCGCCGCGGGCGGAGCTGTCCATCTTGGCCATGACCAGCCCGGTGAGCTCCACCGCCTCGCCGAACCGGCGCGCCTGGCGGACCACGTTCTGCCCGCTGGTGGCGTCGGCCACCAGGAGCCGGTCGTGGGGCGCTCCCTCCACGAGCCGGCCCGTGACGCGGGCGATCTTGGCCAGCTCCTCCATGAGGTCCCGGGAGGTGTGGAGCCGGCCGGCGGTGTCCACCAGCACCCGATCCAGTCCCCGGCTCCGCGCGGCCTCCACCGCGTCGTAGGCCACCGAGGCGGGATCCGCGCCGGAGGCTCCCCCCACGAAGTCGGCGCCGGTCCGCTCCGCCCATTCCCGGAGCTGCTCCCTGGCCCCCGCACGGAAGGTGTCGGTGGCGGCCAGGACCACCGACTCGCCCCGGGACCGGCACCGGTGGGCCAGCTTGCCGGCGGTGGTGGTCTTGCCCGTGCCGTTCACCCCCACCAGCAGGGTGACGGCGGGAGAGGAGGTCGTGGGCGCCAGGCGGCCCGCCTCCGCGGTGGCGCCCGCCTCGGCCAGGGCGCCCCGGATCCCGTCGGCCAGGTGCTCGCGGAGCTCCCGGCCGGTGGAGACCTCGCCCCGTCGGGCGGCCCGCTCGAGCTCCTCCACCAGCTCCACGGTCGCCTCCACGCCGAAGTCCGCCTCCAGCAGGACCCGCTCCAGCTCGGCCACGCCGTCCTCGTCGATCCCGCCACGGGCCAGGACCCCCACGTCGGTGAGGGCCACGTCCCTGATCTTCTCCCAGAGGGACCGGCCCGAGGAGAGGCCGAAGCGTCCGTCGCTCACGTCGGGGGGTCGCCCGGAGGGATCAGCCGTCCCGGTCCGCGTCGGCTCGCCGGGCGTCCGGGAGCACCGTGCTGCTGGGCACCGGGACGCTGCCGAGCATCTGGATCATCCGCCGGCGGCTCTCCAGGAAGCGGTCCCGAAGGGCGTCCGGGACGGGATCGCCGGGGGGCAGGTCCAGTGTGGCCGGGTTCCTCTGCTGGCCGTTGACCAGGAACTCGTAGTGGAGGTGGGATCCTGTGGCCAGGCCCGTGGCACCGACCCGACCGATCACCTCGCCCTGGGCCACGCGCTGGCCCGGCCGGACCGACAGGCGGCTCAGGTGAGCGTACCGGGTCCGGAAGCGGGAGTTGTGGCGGACCTCCACCATCCGTCCGTAGCCTCCCCAGGTCCCGGCCCGGGTGACCCGACCGGCGCCGGTGGCCCGGACCGGCTGACCGTGGGGGGCCCCGTAGTCGATGCCCCGATGGGCCCGGACCCGGTGGAGCACCGGGTGGTACCGGCGGCCGGAGAAGCCGCTCGTCACGGGGAAGTTCAGGGGCGCCCGCAGGAACATGGTCTGGAGGGACCTGCCGTCCGGGGCGTAGTACCCCCGGACGTCGGGGTCGTCGGCCCCCAGCCAGATGGCCCGGATCTTCCGGCCGTCGTTCACGAACTCCGCCCCCAGGATCCGGGCCTCCCGGACGGTCCCGTCGGGCCGCAGCTTCCGGGTCACCACGGCGCGGAAGGCGTCGCCCGGCCGGAGGTCCCGGAAGAAGTCGATCTGCCAGCGGAAGATCCGGGAGAGCCCGTACGCCAGCTCCCCCTCCTCGCCCTCCACCAGGCGGGCCGTGTCTCCCGCCAGGAGCGCCCCGTAGAGGCTCGACTGGATCCGCCCGGCGATGCGGATGGTGTCGGTGGTCACCGGGACCGAGTCCAGGCGGGCCTCCCACGCCCCGGCCCGGCGGGTCAGCTCCAGGGTCCGGTCGGGATCCAGGCGGAGGGTGAGCGAGCGGGGCGCCTCCTCGCCGCGCTGGACCTCGTACCGGACCGCCAGCCCGGGGCGCATCCGGCGGGGGCTCTCGAACTCCCGGACCCTGTCCACGGCGCGGGCCACCTCGTTCGCCGAGAGCCCGACCTGGGCGAACAGCCCCGCCAGGGTCTGGCCCGCTTCCAGGGTGTCCGTCTCCACCACGGAGGGCGGAGCGGCGGGGACCCGAACCGTACGGAGCTCCTCCTCCCCGCCGAACAGGACGACGCCCGCCAGCGCCGCGGCGCCGACCAGGATGCTCCCCGCCAGCCCCGCCCCTTTCCGACGGTCCGGACGGAGGGGACCGCCGGTCTTCACGTCCTTCAGATCCACATCGACCCCATGGGGCAGACTCCCGGCCTCTACGGAGATGCCAGCGCGACGCGGGCGAACACGGCCCGGCCCCCCGCGGACGCAGGGGGACCCGCCACCCTTCGCAGGATAGCGGTCCGCTGGGATCTACGCACCCGCCGCACCTGGAGTTCCGGCACGCAGGCCCGCCGTCAGTCCATCTGCCGGCGGATGAACGTCGGGATCTCCAGGTCCTCGAGCTCCTCCCGGCCACGGGAGGAGGACGCTTCGTCGCCGGCGGCCCGCTCCTCGCCCCGGTCCCGGTCCGGGCCCTCCCCCTCCTCCTCGGAGGCCCGGAAGTCGGGGCGGATGATCTTGTCGTCGTCGCGGTCCTCCCGGCCCCCCCCCTCCCTCTCGCTCCGGGGGCGGTAGCCCGGCGACGCGTCCCTCCCCCGGGACCGCCCGTCGAAGCCCGTGGCGATGACGGTGACCCGGACCATCTCCTCGATGCCCGGATCGTGGACGGCGCCGAAGATCATCTCGGCCTCCTCGCCCGCGGCCTCCTGCACGATGGAGTTGATGGTGGTGACCTCGTCGATGGCCAGGTCCTCGCCTCCGGTGATGTTCACCAGGACGCCGGTGGCGCCGTTGATGGAGACGTCGTCCAGGAGCGGCGAGGAGATGGCCTCCTGGGCCGCCTCCACCGCCCGGTCCTCGCCGGCCCCCTCGCCCCGACCCATGAGGGCCGCGCCCTGGTTCGACATCACCGTCCGGACGTCGGCGAAGTCCACGTTGATGTCGCCGGTGACGCTGATGAGGTCCGAGATCCCCTGGGTGGCGTGGAGCAGGACCTCGTCGGCCTTCTTCAGCGCCTCGCGGAAGCTGGTCCCCTTGCCCACTACGGACAGCAGCCGCTCGTTGGGCACCACGATCATGGTGTCCACGGCCTGTCGGAGCTCCTTCAGGCCCGTCTCGGCGTAGCGCATGCGCTTCCGTCCCTCGAAGTGGAACGGCTTCGAGACGATGGCGATGGCCAGGGCACCCAGGTCCCGTGCGATCTCGCCGATCCGTGGAGCGGCGCCGGTGCCCGTGCCGCCTCCCATACCGGCGGTGACGAAGACCAGGTCGGCGCCGTCCAGGGCCCGGCGCATCTCCCCCTCGTTCTCGGCGATGGCCTGGCGGCCGATCTCCGGCCGGGCGCCCGCGCCCAGGCCCCGGGTGAGCTTTTTCCCGATCTGGACCTTGAGGTGGGCGCTCGAGTTCTCGAGGGCCATGGCGTCGGTGTTCACCGCGATGAACTCCACGCCCTCCAGCTCCTCGTCGATCATCCGGTTCACGGCGTTCCCGCCCGCTCCCCCGACACCGACGACCTTCATCTTCGCGTTCCGAGACGCGCTCTCGGCGAATTCGAACGTCATGACGTCCTCCCCCGTGTATTGTGGTGCGATCGCATCAGAAGAACTCCTTCAACCACTCGGAGACCCGTGCCAGCGCCCGCTCGGCCACGGCACCTCCCGCTCCCTGCTCCCGTCGGCGCTGGCATCCGTAGATGGCCAGGCCCACCGCGGTGGCGAACCGCGGCTTGCGGACGGCGTCGGTGAGCCCGGCGAGCCCGGCGCCGGGCTCGCCGATCCGCACCGCCGTGTTGAACACCCCTCCCGCCAGCTCCACCGTGCCCGGCAGCGCCACGCCGCCGCCGGTGAGCACGACGCCGGCTCCCAGTCCCGAGAGGAGATCCCCGTCCTCCAGCTCCTCGTAGACCAGTCCGAACATCTCGTCCATCCGCTGCTCGATGATGTGGGCCAGGAGCTCCCTGCTCACGCTCCGGGTGCTGCCGGGCGTGGGCCCGGACACCTGGATCCGCTGGTGGGGATCCACCTCGCTCGTCCGGGCCGTGCCGTGCTCCCGCTTCAGCTCCTCGGCCTCGGGAGCGGGGATCCCCAGGCCCTTCACCACGTCGTTGGTGACGGTGAGCGACCCCCAGGGGAGCGTGGTCAGGCGCTCCAGGCGTCCGTCGCCGTAGACGGTGAGGTCCGTCCGCCGGCCACCCACCTCCACCAGGGCCACGCCCATCTCCCGGTCCTCGTCGTCGAGGACCGCCAGGCTGCTGGCCAGGGGCTCGAGCACCAGCTCCTCCACCCCGTAGCCGGCCCGGTCCACCGCGCGACGCAGGTTGCGGCAGGGCGTCGTCTCCGCGGTCACGATGGCCACCTCCGTCTCCAGTCGGGTGGCCGCCATCCCCACCGGATGGTGGATGCCGGGGCGGCCGTCCACCACGTAGTCCTGCGGCAGCGCGTGGAGCATCTCCCGGTCGGGGGGCACCACCACCGCCCGGGCCACCTCGTGCACACGGTCCAGGTCGGAGGAGGCGATCTCGTCGCCGCCGATGGCCACCACTCCCGTGGAACGGCGGGTCCGTACGTGGGGGCCCGCGATGCCCACGAAGACCCGCTCCACCTCCTCTCCCGCCATGAGCTCGGCCTCCTCCAGCGCCGTCCGGACCGACTCGCTGGTGGCCTCCAGGTCGGTGACGCCCCGCCGGCCCACGCCCTCGGCCCGGGCGAGGCCCAGGCCCAGGATTCGGGCCCGGACGCTCTCGCCCCGTTCGGCCGCCAGCTCGGCGATGACCGCACAGGTCTTGGTCGTCCCCACGTCCAGGCCGGCCACCACCGGGGAGCGCCCGATCATCGCCCGCCTCCCCTGGTGAGGACCACCTGGTCCCGGAAGCGGGCGTCGGCCGTCGCCACGGGCCGGCCGGCCACCCCCAGGGCGGTCTCGATCCGATCCAGGGCCCGGGGTGCACCCTCCACCGGGAGGACGACCCGCTCCACCGGCGCGTCGCCCATCATCCACGCCCGCATGCCGCCGTCGGGGAGCGCCTGGACCTCCGAGACCCGGGCCAGGAACGTCGAATCCTCCCGGCCCAGCTCGGAGAGGGCCGTCAGCACCCGCGAGGAGCTTCCCCCGGAGCCGCCGTCGGCCGCCCCCGCGGCCTCCCGGATCACCGGGAGATCCAGGCGGTTACGCGTGGGATCCAGGGGGAGGAGCGTCCCGTCGCCGCCCACGGGCCGGAGGGCGCCTCCCTCCATCACCAGGGCCACGGGCCGGGCTTCGCTCACCTGGATCTCCAGGGTCTTCCACCCCCGGCGGGCCACGCGCACCTCATCCGCCAGCCGGTGGCTCCTCACCCGCTCCTCCCACGGCTCCGGGTCGTCCCACACCGAGGCGTCCGGGGGGACGGCGGCCAGGTCCCGGACCCGGGAGGCCTCCAGGAACCGGAGCCCCGTCACCCGGACCTCGGCGACCTCGAAGGCCGGGAGGGTGCGGAGGAGGGGTGGTCCCCACAGGGGGGACCCCGCCCCCGCCACGGCGGCCAGCAGCAGGACCGTCAGCCGGCGACGCGTCCGCCGGGTCATGACGCCCCCAGGCGCCGGACCAGGGCGCGGGCCATCTCCGTCACGTCCCCCGCCCCCATGAAGACCACCACGGTGGGCCGGTCCCGGTCGGCCGGGAAGCGGTCCGGATCCGCGACCTCCTCCGGCGTGGCGGCGCGGATCCGGCCCTCCGCCTCCGGCGGTGCCGCCTCGACGATCCCCTGGCTGGTGACCCCCGGGATCGGATCCTCCCGCGAGGGATAGATGGGCAGGACCAGCGCCCGATCCGCCCGGGCCAGGGCCGACGCGAACTCCGGCGTGAACTCCCGGGTCCGGCTGTAGAGATGGGGCTGGAAGACCACCACCAGGCGCCGCTCCGGATATCGCTCCCGGAGGGCCTCCAGCGAGGCCGTCACCTCGGTGGGATGGTGGGCGTAGTCGTCCACCACGGCCAGGTCGTCGTCCCGGTGGAGCAGCTCCAGCCGCCGCTCCACGCCCCGGAAGCCGGCGAGGGCGCCCTCCAGCTCCTCCGGCGCGACGCCCAGCCGGAGGACGGCGGCCAGGGCGGCCGCGGCGTTGAGGCGATTGTGGCGCCCCGCCAGCGGGAGGGTGAAGCGGACCGTCCCCTCCGGCGTCTCCAGGCGGTGCTCCCCCCCCGCCGCGCCGCCTTCCACCAGCCGGTACGCCGCCCCGACGCTCCGGCCGTAGGAGACCGAGCCCCCCACCTCCTCGCCGAGGCTCCGGGCGCCCTCGTCGTCGGCGCAGACCAGGACCCCGAGTCGGGGCCCGGCCCGGCGGGCCAGGGCCCGGTATGCCTCCCGGGCCGAGGCCAGCCCCCCGTAGGTGTCCACGTGCTCGGCCTCCAGGGAGCTCACCACCAGGAGGTCGGGATCCAGCTCCAGGAACGACCGGTCGAACTCGTCGGCCTCCACCACCGCCAGCTCCCCCGCCCCGGCGGCTCCGTAGCCGCCGATCCCCGGTGCCATGCCGCCCACCGCCACGGCGGGCTCCCGGCCCGAGCCGCGGAGGGCGTGGGCCGTCATGGCGGTGATGGTGGTCTTCCCGTGGGTGCCGGAGACGGCGGTCAGACGGGTGCCGTTCACCAGGGCGCCGAGGGCCCGGGCCCGCTTCATCACCGGGATCTCCAGGCGCCTCGCCTCCTCCACCTCCGGGTGCTCCTCGGGGACCGCCGAGCTCCGGATCAGGAGCGCAGCTCCGGCCACGTGGTCGGCGCCGTGGCCGCCGGCCAGCTCCACACCCCGCTCCTCGAGCTCCGGCGCCGAGGGCTTCCCCGACCGGTCGCAGCCGCTCACCCGGTATCCCTCGGCGGCGAGCAGCACGGCCAGCCCCCGCATGCCGGCTCCGCCGATCCCCATCATGTGGATCCGCGCGCCCTCCCCGGGGAGCTCCGACCGCTCCGGCGGGCGGTGGGCTCGCGAGGAGACCGGGGACGCCGTGGGCTCAACCGTCATCGGGACCTCCCCCCGCCCCGGCCGTCCGGGTCCCCGAGGCCAGCGCCAGCAGGTCGCCCGCGATCCGCTCGGCGGCGTCGGGCTGGCCCCTCTCCCGGGCCGCGCGGGCCATCCGCCGTCTCCGGGACTCGTCCTCCAGGAGCTCCACCACGCTGCCCCAGAGCTGACCGGGCGCCAGGGCGCCCTCCCGGTGCATCAGGGCCGCCCCCGCCTCGGACATCCGTCGGGCGTTCTCCCGCTGGTGCCCGCCCGCCGCGCCGGGAAACGGCACCAGGACCGACGGGACGCCGGCCGCCGCCAGCTCGGAGACCAGCATGGCCCCGGCCCGGCTCACGGCGAGCGAGACCCGGTCCAGCTGTCCCGCCAGCTCCTCCACGTAGGGGAGCACCCGGATCCGGTCCGCCGCCGGCAGCTCCTCCACCCGATCCCGGAGGGCGTCGGCGTGGGCCTCCCCGGCGATCCAGACCAGCCGGACGTCGGCCGGCCAGCCGCCGGCCGCCCGGAGATCGTCCAGGAGCCGCCGGTTCAGGCCCGAGGCCCCCTGGCTCCCTCCCACCACCAGGACGATCCGCTCCTCGCCCCCGAAGGCCGGATGCCGGGAGGCCGAGCCGGGGAGCCGCACCGGGTTCCCGTGGGCCAGGACCCGCGTCCCGGGGCCGACCCCGAGCTCGGCGGCGGCCTCCGGAAACCCCAGGTGCACCTGGTCCACGTGCCGGGCCATCCACCGGGTCACGAGACCGGGGCGGGCGTTCTGCTCCTGGAGCGCCGTGGCCCGTCCGGTCAGCCGCCCGTAGAGCAGCGGTGGGCCCGAGGCGTAGCCCCCGGTGCCCACCACCAGGCAGGGATCGAAGCGGTGGTAGATCCGCCGGAGTCCCAGCGCCACCGGCCCGGCCCGGATCAGCCAGCGGGCGTTCCTCCACGGCCGGCTCCGATGAATCGGGAGCATGGGGAGCAGGTGGTGCGGAAGCCCCCGGTCCGGGAGCACCCGGGCCTCCAGCCCGCGCTCCGCTCCCACGTAGAGGAGCTCCACGCCGGGCTCCAGGGCCTCCAGGGCCCGGGCCAGGTTCAGGGCCGGGACCAGGTGCCCGCCCGTCCCACCGCCCGCCAGGAGGATTCGGGGAGCCACGGCCGCTCAGCATCGCCGCTGGGACGCGATGTTCAGGAGCACGCCGGTGGCCCCCAGGACGAGCACGAGGCTCGAGCCGCCGGCGGAGACGAACGGGAGGTTCACGCCCGTGGTGGGCAGCAGCCCCAGGCTCACCCCCACGTGGGCGAAGGCCGAGACCGCCACCAGCCCGGTGATCCCCACCGCCAGCAGCCGGCCGAAGAGGTCGGGCGCCGACCGGGCGATGCGGAGGCCCGTCCACGTCCAGGCGAGGAACGCCCCCACCACGAAGACGGTCCCCACCAGCCCCCATTCCTCGGCGATGATGGCGAAGATGAAGTCGTTCTGGGGCTCCGGGAGGTAGTAGAGCTTCTGCAGGCTCCCCCCGAACCCCAGCCCGAAGAGACCGCCGGAGCCCACGGCGATGAGGGACTGCTGGAGCTGGTAGCCGATGTCCGAGGCCGCCGCCGAGGGGTTCAGGAACGCCAGGACACGGTTCATCCGGTAGCCCGTGTTCACCACCTGGTCCCAGATCACCGGCGCCGAGACCAGGGCGAGGAACGCGAAATGGCCGAACCGGGCGCCGGCGGCGAAGAGCACCAGGGCGGCGATGGCGGCGATCATCATGGCGGCCGAGAAATGGGGCTCCAGCAGGACAAGCCCGCAGACCAGGCCCACCACCAGGAGGAACGGCATCAGCCCGTAGCGGAGGCTGTGGAGCCGGTCCTGCTTCTTCACCGCCAGCGACGCCGTCCACACGATGACGGCGACCTTGGCCACCTCCGAGGGCTGGAAGGTGAAGCCGCCGACCTGGATCCAGCGGCGGGCTCCGTTGATCCGCGGCGCGATGGAGCCCTCGGTGAACGGCAGGATCACCACCACCAGGAGGAGGACGCTCGCTCCCACCAGGGGCCAGGCCACCGTCCGGTAGTGGCGGTAGTCCACGAACCGGGCGGCCAGCAGGACCAGGACGCCCAGGCCGGCGTGGGTGGCCTGCTCCACCAGGAAATAGGTGTCCGGGAGACCCCGGGCCTGGGCCACGAAGGAGCTGGCGCTGTAGACCGACAGCAGGCCGAAGGCCAGGAGCACCGCGGTGAGCCCCCCCAGCAGGGTGGCGGCTCCCGGCGCCGCCGCGCGGGTGGGCTGGACCTCCAGGCCGGTGAGCGCCGAGGTGCTCATTCCGTCTCCCCGTCGGCGACGGACTCCACCGCCTCGGCGAAGGCCTGGCCCCGGGCCTCGTAGCTGGGAAAGAGATCGAAGCTGGAGCACGCGGGGGAGAAGAGCACCACATCGCCCGGACGCGCCTCACGGGCCGCGGCCCGGACCACCGACCTCACCCCGGACTCCACCTGGAGGTCGTCCACCAGGTCCCGGAGGTCGGCCACGATCTGCGGAGCGGCCTCACCGTAGACCAGCACCGTCCGCACACGCCCTCCGAGCTCGGGGGCCAGGTCGTCGTAGCTCTCGCCCTTGTGGCGTCCCCCGAGGATCAGGATCACGGGCCGGTCGAACGCCCGGAGGGCCACGCGGGTGGCCGACACGTTGGTGGCCTTCGAGTCGTTCACCCAGAGGACCTCGTCGTCCCGGACCGGCTGCAAGCGGTGGGGGAGGCCCTCGAAGGTGCGGAGTCCGTCGGCCAGCCGATCGGACCCGCACTCCACCAGGGCCGCCGCCAGGCCCGCGGCCAGCGCGTTGGCCCGGTTGTGGCTGCCCAGCATCCGGAGCTCGTCGGAACGGATCCAGCGCTCGGAGCGATCCGGGAGATGGAGGGCGAGCCAGTCGTCCTCGTCCACCCACGCCCCCCGCTCGGGCCGCTCCACCAGGGAGAAGTGGTACTTCGTCCCCGGCACGGCCCTGGCCAGGTCCAGGACGTCGGGGTCGTCGGCGTTCAGGACCCAGCGACAGTCCTCGTCGGCGTTGCCGAAGAGCCGGGCCTTGTCGGCGTAGTAGCTGTCCACGTCCCGATACCGGTCCAGGTGGTCGGGCGCCAGGTTCAGGAACACGCCGATGTCGGGCCGGAACGACTCGATGTCGGCCAGCTGGAAGGAGCTCACCTCCACCACCACCCAGCCGGGCTGCTCCTCCGGGAGGGCGATCTCGGAGAGGGGACGTCCGATGTTGCCCCCGGTGACCGCGTCGAACCCGCATTCCTCCAGGAGGTGACCGGCCAGGGCCGTGGTCGTGGTCTTTCCGTTGGTGCCGGTGATGGCCACGATGCGGGACCGGAGCTCCCGGTAGGCCAGCTCGGCCTCGGAGATGGTCCGGAGCCCCTCCTCGCGGATCCGGCGCCGGACCTCGGCCGACGGCGCCACGCCCGGGCTCACCACCACCAGGTCCGCCGCCAGGACCCGCTCCAGGTCGTGTCCTCCGGCCTCAGCGTCGATCCCCTCCTCCTGCAGCCGGCGGGCCGTACGGGACGGTCCCTGGGTCGCCGAGATGTCGCTGGCGTACACCCGGCCGCCCCGGTCCGCCGCCAGGCGGGCCGCCGCCTCGCCCGAAGCCCCCAGGCCGATGATCGCCACCCGGTCCCCCGGGTCGAAGGCCGGCTCCTTCATCGGATCTTCAGGGTCGCGAGGCCCATGAGGGCACAGAGGATGGCCAGGATGTAGAACCGGGTGACCACCCGGGTCTCCGGCCATCCCAGCTTCTCGAAGTGATGGTGGAGGGGCGCCATGCGGAACAGTCGGCGAGGTTCGCCGGTGCGCCACCGGGTCAGCTTGTACCAGCCCGTCTGGAGGAGGACCGAGACGGCCTCGGCGGCGAAAACCCCTCCCACGATCAGCAGCAGGAACTCGGACTTGAGCATGACGGCCACCGCCCCCAGGGCGCCCCCCAGCGCCAGGGCCCCCGTGTCTCCCATGAAGACCTGGGCCGGCGGGGCGTTGAACCAGAGGAACCCGATGGCGGCGCCGGCCAGGGCCGAGCAGAAGATCGCCAGCTCCCCCGTTCCCGGCAGGTAGAAGAGCCCCAGGTACGCCGAGGTGTCCACCCGGCCCATGAGGTAGGCGAAGATCCCGAAGGTGAGAGCCGCCACCGCGCTGAGCCCCGTGGCCAGGCCGTCCAGCCCGTCGGTGAGGTTCACGGCGTTGGAGCTTCCCGTGACCACCAGCGCCACGAAGAGGGGGAAGGCGGGCGCCCAGATCACCAGGTAATGGTCCTTGAAGAAGGGGATGGTGGTGTGGTTCGGCGGGACCTCCGCCAGGGGGGCCAGGAGCAGGAACAGGCCCAGCCCCAGGCCCAGGGCCACCTGTCCCACCAGCTTCTGGCGGGCGATGAGGCCCCTGGATTCGTGGCGCACGATCTTCAGGTAGTCGTCCATGAAGCCGATGGCCCCCATCCAGACCGTCACCACCAGGGCGAGCTGGACGTACCGGATCTCCGGCCGCGCCCACAGGAGGGTGGGCACCACGGTGGCGGCCAGGAGGATGATCCCCCCCATGGTGGGCGTGCCCGCCTTCTCCAGGTGAGACTTGGGCCCCTCGAGCCGGACCACCTGTCCCCATCCGAGCCGGTCCAGGCCGCGGATCACCGCGGGGCCCACCGCCCAGGAGACCAGGAGCGCCGTCACCATGGCCCCGGCCGAGCGGAAGGTGATGTACTGGAAGACGTTGAAGAGGGTGTGCTCGTCGGCCAGGGGAAAGAGCAGGTGATACAGCATCAGCTCCTCCCCCCGGGGGTCGGCGTCATCGGGGTGCCCCGACCCGAAGGTCGGGTGTCCCCTCGGCCACCTCCGCCGGGATGATCTGGCGGACCCCCGGGGCGGGAGCCTCCGGAGGACGACGACCCGAAGGTCGCCTCCAGCCGTTCGACGATCACGTCCAGTCCCGCGCCGCGGGACGCCTTCACCAGGACGACCTCGTCGCCCTCGAGACGGCCCTCCAGCGCCTCCCAGAGGGCGTCCAGCTCCCCGGCCACCACCACGTCGGGACCGTCCGGACCGGGGGCCTCGGCCTCCAGGGCGTCGACGAACTCCCCCGTGGCCGCCACCAGGTCGAAGCCGGCCGAGAGCAGCCATCGGGCCACCCGGCGGTGCTCGCGGGAGGAGTGTTCCCCCAGCTCCAGCATGGTCCCCACCACGGCCGCCCGCCGGCGACCGGGGAAGGCGCGTCGGACGTGGTCGACGGCGGCCCGGAAGGAATCCGGGTTCGCGTTGTAGCAGTCGGCCACCACGAGGAGTTCTCCGGCGCGCCGGAGCGAGCTGCGCATGCCCAGCGGCCGGAACGAGGCCAGCCCCTCCGCGATGCGGGCCGCCGGTCGTCCCCGCGCCTCGGCCACCGCCACCGCCAGGAGCGCGTCGCGCAGGTGGTGGATCCCTCCCGCCTCCACCCGGAAGTCGGTTCCCGAACGGCGGAACGACACCGATTCCGGACCCAGCTCGTGGCCGTCCGGTCGGACGTCGGCCGCCGGGGAGAGGCCGGCCACCGTCACGTCCGGTCGGACCTCACGGGCACGTTCGGGGAGCTCCTCCGGCACGTCTCCCACCAGCGCCAGCCCCCCGGGATCCGCCCCCTCCAGCAGGGCCAGCTTCTCCCGGTAGACGCCGTCCAGGCTCTCCAGGCCCTCCAGGTGAGCGGCCCCCACGGTCACCACCACCGCGTCGTCCGGCGCCGAGATCTCGGTCAGCCGCCCGATCTCGCCGGGCGCGTTCGTCCCCAGCTCCAGGACCCAGGTCTCGGCGCCGTCGGGGGCCCCCAGGATCGAGAGCGGGAGCCCCACCTGGTTGTTCAGGTTTCCGGGGCTCCGGTAGATCTCCGGCTCCCCGCCCAGGGCGGCGGCCGTCATCTCCTTGACCGTGGTCTTCCCCGAGCTCCCGGTGACGGCCACCACCCGCGCGTCGACCCGGCGGCGGTGGCAGGCGGCCAGCTCCCCCAGCGCGTGCCGGGGGTCTTCCACGGGGAACCACGCCAGGGGCAGGTGCGGGAGCTCCTCGCCGGCCCGGACCACCGCCCCCCGCGCTCCCCGTCGGGCGGCGTCGTCCAGGAACTCCATGGCGTCGAAGCGCTCACCGCGGAGCGCCACGAACAGGGCGCCCGGCTCCAGCGTCCGGGTGTCGGTGGAGACGGACTCGAACCGGAGCTCGGACGGGGCGGCCGCGCGGGGCCCCTCCGCCGCCCCGGGGACGGCCGGCTCGACGCCCAGCGCCTCGGACACCTCCCCCGCCGTGAACCGTGCGCTCACGTTCCCCCTCCCTCGAGCTCCGCGGCGACCTGTCGGACGATCTGCGCCTCGTCGAAGGGAATCTTCCGACCGCCCACGTCCTGATGGGTCTCGTGTCCCTTCCCCAGGAGCACCACCAGGTCCCCGGGGCCCGCCTCGGCCATGGCGCGCCGGATGGCCTCGCGCCGATCCAGGACCACCCGGTACCGCTCCGTCGGCATGGCGGCGACGACCTGCGCACTGATCTCCCGCGGGTCCTCGCTCCGGGGATTGTCCGTGGTGACGAAGGCCAGCTCGGCCCGGTCGGCCACGGCCTCGCCCAGCAGGGGCCGCTTGCCGGGATCCCGCTCGCCACCGGCCCCGAAGACCACCAGGAGACGGCCCTCCAGGCCCGAACGGAGGGTCGCCAGGGCACGCCGCACGGCGTCGGGGGTGTGAGCGTAATCGCGGATCACCGCCGGCGTCCCCCTCCTCAGGACCTCGAACCGGCCCGGCACCTGCGGGAGGCCCTCCAGGTGCTCCGCCAGCTCCTCGGGCCGGGCTCCCAGGGACCGGGCCGCGGCCCACGCCCCGAGGGCGTTGGTCACGTTCATCCGTCCCGGCATGGGGAGCCGTACCCGTCCGGACCAGGATCCGTCCCGGAGGAGAAAGGCGATCCCGTCCGGCTCTTCCTCCAGGTCCTCGGCCCGGACGTCGGCCTCGGGGTCGTGGCCGTACCGCACCACGCGCCGTCCGCCGAAGTCCGCCCGGGCCCAGGCCTCCTCGCCGGCCAGGACGGCACAGCTGCCGTCGGCGGCCACCCGTTCCACCAGGCGGAGCTTGGCGGCCCGATAGGACTCCATGTCCGGGTGGTACTCCAGGTGCTCCCGGGTGAGGGTGGTGAAGACGGCCGCCTCGAAGCGGAGGGCGTCCACGCGCCGCTGGTCCAGGGCGTGGGAGGACACCTCCAGGGCCACGGCCTCCGCTCCGGCCTCGGCCAGGTCGGCCAGCGACCCCATGAGCGCCACCGGTCCCGGCGTGGTGAGCTCGCCCTCCCGGACCTCGCCGTCCGGTCGGACGGTCCCCAGCGTGCCGATGGAACCGGCCCGAATCCCCGCCCCCTGGAGGAGGTGCCTGAGCATCCACACGGTGGTGGTCTTCCCGTTGGTGCCCGTGACGCCCACCAGGCGGAGCCGGTCGCCCGGGTCTCCTCGGAAGAGCGAGGCCAGGTGCGCCGCCGACCGCCGGGCGTCGGCCACCTCCACCTGGGGGAGGTCCACGTCCCGGTCCGCTTCCTCCACCACGGCGGCGCCGGCCCCCGCCTCGGCCGCCTCGGGCAGGAATCGACGTCCGTCCACCCGGGTCCCGGGGATGGCACAGAAGAGGTCGCCCTCGCCGACCGTCCGGGAGTCGGTCCGGAACTCGGCGAACGTCGCCGGGGGCGTGCCCCGCCATCGCGCCGGCTCGCCGATCGCCCGAAGACGCTCCCGCACCGCTTCCTCGCGCACCGTCCCCTCTCTGGCGTCCCTCCGTTCGGCGTCCCGGGATGCCGTGGCCGTCACCGCAGGACCACCGTGTCGCCCGCCGCCACGGCCGTGCCCGGCGGGGGGCTGCTCGTCCGGACCCGGCCCACCGCTTCCGGCCGGACGTGGAGCCCGAGCTCGTGGAGGCGGCTCACCGCCTCGCGGACGGTCAGTCCCTGGAGATTCGGGAGGACGCGCCCCCCGTCGTCGACCCCGTCCGTCCCCGCCGCGGGAACGTCCGATCCCCCCTCGGCCGCCAGGAGGAATCGTCCCGCCCGCTCCCGATCGGACCCGCTCCAGCGGACCTGCCGGGCCCCGGAGGTCGGGGCCCGGGGACGGGGGACCGCCACGCCCCTGGCCGCCAGCGCGGCTTCCAGGGTGGACCGGCTCACCGGTGCGGCCGTGAGTCCCCCGTAGTACTCGCCCTGCGGGTCCACCAGCCGGGTGAGGATGAGGAGCCTGGGATCCTCCGCCGGGGTGTACCCCACGAAGGAGGCCGCGTAGCGGCGCGCCCGGTATTGGCCGTCCTCCGTCAGGCGGGACGTCCCGGTCTTGCCGGCGACCCGGAGGTTCTTCATGGCCGCACCCGTGGCGGTCCCCCCCTCCACCACCCGGGCCAGGACGTCGGTGACCCTTCGGGCCACCCGGGGCGGGACCACCTGGCGGACCACCCGCGGCTCCTGTTCCCACACCACCCGTCCCGCGTCGTCCCGGACCTCCTTCACCAGATAGGGTCGTCGGAGCCGACCGTCGTCGGCCAGGGCGGCGAAGGCCGCCGCCAGCTGGATGGACGTGACGCTCAGCTCGTATCCCATGGCCAGGGAGGCCTGGCTCTGGGCCGACCACCGGTCGGGCTTCCTGAGGAGGCCCTTCGACTCGGACGGATAGATCACCCCGGTGGGAGTCCCGAACCCGAAATCCCTCAGATACCGGTACTGCTGTCCCGGGCTCAGGCGGGCCGCCAGCTTGGCGGCTCCGATGTTGGAGGAGTACTGGATGACCTCCTCCACCGTCAGCGTGTCGTGGGGATGGACGTCCTCGATGGTCCGGCCGGCGACCCTGAACCGGCCTCCCTCGGCGTAGATCTCCTCGTCCAGCCGGGCCGTGCCCTCCGCCAGGAGGGAGGCCAGGAGGAACGGCTTGGCCGTGGAGCCCGGCTCGTAGGCGTCGGTGAGGGCGGGGACCCCGGCCCCGGGACCCGACCCGTTCCGGCGACTCGTCAGGGCCAGGATCTCCCCCGTCCGCACGTCCATGAGGACGATGTCGCCCCCGGCGGCACCGGTGCGCTCCAGCCCCCGCTCCAGCGCGTTCTCCGCGATGCTCTGGAGCCTGGCGTCCAGGGTGAGGACGGCCCGGTGGCCCGGCCGGGGGGAGGTAATCTCCCCGCCGGGAAATGGATGACGGCCTCCCAGGGCGTCCACCCGCCGCATGGCCCGGCCGGGGCGCCCCCGGAGGAGGGAGTCCAGGGCGAGCTCGAGCCCGGACCGGGCCGTGCCGTCGCCCCCGACCCGGCCCAGCAGCCCCAGCGCCAGATCCCCTTCGGGGTGCTCCCGGGAGGAGACGGCCTCGAAGTGGAGTCCCCGCCGGACGGCCGCGGACAGCCGGTCCCGTTCCGCCGCCGTGAGGCGCCGAGGGATGGCCACCCAACCCGTCCGCGCCCGGCGGAGACGCTGCAGCTCGGAGGCGCGGAGGCCCAGCACCTCCTGGATCTTCCCGACGGCTTCGTCCTGGTCCGTCACCTCGGCCGGAGCCAGGAACCCCCGGAAGCGCCGGTCGTCCACGGCCAGCGGGTTGCCGTTTCGATCGTAGATCCCGCCGCGGACGGCGGGGAGCTCGACCTTGGCCGCGTGCTGGGTCCTGGCGAGCTCCTTCCAGTGCTCGGCCTCTTCGACCTGGAGGTAGGCTCCCCGCCCCACGTAGATCGCCGCCACGAGCGCGAAGGCGACGCCGAGCATCGTCACCCGGCGACGGTGGATCGGGGCCACGGCCCCCTCGGCCCGGTCCTTCGATGTCTCCTTCACGATCCCTCCCCGGAAGCCGGGGTCATGTCGATGGCAACGAAGTGCACCATGCTGTCCGCCGGCACCCTGAACCCCATCTCCGAGGCGACCTCCAGGATGCGGCTCCGGGAGCTGAGCGTGTCCTCGGCACGGGCGGCGCGGGCCCGCCGCTCCCTCAGCTCCGAGGTCCGTGCTTCCAGACGGTCGATCTCGCCGGCGATCCTCCTCACCTCCGCCGCCCGGTGGACCGCCACCAGCATGGAGCCCCCCAGCACGGCCAGGGAGACCAGGACCGTCCCCTTCAGCGCGGCCCCGCTCACGCGTCCGGCCCCGTCGCCTTCTCCCATCCCCGCAGTCGAGCGCTCCGGCCCCTCCGATTCTCCCGGACCTCTTCCTCCGTCGGACGTTCCGGGCCCGAGGTGAGGACCTGCCCCAGGGCGTGGCCCCGGCAGCGGCAGACGGGCAGCTCCGGCGGGCAGACGCACTCCCGGCTCCACTCTCGGAAGGCCCGCTTCACGATGCGATCCTCCAGGGAGTGGTAGCTGATGGCGACCAGGCGCCCGCCGGGGGCCAGCGAGCGCCGGATGGCCGGCAGCCCCGTCCGGAGGGCCTCCAGCTCGTCGTTCACCTCGATCCGGACGGCCTGGAACAGGCGGGCCAGCTCGCCTGGCGGGAGCGAGCGGCCCCGGGCCGCCTCCAGCGCCTCCACCAGGTCGTCGCTGGTCCGGAACGGTCGGAGCTCCCGGCGCTGACAGATCTCGCGAGCCACCGCCCGCCATCTCCTCTCCTCCCCGTACTCCCGGAACACACGACCGATCTCCTTCTCGGACGCATGGTTCAGAAAATCGGCAGCGGGCCTCCGACCGCCGGTTGTCCCGCCCATCCGCATGTTCAACGGAGTGCCCGGACGGAAGGAGAACCCACGTGCCGATTCGTCTATCTGATGGGAAGAGACGCCGAGGTCGAGCAGCGCCCCCCGGAGCTCCTCCCCGCCGAGCTCCCGGGCCACGATCCCCTCCGCGTCCCGGAAGTCGGCGTGCACCACCTTCGCCCTCTCTCCGTAACCCTGGAGCCGCTCCCTGGCCGCCTCCACGGCGTCGGGATCCCGGTCCAGCCCCAGGAGGCGGACCGAGTCGTCCCGTTCCAGCACCGCCCGGGCGTGGCCGGCGCCGCCGAGGGTGCCGTCGAGATACCATCCTCCCCGCTCCACCTGCAGGTGCTCCAGCACCTCGGAGACCATGACGGGCTCGTGGTGGAAGCCGTCTCCCGGGCCGAGCTCCGTCACGATCTCTTCCCGTCTCTCGCTCACCCCGCCCACGATCCGGCCTCGCCCGAGCTCACGCGAAGATGGAGGCGGCCAGATCGGAGAACGGCTCGTCGCCGGCCCCGGTCTTCTCCTCGAAGAGCTCCGGATTCCAGATCTCGATCTTGTCCAGCGCCCCCACCACCAGCGCTTCGCCATCCAGCGACGCTCCCGTCCGGAGACGGTCCGGGATCAGGATCCGCCCCTGTCGATCGGGCGACACGTGGTGGGCGTTCGCCGTCAGCCCCAGCAGGTAGTGACGAGCGTCGGGCCGCCTCTTCACCAGGTCCTGCAGGCGCCCCTCCACCTCCGACCAGCTGCTCCTGGGGTACAGGCTCAACGCGTCCGGGTGGGCCTGAATGAGGACGTACGCGTCGCCTTCATAGTCGCGCCGGAACGCGGCGGGAAGGCTGAGCCGCCCCTTCGAATCCAGCTGGTGCAGATAGCTGCCCAGGAATCCAGCCACGCCGTCACGGGCTCCCGCCGAGGTTTTCCCCACAATTCTCCACTTTTCCCCACCGCGTACCATTTTACCCGGGACGAGATGGGTGCGTCAAGGGCCGAACCCCCACCCGACGGAGGGGAAACGGGGGACGGGCGGGCGGGACGGGCGGGGGGAGCTCGCCCTGCGAGGGACTCCGTGGGGGAGCGTGGGGACGGAGGGGACGAGGGGGAGGTGGAACGAACGAACGCCCGGGGGAGGATCCCCGGGCGCTCCTCGGTGGGTCGGGTCGGGAGCCCGGTCCGGGACGGACCCCGGACCGGGAGGCTCAGGCGGCCGTCACTGGCAGGCCTTCTTGATGATCTGGCGCTCCCGGTACAGGTAGTCGTCGATGCTCTGCTGGACCTTCTGCTGCTGGGCCTGCTGGTAGTTGCCGGCGTTGGCCAGGTGCTCGTCGGCCTGCTGGAAGAACTCCAGGGCGCGCTGCGCCGGATCGCAGGCCTCCTGCTCGTTGGCCTGGTCGATGGCCATCCCCCGCTGGAAGTAGGTCCAGGCGGTGAAGAACTGGATCTGCTGGCGCGTCTGCGACTCCTCGGCCAGCTCCAGGGACCTCTGGAACAGCGGCAGGGCCTCTCCGTACCGCTGGTTCTCGAAGAACTGGTTGTAGGCCAGCGAAAAGATCCGGTTCGCCACCTGATCGGGGTCCGCCCCGCGCTCGACGGCGGTACGGAAGTCCTCCATCGCGCCCTCCGTGTCGCCCTGCTCCAGGCGGAAGGTGGCCCGCTTCTGGTAGGCGTTGGGGTAGTCCTCGTCCACCTCGAGCAGCCTGTTCAGCGCCTCGATGGCCTCGTCCTGCCGGCCCATCTCGGCCAGGACGTCGGCCCGATTGGACCACAGGCTGGCGTTGTCCGGATACTGCTCAAGCGCCTGCTCCGAGAACTCCAGGGCGCCCTCCAGGTCGCCGATGAGCCGGTGGGCGGCGATGGTGTTCCGGAGGAGCTGTGCGTCGACGGAGTCCTTCTGGGCCAGGACCCGCTCGTAGGCGTCCACGGCCGTGCGGATGGCCGTGGTGTCGGTCACCTGGGCGCTAGCGCCCGTCTGGGCCTCGGACCCCTGGGTGCCCGCCTGCAGGGACACCAGCCCGAGATACTCCCAGAGGGGGGTCGCCGTGGAGTCCCGCTCCAGGCCCTCCTGGATGATCCGCATGGCCTGGCCGCTGGCCCCGGCGTTCGCCAGGTCGTAGGCCACCGCCAGCCGGACGTCGTCGTCGTCGGGATTGAACGTCAGGTACTCGCGGTACAGCTCCATGGCCCGCTGCTGGTCGCCCATCTGGGCGTGGGCGTAGGCCAGGGACTGGAGGGCGTCGGTGTTCGAGGGGCTGGCCTCCACCACCCTGGCCAGGTCCTCCCGGGCGCTCTCCCAGTCCTCCAGTCCCATGTACACCCGTCCCCGCAGCATCAGGGCCCTCGAGCTGTTGGGATTGACCTCCAGGGCCTGGTTGCAGTTGTTCAGGGCGTCCTCGTACTGGTCGGACTGGTAGTAGTCGTTGCAGAAGGAGAGTCGCCGGAGGAAGCGGACCTGTCGCTGGAGGGCCTCGGAGATGGTGTCGGCGGCGTCACGGGCCACGTCGTCGTCCCCTCCGCTGGCGCCGAACGGCTCCACGCTGAGCTCGTCGCCGCTGCTCACGTCGACGAAGGCCACGTCGAACTGATAGTCGTCTCCGCCCGTCCCACGCGAGACCTGGCCCGAGAGCACCAGGCCGGCGCCGATCTGGTTGGCGAGCTGCCGCCACTGGATCGGCGTCATCTCGTCCTCGTCCAGATCGAACTTGTCCATGGCGTCCTCGACGTCGTCCTCGTCGACGGCGGAGAGGACGTCGAAGTTCTGGAGGCGCTCGTAGACCTGCTCCGAGACCTTCCTCCCGAGATCGTCCTCCACGCCGCCGGTCACCTGCAGCGGAGGAACCAGGACCTGGGAGCTCGTGGCCGAGCTACTGGACTGCTGGGCCTGCACCGTGCCCGAGGACACGCAGGCCGAGAGGGCCAGTGCCGTCACTGACACGAGCAGCGTGCGGGCCGTACTGTCGAAAAGTCTCGTCATCGGTTTCTCGGCTCCAGTTCGTTCGTCCCTCGTGCTCCCCTCCGGCGAGGGGGCGCCGTTTGTCGTAATGCGGTTACCCCGGGGGACCGTCCACGATCCGGCCCGGCATCCTCCCGACCCCCGTCTCAGGGCTCCGAGCCCCGTCGAGGACGCGCCCCGGCCGGCAGGAGATTTGCTCCCGCTGCCTCCCGCTCACCACCTGCGTGTCCCGCCGACCGTCGCCGTCCCGGAGGAGCAACCGATCATGATCTCCCGTCGCCCGCAGCCCGGCCCCGTGATCTCCACCGTCCTGGCCCTCCTGACCCTCGGCGGCGTCGCCGCGTGCGGCGCCGACGACGGGCCCGGGGCGGCGACGTTCACCCTCGGTGCCATTCCCGACCAGGACCCGGAGGTCCTCCAGCGGACCTACGGGGCACTCTCCGACTACCTGGAGAGCGAGCTCGGGGTGCCGGTCCGCTACGAGCCGGTCACAGACTATGCCGCCGCCGTCACGGCCTTCAAGACCGGCGACCTGGACATGGTCTGGTTCGGCGGCCTCACCGGGGTCCAGGCCCGTCGCCAGGTGGACGGGGCCCGGGCCATCCTCCAGCGGGGCATCGACCGGGAGTTCCGGTCGGTCTTCATCGCCAGCACCTCCTCCGACCTCCGGCCGGTCGACGACGTCTCGGGCCTCTCACAGCTCGAGGGGCGTACCTTCACCTTCGGGAGCGAGATCTCCACCTCCGGCCGTCTCATGCCCCAGTACTACCTCCAGCAGGCGGGCCTCTCCCTGGACGACTTCCGCGGCGAGCCCGGCTTCTCCGGCTCCCACGACCGTACCATCAAGCTGGTGGAGGCCGGGAGCTACCGGGCCGGGGCCCTGAACGCCCTCGTCTGGGACGCCCGGGTGGCCGAGGGGCGTGCCGACACGAGCCGGGTCGAGGTCATCTGGCGTACGCCGACCTACTACGATTATCACTGGGTCATCCGCCCGGACGTGACCGAGCGCTACGGGGAGGACTTCGTCCAGAGGGTCACGGACGCGTTCACCGCCCTGGACACCACGACCGCCACGGGGCGACAGATCCTCGACATGTTCGGCGCCCAGGAGTTCATCCCGACGGAGAACTCCAATTACGCGGAGATCGAGGAGATCGGACGCGAGATCGGGAAGATCCGGTGAGGGACCGACCGTGACCGGGGAGTCCGTCTTCCAGCTGGAGGACGTCACCAAGCGCTACGGATCCGAGACGGCCCTGCGGGGCGTCGACCTCTCCATAGGCCCCGGAGAGCGCGTGGCGCTGGCCGGGCCCAGCGGGGCGGGCAAGACCACGCTCATCAACCTCCTGAACGCCACGCTGACGCCCACCGAGGGCTCGGTCCGGCTCTTCGGCCGGGACGTGGCCGGGCTGTCGGCCGGAGAGCTCCGCCGGATCCAGCGGCGGATCGGGACGGTCTACCAGCAGTTCCACCTGGTGGGACCGCTGAAGGTCGTCCACAACGTGAACGCCGGTCGGCTCGGGAGCTGGTCCTGGCTCCGGGCCGCCTGGTCGTTGATCCGCCCCCAGGGCGAGGAAGAGGCCCGGCGGGCGCTGCGCCGGGTGGGCCTGGAGGGGAAGCTCTACCAGCGTACCGACGATCTCTCCGGCGGGGAGAAGCAGCGCGTGGCCCTCAGCCGGGTCCTCCTCCAGGACCCGGACGCGCTCCTCGCCGACGAGCCCATCGCGAGCCTGGACCGGGAGAACAGCCGGGCGGTGATGGACCTGATCCGGGACCTGAGCGTCGAGGGCGGCCGGACGGCGGTGCTCAGCCTCCACGACATCCACTACGCCCTGAGCCACTGCCAGCGGGTGGTGGGCCTGCGAAAGGGACGGGTGCTCTTCGACGTGCCGTCGGAGGACGTGACCGAGGAGATGATGGACGAGCTCTACCGGCTGGAAGGTGTCCCCGGCAGGCCCTGAGGGCGCGCCGGGGGCGGGCGCCCGTTCCCCGGCCGAGCTGGAGGCCGGCCCGGCCGATCCGGACCGTCGGACCTCGGGCTCGCCCTGGTATCGAAGCCGGAGGCTCGCGTGGGTCCTGGCGGCGGCCGCCGCCCTGGCCTGGTCCGTGGGACGGACGGGCATCGTCGGGGGCGATCCGGTCAACGAGGGCGGCTGGACCCTCTTCCTGGAATTCGTCGAGGCCGCCTTCCACCCCGAGCTGTCGGGGAGCTTCCTGGCGCTCACCCTGGAGGCGACGCTGGTCACCCTGGGCTTCGCCGTCCTCGGGACCCTCCTGAGCCTCGTCATCGGCACGGTGGGCGGCGTCCTCTCCTCGGAGACCTGGTGGCGGAGCGTCATGACGGGTCGCGGCGGCCCCCGGCGCCTTGGCTTCCGGACGCCGTGGCTCACGGTGCGCGGCCTCCTGGCCCTGCCCCGGGGGATCCACGAGATCATCTGGGGCGTGCTCCTGGTGGAGATCTTCGGGCTGGACCCCCTGGTGGGGATCCTGGCCATCGGGATCCCGTTCGGCGCCATCGTGGCCAAGGTCTACTCGGAGATCCTTGACGAGGCCGACCGTCGGCCCTTCGAGACGCTCCGGAGCGCCGGGGCCAGCACGCCCAAGGCCTTCCTGTACGGGCTGGTGCCCGAGGCGCTCCCGGACCTGGTCTCCTACGCCTTCTACCGCCTGGAGTGCTCCATCCGATCGGCGGCGGTGCTGGGGATCATCGGCGCGGGCGGACTGGGATATCAGATCTTCCTGAGCCTCCAGTCCCTCCGGTACCAGGAGATGTGGACGTTCCTCGGGGCGCTGATCCTCCTCACCGGTCTCACCGACCTGTGGAGCGGCGTGGTGCGCCGCCGCCTCGGCTCGCCCCACCGTATCGAGATCACGGCGACCGACGACGACGACGGCGGGACCTTCCGAAGCGGCCGAGGAGACCCGGTGATCCGGGGCACGTGGCTGGGAATCGGCGCCCTGGCCGTCCTCTCCCTCGTCTGGGTGGACGCCGGCTGGGGCAAGCTGGTGGCCGGGCGGACGTGGGGCCTGGCCACCGACCTGGCCCGGGACGCCTGGCCGCCGGCCCTCGGAGCCGGTGGGCTCGGCGGGATGATCGACGCCTCGGCCGACACCCTGGCCATGTCGGTGCTGGCCATCGTCATCGCCGGCGTCGGCGGACTGCTGCTCTCCTTCCCCGCCGCCAACAACTTCTTCCTCCCGGGCGGTGTGCTCCGGCGATCGGGGGCGGAGGGAGAGCGGGGATGGCCGGGAGCGCTGGCTTTCGGCCTCACCCGGGCGGCCCTCCTCTTCTTCCGGGCGGTACCGGCGCCCATCTGGGCCCTCGTCTTCCTGCTGGTGCTCTTCCCCGGGATCCTGCCGGGCGCCGTCGCCCTGGGGGTCTACACGCTGGGGGTCCTGGGGCGTCTCATGGCCGAGGTCACCGAGAACCTGGACGCCCGCCCCCTCCGGGCGCTGAAGGCCCAGGGTGCGTCCGGGCCCCAGATCTTCCTGTACGGGGTCCTCCCGGCCACCGTCCCCCGGAACACCGCCTACCTGCTCTACCGGTGGGAGGTGGCCATCCGGGCCACGGCCATGGTGGGGCTGGTGGGCGCCGGTGGCCTGGGCCGGCTGCTCCAGGAACAGATGTCCAGCTTCGACTACTCGACGGTCCTGGGCACGCTGATCTTCTACGTGGGCCTCACGTTCCTCGTGGACATGGTGAGTGCGCTGGCCCGCCGTGACCTCCGGTGAGGTCCTCCGCCGCCCACCCGACCCGGGCGGCGACCGTCGGCGGGACCTCGCCGTGCCGTCACCCTCGGGTCGGCTCCTCCGGGAGGATGATCCAGAGCGCCACGTAGACCACCCACATGGGCCCGGGGAAGAGGCTCAGGATCAGCCAGCCGATCCGCACCGCCAGCGGCGATACGCCCAGCCGGGCGGCGATCCCGCCGCAGACCCCCGCCAGCCACTTCTCGGAGCTCGACCGTACCAGCCCGCTCCGCGCCGTCCGCGCCTCGCCCTCCATCTCGCCTCCCGTGCAGGTGTCCACGCGCCACGCTCCCCCTCTCCCGACGGCCGTCGGCGGCCGAAAGTTTCGCCTGGCCGACGGTCGACCTTCTCCCCACCGGGCTTGTGGCTGTACATCCACAAGTCCCCGGCCCGGTGCCCCGGGGGAAGGGCCCGGACGGGCGAACCCGACGTCCGGAACCGCTCGGGGCTGGTCCGGGACGTACCGCCGGACCCCGGCACACGGCGCAGGACCCTTGCCGGCCGGGTGCGCCGCGCCCATCCTGGGGCCGGCCGCCGAGCTCCGATTCCCGAGCAGGAGGACCCCCGCGTGCTCACCTCCCGCCCGTTCCGCTCCCCCGTCGTCGTCGCCGTCGCCTGCATCGCCACCGCCGCGCTGGCGACGGGGTGCGCCCCGACGGACTCGGGGGAGGAGGGGACCACGGCGCTCGTCGCCCGGGGGGACTCCCTGGAGCTCCCGACGGAGTGGGAGCCGCCGCCCGGCGATCCCCTGGTCCACCACACCTCGGGCTTCGCGGCCACCCTGTGCGCGGGGGTCTTCATCACCGGGCTCGAGCCCGCCGACGCCGCCGAGAACGTGGGCTACTTCACGGGGCCGTACGAGTGGCGACGATTCGTGACCGACACGGTCGTCGACCGCGCCCGGCAGGAGGTGCGTCTCACCCTCGCCTCGGGCACGACGCTGGCGGCGAAGCGGTACGCGAGCCAGGGATGCGTCACCCGGCCCGTGGGCGCCGACTCCGTCTTCTTCACCCCCACGAGGGTGCGGCCCGACCTCCCGGATCCCTCCACCACGCCGTGGCCCATGGGGGACATCCTGCCGGACGAGCCGCCGCCCGCCGGGCTGGACATGGCGAAGGTGGCCGAGGCGGTGGTGACGGGCTTCGGTCCGCCGGAGGCCATGACCCAGGTCTTCCTGGTCACCTACAGGGGACGGATCGTCGGCGAGCGATACGGCGAGGGGATCGGGATCCACACGCCGCTGGAGAGCTGGTCCATGGGGAAGAGCCTCACCGGCACCCTCATGGGCGTCCTCATCCAGCAGGGAGCCTACGAGCTGTGGCAGCCCGCGCCCGTCCCCGAGTGGCAGCGGGAGGGCGACCCCCGGGGGGAGATCCGCATCGGCGACATCATGCGGATGTCCTCGGGGATCCGGATCCGGGCGCCCCAGGACCCCGACTTCGACCCCCTGGCCGGCTATCCCGACCACCTCTACCTGTACACCGGACGGGTGAACTCCTTCGAGTGGGCCGCCACCCGGCCCCGCCAGTGGCCCCCCAACACGGTGGGCCGGTACCGTAACACCGACCCGGTGCTCACCAACTACCTGGTTCGCCTGGCCGTGGAGAAGCGGGGCCAGGACTACCACGCCTTCCCGCAGCGTGCCCTCTTCGACAGGATCGGGATCCGGAGCGCCGTGATCTCCACCGACCCCTTCGGAAACTTCCTGGCCCAGGGCTACGACTACATGTCGGGCCGGGACTGGGCCCGGCTGGCCAACCTGTGGCTCCAGGACGGCGTCTGGGACGGCGAGCGGATCCTGCCGGAGGGATACGCCGAATACGCCCGTACCCCCGCCCCCGCCTGGGTCGCCGACGGAAGGCCGATCTACGGCGGCGCCTTCCAGTGGGTGAACGGCACCCGGTCCTTCCCCGTCCCGGAAGAGGCCACCTACTTCGCCGGCGCCGGCGGCCAGTACGTCATCATGATCCCGAGCCACGACCTGGCCGTGGTGCGGCTGGGCAAGTACAGGGGCTCCCGGGAGGGGCGACGGGCCCTCGAGGACGGTCTCGAGCTCCTCATGCAGGCGGTGCAGTCCCCGCCCTGATGGGGCGCGGTGGGACTCCTCCCCCTCAGGCCACCTCCACCGCCGCCAGCCCCCGGAGCCACGGCGGCGTCCGCGGGAAGGGCGCCGCCCGGCGCCAGGACCGGCCGCCGTCCTCCGACCGGTGGACGCCCCGCTCGTCGGCGGCCCAGAGCGCGCCGGGGCGGTGTCCGGAGATCAGGAGCGGCGCGATTGCCTCCGGCTCCTCCGGCCACCCGTCGGTGATCCGCTCCCACCGACCCTCGCCCACCCGCCGGTAGAGGCGGCCGTCGGCCCGGCCCGCCTGGTAGGCGGAGCGGGCGGCGGAGGCGGCCGAGATCACCACCACGTCCGGGTCCCCGGGATCGACCGCCACGCTCCTCAGGTAGCCCACCTCCAGTCCCTCCCGAGGCCGCCGCCAGCTCTCGCCTCCGTCGTCGCTCTCGAAGTAGCCGTCGCCGGCCGAGATCCGCAGGGTCTCGGGACGCGCCGGGTGAATGGCGATCTCATGGGTGTCCCGTGGCCCTCCGGCGACGCGATCGTGCCACGTCGCGCCGCCGTCCGGCGTCCGCACCAGCGCCCCGGCCTCGATGGCCACCCACAGCCGGCCCGCCTGCCCGGGATGGGGGGCGATCCAGCGCACGTGGTGGGTCTCGGGACGCGGCGGGAAGGACCACTCGTCCGACGAGGGGAGCTCCCGGAGCCCGCCGACCCGCTCCCACCGCGTCCCTCCCGCGGAGCTCCGGTAGACCGCGCTCGGCTCGGTCCCGGCCCACGCCTCGCCGGGCTCGGTGGGATCGGCGGCCACGGCGGTGACCTCTTCACCCGGCAGCCCCGCGGCCTCCCAGCTCCCGCCGCCGTCGTCGCTCGTCCGGATCCCGTCCTCCGTGCCGCACCAGACCCGTCCGGAGGCGGCCTCGGCAGCCAGGCAGGTGGGGCGAGCGCCCGGATCCCCGGCCGGGCGGAGGGCGCCCTCGCCGGGGTCGAGGAGGAACACCTCGTCTCGGGTGGCCACCAGGATCCGCATGCAGGGAGGATAGTCCGGCACGGCACGGGAACTCAACGGTCCCGGGCCGGAAACGGGTCGGAGACGGGTCGGCGGCGGTTGCCCGGCGCCCGGCCGGCGCGCTACGCTCCCGGAGACGCTCCTGCCCGGAGGATGCATGAGGTCCGAAGAGCCGCGAGACGCAGTGGACCGTGACGACGGGACGCCCGCCCGCCGCTGGGGGATGCTGGCCCTCCTGTCGGCGGCCGAGCTGCTCGGCATGTCCCTCTGGTTCACCGCCAGCGCCGTGGCGCCGGAGCTCCGGGAAGCGTGGGACCTCTCGGCGAGCCAGGCGGGCTGGCTCACCACGTCGGTCCAGCTCGGCTTCGTGGCGGGCACCGCCGCGGCGGCGGTGCTGAACCTGGCCGACGTGATCCCCGCCCGGCGCTACTTCGCCGGGAGTGCCCTCCTGGCGGCCGGCGCCAACGCGGCGCTCCTGGTCGCCCCCTCCTACGGCGCGGCCCTGGCCTCCCGCTTCCTCACCGGGTTCTTCCTGGCCGGCGTCTACCCACCCGCCATGAAGATGGTGGCCACCTGGTTCCGGTCGGCCCGGGGGCTGGCCATCGGCACCGTGGTGGGCGCCCTCACCGTGGGGAAGGCCACGCCGTACCTGGTCCACGCCCTGGAGGGCGCCACCCTGGAGCGGGTGGTGCTGGCCGCCTCCTCCGCCGCCGTGGGCGCCGCCCTCCTGGTGGCCGTGGGCTACCGCGACGGCCCCTTCGCCTTCGACCGCAGGCCCTTCGACTGGTCCCTGGTGGGGGGCGTCCTGGGCCACCGGGAGACCCGCCTGGCCATCGGCGGCTACCTGGGCCATATGTGGGAGCTCTACGCCATGTGGACCTGGACACCGGCGTTCCTGCTCTCCGGGGCGGCCGCGGCCCGGGCCGCCGGGTGGGAGGTCCCGGGCCCGGACGCCGTGGAGGCGGTCGCCTTCGGGGCGGTGGCCGCCGGCGGCGCGGGCTGCGTGTGGGGCGGCTGGGCGGCGGACCGGATCGGCCGGACCGTGCTGGTGGAGCGGGCGCTCCTCGCGAGCGGCGCGTGCGCCCTTGGCGTGGGCTTCCTCCACGGCGGCCCCTTCTGGATCCTGGCCGTCGTGACGTGGGTCTGGGGGTTCTTCGTGGTGGCCGACTCGGCCCAGTTCAGCGCCCTGGTCACCGAGGTGGCGCCCTCGCACGCCGTGGGCACGGCGCTCACCCTCCAGACGTCGCTGGGCTTCCTCCTCACCATGGTCACCATCCAGGGGGTGCCGGAGATGGTGGAGGCCGCGGGCTGGCGGTGGGCCTTCCCCGCCCTGGCCCTGGGCCCCGCGGCGGCCGTGTGGGCCAGCCGGCGGCTCCGGCGGCTGCTGCCGGCACGAGGCTGATCGCCGGGCTGAGCTCGACCGCCGGGCCGCGCCCGACGGCCAGGCCAGACGCTTACCGCCGGGACGCTTTCATCACGGGGAGCCGGTGAGCTATATTCTCCCCGGTCCGCCCGAGCTCCGGGCGGGAGAACGGATCTTCCGAGCGGGTCCTGGCGAGGAGGAGCGGTGGTCGGCGACGAACGGTCGGGCGGCGAGGACTCGAACGACGAACGCGAAGCCGAGTCGCAGCGCATCCTCCGGGAGATCGAGGAGCGCGTCAGCAGGGTCCGGCATCTCGAGTCCTTCGACTACTCCTCCCGGGAGGACGGCCGCTTCCATGTCCAGCTCCACCGGCCCCCGGAGGAGCTGACCGCCCGGGAGCGGGAGACGGTGGCCCGCCTCCTCTCCAAGCTGGCCGAGGAGCTGCGGCGCGGCTGACCGCCGGTCCTCAGCACCAGCTCACCCTGATCCGGTACCGGACCGTCTCGGTCCCCTCCCCCGGGACCTCCACGTCGAACCGGAAGGTACCCGCGTCCACCCGCTCGTGGGCATGGGAGGACTCCAGGATCTCCCATTCGCCCGAGACGGGCTCCACCAGCCGCACCTGCGCCGCCTCCTCCCGGGCGTTCCGCAGCCGGATCTCCCACGCCGACTCCGACGCGCACCGGCCCAGGGCCTCGTAGTGGGTCTGGACCCGCACGGCCGTCAGGTCGAAGGCGCGCCCCGGGACCAGCTCCAGCGTCTCCCCCTCCGGCGTGTGCCCGATCCGGTCCTCCCCCAGGAACGCGCCGCCGCTCCCCGTTGCGCCGTCACCTCCGCCGTCGCCGGCGTACACCCGAACCACCCCGGCGGGCAGGGGCATCCCCAGCCCCCGCTCCTCCGTGTTCTCCAGCTCCAGCACCACGTTCACCGGCTCCTCGTCGGGCCCTCCGCTCGATTGGTTGCGGAAGGCACCCGACGAGGCCCGGACCTCGTACCGACGGGTCACCTCCACTCCGTCCGCCTCCAGGAGGGAGACCCGCTTCGTGGAGCCCGCCGGGAGGGTGACCTGCCGTTCCAGGCTGTACCGGTGGTAGGCGAACAGCTCTTCCCGTCCCGCGCCCGGAGCGTCGGCGCGGGCCGCCTCCATCATGGCCATGGCGGCCCGCCCACCCCCGTCACCCGAGGCCCTGCGTACATCGCCCGCCACGAGCTGGATCCGGGCGTCGGGCCAGTCCGTGCCGGCCCCGTTGCGCAGCTCGACCCACCCGGCCAGCGACGCCCGCTCGTCGGCGCCGTCCGCATCCCCGTCCGGGGCCAGCGTCAGGACGTAGTCGGCCGACCACCCCACGCCGTCGGTCAGGTAGCTCACCGACAGCTCCTCGGTCCGGCGGTCCACGTCCAGGAGCCAGGACAGCGTCGGGGGTCCGTCCAGCTCCCGGGGGACCTCCGGGAAGGAGAGCCGACCGTCCACGTCGAAGGTCACCCGTCCGTCCATCCGGAGCACCCGGCCGCCCTCGGTGGACAGGAGCTCCGCCTCCACGGGGGCGCCCTCCACGCCCGTGGCGTCCCGAGGATAGACCCGCACCTCGCGGCCCACGTAGGCCTCCAGCAGGCTCGCCGGGGTGAGCCGGGCCCGTCGGAACCCCTGCTCCAGCGCCCTGAACTGGCCCGGCCCCGCCCCCGTCTCCAGGCGCACCGTGGACTCCTGGAGCTCGGGGGCCACGTCGGCGAAGTCGAGCCGCACCCGGCCCGGCTCCAGTCGGGCCCGACGGACGTCGGTCACCAGTCCGAAACCCTGGCCGTAGAGGGTGAGGGTCAGGCTCCGGCGGTCCTCCGGCGGGACGACGAGAGCCGTGTCCGCCGGGGCGGTGGTGGCGGGGACGGCGGCTCCGGCGACGAGGACGAGGAACGCGAGGGCACTGCTCATGACTTCCCTCCTGCTGATAGGTTGAGGAGACGACTCGACGCCAGGAATCGAATCGAGCACCGGGAGTGATGGACGATGAGGACGAGCCTGTGGATGCCTCGGACGGCGGCCTGCCTCGCCGCCCTGCTGCTACCCCTCTTCGCCGCTCCCCTTCCCTCCGGAGCTCAGGACGCGGGCCCCGGGAGCGCCGACGCCCGGTACGGGGACTACGATAACGCCCCGGGAGCCCGTCTGCTGGTGGTGAACAAGAGCGGCCACAGCCTGTCGGTGCTGGATCCGTCCTCGGGCCGGGAGGTGGCCACCGTCCCCACGGGGCGGTCCCCCCACGAGGTGGCCGTCTCCCCCGACGGCCGCTTCGCCTACGTCACCGACTACGGGAGCGCCGAAGAGCCCGGACGCACCATCACCGTGGTCGACCTGGAGGAGCCGGGCGTACGGGAGACCCTGGACCTCTCCCCCCACAGCCGGCCCCACGGCATCCAGGTGCTGGACGACGGCACCCTCTGGGTGACCACGGAGGGCTCCCGGCACGTGCTCCACGTGGACCCGGCCTCGGGGGAGATCCTCCGGGAGGTGGAGACCGGCCAGGAGGTCACCCACATGGTGGCGGTGGCCGAGAGGGCGGGCCGCGTCTACACCGCCGACATCGGGAGCGGGACGGTGACCGTGGTGGACGCCTCGACCGGCCAGGTGCTGACGCACCTCTCCACCGGCGCCGGCGCCGAGGGCCTGGCCCTCTCCCCCGACGGCGACCGGCTCTACGTGACGAACCGCTCCGCCGGCACCCTCTCGGAGATCCCCGTGGGCCAGGCGTCCGTGTCGCGGACGCTGGAGGTGGGCGACTTCCCCATCCGGGTCGCGGTCCTTCCGGGGGGCGACCGGGCGCTGGTCTCCAACGCCCGGGGGAACGAGGTGGCGCTGGTGGACCTGGACTCCTGGACGGTGAGCCGGAGGATGGCCGTGGGCGCCGCACCCGTGGGGATCCAGATCACCCCGGACGGCGGGATCGCCTACGTGGCCAACACCGGCGCCGACCGGATCTCGGTGCTCGACCTGGAGGACTGGTCCCTGGCGGAGCCCCTCACCGCCGGTCGGGAGCCCGACGGCATGGCGTGGGTCCCGGGCTCCCCCTGACGGAGCGCCCTCAGCCCTCCGGGTCCCAGAGCCGGGTCTCGGGCCGGAAGGCCACCCAGGCGAACCAGAAGTGATCGCCGTGGGGGACCGCCTCCAGGGACGTACCCTCCAGCGGGCCGGCCACGGCCTCGCCGGCCAGGTTCCAGCGGGAGCCCGTCTCCCGGTCCGTGAACGCACCCTCCCGCCACTCGAAGGTCAGGGTCCGGGCGTCCGCCTCCCGCCGGAAGACGGCGGTCTGGCCCACGTCCCGGCCTCCGGCCACGCGGCCCGCGTCCACGGCGCTGGACTGGCCGGGCTCCCAGAACACCACCAGCGGCTCTCCGTCCGGGCGGACGTTGGCCACGCGGCGCTCCCGGAGGAGGCCGTGGGGCGCCGCCCAGCCCTCCTCCACGGCCGGGAGGGTCACCACGCGCTCCATGGCCGGGAGGCGGCCGTCGGAGCCGGTCGGCGCGAACGTGGGGATGGGCCCCCGCTCCTCGTAGCCCGCGTACGGGTTCCGCCCGTAGTCCCGGCCGTGTCCCGTCTCCCGGGAGAGGACCCGGGCTCCCGGATGGAGCTCCTTCACCTTCTCCCAGGAGAGCATGGTGGAGGGGAGGAACTCGAGCCGCCGTCCCGCGAGCTCCCCGACGATGGCCCGGCCGGTGGCCTGCTGCCACCAGGTCTCGTTGCGGCGATCGTACATGACCAGGTCCGAGTTCCGGAGGCGACCCGTGGTGCCGAATTCCACCGGGCCGCCGTCGAGCCGCCGGTCGAAGACCAGGGCCGTGTTGCACAGCGGGCAGTAGGTGACGGCCACCGGCAGGCCGGCGATCCGGTCGTTCACGATCTCGTGATAGATGAGGATCCGGAGGGGATAGGCCTTTACCCTCCCCTCCCGCCGGACGACCATCACCGGCTCCCGGGGCTCGAGCCATCCGTCGGCGGAGCTCACGTCCACGAACGTCGGATCGTCGATGGAGGGGATCCCGTCCTTCGGCGGGCCCCCGGACCGGATCTCGCCGGGCGGGACCAGGATCCTGGAGAAGTCCGTCTTCCACTCCTCGCCTCCCCCCAGCCGCCGGGCCACCCGGGCGGAATCCACCTCCAGGAGGGTGTCCGGGGCGACGGAGCCGGACGCCGACCCGCCGCGCCCGTCCTCCCCGGCCGTCCCGTTCCCGTCGGCTCCATCGGGGGCGGCTCCGGTCCCCACCGGTCCGGAGCCGGGGAACCCCGACGGGGGTCCCGTCGGTATGGGAAACTAACGTGCCCCCGCGCGGGTTCCCCACACGTGGAGCCGCCCGGGAGCCTCGACGCCGATCACCGTCGCCAGGAGACATCGCGATGGACCTCACCCGAGCTCCCCTGACCGACGCCCTCGCCCTGGCCGTGGCGGTGGGCGTCGGGCTCTCCGCCTGCGGTCCCGGCGACGCCGGCGACGCCGGCGGCGAGGCCTCGGCCGACGGGGCCGCCGCGACGAGCGCCTACGGGGGAGTGGACATCCACGAGCTGGAGGAGCTCCCCGACGTCTCGCTGGAGGACCTGGACGGGACCTCCCACGACCTGCGGTCGCTGGTGGGCGGCCCCACCGTGATCAACTTCTGGGCGACCTGGTGCGCCCCGTGCGAGCGGGAGCTGCCGGAGCTGGTGGAGGTGGACGAGGCCATCCGCGGGTCCGGCGGTCGCGTCCTGGGCATCGCCGTCTCCTCCGGGACGGCCGGGGAGATCCGGTCCTTCGCCCGGGAGCACGGCGTGGACTTCCCCCTCTACCGTGCCGACCAGGCGTGGGCCGGCCGTCACTTCGGCCTCTACGGCCTCCCCACCACGCTGGTGGTGGACGCACAGGGCCGGGTCCACGAGCGGCTCCTGGGTCCCCAGACCGTGGAGAGCCTCATGGCGCACCTCCGTCCCCTGGTGGAGGAGGGCTGACCGGCCCGTCGGGCCCTCGACCCTCGGCCGTCCCTCCCCTACCTTGTGCCGCCGGCGGAGTCGGCCGACGTCGGCCCGCGCCCCGCCCGTTCGCCGACCGCCCCCGACGAGGGGCCGTCCCGCAGGAAGCGACCCGGAAGGAGACCGACCTCCATGACGTCTCGCCCCGCCCCCGCCCTCGCCGGCTCGAGCCCCCTGGCCTGCGTGGCCGCCGTCCTCGCCGGCGCGGCCCTCCTGCTCCTCGCCCCCGGCGCCACACCGGCGGTCGCCCAGCCGGCCGGACCTCCCGGCGCGAAGGCGGCACGTACCGCCGACGGCGGGGGAGCCGACCAGGACGCCACCCCCGTGGACCCCGTCCTCTTCCAGGGGCTGGACTTTCGCTCGGTGGGTCCGTCCCGGGGCGGGCGGGTCACCGCCGTGGCCGGACACCGCTCCCATCCGCACACGTTCTACATGGGGAGTACGGGCGGCGGCGTCTGGAAGACGGCCGACCACGGGAACAGCTGGGAGAGCCTGTCCGACGGCCACGGCTTCACCACCGCCTCCATCGGCGCCGTCCGGGTGGCCCCTTCCGACCCCTCCGTCCTCTACGTGGGCACCGGCTCCGACGGCATCCGCTCCAACGTGATCGTGGGGCGCGGCGCCTACCGGAGCGACGACGCGGGGGAGAGCTGGACGTACCTGGGGCTCCGGGAGACGGGACAGATCGGCGCCGTGGAGGTCCATCCCGAGGACCCGGACCTGGTCTACGTGGCGGCCCTGGGCCACCCGTTCACGAAGAACACCGAGCGCGGCGTCTTCCGCTCCCGTGACGGCGGCGAGAGCTGGGAGCACGTGCTGGCCCTCTCCGACAGCGTGGGCGTGGTGGACCTGGAGCTCCACCCCACCGACCCCGACGTGATCTACGCCGGAGCCTGGCGGGGCGAGCGAAAGCCGTGGACCATCATCAGCGGCTGCGGCCCCGGCTGCGGCGACGGCATCTGGA